>NZ_JCABZP010000008.1:0-2583 GCF_059499945.1 Agrobacterium sp. | reverse complement strand
TAGGGGGCGTTTGCGGGAGGGGGCGGAATCCTACGCTAAGGATTTGGGCCAGCGATATTCCCCGGTTAGATTGATGTGTTCCCATCCCAACGGCGAGACGTGGGCGAGTAGATCAGGCGCGATATGGGTACCGCTGGCGGCCCGGGTATTGACGACCTCGCCGAGCTTCATGGTGTTCCAGAATATGATGATGGCGGCGAGCAGGTTCATTCCGGCGATGCGATAGTGCTGGCCTTCGCCGGATCGATCCCGGATTTCACCTCGGCGGTGGAAGCTGATGGCGCGCTTTAGGGCGTGGTGGGCCTCACCCTTGTTGAGGCCGATCTGAGCCTGGCGCTGGAGGCCGGCATCAAGAATCCAGTCGATCATGAACAGGGTTCGCTCGATGCGGCCCACCTCTCGCAATGCGAGGGCCAGCTCATTCTGGCGCGGGTAAGAGGCGAGCTTGCGAAGAATCTGGCTGGGGGCGACGATCCCCGCTGCGATCGTCGCCATGATGCGCAGGATGTCGGGCCAGTTGCGCTCGATGAGCGGTTCATTGATCTTACCTCCGACCAGCGCTCGCACATTGGCCGGCGTCGCGTTGGGCGTGAAGGCATAGAGTCTTTTCTGAGGGAGATCGCGGATACGGGGGGCGAACCTGTAGCCGAGCAAGGCGCAGGCGGCGAACACATGATCGGTGAAGCCGCCCGTGTCGGCAAAATGCTGGCGAACGCGGCGGCCCGCGTCATTCATGAGCAGCCCGTCCAGGATATAGGGAGTCTCGCTGACCGTTGCCGGGATCACCTGGGTTGCGAACGGCGCATATTGATCGGACACATGGCTGTATCCCTTGAGGCCCGGGACGTTGCCATATTTCGCGTTGATCAGATTCATCGCCTCGCCCTGCTCGGTAGCAAGGAAGAACTGCCCGTCGCTGGATGCCGATTGCCCTTGTCCCCAGAAGGCGGCCATGGGCAGGGCGGCGTGGGCCTCCACGATCATGGCGAGCGCCCGATCATAGGCGCTGCCTTCGACATGCCAGCGCGCGATCCGCAGCAATTCCCAGAAGCTGTGCGTGTTGGTCGCCGCCGCCATCTTGCGCAAACCGAGATTGACGCCTTCCGCCAGCAACACGTTCATCAGGCCGATCCGGTCGCTGCAGGGCGCGCCGGTGCGCAGATGCGTGAACGCCTCGGAAAATCCGGTTCGCTCATCGACTTCCAGCAACAGATCGGTGATCCTCGCGGGCGGGAGCTGTTGATAGAGATCGAGCACGAGATCCTCGGCCCCTTCGGGCGTGTCGGCCCTCAGCTTGTCGATGTGCAGCTTGCCGTTCTCGATGATGCCGCCTGGGATCGTGCCGGTTCGCGCCGCGCGGCCAAACTCCTTCAGCCGTGTATCCAGTCGAGCCCTGCGCTCGGCCAGCCATTCGCCGGGCCGCAGCGGCACGGCGAGCCGCGCGGTCTGCTCTATCGCCTGTGGCGGGACCAGAAGCTGCTTGAGGTCGCCATAGCGGCGCGATCCCGCCAACCATATGTCACCGGACCGGAAGGCGTCGCGGATGTGGAACAGCACCGCGATTTCCCAAAGCCGGTGGTCGCCGCTGGGCTCAGCGCGAAGATGACGATGCCATTTCGAGTTGGGACGTAGAAAATCCACCGGCGGATCGACCTTGATCCCGTTACGCAGCATCGCAACGGCCGCCAGAAGAGGCGTGGCGATCGGCGCCGCCTGCATGTCGAGCAGGCGCAGCATCCTGGGCGCGTAGAGGCGGAAACGGTGATAGCCGTCCAGCACACGGCTGAGCGGGTCGGCCGCGAGCACGTTGGTCAGCGCGGAGGCCGTGGCGACAAGGGTTCTGAACCGTTCCCAGCCAGGCCCGGTGGCGATTATCCCGTCCAGGGCCGTGCCATCGTCCTGCGCTCCAAGCAAAGCACCACCGATTTCGGCAAAGGACTTCAGCGTGTCCCGAACGGCCGCCTTTTCGTCGGCGATCCTGGTGTTGCAAAGGCGTTCGGAGGCCCGATAGAGACGGCCTACGATGCGATCGTGGGTCTCCACGATGACATCGGCCAGCGATGACCGCCATTCCAGGGTGCAGACAGCGAGGATCGCAAGCCGCCTGTCTTCGGGCAGATCACGCATGCCGTCGGCGTAATAGCGCTCGCCCTGCCGGCGAAGCCGGGTCACACGATGCGCCGGCACGCCGTCCAGCAAATCCGCCGGAAGATCGAACCTTTGAAGATATTCCAGTCGATCCATCAGCCGGTTAGCGGCTGCTGAATTTGCGCCAACCTCGAACTGTCGCAGCCATACGAAGCGCGTGACGCGACCATCCACCGTATCCTCCAACAGGTGAGCCAAATTCTCGCTCAGGGTTGGCGTGATGCGATGGGCGATAAGATCCTCGATCCGGCGCTCGGCCTCAACCAGCGCATCGGCGCAAAGGCGCTCGATCGTCGAGGAGCCGGGAAGGATCGTGCGGGTGCGGCGACACTCCGCAACGAAGCGACGGGCAAGATCCTCATTCGATGTCGCCGCCTCGGCTTCCCGAGCGATCCATTCGCGCAAATCCCGTGCGCCCCGCCCCGAAAAGGAGCG
>NZ_JCABZP010000007.1:0-3002 GCF_059499945.1 Agrobacterium sp. | reverse complement strand
ATCGCCCGTAGCGTTGGTCTATCCATAATCAAATCTCCTAAAGTATTGGCGATATAATTATAGACAAAAACGAATACAGAGGTTTGTCGTTATCACGCAATCACGCCCCTAGGAGGCAACCCTTCCGTGATAAGCACCCGCTGGACGATAAGAGGATCACTGGTCGCGGGGTTTGGAACCTGCTGCGACGGGATAAGGCGAAGGTATCGCCACGCCTCGTTAGGATCGTTGACGATCGGTATGCCGACTGAAATGTACCACATCCAGCCGTCCTGGCAGTCAATGACGGCCCCCGTGACATAATCGCGGACATTGCCGAAAGCGTTTTTGACAGAGAAGTAAGTGGCGGGGTTTACCTGCGGCCTTACCGAATAGCAGAGGGCGGCAAAGCAAACGGTCTTGCCGGCGATGCGCGCCATTTCAGTGCTGGACAGGTATTTCTGCAAATACGAGGTTTGACCGGAGACGCCCGTGCCGGGGGCGATTCTGCATGAGTAAGCCGATGCGCCGTACTTGATAGTGGTCTCTTTGGTTACGGTTAGCCCAGTGCCGTTAGTCGTCCAGCCCACCGGCAGCGCTCCAGACCAGTTGGAGAAATCGCCGTTGTCGATCAGGTTCGCCCCGGATTGCAGCGGCCAGACCGGAGTTGAAAAAGGTTTCAGCGCAGCAGCATTGAACGATGACATGATGGTGTCGGCTTGCAACTGCGCACCGGCATAATTTGCCTCTGCATCGCTTGGGTGGACATTATCGCCGCCGCGGAACAGATTTGAAGCGTTATCCCGCAGGATAAACGGCATGTAGGTGTCAACGAAAGTTATACCGCCATGCACTTGCGCGGCATACTTGGCCGCATAGTACGTTTTGTAATTATCGCTGTAGTCCTTCTTCGGGTTCTGCGCGGTGATTACCTGCGGTACGCCTGGCCATTGCAGCTCCTGCATGCCGATGGGGCCGAGCCATTTGCCGATCCCGTTGGAATAGAAGCCAATACCGGTAGACCCCGCAATGGTGGGATACGAGAACATGTTGTGGCCGTGATGAGTAATGCAAACATCCGGCGTCGGAATGGCGTCTATGGCATTGGCCTTGCGGGTGCCGTCGAAAATCGTGCCAGCAACCTTTTCAGGGATCGCCGCGAGATACACGTTGATGGTCTGGGATGTGCCCGACCGCAGCGTTACGGGGGCAGCATAATCCTTCGGGCCGGTCCATGTGCCGGCCACACCGTCATATTCGGCCCAGCGGCGCATAACGACGGTAGCGTTGTACTTGTCGCCCAGCATCTTAGGGAACAGAAAGTAAGGGCTAAAATCAGCCCATGCAGTGCTGTCTCCATTGACGAAGATATTAACGTCTTGACCGGCCTCAAGCTTCGTTTTGAATGGGCTGAATGCGTTGGCACGCTTCCCCGACATGCCCGACCCAACGAGAGACAGGCCGGTCATCAAGCTCAATCCCGTCATTACCGAGCCCTCGTCAATTCATCATGGCGCGCGCACTCGCCAACGGTCCACACCTTGGCGCCGCAAATACCGGCAACCGTTTCGTCAATTGCATCCTGATCCTTGGGAGACGCTCCACGAGAGCCCACCAGAGACGTTCCGAAGATCGACCTCGCGGACTGGTTTAGCCGTTCCTTACTGGCAGCGACCTGTTGCGTTGAGGTACACGCCGCCACGCTCACGGCACAGGCGACGATTGACGCGAGCCTTGTCAGCTTCATTCCTGAGTTCTCCGATTGCCTTGTTGGTTGCGGCGTCGAGTTCCGCACGCTCGATGATGCGAGCCTCTTCCTTGGCTCTGGGAAGCCACCAGACTGCGTTGATGGTGGTGAACAGCAGACAGGCCACAATCGCGCCTGCAGCCGCTCCTACGGCGAAACTGATCTTGTCTGTGATCATGCCTGTTCCACCGTCTGCTTGCTCTTCCACCAGCCGTAGACGCCCCAGATCGTAAGGCCGAGGCCAATGGCTCCAGAGACGGCCAGCATCCCGTTCGCGATGGTGTTCGCCAGATCCGAGTTGATGCCGGTGACATAGGTGGCGAGTTCCGCGATCTGATCACGGGCTGCGGTGACCAAAGCGAGAGGGCCGAAGTTGCGAGCGGCGTTCTTGACCTCTGGAACCTGAGCGATCCCAAGATTGCCGGGCTTTTCATCCGGCGAGACCTGAAACTCTTTCAGCTTACGCATGGTCTGCGGACCGGCCACACCGTCGGCGGCAAGCCCGTTCTCATCTTGAAACCGTCGGAGAATGCGATCCGTCGCCGGTCCAAAGTCACCATCGGCTGTAACCGGATAGCCGGCGCGCGTAAGCAGCACCTGGATTTCCCGAACCCCTGCCCCCTTGGAGCCAATACGGAGCATACCCGTCGCACCAGATGCGGCCGGTCCTTTCCTCGAATAGCGCTCATAGGCGGCGGCCATCTTCGTGTCGTAGGCGTTCTTCTTGTAGGCAGGGCCATTATAGCCGCGGGCGAACCCTGCCCAATCCTTCCGGTTCAGAGCGCCCAGAAGGTTGTTCGCCTTGATGAACCGAACCATCAGGTCGACCTGGCCCTCAACACCGCTGCGAGCAGCTTCAAACAGATCGATAACCGACGGATACCCGAGAGCCTTCCAGTGGCTCCCCATGACCTGCCCAACGCCAAAGGACGTGCTTTCCAGTGCGGCCTGCTTGTCGATCATCATCGCTCGCCCAAGAAGCTGCCAGCGGTCTTTCTGCGAGGCCGGGTTCTTCACGCCGCCGACAGTCGGAGACGCAAGACCGAGCCGCCGAGTTTCCTCCCGACGAGACGCAGTCACCAGCCGGTCGAAGTAATGGCCTTCGAAGCGGATCACTGGCATTTCCTTGCCGTCGATATCGGCAAAGACAACGCCGTCGCTCTCGACCTCGACAACAGCCTTCAGCGCCGCCGGGTCAATACCGTGCACGCTCGCAACTCGCTCAATCGAGCGCGCGACATCAGCCTTCAACATGAGGCTTCTCCTGATTGTGGGT
>NZ_JCABZP010000006.1:0-3538 GCF_059499945.1 Agrobacterium sp. | reverse complement strand
AGGCACCGGGCGGAGATCGCCCGGCACTGTTTTCGGTGATGGCTGTTCAGATTTACTGGTGCCGTGGGTTGGTTGCGGCCGCGAGAGCGGCCATCAGCTTGTCCGATGGCTCCCGGAATCTTCCGGGCTTGATAAGCGGGGCATGATGCGCTTCGAGAAGAGCAAGCTTCTCGGTCGGGTCGGCGCGCAAGTACATCTCGGTGGTCTGGATGCTGGCATGACCGAGCCAGAGCGCCACCTTACGGACGTCTCCGGTTGCCTGGAGCGTGTGCATGGCACAGCTATGCCGAAGCACGTGCGGCGTGACGCTCTTGCTGGCAATCGACGGCACCGTCTTGCCGGCTTTGGCAACGTGCAAGCTGAGCCTGTAGGCGAATCCATCGCGGCTCATGCGTTTGCCGTCCCGGCTCAGGAACAGTTCTGGACCGTGACCATCTGGCCGAACGGCCAGCCATGCACGCAATGCGGCCTGAGTTTCTTTCCAGAGCGGCAGGATACGTTCTCGTCGTCCCTTGCCGAGGACGCGAACGCTGGAAAGCGATCTGTCGGGGAAGTCTTCCATCCGCATCGCCAACAGTTCGGATGCCCGCAAACCCGCGGCATAAGCGAGATGGAGCATCGCGCGGTCACGCAGGCCGCCGCGTGTGCGGATATCGGGTGCTGCAAGCAGCGCTCCGATCTCTTCCCGAGTCAGATAGTCGATAAGCCGGGTGTCAGTTCGTTTGACCGGCAGCGCCCGGATCATCATAGCCTGCTCCAGGCAGGCCGGTTGCCGATGTTCGACGAAGCGAAAGAACGCCTTGATCGCCGAGAGCCTTGCATTGCGAGAACGGGCGGTATTGTCCCGCCCTTCTTCCACATGCCGCAGAAATGCTCGCACGAGTCCGACGTCGAGATCCTCGATCATGAGGTCGGAGGGCTGTCGTTTGAGCCGAGCGGCGGTGAAACGCAGCAAGAGCGTGAATGCATGCGCGTAGCTCGCGATTGTATGCGGGCTTGCACCACGTTCATTCGGAAGGTGGTTTTGCAGGAACGCAGAAAGGTCAGGAGCGAGCGGAGTCATGCTGCACCTCCGACAAAAGCGCCTTCGGTCGCTGAAGCGATCGTGCGCAACAGGACAGGTGTCGCCTCGAGATACCAATAGGTGTTGGCAACCTCGGCATGGCCGAGGTAGGTGCTCAGCGCAAGCATGTGTCGCTGAATGGCCTGCGGATCATTCCCGCAGGCTTCCAGAGACCGCACTGCGAAGGTGTGGCGTAGATCGTGCAGCCGGGGACCAGGCCCCGTTGGGTTGCGGTACCCGAGCTGTCGAACAATCCGGACGAAAACCACATGGGCTCTGGTCCTGGTCGGCGCATGACCGTGACCCAGCACAAAGAGATCGTCGCTTGCGCCGCGAACCTCACGTCGGACGGCAAGGTATTGCTCAAGCGCAGTGTGGGTTGAAGCGTGCAACGGGACAATGCGGCTTTTACCGAACTTGCCGCTGCGAACCATGAGGCCGTCATCCGTCAGATCATCGCAGCGGAGGGAAAGAGCTTCCGAAATGCGGAGCCCTGTCGAGGCAAGCAATCCGAACAGATGATGATATGTAAGCGGGCTGATCGGAGCCAAGCCCGGCACCTTCAGGGCCTCCGCCATGATGTCTGTGATCTGATCCGGCATCAGAATGTAAGGAGCTGGCCGCCGCCGTCTGCCGCGCCCCATCAGCCCTGCGGCCGGCACTTCATGCCGTGGGTCTTCACCGTGCAGAAACTCGGCAAAGGCGCGTGCGAGGCCAAAACGGATACGGGCGGCGTTCGGCGTAGCCGCTTCACGCACCCATTCTAGTATCAACTCGACGGTTATGATGGTTGCGGCTCTTTCGCTGGCGAGTACAGCGAATTGACTCAGTGCCTGTTCCTGCGCATCGAACTTCTTGCCGAGGGCGCGATGCAACTGGATGTAGCGATCGACGTCGTGGTGCATCATGACGCTGCTCCCGGCCACGACTGGGCAACGGCTGCCAGCATCAAGATATCCACCTTCGCGTAGATCGCGGTCGTGTCCCGAGAGGCATGCCGGAGGGCGATGCCGATCTGATCAAGGTCGGCACCGTCGCGCAGCCAGGCGGACGCCAGTGAATGACGGAACACATGAGATCCTGTCGGCAGGCAGGAGAAACCACCACGCTTCAGGACGCGGGCGACGATGCCGGCGATCTCGGCCGAAGAACGCAGCGGTGTAAACGGCGGCTGTGTCCGCAGAAATACCCGGTCCGTCGAGACGACGGGCCGCGCATCCTCGATGTAGGCGAGAAGTGCGTCACCCGCATCTTGGGGCAACGGCAGCATCGTCCCGCGACGACTTTTGCCGTGCAACCGTAATCGACTGGCCCGCCAGTCGATATCGGATAGACGCAGTTGCCACACATCCCCCGCCCGCAGCGCCATTCGGGCGAGCAGCAGGAGGATGGCGCGATCCCGGATATTGACCGGTGTCGTCGTGCCAGAGGATGCAATGATATCTTCAATCGTTGCCGCCGGGATCACGCGCGGAACAGTTGATAGCTTCCGTCGAACTGCTGGCGGCACTGCATGCAGCAGAAACGGGGCGCAAAGTCCCTGGCTGACAGTGAAGCGCAGGAACGCGCGCAGCACGGTCACCGTCATACGGATCGAAGAACGCGATCGTTCCTGGCGCTGATCCAGAACGATAGAGCGGATGATTGCTGCATTGTAATGCCCTGGATCTTTGCCGAGAACGCCGACCCAGCGTCCGGCCTCGTGCTGGTAGCGCCGGATCGTCTCCTCCGTCGCCCCACGCTCGCGGCGCAGCCATTCTGCTAAGCCGTCCAGCCGCGGATCGATCGCCAGAGTATCGGCTGGCGCGGAGAGATTGATCACACCCCGTTCACGCAGGAAATTGACGAAGCGACGGGCACCGCGACGGCGATCTCTAGTTCCCGTGCCGGTCACCCGTCTGCCCCGCTTGGTTCGGATACCGCACTGACAATCGTGCAGAGCAAACTGTTCAATGGTGACGTCAGTGATCTCCTTTGCAGGAATACGCGTTTGGAAGATCCATTCGGCGAAATGCCGCGCCTGACTTAATCGGCCAGCATAGGTCGGCTTGCTGTAGCCGACGGCTCTAAGCCCGGCAGCGAATTCTGGCAGGTATTTGTCCAGTCGTTCGACACCGGTCGGAACGGCCACGATCCTGACATTCTCCAGATATCGGAGGAACCGGCGAACGTCGGTCATGTAGACCGGATCACGCAGCTGGCGGGGTCTATAGCGCCCGCAACGACAGCGATGCCGGGCGAAACGATCAACCGCGGCCGCATCGAGATCCTTGTAGGCGATATCGTGGGCACTTGCCCACTTCAGAAAATGTCGCGCCGCGCTCAGGGCACCTGCCGAGAGCTTGAGGTGCTGCGCCAGATAGCCCTGGACGAGAGCACGATCGTCGAGCACGTCCGCGCGTGGGTCACTGCCGGAGCGAGAGTTGGGGTGGGAAGCCATGAGGGTGTCCTTCTGCTGTTGAGAGCAGAGGCATC
>NZ_JCABZP010000005.1:0-157835 GCF_059499945.1 Agrobacterium sp. | reverse complement strand
TGATAGCTCTGTTCGAAAGTGAGCTGGATAATCGCGCGGCAGAAGAGGGCTTTAACGTTCGGTATATTGATCAATCAATTCATCAAGTGTTATTTTTGGTATTATTATTATAAATAGAGACACTTTGGTCAATATTGACAGCGGCATCACCTCGATGCAGACACATCGCCCAACCAAAAATTCAATGAGCAGAGCCAAGGGTCAGGCGAAATCTTGTTCCGTGACGACAATCAAGAAGGGTCACATGACCACAATGCGTCTTAGCAATCTGCCGAACCAGACTCAACCCTAGTCCCGCTCCGGTCGGCTTGGGCTTCACGCGGTAGAACGGTTCAAAAACCTTTTCCCGCTCTTCGACGGGGATCCCCTGCCCTTCATCAGACACCTCTATCACGCCATTTTTCGAGACTTCTATACGAATCCTCCCGTGCCCGCCGGAATGCTCGATTGCATTTCTGACCAAATTTGTAACCGCTCGCTCCAGGGACGAATAGTCGCCGGTGATTGTAAAGGATGACACCTCGGTCTCAAATTCAAGTTCATAACCCCCAGCGATCGCCAAAGGTGCAAGATCCGCTGCAACCGTCTCGCATAGGCTCACGACGTCCACAACTTCCCACGACTGAATACTGGCGAAACGCTGGATATCGAGGAGTTGCTCCGCAGTGGCTCCAAGCCTTGCGACGTCGAGCAAAAGGCGGGTCTTGTCGTCACCGGGCGAAAACACTTCAAGGCGCGTCTGAAGGATCGCGATCGGTGTCTTCAACTCATGGGCGGCATCAGCAAGAAACCGTGCGCGCCGGGCCACGTCTTCATCAATCCGCGTTAGTGCAAGATTGATTGCTGTTACAAGAGGCTTGATTTCGTCTACGACCCCGGCGCTGGGCAGGCGGACGCCAAGGGTTGTTGCGTCAATTGTTGCCGCCTTGGCTGTCGTTGCTTTTATTCCGGATAATGCTTTCCGGACAATAATAGGGATCACGATAAACACAACGAGTAGAGGCACGACGGTGAAGGGGATGTAAATTACCTTTAGGTACCATATCATATTGAGGACGAGCGAACCGGCCTCGGATCTCCCACCGTAAAACAACCTTACCTTGCCAGCCCCGGTTTCGATGTCGGTCGTCGTCGCAGTGTAGCGGGAGTTTTCATCCGCTCGAATGTCGGCGTACATAATGTTCTTGAGAGCTGGAAGGAGTGCCCGGTACTCGTCAGGAATCTCTCCAAATGTGGTCTGGTGGCCGTCCATCGTTGCGACAAACCAGAAGGCCGGAAACTCTTTCACTGTGGCAAGCAGCTCTGGCGTTTCGGTGAGAGTGATGTTTGCGCCGAGGAGCGACCCTTTTATGATCGCTGGCAATATCTCGTCGTCTGCTCCCTTGACGTGTGGGAGGACTGAAAAAACAAAGAGCGCAACACCGATGTTGACGAGCACCATCATAAATCCCATGACCAGCGCCAATCTTGAAACCAGACGCCAATTTAGGGAAGTGCTGTTTCGCCGAAGCCTCATGTCGATGCTTTCAGCAGATAACCCAACCCGCGGATACTGTGGATCGTCACAGTTGCCCCAGCTTCTGTGAGTTTTCGACGAAGCCGGGACACGTGACTGTCGAGGGCATTGGACTGTATTTCGTCGTCGAATCCGTACACGGACTCCTCCAATGTCCTTCGCAGGACGGTTCGACCGGCTTTACGCAGCAGATGCTTCAATACCAGAGCCTCTCTGCGCGGCAGGTTGAAGGGTTTGCTGTCGATTGTGACTTCAAGATGATTGAGGTCCAGAGTGATGTTACCCTCTCTTATTATCTGCCGCTCGTGGGCCTCCGACCGCCGGATTACGGCCCTAAGCCTTGCCACCAATTCCTCCGATAGAAACGGCTTGCCTATATAATCATCTGCCCCATCGTCCAGTCCGGAAATGCGCTCCGGAGGCATGTTATGCGCCGTCAAAACGATCACGGGAGTCCTGTCTCCGGCCCCCCGGATTTCGCGTAAGAACGTCATCCCATCGCCGTCAGGCAGCTTGCGATCCAGAATGATTGCATCGTGCACACCGCCCCCCTGAGCTTCGCGAGCCATCGCAATCGTCGTGACATGATCCACAAGGTATTGCTGCTGGGTGAGGACACCGGACAGCAAAGCAGCCATTTCATGCTCGTCCTCGACTAGAAGTAAACGCATATCACTATCCTTTTGCGTCTTGGATACGCCCAGTTCATTGCAGCCACATTGCGCCCCGCGTGAAGAAGGATAACGCGCTGCAGGTTTTTCGACGAAATGGCTCGAGAAACGGTGAGCTCACAGAAACGCGTAATGTTCCCACCATCAAACATTGGCAATCCGATGACGAAGGAGAAGCCCATGTTTCAGGAACTCTCGATCACAGACGTCCTCCGGGATACACTCATCAAACAGTTAATGCAGGCCGATCATGTTTCCAGAGTTGCACAGGAGAAGATACTCCAAGGCGCAGCTAAGAAGAATGACGGTGAAACACCGAGCCGCTGCGGCCATAAACCTCGCAGCAGCCTAAATCGCAGGATAGCCCGATGACGGTGTTCAGTTTTGTCGTGGGGGCTTTGGCCGTGCTGGTTGCACTAGCAGTAGCGGTTTATCTGCTGACCTTCTATTTCATTATGAGGCTCGTTCGGGGCCACGGCTGACGATCACGCAAAACGAACCCGCTGCAAAGGAGCCCGGCTGCACCGAGTTCTTCCAGCTCAACAAGACAGCTACAGAGTTTTTTCAATGATTTCGTCAAGGTCCAGAGTGGTTTTTTCCGCGAGCTTCATCGCGCTTTTGTCGGGATGTGGCGCGACGCTTCCAACAACGCAAGCAGGCATATGTGACACTGTTTCATCAGGACAGTTGCTGGGAAAAGAGAAACCCACAAACCTGCAGGCCAGCCGGCTCACAGGCGCCCGAATAGTCCGTCAGATCGATATGGATTGGGAGGTAGTGAAAGACTTCAGGGCAGACCGGGTGACAATTGAAACAGATCCGTCGTCCGGCAAGGTTGTCAACGTTACGTGTGGATAATTGCGTCGAACTTGGTTGAAACTTTATTCTCGCCGTCCATCAGCGACCACTAGCGCTGCCTCGATTGTTCACCAGATCGCGAGATAGATTCCGTCTGTCCAGCAACGGCAACAAACGCACACAACACTATTCCAAAAAACAACACCTCATGACGGAAGGCAGCCTCGCTTAACAGCCTTCTTGCGCCACCAGCAGAGCAGGACCCGGCAGCTACGAGGTGGTGGATACCCGTCTTCTTCGGCTCTCGACCAAGATTTTCCATGTCAAGCTCCCTCCTGCATGCGACGGCACGCCGCGAAGGCATCAAGTGACGGATCGTAGATTTTCGTCACGACGTCCATCATCCCAAGAACGGTATGAAACAGGTTGTCGTGAGACATGGACTGGCCGGAATTGCGACGCATGCAGCTTGTGTCGAAACCCATCAGGCCCGCATAAGAAGGAGATAGCCACGTCAGGAAGGGCACAGTGTCTGCTCTTCAGGGGCGAAGGCATAGGGTGCCCCGTGGAGATAAAGGCCCTTCTCGCCCAGCGACTCGCCATGGTCAGACATGTATAGCATGGCGCCGAACATCCGGTCCGAGTGTTTTTGAAGTAGACCGACAACGCTTGCCAACACGTGATCCGTATAAAGAATGGTATTGTCGTATGCGTTGACGATTTCATCGCGGCTGCAATCAGACAACTGCGAGGTTCTGCAGTCCGGCTTGAAGCGTCTAAACTCTTCGGGATAGCGCATATAGTAGGCAGGGCCATGACTGCCGAGCTGATGGAGAACGATCACGGTGTTTTTTGTGATCGATGAAAGCTTCGCGTCAAGATCGTCAAGAAAAACGCCGTCCTGGCATTCGCCCTGCGCGCAGTAGCGGGGATCCTCGCGATTGGCGAAGCTGGAAAAACTCACCAGATCGGCGATACCCTTGTCACCGGTATTGTTGTCCCACCAATAGGGGTCGATACCTGCCTGCTTAAGCACATCCAGCAAGGAGTTGGTCGAGCGCGCCTTGCGGTCTGAATACTCTGTCCGGGGATAGATGGAGAACATGCATGGCAATGAGACCGCAGTCGCCGTTCCGCAACTCGTCGTGTTGGGATAATTGACAACACCGAGTGCGCGCAGCTCGGGGTTGGTGTCGCGTAAATAACCATTGAGCGAAAAATTCATACCGCGCGCTGTTTCACCGGCAACGATCACCGTCACGACCGGCAAGGAGGCTTTGGCCGCCACGGATCCCAGATGAGCGTCTGTTCCAATCGGTACCCTGACAAGACCGCGTTCGTTGTAGTAGCGCATTCCCAAGCCTACAGCCGACGTGATCGGGGCGAACGGTACGAGCTTTGGCATCATATCCCGGTTGTTGCGAATATTCGAAGCGAGTGAAACGAAGTTCGCGCTTATCAAGCCCGCAGCAACGAGGAGCGCGGTACAAATCACGGCACAATTATATCCAATCGTTGCGAGGAAAGACCTGTGTGTCACCCGTACCAGGCAGATTAACGCGCTTGGAATGATCCCGTAGACAAGGACATGAATGACGAACTGCAACGTTATGAGATGCCGGGCTTCTTGCGGTGTTGTCACCACAGCGTTGCGCAACATCTCCTTGTCGATGACGACACCGAAAAAATCACCGTAGTAGGATGAAACGGCTGCAGTGATAATCAAAAATATGAGGATCGGCTTGATCAGATACTTCACGGAAAAGAACACAATTCCTGCAGCCACCAGCAGAAAGAGTGCGGATGCAAACATCAGGAATGAAAGAGTAAAGCCTCCGAAAACATTGAATGCTTTCGGCCAGAAACTGTTATTTGTGAGGGCAAGGAGATAAACACAGGTAACGAGACATAGCGTCAAGCTGCCGACCGATGGTCGTTGCTTATAGAAGGGCTTCAAGGCAAAATTCTCCTGTCCTTTGCTCCACTTAGTGGGCGACAAGGGGCATCAAATGTTAAGCAGTGAGGAGGCCGCCGCGCGGGTTTCAATCCCTGGCGGTCGTCAAAATCTTTGTGGTCGTGGCGGCGAGAGGCCGGGCCGCAGGTGAGCGTTTATCGCCTGCCCGCAAGCACCGAAGTGTGTTTCGCACATATCCAGTCATGCTTTCTGCAACGAATTCATGGCGGCTGTATAAGAACTGACAATTGCCACAACATTACGAGCGAAGCGATTCTTTGGAACTGCATCTCATGCAGGTTGAAACAATCCGACACTGCGTAGACGCCAGTCTTGAGGGCTGCGTCATTCCGCATGATTTTCTATGCGAACGTAATGTTCCCACCATCAAACTTGTTCATACGCAACTAGTGAGCGCCACAAAATACGGTGAAAACAACCGACGTCAGCTCGAACATCGGATGGGGTTCGGCACGCATTTATTCCCGTCGCACTGAGCGCTCGAATTTGACAGCTGCGATTGCAGCGCCGCCCGACGAGGCGAAGGGAAATACATATGCAGTTGATGAAACTACGCGGAACAACTGTCGCACTGGTCTCGATGCTGGCCTTGAGTGCATGTTCCCAGGAACAACAATCTGAAAGCCAGGAAACGCCGCCGTCAGCAGTGGCGGTGGTTGAAGTGAAGGCCGAGCGCTTGCCCGTGGTCAGCGAGCTGCCCGGCCGCGTGTCGCCGATGATGACCGCGGCGGTTCGGCCGCGTGTCACAGGACTTGTCCTGAAGCGTTCGTTCGAACAGGGAACGACCGTAAAAGAAGGCGATCTCCTCTATGTAATTGATCAGGAGACATTCCGGACGAAAGTGGAATCGGCGCAAGCCACCCTCGACTCGGCGATCGCCGCACAGAAACTTGCGCGGCAGAAAGCAGACCGTCAGATTCAGCTTGCCCAGAAGGGTGTTGCGAGTAACCAGGAGAGCGAATCCGCAGTCGCTAGCCTTGCCCAGAGCGACGCGGACGTATCGCGCGCGCAAGCCGATCTGCGAGCCGCGCAGCTTGAGCTGCAATACACGGAAGTCCGAGCTCCCATCTCCGGAAGCATTGGCCGCGCGCTCGTGACCGAAGGAACACTCGTCAGTCCGACATCGGATGTCATGGCGACCATCCAGCGGATCGATCCGGTCTATGTCGATTTCACCCAACCCGCGGAAAGCCTGATCACTCTTAAGAACGCGGTGAAGGATGGCAGTTTGCAGGCCGATGCCCACGGAAGTGCCGTGATGAAACTGCTCTCAGAAGGCGGTCTCCCCTACCCTCAGGACGGAAAACTTCTCTTCTCGGAATCAACGGTGAACGCAGCAACCGGGCAGGTTATCTTGCGCGGCGAATTCCCCAATCCGGAACAGAACCTGCTGCCCGGTATGTATGTGCGTGGCCGCATACAGCAGGCGGCGCTTGAAGGAGCCCTCGCCGTACCAGAACAGGCAGTGCAGCGCGACACAGCAGGCGTAGCACAGCTCTATATCGTCAAAGCCGACGCAACAGTTGAGATCCGCAACGTCACTCTCGGCTGGATCCTCGATGGCCGCTGGGTCGTGACGGAAGGATTGAACGCTGGCGACAAAGTCATCGTCGAAGGTTTCCAGAAGGTAGCGCCCGGGATGAAGGTCAACCCTCAGCCGTGGTCAAACCCTGCACTGGCGCAAGTCGCCGGCAAAGCGAAGGGCTGATCTAAAATGGCTGCTTTCTTTATCGACCGCCCGGTCTTCGCCTGGGTTCTTTCCATCGCCATCATGCTAGCGGGCCTGCTCTCCCTGACGATGCTGCCAATATCGCAGTATCCCAATGTCGCGCCGCCTCAAATCTCGATTTCCGCTGTCTATCCCGGCGCGTCCCCGGAGGACACCTACGAAGGCGTGACGCGGCTTATCGAGGAGGAACTCAACGGCGCGCCGGGAATGCTCTATTACGAGTCGACATCTGATGCATCGGGTTCGATCAGCATCAATGTGACGTTCGCGCCGGGTACCGTTCCGGAGACGGCGGCCGTCGAGGTGCAGAACCGCGTCCGTCGCGTCGAAGCCCGGCTCCCGGCCTCGATCGTCCAGCAGGGGATCCAGGTCGACAGCGCTGGCGGCGGTATTCTGCTGTTGGTCGCCTTGCAATCGAAAAGCGGTGACACCGACGGTCTTTCCCTAGGCGACTATATGAGCCGCAACGTCGCCAATGAACTGCGTCGCCTCCCCGGCGTCGGAAAAGTGCAGCTGTTCGGTAGCGAGCGGGCTATGCGCGTCTGGGTCGATCCGGACAAACTGGTTGGCCTTGAACTGACACCCGCCGACGTGACTGACGCGATACGCGCCCAGAACGCGCAGGTTGCGGCCGGCCGTATCGGTGGAGCGCCGACAGGTTCAGAACGTCGCACGACCGGTTCGCTGCTCATCAAGGGGCAGCTGACATCTCCTGAGGAGTTCGGAAACATTGTTCTTCGAGCTGAGGCAGATGGGTCAACTGTAAGACTGAAGGATGTCGCCCGTATCGAGATCGGCGCAGAGGGCTATGGTACAACGGTCCGGATCAATGGCAAGCCGGCCGCTGGCGCCGCGATTGAACTTGGACCCGGGGGCAATGCTCTGACAACAACGACCGCAATCACGGAACGTCTGGCGGAACTTGCGCCATCATTCCCGTCGGATATTGAATACTCCCTTCCGTATGACACGACTCCGTTCGTTTACCTCTCAATCGAGAAGGTCATTCATACTCTTCTTGAGGCGATGGCGCTCGTTTTCGTTGTGATGTTCATCTTCCTTCAGAACATTCGCTACACACTCATCCCCACACTCGTCGTTCCCATTGCACTGCTTGGGACCTGCGCAGTCCTCCTCGCACTTGGCTTTTCCCTCAATGTGCTGACGATGTTCGGCATGGTGCTGGCAATCGGTATCCTCGTTGACGACGCCATCGTCGTTGTCGAAAACGTCGAACGTATCATGATGGAGGAAGGTCTTCCGCCCAAGCAGGCGACGCGCAAGGCAATGAAGCAGATCAGCGGCGCCGTGATCGGCATCACACTTGTCCTGACCTCGGTCTTCATCCCCATGGCTTTTTTCCCCGGAGCCGTGGGCGTCATCTACAAGCAGTTTGCGCTGACCATGGTCGCCTCCATTCTGTTCTCGGCTTTCCTGGCGCTATCTTTGACACCCGCACTCTGCGCGACGTTCCTGAAACCGATCCCGAAAGGCCGCGGCCATAGCAAAAAGGGCTTCTTCGGCTGGTTCAACCGCGGTTTCGACCGTGCTTCCCGTCGTTATAGCGGTTGGGTCGGAGCACTGGTTCGCCGCAGCGGCCGTGTGATGGTCGTCTACCTGCTGATCGCGGGTGCGACCGGCTATCTGTTTCTCCAGTTACCCTCGGCGTTTCTACCTGACGAAGACCAGGGCACGCTGATGGCGCAGGTGCAGGGTCCGGCGGAATCGACCTCCGCCCGCACCTCCGAAGCTGTCGCCCAAATGGAAAACATCGTTATGGCCGCGCCTTCTGCCGAGCGTGTTGTGGCGATAAACGGGTTCAGTTTTGCAGGTGCGGGCGAAAACGCAGCACTCGTCTTTGTAACACTGAAAGACTGGGCTGAACGCGGTGCTGAGAACACGGCAGAGGCGGTGGCCATGCGTTTCAACGGCGCGTTCACAACAATTAAGGACGCGATCGCCTTTGCGGTCTCCCCTCCAGCAATTTCGGGTCTCGGCAACACCAGCGGCCTGTCGTTCCGGCTTCAGGACCGCGGTGCCTTGGGTATCGCGGCATTGAATGCGGCACGCGATCAGTTCCTTGCAGAGGCGGGCAAGAGCCCCATCCTCGCTGGCGTCATGGTTGAAGGACTGGTCGCTTCTCCCCAAACGGTCCTCACCATCGATCGCGAGAAAGCCAACTCCTTCGGCGTGACGTTTGCCGAGATCAACCAGACCATCAGCATCAATCTGGGATCTTCGTACGTCAACGACTTCCCGAATGCCGGGCGCATGCAGCAAGTTACCGTTCAGGCAGAGGCAAGCAAGCGTGGGGACGTCTTCGACGTCATGAACCTGAACGTTCGGAACTCCGAGGGCGGTATGGTTCCTCTCTCGGCCTTCGCGACCTACAAGTTTTCGACAGGTCCGACTCAGCTTGTTGGCTACAATGGCTTCCCTGCCGTGCGTTTCAGCGGTCAATCCGCACCGGGGTATTCGTCTGGCGACGCCATTGCTGAAGTCGAGAGGATCGCCGCAGAGCTACCGACGGGGATCGGATATGAGTGGAGCGGCCAGTCCCTTCAGGAAATCCAGTCCGGCTCGCAGGTGCCCATGTTGCTGGGGCTTTCTGTTCTGCTGGTATTCCTATGCCTGGCTGCCCTGTATGAAAGCTGGGGGATCCCGATATCGGTTCTGCTGGTCATTCCTCTTGGTGTGATCGGATCGGTCGCGGCCGTCATGCTGCGAGATCTGCCCAACGACGTCTTCTTCAAGGTCGGCCTAATCACCATCATCGGTCTCTCCGCAAAGAACGCTATTCTCATCATCGAGTTCGCCAAGGATTTGCGAGCGGAAGGAAAATCACTGTTCGATGCTTCTGTTGAAGCAGCACACCTGCGCTTCCGACCTATTCTGATGACGTCGCTTGCCTTTACTCTTGGCGTGGTGCCTCTGGTGATTGCGAGCGGTGCCTCGTCGGCGAGCCAGCATGCGATTGGTACAGGTGTCATGGGCGGCATGATCTCGGCAACAGTGCTCGCAGTCTTCTTCGTACCGGTCTTCTTTGCGTTCGTGATGAGGTTCGTTCGCGCAAAGAAACCGGAAGATGAGCAGCAAGAAACCATCGAACGCGATGTGAAGCACACAACATAAATACGCCGTCGGGCGGTTGGCTAAAAAAGCTGACCGCTCATTTTTTGCGTCCGATACACGGGCATGATGAGGATATCGATGTGAGTGATAGATTTGACAAACATTTCTTCCGACCAATTGTGCTGGCTCTCACGGCCGGTGTGAGCGGATGTGCAAACATGCCGCTTGAGAAGGGACTTGGGCTCTCGTCTTATGACGCTATGACGAAAGCGGATTCGAAACAGACACACGCGGAAATCCGTGTCGACCGCGACTATCTTGTTCAGGCCAAGACCATCAAAATTGTCCCTACGACTGTTTCTCAAAAAGCAACCGCGATGGTTCAGAACCCGGCAGAACAAGCGCTGGTCGCCAATGCCATCGATCGTGCATTGTGCACGGCCTTGAGCAACAGGTTCACCGTCGTAAAAGCGGATCAACCCGCTGATCTGGAAGTTCGCGCCTCTATCGTCGACGTCAAATTGACCAATAAAAGCGTTGCTGCCGTCGCGACCGTTTCCTCCCTTGGCGCGTCCGCGCTGTCGCCTGTCCCGGTCCCACGTTTGCCGTTTGGATTGGGTGGGCTCGCCGTGGAAGCCGAAGCGAAGAGCCCGGACGGCGTGCAGCGAGGAGCGATAGTATGGGCGCGCGGCGCCAATGCGCTTACGAACAAACCTAGGGTTTCAGCAGTCGGTGATGCCTATACGCTCGCCAGCAGGTTCGGCTCGGATTTCGGCCGCATGCTGGTGAAAGCTCAAGACCCATACAAGGGGATGGCCATGCCCACCGGGCAGGATATTAAATCGAGCCTTGGAGGCGCCCCCAAGTTTGAGGCTTGCGAAGCCTTTGGCCGTGCTCGCGGATTAACAGGGGTTCTCGGCGACCAGATCGGTCTGCCACCGGGATGGACGGACAAGGGCGGACAGGAAAATCAACAAGGAGGCACTATGGCACTTTGACCAGATGGAACTGCCTGGAGCCAGACTTACGCGTGTGGCTCCTTCATGGGGTAAAACCAGTGGCGCTATCAGAGTTCCGATTAGTCTGTCATTCTGTGCGCAAGGGACAAACTCGTGAACACCTACCCGAGCATATCGCGTGCCGGACGGGAACCGTGACACAAAGACCAAGGCCTAAGCGGATTCTGGTCACGCGCATCGAGAGCCCGCAGAATTTGTAAACAGGTTGCCTGTTTCGGATTACTCTCCGGTGGCGGAAATCCCGGCATCTTACCGACCGGGCAATCCGATTCTTTGCAATCACGGGCCGTCGCGTTCGCGCACTGCTGGAGCAGTGCTAGCTAGTGGATGCTACGCAGTCTAATCGCACTCTCGCTTCTAGCCCTTCTTCTCCCGAGCCGAAACCACCAGATCGAACACCTTGAAGCAAAATTTGCAAGGTGCGGACTCGCGGTAACTCGTGCGAAGCGTTTCAAATCGTGCCTCAACGGGTGGGTGAACAGGAGTGATAGACAGCAAAGTTACAGAGCGCGAGTGACGCGTAATGTTCCTGCAATTCAGATGCTCTAACGCTGATTTGAGGGTGTCTCGAGCAATCTCGGCGGGGCGGCAAAACACTCCGACAAACTTTGTTGGGCATGTGAAGTTTGCATCGCAAATCTACAACTCGCAGGCAGGTTCCCGTCTGACACAAGGTCGATTGTCCTCCAGCGATCGCCCGGCTGTCTGGGGATCTGCAATTGCCGTTGAGGGGAATATTCGTTCGGCATGGGAATGGGAACCATCTTAGTCGTATGACCTTGGGCTACCCGGGGAAGTCGACCAATTCATGAAAGACGGGATATGAAACAGAACGGACGCTTTACTCAACGCTTCAAGGGGGCGGTTTTAACGGGAGCTATCCTCTCGGGAGCCATCGGCGCAGCGCATGCAGCAGACATGGCCTATGAGACACCACCGGCGGCACCAGAAGAGGCTGCCCTCGACAATGCCAGATCCTGGGCTGCGAGCATCGGCGTCGGGGCGCTTGTTGCTCCGGAATACGAAGGTAGCGACAAGTTCAAGGTCTCGCCGATACCGCTGATTGATTTGCGATGGAAGACCGGCTGGGTTTTCGCCGATGAGCTGTTTATCTCGACTGAAAAAGGAATCGGGGCGAACCTCTTCACTTACGGTGGCTTCAAGCTCGGTGCGGCTGGTAACTACGACTTCGGTCGCGATGAAGATGACGGTGACCGCCTGAGGGGCTTGGGTGATATTGACGGCGGCGCCACAGCCGCCGTGTTCGCATCACAGTCATTTGGTGCATTCGAAGTGAACGCAGAGTTCAAACATTATTTCGAGGGCACTGAAGGCAACACCGTGACGGTCGGAGCGGCTTACGGTTTCCTTCTCACGGAAAAGTGGGGCGCTAAGCTTCAGGCATCCGCCCAGTGGGCCGATAGCGACTATATGCAAGGCTATTTCGGGGTGTCATCACCGCAAGCTGCCCGTTCGGGCCTCGCGCAATACGATGCCGGCTCAGGTTTCAAGTCGATCGACATCTCGGCCGCTGGAAACTATCAGTTCACGGAAAAGTGGTCTCTTACCCATGTTCTCGGCGCCAAATTCCTTGTCGGTGACGCCAAGGATAGCCCGATTGTAGAGCAGGAAGTTCAGCCCTACGCTGTACTCGGCGTTTCCTACAAATTCTGATTTTTATGAGACGGGTTTGGTGTTCCAAGCCCTTCTTTTACAAATGCTGAGTCTCCCTATTGGGGAGCAACGGAAGCGATTTTGTGAGGCGCGATGTAATCGCTTAACGGACCGGCGACATGATGTCGTCGTACCTCTCTGGACGTGGCGGCTCTTACCCCATTCGCCACGTCTGGAGAGGAAACTAATCTGCATCAGCCAGCGTGAACCGCAGCTTACGAGAGGGAAACGTTGAATAAACGTCGGTAAAACTGCATTTTCGAACTCACGAATCAATCGAATGTCCCGAAAAAACTTTCATTTGACCCGTCCTAGACAGCCAGTTATGTGGGTGTGCTCTTGAAACCCGGGGCCCACAAATCCTGATCTTGTTCAGCCATGCGGAAACTGACGGCAGGCTTGCCTACCAAGTGGATATCTCCCCAGTCTGCACTTTTCCAACACCTTGCTCGATGTAAAACCACAAATATGGTTGAAAGGCGCTGAGACAAGCAGAATATCTATTGCACGCGGTCGTCCGCTTAAAGTCCTGTCATCTCTACGGTTCTTCGACAAATTGTTTGCCACGTGAGCGCTCTAAGCGTCAGCTTCCCCCTTCTACCCGTCTGAGGCGCGACATGTACTGGAACCGATCAGCGGGATGGGCGGTGACAGTAATCTCAACCATGTCGTTGCCCGAAAAAATACTGACGCGTAATTTCCAGTGCGGGGCACAGCCAGCGACATCCTCATCATAGATGAGGCCGCTGTAGCCAACACGATTACCAAAGCGACATCTGTTATCAAAACACAATTCCACGAGCTAACCTCGCAATATTGTGACTCCTTTGATAGGAATCGCACCTACATAACGCCTATCTTTCTCAAGTACTTGCGTCGTCCCGCTTCACCCCTGTTCATAAGCAACGGGTAAAGCTTACTCATGAGCCATGGAAATGCGCCACCGACGCGTCCCATTATGCTATCGCCATAGGGTACATAGATTTCCAGACGTGGTTGCTTCAGGGCACTTTCATAAGCCTTGGCAACATCGTCTGCCGAGACTGGAACGCCGAGGAAATTAAGCGCAGAACCGCCACTGGTCGCTTCGTGCCGCAGCATGGGTGTATCTACCCCAGCGGGAAAGATACCGGTGACGTGGACGCCCTTCGATGAAAGCTCATCTCTTATTCCCCACAGCAGACCCCTCAACCCAAACTTTGAAGCTGAATAAACGGATGAGCCTTTGACTGCTACGATACCTCCCATCGATACGGTCGCAATTATGTGGCCATGTCCGGCGTTGGACATACGTGTCGCGAAGCTCCGGATCAGAAGAGCCGCGCTAACAAGGTTAACCTGGAGGAGATCGACCACTGATTGCCGGGGCGTTTCTGCAAAATCCCCAATCAACATCATGCCGGCATTGATGGCGGCGACGTCTATGAATTCTCCGTTTTCAATGAGATCAGTGCAGAAGGCTGTAACCGCTGCTATGTCGCGCAAATCCAGCTGGCAGACCGTAGCGCCGGGATACTGTGCTGCCATTGCCGCAAGCTTTCCGCTGTCGATGTCAACCAACACCAGTCGAAATCCCTTCTTGTGAAACCGCGCGGCGATGGCGGATCCAATGCCGCCCGTCGCCCCCGTGATCAGGGCAGTTTTACTCATTGGGTCATCTCCTGTTTGCTAGAGTGCATGTAGTGGATTTTTATCAGATCGGATATCGTGGATTCGTTCGAACTGCCCCTTGTCTTTCGTCGGACACTTTGGAAGCTGTTGTCATCGAGATCGGGCCAGCCGAGTTTTCTTCGTAGTTCTGCCATCAATTTCACAACCGTTTCCGTGTGGACGTAATTTGTGTGACGCGGGCTATCGACGTAGACTTTTCCGCCCCTCAGGTCGGTCATGTCGTTAGCGCGCAGGTTATCGAGCCATGCCCGATGGGTGCCCGTTTCGGCTGCATGGATGTCGGCGACAATCAACTGTGCCATGTCGTCGAAACGGCGATATGTTGCGTCCGCAAAGTCTCCGAATCCCATGATGTAGAGGCCTCGCAGCTTGCGGTGCATGATGTTCAGATAGAGCTGGGGTCGGCCCTCCTTCCAATCGAACAGATCTTCGGGAAAGAACGGCATCTTATAGTCGTAACCGGTACAGAACATCACGATATCGATCTGCTCCCGTGAACCATCCGCAAAGACGACCTGATCAGCGTCGAATGCTCTGACGTCGCCCTTGGCTGTCACGTCACCGTGAGCGAGATAATGCAGGATCTGGGTGTTCATGATTGGATGGCTGGAGAGCGCATCATGGTCCGGCTTGGGTAAACCGAGGCGTGTGAGGTCTCCACTCAGGGTGTCCAATAACCTGTTGACGTCCGCGGTGAGCGGGACACCTTTCGGCGGCAGGACTGTGCCGCTCCTCAGGACGTCGGTCGGAATTCCGAATACGTGTTTGGGAACGAAACGATAGCCGCGCCGCACGCTGAAGAATGTTTTGTCCGCAGCCCTTGCTGCATCGCAAGCAATGTCGACGCCCGAGTTCCCGGCGCCGACAATCAATACTTTCTTGCCTCGAAATTCCGTGGGCGATCGGTAAGAAACCGAATGGCGGATTTCGCCAGCGAACGTTGCTTTGCCCGGCACGCTGGGGACGCGTGCGTGCCACGTCACGCCTGGGCAGGCCACGACGCCGGCATAATAGCGGACTTCTCCGGTTGAAAGTTCCACACGCCAGTGCTCGCCCTCCGGCCGTGCACTTGTTACCGCCGTGTTGAAGGTGATGTCTTCGTAAAGCCCGAAGGCATCAGCGAATGATCTCAGATACTGATGGATCTGGCGACCTGAGGGATAATCGGGATAGTGGTCGGGCATTGGAAAGCCATAGAAATATGATGTCCACTTCGACGATATGAAATGGACGCTATCATAGAACGGCGTTCCGGGATTGTCGGCATCCCATATTCCCCCCACCTCGCTGTGACGCTCAAAACAATCAAAGGGAATACCTTCCTTCTTGAACGCTCTCGCCATAATCAGACCTGAAGGACCGGCGCCAATAACGCAATATCGATGAGTGTATTGCGTCGCCACAGCGGTTCGAATATCGCTGTGGCGATAAGTCGAGCTTGCTATCTGCGCATACGCGTTGGGATGACGCTTCTTGAGCCAAGATGCATAGAGCAAGGCAGCTACCACGAGAGGCAGAAAGAGCCACGGCAGGTTATTCACCAGAGCTGAGTTACTGCCCGTTATCTGACTATAACTCCTGAAAATCGCTACCAGGAACACAGACATTCCACCCGCAGCAACAATCGGCAGGATGCGCGTAGTCCAGAGGTTGCCTCGACGAATTTGGTGAAAGAATCCGACGACGGCCAAACTTGTTGCGATCTGCATCGCGATAATGCCGATGGTGCCAAGTCCGATCATTCCGGAGGCGATCCCCACATACGGGGCAGCGCCCAGGAGTCCCAGCCCAAACACCAGTGTCACCTCAAGCAACGTCATGGCAACACTGCCGACAAACGGGGCATGGTGATCCGCGTGAATCGCGGCCAAGGGAGCCGGCAACAGCTTGTCCGATGCGAGCGCGAAGAAGTAACGGCTCGCCGCATTGTGGATCGCCAGATAGCTTGCGAGGATCGAAGCGACGAGGAAGACACCCATGACACCTACGAGCCAACTGCCACCGTAGGTTTGTGCCAGGGTAAAGGCGAAATTTCCGGATTCCTTTGCGGCAAGTGCTTGAACTTCTACCGATCCCGCAGCGCCGATAATCAGCCATATCGACATTGTGTAAAAGACGATGATGATACCGAGCGCGGTGAACGTGGCGCGCGGGATCGAACGCCGTGGATTGTGTGTTTCTTCGCCATAAAGCGCCGCAGCCTCAAAACCGATAAACGAAACAACAGCAAAGGGAATGACGGCTCCAATGGCAGATCCAGTCAGATGCGGCAGTGACCATACCTCCATTGGCAAGGCGGCCAGCCCCTTCTTGAGGATCACGCAGATGTCGAAAATACCGAGGATGGCGAATTCGGCCGCCATGAACCAGACAAGAACCCTTGCCGAAAGATCCAGTGAGCGGTAGCCGAGAAAGGCCACCACGACCATGCCGATGGCCGCGCAGCCCATCCAGGGGACTTCAAAGCCGAGTTCCCGAGCGAGCAACGAAGCGAAGTAGCCAAAAGCGGCAGCCGATCCTACCGAATAAGTCCCATATGCGAACGCGGCCGCGTAGGCCGCCACAACCCCTGCAGGCCTACCAAGCCCCTGCCCGACCTGGGTGTAGAACGCGCCTTGACTGACGATCTCCCGGCTCAGCGCCGTATAGCCGACGGCGAAAGCCATCAAAGTGAGACCGACGAGGATATAGGCGAAGGGCATAGACAAGGCCCCGCCTGTCGAGAGCCCCAATGGGGCGTTACCGATAATAGCAGCAAGCGGCGCTGCCGCTGCGATTACCAAAACGATCACTCGTCCCGTGGTTATCTTCTTCTTGCTGCGGCCACTTGTTGGATATTTCGCTGAATTTGCCTCTGCCATTTTTGTGGGTTCCCAGTTTATCTACACGTTGTTTCGTGCTCTATTAAAGCCGAGCATTGATCGAATTTTTAAGCATGTCAATAGTCGATCAATGCTCGACTTAGATCGGTAGGGGTGAGAAATGGCAAAGAAATCCGACAGGACAGACGGCGGCGTAATTACAGCAATCGAAGATGCCGGTGGCCGCTCGGAGCGACGAAGCCCAGGCCGCCAGATGCGGAGCAGGGAGAGAGTCGATCAAATATTAAGCGTGGCCGAGGAGCTCATTTCCGCGCACGGATACAACGGATTGAAGATGCGAGAAGTGGCACGCATCGCGGATCTTCCGATCGCTTCTATCTACCACTATTTCCCGTCAAACGCAGCAATCCTCAGGACACTGACCGAGCGGCACCTAAAAGAGCTGCGCATTGTGATCGCGGCGAACCTTGACAGCTATCTCAACCTCGACTTGCCTACACAGGACGTGCCGACGGCGGTCAAACTGGTGGTTCGAGCGGTTGCCGATCATCTCCGTGCTTCACCGTCGACGACCGCCCTTTGGGATGCGTTGCGTGCAATACCGGAACTGCGAACACTCGATATAGCGGATACGACCGCAACTGCTCGATTGCTTGCGCCTTACATTTCGCGCGCGGCGCCCGGCATTGCTGCTGATCGAATTGGCGACTTCAGCGCGATTTTCGTTGTCGCAATGCAAAGCAACCTTACAGTGATCATGCATAATCCTCGCGATCGCCAGAAAAGGCTCATAGACGCGCTGGAAGATTTCGCCGCCACTGCCATACGTGGTTTGCAGGCGACTGTCGCGGATAGTTGATGGGTTCGTTTCAGGCGGCACGCCACATAATCACCCCTGGAGCACCTCGCAACCCGATCACCAGCACGGAGAATATCGCTCCTCCGTGCTGGCTTCCTTCATGCGTATTTAAAACTGAACGGCATAGGAGACGCCAAGTCCGAGAGCCCAGTCAGCGTCGGCCTTCGCATCGTAAGTTGCGCCCGCACTGACGGCCTGCGAGCCGGCCGTCAGATAAGAGATCGCAGCGCCGATCCCGAATGTTCCGATTTTGGCCTTGTATTGTGCGCCAAGTCCCAGAGTCCAGGTATCGGTTGTAATGTCGGCACCGGTACCTACGCCTTGATCCCAGGTGATATTCACCGTCCCGGAAACCGTGTCGGAAAAGTCGTGACCTACGCCAAGCTGAACTGTGTACCCGTCTTTGTAATTAAAGATTTTGTTGGCAGTACCCAGACCCGGAACATCATATGAAAATTTAGGAAGCACGCTCCAATCCGTCCATGCTACGGAACCGTATACGAGCCAACTAGGCGCTACGCCCGTCTGCGCATAGATCTTCAATGATTGAGGGAGTGTCCCTGCCCCATTGGCAGCCATGGCATCGGTAATGCCGTTCGCGATGGCGAGATCCGAAGGCGTGTACATCCCCTTTCCCTCGTGGTGAACCTCGGAGCGATAAATGACCTGAACACGCATTGCATATTCCGGAATATCATAGGCAACACCTACCCTGTAGCCGATCTCGCCATCGTCCTTGAGATGAACAGAGCCAATCCAAGTGTCTTCTTTGTAGTCAAAGGTCTCAAGAAATGCGCCGCCGATCAGATGGAGGTCTCCCGGGCCGACGGCGAATCCGACTTTGCAGGTGGCGCCATACTCATCGGCAGAAAACTTCATCTTAGAGGTTGGATTAGGAAACGGATCACCTAAACCGATAGCGGTGACAAATTCCGCATTCTGCGCTGCATCGCTGTAAGTCGCTGATCCACCGAATGGCTGAGTGTAGGTGAGTGTGCAGGATAGATTGTCCCCAATCTTGGCACCGATCGCCAAACTGGGCACGAAAAACGCATCTGAATATGGTTTGTCATTGACCGGCTGCCCCATCAGTTCCGAGTAGTCTCGACTGGGAGAAACATAAATCAGTTCCGATGCGGCGCTGAATCGGCTGTCATTGAAAAGAATGTCGGTATTGGCCTCGCCGCGTGAAAAACCGCCTGCCAGAGCTGGAGCACCGGCAGAAGAAAGCGCCAGTGCTGTTGTTAGGACAAGTCTTTTCGTGAACTGCATTGCATCGCTATTCATTCGGTCGTTCCCATTTTTATTCGTTGTTGAATTTTTCGTAGCGGCACCCCTCTTCCAATCGGACGCCGGATTGGAGGGGCGCGAACCGAGGAAGCAATGAGTGTCTTGACGATTGGCCTGCTACTACCGCTGCGTTGTGGCGGGACTTCCGACCTTGTCTGCCCCACCGCTGCTCGTCTCGTAACTCGGCGGTGCCGGAGCCAGCTTCAGACACAAGCGTGTGGCGCCCTAGGTCCTGCCCATATCCAGCGGTAAACTGATAATCGGAAAAGACTGGACATCATGCATGCTGAATTCCCTCCCGCTCTGGCTCGCTTCCCCCTCGGAAGCCGCGAATTCCTAGGTGTTCTCCGACACCGGTTTCTTCCGAGAAAGAAAGGAGATTCACATCCTGAACCAGAGGTCAGGATATGATTGCAGCGCGGCACAGCAATGGGGAAGGAGGCCAAAAACGTGTCAATTCCGGCCAACTCAACGTTGGCCCAGACCCTTCAAATGTCCTGATGATGTACGCGTCCTGGCGTGTGAAACTTCGGCGTTCGTCGCCGTCAAAGACCCATCATTGGCCGGAAATGACCGTTCTCACAGGTTTTGCGGAACATATCCTTTTTTTGTCTCCCCGCTTTCTGCGATTTGTTGCGGGGACCATTCAAAACAAAAGGGAACATGCAATGTTGACCGGAAAATTGATGCTGACCTCAACCTTTCTAGGACTTTTGGTCTCAGGCGCATCCGCTGCAGAGTCGATCGAGGGCAAGTGGAAGAATGGCCCCGTGGAAATCATCACGATCAAGCCGTGCGGCAAGGAGTTCTGCCTGACCATGACGACCGGAGAGTTTGCCGGCAAAAGTATCGGGAAGCTAAGCGGGAGCGGTGCAAACTATGCCGGTGAGATAACCGACCCTGAAGACGATAAAACCTACAGCGGAACTGGAACGGTCGACGGCAACGTGCTGAAGCTCAAGGGCTGCGCACTGAGGATTTTCTGTAAGACGGTGACGTGGGATCGCCTCTAATGTGATGCCGCCGGGAAGCGACTTCCGGCGGCAAATTTGTTGGCCGGGCGAGTCCATAGCTCCGCGCTGCGCATCCGCTCTTTCTCAGGTGCCCGCCAAGGCTTTTTCAATTTCAGGCAATTTCGGCATGGACTTGCGCAGGATCCACAGGACAATGGGTTTCGGCAAGACGTGGGCCAACCGGATCAACCAGCGCATCGGCAAGGGAAACAGGTAGTCGCTTTTTTCCTTCGCGAGTGCGTACATGATATAGTCCACAGCCTTTTCCGTGGAGATTTCCAGGGGGGCGGGCATTCCGTCGTTGGCAGTTGCCTCCGTGGCGACGAATCCCGGATAAACCGTCGTGAAACGAATGCCATAGCGCGCAAATTCCACCCGGCACGTATCGATGAGCAATATCGCAGCGCCCTTGGCCGCCGAATAGGGACCTTGCAGTGGCACGCCTAAAAAACCAGCCAGTGAATTCGTGTGTCCCACACAGCCTCCGCCCTGACGGACCATTTGACTCAGGGCCGGGAAGAGGTAGTTGACCACGACATCGTAATTGGAGCGCATATAGGCGTTAACTTCAGTCGCGCTCATGAGGCGCATGTCGAGAGCCGGTGCGCCTCCGGCGTTCAAATAAACCATGTCGAGCCGTCCGTGACGCGCAACAGTAGCCTGTACCACCCGAGCGGCTGCGGCTGCGTCGGTCGCATCGGCGGGTATCGCCAAGCATTCTCCACCTATGGCGTGGATTTCGTCAGCAAGCGTTTCAAGGCGCTCTGCGCGCCTGGCGGTAACGACTACCTTTGCCCCTTTGCCTGCCAATCTTAACGCCAGTGCCCGCCCCATGCCGGAAGACGCACCGACGACTAAAATGACCTTGCCCGCAAACTGCATCCTTGCGCCTCCCCTTAGGTTCTCCGACTGCGGCGCTGCTCCGCCCAGCTACAATAGTGATCCGCCATCGTCTTTTCGAACGGCCGATAGACAACGCCCAATTCCTTTTGACTCCGGGCGTTATCCAGAGCGAAGCGAATGCCAAGATGATTGCTCATATATTCTTGTGTCAATCCAAAGAGGGGACCGATCAGCCTGACGATGAAATTCGGGATCTGCCAAGACGGCAACAGGTAAGGCTTCGGGTGGAATTTGCGCGCGTGACCAGCGATGTCCAGGAAGGTCCTTGTGTGAGCTTCGGACAGAATATAACGCCCTTTGGCCTCCAGGTTCAGCGCGGCCCGAATATGGGCGCCTGCTACATCGCGAACATCCACGCAGGCCAGGCTGAGGTCCGGCATGCCGTAAAAGAAGTATCCTTTGAACATCTCGTCCAAAAGGAAAAGAGAACCTGATTCCGAGGCCGGGGTGAGCGACGGGCCAAGGATCAACCCGGGATTTATCATCACCAAGCTCCAGCGATTCTGCTCAGCGTGAATTTTCCAGGCTTCTTTTTCAGCAATGACTTTCGAGTAGTGATACGGGTTGTTTTTGACGTTGCTGGAGGTGTTGAAATATTCCTCCGCGACCGTGTTGTTCCGCATTGAGCGTACGTCGATATAATCGCCGAAAATTGCTCCGATCGTCGAGGTCATGACCACGCGCCGGACACTCTCCGTCCTGTTGACGCTTCCAAGAACATTCCGGGCACCATTTAGCGCTGGCTCGACCATCTCTGCTTGGCCGTCCTTGATCTTTTCCGGTAGCTTGAACGGAGAAGCCACGTGAAAAACGATACTGCATCCAGCCATGGCAGGATCGAAAGAGCCAGCGCTCAGAAGGTCCGCTTCGAATAGTTTCAGCTTGTCCGGAAACTTCCCTTGTAGGTCTATGAGCGGGCGCACTTTGCCCTGATTTCCAATGCTCCTGACGGTCGTGTGCACCGTGGCGCCCGCTTCGAGCAATTGTAAGATAAGATGGCTGGCGACGAAGCCGCTTCCCCCGGTGACAAGCACAGTCTCATGCATTGCGAACCCCTGTTATTATCGAAACGACCTCAGCATGCTGTTGGACAGTGTCGCAGCCATGCGTCTCCCTCTCTGGCCAGATCAAGAATTGGCTGAGAATCAAAGGATCGACCGACCCGCAGATAACCCCGCCGAAGGGACGGCCACTGCTGCGGTCGGACCGACGTCAGCGTGTGTTGCGCACCCCGGCTCGCCGCAAGTCGGCAACCTTTGGATAGCCGTTCACCGCCATGAGCAGATCGGTTTCGGCCAGAATGGAACGGAGGTGATGAGCAACACCATCTGTCCCGCCTGCCGCCAAGGCATAGGCGTAGGAGCGACCGATCCCGACGCCCGTCGCGCCCATGGCGAGAGCCTTGGCAACGTCAGTGCCACTTCTCACCCCGGAATCGAACAGAACAGGCATGTCCGGGACTGCAAAAACGATATCCTGAAGCATTGAAATTGCGGCGACGCCGCCATTTGCCTGACGCCCTCCATGGTTGGAGCATTGGATAGCATCGGCTCCTGCATCGGCGGCGCGTCGTGCGTCGTCCGGATGGCAAATCCCTTTCAGAATGATCGGAAGGTGCGTTGCTTCGCGGATCCATTTCAGATCATCCCAGGTCACGATGTGACCGAACACATTGACCCACTCGTAGATCGCCGCCGCCGGGTCCTCGGAAATTGGCTTCTTCAAACGCTTGAGAAAATTCGGATCACTGAAGTAATTTGCTAGGCAGAGACCGCGCAACTGCGGAAAATTCGCGGCGTTCAAATCGCGCGGTCGCCAACCTGTCACCCAGGTATCGAGGGTTATGACAAGGGCCTCGAAACCCGCATTTTCCGCCCGCGAGATGAAGCTGAGCGCAAGATCGCGGTCGCGCGGCGTATAGAGCTGGAAATAGCCGGGAGTATCGCCGAGTGCCTTGGCAACCACTTCCATAGGGTCCTGCGACAGAGTCGAAGCCATCATCGGCACGCCTGTTTTCGCAGCCGCCTCTGCAATCCTCACGTCGCCCTGATTGTCGCTCGAGCAAAGTCCAATCACTCCGATCGGGCTGAGAAAGATAGGCGCCGGCAGGGTGCGACCGAACAGGGTCACGCTCAAGTCGCGCTTGTCCGTGCCGTTGCACATGCGTGGTACAATCCCATAGCGACTGAATGCTTCCACATTGTTACGTTGGGTAAATTCATCGCCGCAACCACCCGCGACATAGCTCCAGACGGAAGGCGACATGGCCTCCCTTGCCCGTTCTTCCAGCGACGTAAAATCCACTGGGAGCGCTGGCATTTTGCCGCTCAGTCCGGCCAGATAGATTTCGTTTTGGAAGTCCCCGTAATTTCGCTGCATCGTCTTTCCTCCCTAAAAACCCATTTTCCGTTCAATACCCGGCTTTCATGATCGAGCGCTCGCCGCGAAGATGGCGCGCGGCCGCATCTTTCTGATCCTTGCGCAGCCGCCCATTGGCGATAAATTTGATCAACCACGGGATGCGCTTCACTCTTTCGCCGGTGCTTTGAGCAAGGACAAAGCATTCCGCACACTTTTCCAGGATCTCGATGTTGAGAAGCAGCCGCTCCAAGCCCATACCGAAACAAAGGGCAGTGTCGTCCAGGCAATACGCATTGGCCCCATTAGAAAGGGCCGCCAATGGTCGATTTTCGGTAGACTGCAGTCCGACACGCCTTGCTTCGACACCGAGGTGCCGAACCTGCTCGTCGAAGACTGCCGGCAGAGACAGATCCAGCCGTGCCAAGGCGGACGTCCAGGTGAGGCGGCCGGCAGCGATAGCACCTACATCTGGACGCGCGGCATAAATACGGTGATGCAAATCCTTTGGGGCATCCGTCAGGTTGGTCCATTCGAAATGTTCCGGCACGTCCCGACCGGATTCGATGTGCACGCGCACGAAGACATTGCGTTCCGGAATACGCTGGGAAAGGACATCTCCGGGCTTTAGCAATCCTTTTCCCGCAAGCCGTGCCGCCGCAAGACCGAGCGTGTTTTCGATGAAGGAGTTTTCGACCATCTTCAACATATCACACCAGACGGAAAACAGCGTCGAACCGCTCGAGGGCGTCATCGATCACCTCGTCCGTGTCCGCCATGCTGGTGTAGATGCGGCTACCCGCGAGCGTCAGGATACCGTGGGCCAGATAGGCCGCCCCCATTTCTTCCATCAGATGCTTGCGGGCATTGGCCTCGCGCATCAGCTTGATCGGAGTTCGCATGCTCATCAGAAGGACGGCCGAGGTCTGCAGGTGCACGATGGAGCCCATGTTGTAAACGACATAGGGAAGACCGAGACGTGTGATGATCTCCTTCAACCCTTTGGCCAATCTGTCGCCAGCACGCCCCGCCAGTACCGGCGCATTGGTCTTCGCCATCTCCTCGATCGCGTAGTAGCCGGCCACGCACGAAAGCGGATTGGCAGAAAGCGTGCCCCCGACGAAAGCACGCTTGCTCGACGTACCGATGCCGCCAACAAGCGTCATCATGATGTCTTTCGCACCGCCGATGCCACCCGCCATGAGATAGCCGCCGGTAAGGCACTTGCCGAATACCGTTAGATCCGGTTTGACGTTGAAGTAGCCCTGCGCACCGCCCATGCCGACGCGGAAGCCGGTGACCACCTCGTCAAAGATGAGCAACGCGCCAAATTCGTCGCAAAGCTTACGGACCTCGCGATTGTATTCGGGTGTCACCGGGCGCGTGCCGCTTTCCGGCCCCAGTGGCTCGACAATGACTGCGGCGGTGCCGCCACGAATACGGTTCAACATGAGTTTTCGCCGCAATGTCCCGAGTTCGTTTGGGAAGACCTCCTGCGTGTAGGCCGTCGCCCCTTTCGGAATACCTGTTGCCTCACGCCGTCCGGTGCCCGGAACCCGCATGCCGTAGACCATCTGGTCGCTCCAGCCATGGTAGTCGCCGCCGACTTTGATCACCCACTTCTTGCCGGTGTGTGCTCGCGCCAGACGGATTGCGCCCATGCAAGCCTCCGTACCAGAGCCTAACATGCGAAACATCTCGATGCCTGGCATGTGCTGACGGATGAGTTCGGCCAGCTTGAATTCGTATTCGTGGAGCAGACCGGTCACCGGGCCACATTCGTCGATAACCTGGTGGGCCTTTTTGCGCACCGGGAGGTAGTTGGAACCGAGCAATGTTGGTCCCCCAGCCTGCAGGAAGTCGATATAACGATTACCGTCGGCGTCCCACATGTAGGGACCATCGACTTTTGCTGCGGCGATGGGGAAAGGATAGTTGAAGGCAAGATTATGCTGGACGCCACCTGGAATGACTTCCGAGGCGCGCTTTGCCCAAGCCTTCGAGGTCGGGCATTTCTGCTCGAAATAATCGAGTATCTTCGGCATGTTCGCTTTGGAAATACCGCGCGGCGGCTGAGCGAGCAGAGCGTTCAGCCGGTCCATGAGCTCATTGTTGTTGGGCCAGGCGCTGATACCGTAGGATGTTTTTTCAGTCGTGCGAGCTGCCATGTTCATTTCAGGCTCCTTTGGTCCCAGCCTTGTCCAGGACGTTCAGGAGGAACGACTGGAACTGCTTGTCGAGGTTGGTGCGTTTTGCGATGCGGCTGCGAAGATGGAACGCGGCCGCCGCCTCGATCCCGCGGATCATGCTGGCGGCGGCCTCGAGGTTTTCGCCGGCGCAGATGACACCGTGGCTTGCCAGCAGATAGGCATAGACGTCCGGGCGTAGCGCCTTCTCGAACGCCTTGGCCAACATGCCCGTACCGGACGGTTTGTAGGGAATGAGCGCAATGTGGGGGCCGAGGTTTGCAGGGTCGCTTCCAGGCGGCCATGGCAATACCTCATGGAAGAGTGCGACGGCGCTCGCGATGGGCTGATGCGTGTGAACACTGGCGCGGCGGGATGGATGCATTTTCAACATGCGCGCATGAAGGCCGCGTTCGATCGTCGGCGTCTTTTCACCTTCGACTACCTCAAGCGTATCCAGCCGCAGGACCGGCACGTCCTCCGCGCGGATTGAATAGTAGTCGGTCGCTGAAGGCGTCACCGCCATCAGATTGTCGCTGACGCGTACGCCGATATTACCGCCTGTCCCGGCAAAATAGCCGTTGTCAGCGAAGTAGCGGCACCTGTCGGCGATCTCTTGCCGTTCCGCCATGAAGTTAGCCATGGTTCTTGCCTCTCGTGCCATTCAATCTCTGATAGAGCGGTGCCAGACGTCGGTGCAGCTCGGTGAAAATTCCAAACCTTTCGTTGTAGAACTCACGCGCCGCAGGATTGGGCTCGTAGTGCCGCTCGATCTCAACATGCCGGACCGCTTCTTCGAGGCTTATCAGTCCAAGGCCGTGAGCCCCGATGAAAGCGGCGCCACGGGCATTTGCCTTGACCGGATCGCGCGGCTGCCGGATTGAGACATCAAGAACGTCAGCATAGATCTGGCACCAGGCATTCGACATCGCGCCGCCGCCGATCATGGTGATTGCCCCCGGTCGGCGTCGCATGAAGCGATTGATCGGCTTCATCATCCAGCGCGTATTGAGTGCGACGCCCTCAAAGACGCAGCGCACAATCGTTTCGCGATTGTGCTCCATACTGAGATTGAAGATGCCGGCCCGAAGGGACTGGTCGTCCACAGGGCATCGCTCTCCAAACAGCCAGGGGAGATACATTGCACCGTCGGCACCGATTGGCATGCGCGCAGCAATCTCGTCCAAGACCCGATAGGTATCTGCAGAGGGTTCTGCGTCGATTAGGCCATCGTCGTGGAACACGATCCTGTCCTTCAGAAAGGCAATGTTGTTTGCGCCGCTCGACTGCATCGCGATCATCAGGTAGCGCGATGGAACGGCGCAGGGAACCGAACCGATCTGATCGAGCACACTCGTTTTCTTGAAAGGGACATGCGCAGCAATCCAGGAGGAGGATCCCACATAGAGGTGGCAATCGTAGTCTGTAAGGGTTCCGGCGCCGAGAGCCGCCGCAGTATTGTCAATTGCTCCGGCTACCACCTTGGTGTTTGTGGCAAGCCCCAATGCCTCTGATACCGCCGGCAGGATTGTTCCGATCACGTCAGTACAGCGCACCAGGTCCGGAAATTTGGACTTGTCGATGCCGCTCATGGCAATGAGACCGTCATCGTAGCGGATGTTGTCAACGTCCCGATTGTCCGTAACCCAGGAGGTCAGGATCGAATCCTGCGTTGCAACGAAACGCCCCGTCAGGCGCAGATTGACGTAATCTAGGACGTTGAGGAACTTGTATGTCTTGTCATAAACATCTGGAAAGGCGTCGCGGATCAAGAGCATATGGCCAGCGGGATCCTTCCCCGATAAGGCCGGCGCGCCACCACACAACCTCAACCATTTCTGAAGCTTGATCGCGTCGTACCCGGCGACCTTCAGAGAACTGCGCATCTCTCGCTTGAGATGCCGTGCTCCGCGCATGTCGAGCCATAGAACCGCGTTCATCAGAATGCGCCCATCCCGGTCTACGGCGACTGTCCCCTCACCTTGTGTAGATGAACAGATAGCGACAATATTTGAACGCGGCACACGGTCTAGCGCCAAGACTTCGCGGGAGGCCTCTAGAAAGGCATTCCACCAGTCGTCCGGGTTCTGCTCCGCCCCGATAGTGTCGACGACGGCGAGCTGTACAGGACGGAAAGCCCAGGCCACCACCTCGCCGAAAATGGACACAAGGCCGACTTTGCAGCCGCTGGTGCCGAGATCGATCGCGAGTATGTATTGGTCGGACTTTCCCATAGCCGCCCTCCGCCTGACCAACTGCACTAGCTGGCTAACAATTTCTTGAAGGGAAGATAGCGGTGGATGGTGGGGTCAAATAAGCGGCAAAGCCGTCCTAATGCGGGTCTATTCCGGCCAAATTGACGACATGTCGGCCCTGAGTGAACCTGGGGTCGTGCCTGTCCATCGGCGAAAGGCGCGGCGAAAATTGTGGGGGTCCGTAAAACCGACAGCAAAGGCGATCTGCTCCACCGACATCTGCGGATTTGCCAACAACTCCAAAGAACGGTTTTTGCGTAATCCGTCGAGTAGTCCCTGGAATGAAACACCGCTTTCCGCAAGTCGGCGGCGCAACGTCCTCTCGCTCATGCCGAGTTCACGAGCAACTTTGGTGACGTTGATGCGATCCTGTAGCTTTTGTTTGAGAACCCGCTCCACGGATTCCGTTATCTCCGCCGCTTCGCGGGTGCGGGCACGGTTATAGGCGAGGAAGTCGAGAAGTTGTCGGTGAGTGAAGCGATCCGACGTTGCGAGCGATCGCTTGTACCAGGAAGGATCATACAGAAAAGCGTTCTCCATCCGCCCGAAGCGCACATCACAGCCAAACACCTTCTGATAGGCCGCCGCATGTGCCGGCGCCGGATAGGCAAAATCCACTCTGAGAGGCCTGAATTCGTCCCCTACGAGACCCACGGCAATGCCCATGAAACTCGCAAAAGCCTCCTCCACCAGAAATACATAGATGTCCGGGTCGTGGAAACGACTTGATGCCGTCACGACGATACCTTCGCTCGTCTTGTGAGTATCAAATTCCAGCATGCTGCCGGTGTCTTTTTGGAGCTGCAGACCGAGCTTGACGGCATCTCCTATGGTTGGCGCCGTCAGCATCGCATATCCCACAAGGCCAACCGAGGTGATCTTTTCCCGGATCCCCGTCTCGAGCCCCATCGCCCGTCCTTTCGCCATCTGCATCGCCCGGAGAATGGCTTCTCGACCTTGTCGAAACGATACCCGGCAGGCAGGATCATCGAGATCTTCAATTGTCAGGCCCAAACCGACAAGCAGACGGAGTGGGTCGAGACCCAAGTCGGAGAGCGTCGCAACAAGGCTGCGGATGAGGAAGGCCGGAATGTTGGCCGTGATATAACGTGTATCGACTGATTTCATTTAGGCTCCCGGCCCTCCTCCTGGCTGAGCTTCGTCTCCACCTTTGACAAGCCCCCTTCGAATTGCCGAGTATCCGATAGAGCAACGCGTAGCTGGCGATCGAATGAGAAAACCAATCTTATCGCAGATCCCTGGCTCCGTCTTAGATTTTGACCTCCCGGCCCGCTCGTCCCGTCGATTCCGGTGTTTGCAAGAAGGCAGGTAAAAATAAAGCCTTTCCGTCAAGCTACCCCAGCAATTCGAGCCATTGATTGGCCGGATATGACCCCAAAGAGGCCCCTGAAATCCCTTGCCGGGGTCCGTGCTCTCCATATTCTGAAGATTGTAGAAGCGACAAGACCGGGTCCGGCGGCGCTTTTGCTTGAACCTCGTGGGGAACGTTCGAATGATCTTGTGGATTTTGGGATTGAGCGCCGCCTATGCGGTCGCGCTTAACGGGACGATGGTTATGCCAGTTGTCGTTCTGTCGATGAGCAAGCTCGCCGGTTACGACGAAGGTCTTGCGACCGTCGTAGCGAGTGCAGAGTTGGCGGGGATTGCAATCTACGGCATCTTCCTGGCGAAACTAGCGGCAAGGTCATGGCGCCTTGTCGCTATTGGAGGCGTTCTGGCGGTTCTTCTCGGAGAGGCGGCAAGTTTTTGGCTGCAGTCGCCCCTGACACTTTCCGCCGCGCGTTTGATGACTGGCCTTGGCGAAGGCGCCATCTTCAGTTTGGTGTCGATGAGCCTGGCATCGCTTGCCAATGCGGAGCGGCTGTGGGGCGTCCTCAGCCTTATTGGCGGTTCAGCAATGGGCGTCCTTCTGTTCGTCGTTTCATTTATGCCGCACCAGCAAAGCGGTGCGCCGGTGTTTCTTGTGCTGGCAGCTTTTACGGCAATCGCGGCGCCATTTTTTCTACTGATCGCAAGGCGACCAAATGCCATGGCCACAGCCACCGGGCATTCGCGGTTGGATCGGTCGAAAATGATGTTGACGATGATGATCGTCTTTCTCGTATACGCTGTGCAGGCCGCACAATGGGCGATCTGCGGCTATATCGGAGAACGCGTTGGACTGAGCAACACTGAGGTCGGCCTTTATCTCGCTGTGTCGTCGCTCGCGGGCTTTCTGGGAGCAATTGTGCCCACAATGACTCATGACCGGGCCAAGCGGCTCCCTTTTGTCATGGGAGGTTTCTTGATCATGGCTGTGTCGATCTACTATCTCTTCAACGTTTTCACCGAAACGGTGTTTGTTGCCAGCCAGGTGTTTATCAACGTCGGATTTTACATTGTCACGCCCTTCATCACGGGCGTGCTGACTGAAAACGATCCTGACGGTTCTTTGATGTCACGGATTTTGGTGATCGCGATCATTGGCGCGACCATAGGTACAGCACTCGTCGGCCCGGTGTTTTCTGCTGCGGGCGCTTCAGTAGTCGCTTGGGCTTGCCTCCTGCCGCTAGCTCTTGCGGTCCTTTGCGCAACGCTGGTGTTTGGCCACCTTCATCGCGGTGTGCCGGTCGTGGCCAATAATGGGATAGTGAAGTGAAATGTTGAATGACACCGATCTCGGAAAACTGGAAGCGATACTGTCGATCCAGCAAGATGCCTTTCAGCGCGAACCTTACCCATCCGTCTCGACCCGCCGCGACAGGCTGAATCGTATCGGCTTGTTGCTGAAAGACCATCGGGAAAGCTTATGCGCAGTTGTTTCGAAGGATTTCGGGCACCGTTCTCATCACGAAACGACTCTTCTCGAAATAGCACCGCTCATGGGATCGCTTCGCCACACACGATCGCATGTGCGGCGCTGGATGAAACCTGATCGCCGGGCCAGGTCAATCGAGTTCCTTCAACTGTCGAACTGGGTACAGTATCAGCCACTGGGTGTTGTCGGCATCATGGTTCCATGGAACTATCCGCTTTTGCTGGCGCTTGGTCCGCTGATTGAAGTTTTGGCAGCTGGAAACCGGGCGATGATCAAGCCGTCCGAACTCTTGCCCGAAACATCGGCATTACTGGCGAAACTCATCGGTGAGTATTTCAGCCCTGACGAAGTGACGGTGACCGAGGGCGGCGTGGAGATGGCAACCGCCTTCTCGGGTCTTCGCTTCGACCACCTGCTTTTCACGGGCTCTACAGGTGTGGGCCGCAAGGTTATGGCAGCGGCTGCAGCCAATCTCACTCCGGTCACCCTGGAACTTGGCGGCAAATCGCCGGCAATCGTTGCGCCGGACTACTCCATCGCCGCCGCCGCTCGCGATATCACCTTCGGCAAGTTGATGAATGCGGGGCAAACCTGCATCGCCCCGGACTATGTCCTCGTCGAAAGAAGCAAGATCGACGTGATCGTGGAGGCGTTGTCGAAGGAAGCCCGCGGTTTCTATCCGGAGTCGACGGCGCTCCAGCACTATACCGGCGTGGTCGGCGAGCGCGCGCACGCGCGTTTGTTGCAAGGGCTGAAGGAGTGCACGGATCGTGGTGTTAAAGTCGTGACCGTCGACATCGACATACCCAGGTCCGGGCGCAGCATTCCCCCGAAGCTGCTCATTGATCCTCCGACTGATTGTCTTCTCATGGAGGAGGAAATCTTCGGCCCCATTCTTCCGATCATACCCTACGACACCCTGGATGAGGCGGTCGCCTTCGTGCGCGCAAGACCACGGCCGCTTGCGCTTTATGTCTTCACCCACAACAGGTCGACACAGCGTAAGATTCTTGAAAACACCATTTCAGGAAATGTGACAATTAATGGCACGCTACTGCACATCGCGCAGAATGATCTGCCGTTCGGAGGTGTAGGGCCCAGCGGGATCGGAGCCTATCATGGACATGAGGGCTTCGTGCGGTTTTCGCATGCGCGGGGCATTGCAAAGGTGAGAGTGTTCAATCCTGCACGCTTCGCCATGCCGCCATATGGTCGTATCGCCGAATTTCTGGCTCGATTTATGACTCGATCGTAGCTGAAACGTCAGCAATGGCAGTGCAACTGCACGCCGAAGCACGGCGGCGCCTGTTTGCTGAGAGGTGTATAGGGCTCCTCGAGCTGGAACGATTCCAATGTCGCCTAACTCTGGCAAACGAGTCGACAGTGATGTCGCAGGTCCGCTCAAGCGTAAGACGTGTATTCGTGTTGAGCCAAGAACCTAGCGTTCTTCTGCGATACCAACAATTCTAGCAGAAGGTTTAAGTTCAGCGTTTATTTGATGATGTAAAATCTCGCGGAATTTGCCTCCCGCCGTGCGGAACACCTGAACATAAGCGACATTTTGCATGCTCGATTTCATGACGCTCTACGTGATCATCATGCTCAATTCCCTAAGCTTCGCTGTGATTTGGGCCGCAATTGCAACATCCTACAAATCGCTGCGGGCGGCGCGCTATTGGCTGACATCCTTGATGATGACCTGCGCGAGCGGCCCGATGCTTGTGGCTGGCGAGGGAACCCCCTTCCTCAAACACATAGCTATTTGTCTCGTATCGGGAGCCTTTGCCGTAAACTGGCAGGGCCTACGCGTGTTCTTTGGCCATACTGCAAACCGCAATGCAATCTACGTTGTAATGCTTGCAAGCCTGGCTGCTATGATGGTTTTTGGGTCAAGCGGGGAAGCAAAAGACGTCGTTTTTGCGCTTACCCAGGTCGTACCCGTGTTGTTGGCGATAGTCACACTGCTTTCGGCACCGCAGCGCTATGTCGGCAAACACGTGACAATCGTTGCGGCCGTGATTGTGATCGTTGGGCAAACAGCCGACGCACTAGCCAATGCCCTCCAAATGTACGGGGTAGTTTCCGCGGAAAACTACGACGCCGTAGCTCCATGGTTCCTTGTCTGTGCGATCGTGAGCGGGGGAATATTGAACCTTGGATTCTTGATCATGGCGCTGGACCGCTCCCGCGACGAGCTAAACCAACTGGCGACCCGCGACGATCTCACCGGCCTTCCAAATCGGCGTGGTTTTCGTGAGAAGCTCACCCATTCTGAAAAGTCGCTAAGCGGCAAAGACACGACAGCTGTCTTGATGATGATCGACCTGGATAAATTTAAGGCAATAAACGATACGTTTGGACATGCCGCCGGTGATGCAGCCCTTGTCCACATCGCCGCGATTGCCCAGAGTGTCTTGCGTGGCGATGATATCCTTTGCCGCATCGGTGGGGACGAATTCTGCGTTTTCCTTCCCCAAACCGATACCAAAACCGCATCGGCGGTGGCTGACTCTTTGAATAAGAAACTCGCGTCCACGCCGTTCCGGTGGAAAGAGCACGAGATTGTCGCTTCAGCGAGTATTGGCCTGTCTGAATGGCGGCCTGCTTCTGAATCGAGCCTATCCGATAGCATTGACAACGCCGATGCAGCCCTCTTGAGAACGAAACGCAACGGGCGAAACAGCCATTCAATTCACGAAACACAACTGGGGCAGTGAGCTGACTGGTGGGCTCTCGCTCGCCGTCCCTATCACTGGTCACGACGAACGAAGGCACCTCGTTTCCACCGCAATGGCCGGTCGTGCCAAATCGGCAGCCAACGTTTCGTAAAGCGCAACGACATCATCATTCTCCCGCGACCGAAACTGGCAGAGCGCTAGAGATAGAGAAGTTGGTCTGTCGTAGTCTCCATGGAAGGCAGTGGAGCTTGGCGAGAAAGTGTATCCCTCCCCCAAAAAATCGTGGCGGAAGCCAGAGCAGGCATCGGCCGTTCTTTGACCGTCCACAACAACCGAGGGGGCCCACATTCATCCCTTGAGCTGCAGACGTTGGAGCAAGCTCACTTCAAAAAGATCCGACGCGAGCGAAGAAACCCTCTGACACCGACCGCCAGGGTATTCGGTCGTTGCGACGGCTGACCAGTGCCGTGCGGATCCTCGTACCGCATTGCAAAAAAGGCTCGACCGCGCAGAGCTGGATCAGGTTCACGAAGCAAGCAAAGCTTTGCTGGTCAATTCCGAAAGCCTCGCCGCCGCCCTCGACCAGATCACCGCCAATGTCGGCTCCTCGACGAAGGTGACGGAAGAAGCCCGCATGGTGGCGACCCAAACCAACCAGAGTGCGTTGAAATCCGCCGAGGTCGTTTCCCATGCCGAGGAGGCGATGCGCCGGATCGAGGATAGCTCGCAGCAGATCTCCAACATCATCGGTGTCATCGAAAACGCCCGTATACGGTAATCTCTCCCAACCCAAGTTGATAACCCGCTGATCCCGCGTCCAGAACCAAAAAACTGCGAGATTAGCGCGTCGGGTTCATCGCAATTCGCCTTGGGAGGGATCCGCGCTGATCTCTCTCATCCTCCCGTGGCGCGGTTTGGTTGCCAGTCTCGTGTTGCTTCATTTCAAGCGGCTATGTTGCCTGTCTCTTACCATCCGTCCCATCACGCCGGCTCAATCGGGATGATCCCAATTCGGCGGCAAGTTGGTTTTCGTTTGGTATTTTCGCGCCAGGGCGGAACGTGCCGTCCGCGATTCTCTCCAGCACATGGACTTTGATTTGTTCGTATAAAGGCTGCGGTTGCAAGAGCATGCGATCTTCATGTAAGAACCTAAGGCGAGCACCTGCTCCGAATATTTCTTTTTCGCTGACAACGCGAAATTATAGCACGTGAACTTGTACAAGCGATGGCTCTTAGAAGGATCCAATGATGGTTACCACTGGATTGTTGGAAGCTATCCCGGCAAGAGGAGCTGCACTAGCACTTCTGTGCCGGGTGTGAGGTGCTCCTCTGGTCTGCTTACTGCCTGGTATATCCATCTGCCAAACAGTCCGATCGGCGCCTAAGGAGTTGACGCCGATCGGAAGACGGAATTCTGAGCCTATCGATCCTCAAAAATCCTTGCAGAACCGTTTTGCCTCGAAGATGGCCCCGTAGATGCTACGGTTCGTTACGGCGTCGCCAATCCGAAACAGCTGGAAGGTCCCGTTGTCGTTTGCAATAACGGTCTGCTTTCGTCCGTCGATCAATGCCTGATAGTCGACTTCGCCGAGGTTGGATGAATGTGGTCGAAGTTCAAAATACAGATCCTCCCGCGGGACTGTACCCAGATCATAGACGATTTGGTCCACCGCTCGCTCCTCAAGACGCCCATTGAACTCGTTCTGCAGGACCGCGATGAGTGAATTGCCTTCCTTGTAGGCTTTGGTCAAACGCACGTTGGGTGTTGGAATAACGTCGTTGTCGTAAAGCTTGCGCATATACGCAACTTGCGTCAGCGCCCCCGTCTCTTCAGCAAGGAAGCGATCCGGTGTGATCACTTCCACGGTGGCGCCGCGCTGAGCCATATATTCTGCAACGCCGACACCTGTGTGCAAACCCACCTCGTCGTAAATCAGGACATTGCTGCCCGTCTCGGCCACGCCGCCAAGAATGTCCCATGATGATGTGGTCAAGTCTGCTCCTTCGATCGAAGGTGGCAAGGGTGTCCCCCCGGTGGCAACCACTACGACATCCGGGCTTTCAGCCATGACGGCGTTCGCATTGGCCATCGTCGAGAGGCGCACGTCTACACCCTTCTGATCGAGCTGTCGCTCCAACCAGCGGATGATGCCGCCGAGGCCTTCCCGCCAATTCACGTTCTTTGCGAGATTGATCTGACCTCCGAGCTTGTCGCTTCCTTCGAAGAGGACAACTTTGTGCCCGCGTTCGGCAAGAACACGCGCCGCTTCCATTCCTCCAGGACCGCCCCCAACGACAACGGCCTTTCGCTGCTTGTCAGCCTTGGGAACCAAATGTGGCATCCAGGTCTCATTGCCCGTGGACGCGTTCTGCACGCACTTGACCCCGCCATTGCCTGCGAAATCGCCGCAGTAATTTGCGCCGACGCACTGCCGGATATCGTCGGCGCGGTCTTCCATAATCTTCTTGACGAGGTGGGGATCGGCAATGTGAGCGCGCGTCATGGCGACGATATCGATGTGCCCGTCAGCCACGGCCCGGTTCGCCGTCGTCATGTCGCGGATCGCCGAAGCATGCAGGATCGGGATATCGACTTCAGCCTTGATGGCGCTGGCCAGATAAAGATAGGGCGCCGGCGGGTGGGACATATCCGGCAGCAGCTTCGCCAATGCCACGTAGCTGTCGCCAGTGGACTGACAGACACTGATGTAGTCGATGAGACCGCTGCCCGCATATGCGGTGGCAACGCGAACACAATCTTCGCTGGTCAGACCGCCAGGCGTCAGTTCATCGCCTGGGAGGCGCATGCCGAGCACAAAGTCGTCACCAACCCGCTCCCGGATTGCTGCCATCACTTCCATGCCAAAACGGCAACGATTTTCGAAACTGCCGCCATATTTGTCGGTGCGCATGTTGGTTAAAGGAGACAAGAAGCCATCGACCAAATGGTGAGCCGTCGCCATGACTTCGATGCCATCGAGACCAGCGCGTTTGCAGCGATCGGCGGCATCAGCATACGCTTTGAATACGCGCTTGAAGTCCCAGTCTTCCATCTCCTTGGCGAAGGACCGGTGCTCGCCCTCGCGATTGGCAGAAGGCCCAATCAGGGGCAGCCAGTTGTGGCTGTCCCAATGGGCACGTCGTCCCATGTGCGTTATCTGGCAGAAGATCGCGGCGCCGTGTTGATGAACGCCGCTGGCGAGCGCTGTAAGGTGCGGAAGCGCCCGATCTGTGCTCACATCGGCCTGATTGAAGGGAAGTGGCGAGTCCGGAGCAACGGAGGATGAACCGCCGAAGATCGTCAGCCCGATGCCTCCCTTTGCCTTTTCGGCATGGTAGAACTGATAGCGCTCTGTTGGCATCCCCTGCTCCGAAAGCGCTGCAGCGTGACCTGTCGAAGCCACGCGATTGCGAAGCGTTATGTGCCGCAACCTGAGCGGCTTCAGCAAGGCGTCGTAATTGCCCATCGATGATATCCTGATGTGTGTGCCGCAAACCGCGGCGTTCTCGATTGCGCCTGGAATTACTTCTCGATCGCAGCGACGGCTGCGATTTCTACAGTGTGATCCTTTGAGGTCGTGAAACGCGACTCCATGCAGTAGCGGGTTGGGGCATTGCCTTTGGGCATCCAAGCTACCCACGCCTGGTTCATCGCATCCCAGTCGTCCATATTCTGTAGAAGGACCGTTGCCTGCACGATGGAGGACTTGCTAGACCCGGCCTCAGCAAGGAGGCGATCGATACGCGCGAGGATTTCCGTGGTCTGCGCGCCGACGTCCTTCCCTGCGGTGTGGTCCGCAGGCTGGCCAGACAGAAAAACAAAGCCGTTTGCCTTTACTGCCTGGCTAAGGCGCTCATTGGTCTCAATACGCTCTACTGACATCTAATCTATCCTTTTCGCTTGAATTCTTTAGCTGGACCCGTCGGCACAGGATTTCGGCGAAGCTCTCCCGTTCCGCCCAGAACGCTGGGCAGAGGAAAATGTCGACCGCTCTCGATGTGTTGATTAGTCTTCGCGAACCGCTACGGCTGCGATTTCAACCTTGTGTGCCTCAGATGTCGTAAAACGCGACTCCACGCAGTAGCGAGCAGGAGCTTTGCCTTTCGGCATCCAGGCGACCCAAGCCCGGTTCATCGCATCCCAGTCATCCATGTCCTTGAGCAGCACGGTTGCCTGAACAATCGAAGATTTGCTGGACCCCATTTGACCGAGAAGCTGGTCGATCCTCTGAAGGATCTCGTTTGTCTGCGCCTCCACGTCCTTTCCGGCGGTCTTGTCGGCTGGCTGGCCAGAAAGGTGGATGAAGCCATTGGCATCTACGGCTTGGCTGAGCCGCTCGTTTGTCTCAAGTCTGTTCGCGCACATAGTTCCTCCTTCTATGAAACTGGTCGGTGGTGGTTGGCATCTTGCCGACGTGAAAAAATAGAATGCCCGCCGTCACGCTGTCTCGGGCGGACGCATACGGTCCAGCCAGGTCGGATCCATTTCGGGAACGGACGACAATAGCTTCGCGGTGTACGGATGGTGAGGCCCAGCGAGCACATCTTCCTTGCGTCCTGACTGAACCACCTTGCCACGGTGCATTACGACCATGTCGTCGGCGATCGCTCGGACGGTCGAAATGTCGTGGGTGATGAAGAGATAGGAAATCCCAAACTCCTCCTGCAGGCGCCTTAAAAGCTTCAGTATCCCTTCGGCAACCAACTGGTCGAGCGAAGATGTCACCTCGTCGCAGATGATGACATCGGGATTGAGCGCGATGGCCCGCGCTATGCAGATTCGCTGCTTCTGCCCGCCCGAAAGGAGTGACGACTTTCTGTCGAGGATACTCTCGTCGAGCTCGATCAGATTCATCAGTTCCCGAGCCCGCTTTTCCAGAGCGTCCCCCCGCATACCCAAATGCTTGTGTAGCGGCCTGGAAAGAATGTCGCGCACCGTCCGTTTTGGATTCAGCGCCGTATCGGGCGTCTGGTAGACCATTTGGATTCGTCGCAGCATGTCCACGGAACGCTTCTTGTAGCTCCGTGCCAGTGGCTGACTATCGAACCTGATTGCGCCGCTGTCGGGCGGCAGCAGTCCCGAAACCACTCTCGCGAGAGTCGACTTGCCGGACCCAGATTCCCCCACGATGGCAACCGTTCGGCCACGAGACAGCTCGATCGACACATTATCCAAGACCTTCACCGGACCGTACGAGGCGCTGATATTCTTAATAGAAAGCAAGGTCTCAGCCGATGTGCGGCTTTCCGACTGCAAGGCACGGACGGCCCAGAGTGACCGCGTGTAAGCCTCGCGAGGAACATTCATTATCTGATGGGTCGGCCCCTCCTCTACAATCCGTCCATGCTTCAGAACAACAATGCGGTCCGCAAGCTGAGCAACGACTGCAAGGTCATGGGAAATGTAGAGCGCGGCCGTGTTGGTCCTGCGGACTGCATCCTTGATCGCTACCAGTACTTCAATTTGAGTTGTTACATCCAACGCGGTGGTCGGCTCGTCAAAGACGATCAGATCTGGACCGCAGGACATCGCCATCGCCGTCATGACCCGCTGAAGCTGGCCTCCGGATACTTCATGCGGATATCTGCTTCCAATCGTCTCGGGCTCGGGGAGATGCAGACGCCTAAACAAACTGATGGCATTGGAAACAGCACCGTCTCTCCTCGCCACCCCATGCCAGACCTGCGGCTCGACAATCTGCCTGAGCAATCGATGTGCAGGATTGAACGCTGCCGCGGCTGACTGCGCCACATATGCGATGTTCTTTCCTAGGAAGTTTCGCCTCTCCCGGCTCGATACCTTCGTCAGATCTTTACCTATAAGCTCGACCGTGCCTGACGATATTCGACAGCCCGCTCGGGCATAGCCCATAGCAGCCAGTCCGATACTGGACTTGCCAGCGCCGGACTCGCCGATCAGCCCAACAACTTCACCGCGTTTCACAGTCAGGTCTATGCCATGCACGATGTCCGACCAGTCGTCGTCCCGCATCGCCTGGATTTTTAGCCCTTGAATTCGCAGGAGATCCTGGCCACGAACGCGCGCGGCTGATGCTCTGTCTGCTGCGCCTTGAGACGAGGTGTTCAACATTCCAATCAATCCCTCGTTCTATCGGTGCTGAGCAGAGCCCAGTCGACCACCAGGTTGATGCCGATCGTCAGCAGCGCAATAGCAGCGGCTGGCAGCAGTGGGGTGATATCCCCATAGTTAATCAGTGTTGCGGTCTCACGGACCATAGATCCCCAGTCTGCCGTCGGTGGCTGAATGCCGAGGCCGAGGAACGACAGTGCCGCAAGTGTGAGGAAAACGAAGCAAAACCGCATTCCAAATTCGGTCAGGAGCGGTGCGAAGACATTCGGGAGAACCTCCCGGAAGGCGATCCATGAGAGTTTTTCGCCCTGCAGTCGCGCGATCTCAATGTAATCCTGAACGACGACGTTGAGTGCAACTGCGCGGGAGAGGCGGAAAACGCGAGAGCTATCCAACGCAGCGATGATTAGGATGAGGTTCGGAACGCTGTTGCCAAAGATAACGAGCAGCACCAGAGCGAAGATCAGTTGAGGGATGGCCATCAGGATATCGATGGCCCGCGACAAGATCTGATCAGTTACTCCTCCAACAATGGCAGCGGCAATACCCAGTGCACCCCCAAGGGTAAACGCTAGGGCCGTCGTCACAAACGCGATGCTAACAGTGTTTCGCGCGCCATAGATCAGGCGGGAAAACATGTCTCTCCCGAGCTGGTCTGTCCCCAGAAGATTGGCCGCACTCCACGGCGCAAACTGTTCACCAACAATCTCGGACTCGCCATAAGGCGCAATCCAGTGCGCAAACAGCGCCATGGCTAAATAGGCCGCAATGATCGCAAAGCCGATCCAAGCCGTGACTGTGAGCCTTCGCCCCATTCGGCGGCACCGTTTCAGGAAGCCAGGCGAAGTTCCGTCTACTGGGTGTGTGTCAGAACCAACGGCGGAAATGTTTTCCATGATCATTCCCTCCATCAACGGTGATGCAGCAGGCGCGGATTGGTTACAATTCCGACCACGTCTGCGAGGAGGTTGAAGACGATGTACGCCACGGCGAAGATGAGAGCGCAGGCCTGGACGACAGGAATGTCACGCGCGAAGACCGAGTTGACCATCAACTGCCCCACACCGGGATAGACGAAGACCACCTCAACCACCACGACTCCGGCGATGAGGTATGCGAGATTGACCGCGACGATCGTGGCAATCGGCGCCCAGGCGTTCGGCAGCGCATGACGCAGGATAACCTTTGACGGGGACAGCCCTTTGAGGCGCGCCATCTCGATGTAGGGCGTCGACAGAAGATTGATGATGGAGGACCGTGTCATCCGCATCATGTGCGCGACCGTGACGAGCACGATCGTCAGCGCTGGCAGAAAACAGCGAAAGGCGAGCTCCCCGAACGACATGCTGGTATCGATGCTGGCGAGCGACGGGAAGATGTTGTTCCGCACCGAGAGGATGAGCATCAGAATATACGCAACAAAGAACTCAGGCACCGAAATCGTTGTCAGAGATACGACATTGATGATCCGGTCGAAAAATGAGTTGCGGTAGAGAGCCGCCAGAGTGCCTAGGATTAGTGCCAGGGGCACCGCGATCAAGGCAGCGTAGGCCGCGAGAAAAAGAGTGTTGCCGAGCCTCGGTAGAATGAGCGACGATACCGTTCTGCCATGGCCGCCAAGTCCGCCCTCGCTCGCATACGAGTTTCCGAAATCGCCCTTGATGGCGCCTGAAGCCCAAGTGAAATACCTTTCGACCGGGGGACGATCCAGACCGAGCCGATGATTGAAGGCCTCCACAGCCTCGGGCGTCGCGGATTGGCCAAGGATTGCTTCAGCAAACCCGCCAGGCAGCATCGTCACCGAAGAAAAGACGATGACCGACACGGCAAACAATGTGACGATGCCAAGCACCAGTCGGTATAGGATAGTTTCGGCTAACAAGCTCACGAGTACGCTCCTTTCTGAGGGACGCCGCGCGCCGGGCGCGCGACGGGGCTTGGTCGTTCGACACAGGCCAGCCTTAACGAGCCCGCAGATGCGGCCTCGTCCAGAATGGCGCATTTCGATCAATGTCAGCCCTCAAACCACCAGCGTGAGTAGGCGCGACCGCCCTCCATCTGCCAGTCTGAGCCGAGGTTAGGACCATGTTTCACCTTGGCCTGTCGCGCCATCACGAGGTTCGGGAAGAACGCGACCAGCTGACCGCCTTCATCGCGAACCTGCGATTGCATGTCGGCGTACATTTCCTTGCGCTTCGCCTCATCGAGCTCACCTTTGGCCTCGACGAGAGTTTTCTGGAATTTTTCGTCTGACCAAGCCGTGATGTTCCAGGGCGCTCCGTCTCGGAAAAAGGTCGAGAACATCATGTCCGGCGTGGCTCTCGCCCCGTAGCTACCTGCTGCAAACGACTTCTTCAGCCAAACGTTGGACCAATAGTTGTCGGAGGGCTCGCGGACCACGTTGATACCGATGCCGCACTTTGCTGCGCTTTCCGCATAGAGCACGCACATGTCCACACAGCCATTGTAGACCAGATCGCTGGTGGAAACAGAAATCTTGAGACCTTCGGCGCCCGCTTTCTTCAGGTGGAAACGTGCCTTGTCCGGATCGTACGTGGTTTGCTCTAGGTTCGCGTAATATGGCACCACTGGACCGATCGGCTGGTCATTGCCGATCGTGGAATGCCCGAGCGTAATCTTCTGGCGAACCGCGTCGCGATCGAACGCATACTTGAGCGCGCGCCGCACATCGACATTGTCGAAAGGCTTGTCGGTGCACCGCATGTCGAGGCTGATCACCTGCCCGCTCGGCACCTCGTCGATCTCGATCCCCTTCCGCCGCCCGAGCAGCGAGACAGTTTTGAGATCGACGTCGCTGATGGCATCGAACTCCCCTGTCATCACGCCGTTGACGCGTGCCCCGGCGTCGTTGACGCCAAATATCTTGATCTGATCGAAGTACGATTTGCGATGGTAGTTCGGGAATTTCGAGAATGTTGCCTGGACGCCTGGTTGGAACGACTCGAGCTTGTAAGGTCCCGCACCGATTCCCGATGCCCAGTCGGCTTTCCCGTCGGCTCCCGCAGGCATGATAGCGAGGTGATAGTCCGCCAGCAGGTAAGGCAGATCAGCCGTGCCGATCTTCATCTTTACGACTACCGTGAGCTTTCCGTCAGCGTGAACATCTTCGACGTCCAGGAGTAGCCCCTTCGCGCCAGACTGCGTGCTTTCGCCACGGTGGAAATTGAGAGAGGCAACGACATCCTCTGCCGTCAACTCTTTTCCATTGTGGAAGGTTTGACCCGAGTAGAGCTTGAAGCGCCATTCCTTGGCGTCAGGCGATGCCTCCCAGCTTTCTGCCGAGTCCGGCCCAAGCCCGTTAGTATCGGTGACCTCGGTAAGATAGGTGCGACAAATGCGGTTGAGGTGGATAGAAAAAGTACCAGCTGCCGCGCCCGGATCAAGACTGTCGGTTGTGTTGGCATCAGAAACGCCCGCTCGGAAAAATCCGCCGTTCTGAGGTGTAGCGGCCATCACCCGGCTGGACCACATAGTGCCCGCCATTGACGCCCCGACACCCAGCGCGATCGCTCGCTCCATGAACATTCGGCGAGATAGCTTGCCGTTGGCGGCGTCGATGATAGCTTTATCAATATTAATGTCAGTATAAGAGGCCATAGGTATCTCCCACATTCAGAAGTTAATCTTCGCAGTCGGCAACAAATAATTAGATTTATTGCCAATTATACCTTTTTATTATTGAGCATTTCTTTGTTTCGAAGTGCGTACCCTTGATTTTTACTGTATGGCGATTTTTGGATTGTGCAACGATTTTTTTGGTATTTCTCCTTCCTTTTGACTGTCGTCGGTCCCGGAGGACAAGACGCTCGTGCCCCATTCGAAAAGCCTTTCCCGCGCCCGACACGTTGCTCTCAACACCGTGTCAGCTACAGATGCACTTGCTGCCGCTCTTCCTCAGCGTATCCTGAACGGAGAGTTCAAATCCGGCGATTCCATCCGCGAGGTGCAGGTCGCGGAAACCTATGGCGTGGCCAGGCACACTGTCCGGTCAGCCTGCATTCTCCTTTCCAATGCAGGACTGCTCATTCGAGAGCTCAATCGAGGAGTGTTCGTCCCAGAGCTCAGCCAGAAGGACATCGAGGATCTTTTTTGGCTTCGCGCCTGCCTTGAAGTACCGAGTTTCGAAAGGCTTGCAGAAATGCGTCTTCCTTTGAACGAGGCGCAGCAATGCTTGCGATGAATGGAGGAACTCCAAGCGGGCGGCTCTCCGTGGTCCGAAGTTATCGAGGCGGATCTCGCGTTCCATCGCGCCATCATTTCCGCCGCGGGAAGCGATCGCATGGTCCGAATGTTCGAAGGCATCGCGACTGAATTGAGCCTGGCGTTCGTACAGCTCCGGCCGCGCTACGCCGGGACATTCGACCTCGCGCTTGAGCATCGCGCCCTCCTCGCTGTACTTCAGACCGGAGACCCCAAATCGGCAGCCAACGCTATCAAGCAACATCTGGATGCCGGATTGTGGGATATCATCGGCACAACGAAGCGCACGCGAACCAGAAGCTCGGCTGCATGAGCCGATGTACCTTCTGGTGTGAACCGACCCATCGCGGTCGTACATGCGTCTCTGTACCAATTGACTTTTCCTCGGTTGGGTTGGCTCTGGTCCTCTGCGTAGTCAAATATTGCGCCGCCAGTCCGGGCCATCCATGAGCATTTTCTTCATGATGGATTCGAGTGTGCGTCGTTCTTCATAGGATAGCGGCGACATCAGCTCACGCTCGCGCTCCAAGAATACAGGTATGGTCTGATCATAAAGGCGCTGGCCAATCTCGGTCAGAACCAACAACTCCTTGCGACGGTCGTTCTCAACCGCTTTTCCGTGGACTGCGCCTCGGCGCGTCAGGCGATTCACGGCGCGCGAAATGGAGTTCCTCGGTCGACTGTTCAGGGCACAGAGTTCGGTTGCCAGCGACGGGCCTCTAGCTGCTAGTGTCGACAAGACGTTGAATTCATCCCGCTGAACGTCGAACTCCTTCTCGATTATCTTCAAGCACGGCGTGTAAAGAGTGTTGGCAAAAAGACCAAGCAAAACGCTGTCTCGCATGGGCGTTTTCTCGTGGAAATCCAACACTTTATCTAACCAGTCTGTGTGATCACTCATCAATCTTAAATCCCGTCCGGCCAATCCTTTAGGCTGGCTTATCTGATTCTGAGTTCGGCAAAACATCGGGCCGACCTTCGTGGTTATGTTACTATGCTAAGCGGGGTCGCGACTTTCACTTTCATTTCGCTGTTCCTTCCCTCATCGCTTAGCCTCAAATGCCGCGAGCAATTCGTGTTCCATCGAAAATCGCGGCATGGACGTTGCGGGAAAGAACAGCGTCGCCAATTCTGAAGAGCTTGAACGTCCCGTCCGGGTTCCGGTTGATGGTCTGAAGTTCACTCCGGAGGAAGGCGGCCATGTCGAGTTCGCCATGGTTCGTCGAGCGAGGCTTCAGTTCGAAATAAAGATCCTCGACTGGTACGGTTCCCAGTTCGCTGATGACCTGGGTTACCTCACGTTCGAACTCCGAGTTCGAATAGTGTTCGCGAAGCACTGCAATGAGGCTGTTGCCTTCGGTATAGACACGGACAAGGTGATGGCTCTGTGTCATCACGACGTTGCGGGCATAAAGGCGCTTCAGGAAGCTCTTTCTAGCTGAATTGCCGACATCTTCACCAATAACCTGATCAGGCGTAACCAACTCGACTAGACTGCCGCGAGTAGAGCAGAAATCCGCCACCGTCAGGCCCTGATGCATGCCGACTTCGTCGTACACGAGGATGTTTTCACCTGGCTGGACCTCACCGGAGAGAATTTTCCACGCGTCGGTCACGAGTTCGGCGCCAGGAATACGGAATGGAGCCGGCGTCCCTCCTGTCGCAATGATAACCACATCCGGATTCTCGGCTTCAATCAATTCGCGCGTTGCCGCAGTCCCCACCCGAACATCGGCTCCAAGCTTCCGTACCTGGCCGTCGAGCCAACGTACGATCCCGTCCATATTGGCGCGCCAACCGACTTTTGAGGATAGCTTAAGCGCACCGCCAAGCTCGCCGTCCTTTTCGAATAGGACGACGTTGTGGCCTGCTTCGCGTGCACTGCGCGCTGTCTCAAGTCCAGCAGGACCACCGCCAACCACTACGACCTTGCGAGGGGTTGCAGCCTTCGGAACGATATGCGGAAGACTTGCTTCGCGGCCCGTCGAGGCGTTCTGAACACAGGCCATGGGCTTACCCGCGCTCACCCGGTCGAGACAGTAATTTGCACCGATGCACTGGCGAATATCATCCTCGCGGCCGCTGAGGAGTTTTGCAATCATGTGAGGATCGGCGATCTGAGCGCGAGTCATTCCCACGAGATCGATATGCCCGTTCTCCACGGCCCTCGCTGCTGTAGCGAGATCGCGGATACCGCCAGCATGAAGAACGGGGATATCCACCTGCGCCTTGATAGCAGCGGCTAGATACAGGAATGGCGCGCTCTCATAGTCCATGTCCGGGATCATATCGAGGAGGTAGCTTCCATAGTCGCCGCTTCCTTGCGAGATGTTCAGGAAATCGAGAAGTCCGGATTCGGCGAGAGCAACGCAGACCTCGAGTGACTCGCGCTCATCCAGTCCTCCCTTCACAAGGTCGTCGCCAGTTATGCGCACACCAAGGGCGAAATCCGGACCCACTTGCTCGCGGATGGCCTGAAGAATCTCGAGCGGAAAGCGGAGCCGACCTTCTCGGGAGCCGCCATATTTGTCTTTACGTCTGTTCAGCAGAGGCGACATGAAGCTGTCAAAGAGATGGTGCGCGATTCCGGCAACCTCCAAACCATCAAGACCACCATCCTTCACCCGCTTGGCAGCATTTTCGTAATCCCGAAGAACGCGGTCAAAATCGAAGTCCTCCATTTCCTTGCCCCACGAGCGATGCATGGGCTCGCGGTTATGTGAGGGGCTGATAAGGGGAAGGAAGGGGTCGAGATCCCAATGGCCCCGCATGCCCATATGAGAAATCTGTACCATGATTGCCGCACCCTCGGCGTGGACACGGTCCGAAAACTGCCGCAGATAGGGAATGACACTGTCATTGGCGACACTGATCTGACTGAACGTAAGCGGACTGTCTTCAGCCACCGACGAGGAGCCTCCGAACATTGCAAGTCCAATCCCGCCGCGCGCCTTCTCGACATGGTACAATTGGTACCTCTCCTTGGGAGCGCCATCCTCGGCGTAAGCAGGGGCATGGGACGTCCCGAAGATACGGTTACGGATCGTAACCTTGTTGATCTGGACAGGTTTGAAGAGCGCAGAATAATCAGACATGCAATTTGCTTTCGGTTTTGTCGGTCTGGGGCGCACCCATGAATCCGTGAGCTCGCAGATCTTCGATGATCAGTTGCGCCGCAGCCTTTGCATCGAGGTCGACGATTGGCACGCCAGTTGATTTTGGAGAAGATTTTCCCGGTCGAATTCTTGCCCCCCGTTTTCGCGCTGGTCGGGTATCGATAGCGGGAAGCTCAATCGGGGACACGGCAGTCGCCAAAACCTCGATACTGCCGCGGCGGCGGGCAGCCAGGGCGGACATTCGCGGCGAAGCAGCACCCGCTGCGACGGATAGCACCGCCGGACACCGGCCTTCATACTGGCGGCGATGCCCGCCCGCTACAGCCTGCGTCACGCGAAGCGCTTCGGAAGCAGCATCGAACGCGGTGACGTTTGCAATGACAGGCCAGCCGAGGCTTGCGCTGAGCATGTAAGGCACGAGACCTGAGCACCCACCACTCTCGGCGACGGTGCCAGTGAGCACGAGGTCCGGTGCAAGCCTCTTCAGAGCGTCACTCAGAACCGCGACCGCATCGCGATTTTCGCCATCCAGAACGAGAATCTTGGAGAGGCCCATTCCCAGGTAGTCGATCAGAACGGGATCTCTGCTGCTCCCGACGTGAACGGCCTGGACTTCCGCACCACTCCGCAGGGCAAGCTCGAGGGCAGCACGGTCGGAGGGAGCCATCCGGCCACGACCGGAAGCTGGGTGACGGCCCGCGGACAGGCATACGCAGATTTTCATTGGATGCCCTCCTCTGCGAGAAACTGGACAATCGCGGGGATTACTTCGTCCGCATTCGCGACGATCGCTACGTCTGCACGTGCCATGATTGGGGCATGTATGTCCGTGTTGACTGCGACTACACGTTGACAGCCGCGGATGCCCTGCAGATGCTGGGGCGCGCCCGAGATGCCCATTGCGATGTAACATTTGGCCTCGACCAACTGACCCGATGCTCCCACTTGGCGAGCTCTAGGCAGACTGCCCGCATCGCAGACAACACGCGAACCTCCAACCGCGGCGCCGAGCTTGTCGGCTACAGCGAAGAAGGCTGGCCAGTCACCGACCCCTGCCCCAGCCGACAGAATGAGTTCTGCTTCAGCAAGCGGGAGGTCAGTCGCGGCCATCCGCACGAGACCAAGGTCTTTGAACAGAGGCTCCGGTTCGCCGGGCAGTTCGGCCTCGAGGGGTTCTGCTGCAAAAAGCAGTTCACCCTCGTAGGCCGCACAGGTCTTCCTTGGGAGGCAGACGAGATAGGGAGCGGGCTGAGTGGTTTCCAGGCGTCCGCCATCTTGAAGATAGGTGACCTGGCCGGGTTTCTGGGCAACGATGTTGAACGCCCAGTCTCTCCCGGACCGAGCGGCAACGCGCCGAGCGATGTCGGACGAAAAGCCAAGATCACCGAAAACAACATGGGCCGGACGCTTGGCGGCAATCAGCTGCAGGATTGTGTCATCTGAAATGCGCGGAAGCTGGAGAACGAAATCTGCTCCCGTCTCTGACGGATTTCCGTCCACCTTCGTGGTCACAAGACAGATTGCATGGTTCGTGAAAATCTCGCGCGTCGTCCCGAGAAGATCCGCCGTTGCCGCTGTCCAAAGATCATCCGACGGCACAATGACGAGTACGAGGGGCGCATCAGGAGCGGGCCTGTGAACGGCATGAGTGGGTGCTGGTGCCGCTGGATCAGCGACCGATAAGGCGACGCGGGATACCTCCAAGGCGGGAGCTGCCGGACCTCGACTGCGCGAACGCGCGTTATCATGCGGGTTTGGTCGCGAGACTGTTGCCGTCCTTTCAGGCTCGGAGACCGGGGCCATCGCACCTCGGCTGCGCAAGCGTGCGCTTTCGTGCAGACTAGGCCGTGGCACGGCCGTTCGCTTCACAGGCTGAGAGACGGCCGGGCCACGGCGATCGAAAAGGGCATTTTCGTGCGGGTTCACCCTTGTGACTAGCGCTGACTTTTCAGATTCGACAGGCTGTTCAGGCTCTACGCGGCAGGTGCGTGGAATTCCAGTCGTACCCGTCGTGCCTCTGGAGCTGCGTGGATCGATGCGCTTGATCACGAACGACCCTCCACGCAATCAAGGAGCATCTCCGCAACATCACGGACATTCGCCTTTTTGTCGGCGACGCCTTCAAGCATCACCGCACAGCCAGGACATGCTACCGCGACACATTCGGCCCCAGTATCTTCGATTTGGCGCATACGCATATCCGGAATGCGGCGCTCACCCGGGATGTCGAGCAAGGGGGCGGCCCCCCCGCCCCCGCAACAGTGCGAGCGTCGACCGGATCGGTCCATTTCCTTCAGATCGGCACCGATTGCCGAAAGGATCTGCCGGGGTGCAGAGAAGACATCGTTGTAGCGACCGAGATAGCAAGGGTCGTGGTAGGTCACGGAGCATTCAAGCTTCACCTTCGGGACGATACGCTGCTCATCAAGCAGCTGAGCGAGGAGTTCGGTGTGGTGAAGCACACTGAAATTGCCGCCGAGTTCGCGGTATTCATTCTTGAGAACCTGCATCGCATGAGGATCAGCGGTAATGATCGTCCCGAAGTCGAGTTGGGACAGTGTCGCGATGTTTCTGGTCGCCAGCGACTGGAAGGTTTCTTCATCACCCATACGTCGAGCCACGTCACCGCAATCCAACTCGGCCGCACCGAGCACGTGGGGATCCAGCCCTCCCTCGCGCATCAGACGCACAAGCGATCGCAGAGTCCTCTGAGCCATCAGATCGAAGGCGCTCTCGCCGACCCAGAGAATATGTTCGGCGCGCTCACCCGGCTTTGCTTCGGGAAGCCGGAGGTCCGCTGCCCAGTCGAAACGGAATGACGTCTCAACGCCACGCTGTGTATCGGTTTCTCTCAAGGATTCGAGCGTCGCCTGAGCGTTGACCGGAACGGTGCCATCGTTCATCACGAGCGAGCGGCGGATATCGATCATCGCATCGACGTGCTCGATCATCATGGGACAGGAGTCCACACATGCCCGGCATGTTGTGCAGGACCAGATCGTCTCCGGATCAATGCCCACAGTGCCATCGCGAGAGATCAGAAGCGAGGCGCCAGGCACGAATGGCTCACTCTGCCCCGGATGCGGAGCACCCGCGTAGTGGAGCCGACCACCATGCATTGTTGCAGCAAGGTCATTGATGAAGCGCTTCGGATTGAGCGGCTGCCCTGCCGCATATGCCGGACAGACCTGCTCGCAACGGCCGCATTGAACGCAGGCATCGAAGCTTGCAAGCTGTGGGACGCTGAACTCTTCGATGCGCTGCGTGCCAAGATCCGCGCTGTCCAGATCGATCGTCCGCAGTGCGGTGGATCGGCCGCCAAACCGCTCGGGTCGAGGATGCATCACGAGGTTTGCGGTGCCAGCGAACGCATGTCGCATCGGGCCGTCCCCCGCCATCCATGCAAGCGATCCGAGCGAGAGCGTGCCAGCCAATCCCGCCAGAACGCTCAGGCCCATCCCGACGTGACTTGGCAAAAACTGGGCCGCAACCGACGCAGATACGAAAAAGACAACTCCGGCAAACAGGACGTGCAAGCGCGAGTAACGGCCCGTAGAAAGCCCAGCATCGTCGGAGCGACGCCTTGCCACGTTGGTGACGATCCCAAATACGGCCGCCATACAGCAGGCTATGGCAAGGGTCGCAAGAACCACCTGCCTCGGCACAATAAGACAGAGAACGAGAAAAATGAGCGACCCAAGCACGCCCCCGGCGAGGAGTGCGTGCATGCGGGCGTTGCGCGGCTTCCCAGCGACTACGTCGTGGACGTCATGCAGATAACGGCTCGGAAGCTCACGAAGCCCTCCCCATAAATTGAGGGATACGGACCGTCCGCGGCGCCAGTCGCGAGCCATGTTCAGGACTCGGTAGGCGCACAGCGATGCCGCAAAAATGAGCACAAAAACAGTCAAAATGCCTCGCATACGCTCACCCGTTATATTTGTTCTATATGGAACAATATGGAGATTAATCGAATTCCACCAGAGCGCAAGATGGGTTCCGCAGCAGATCCTGCTGTTGTTATAAAAACGCTGTTTATGCTGATATAATTTCTCTTTGGTCATCATTGAGCTGACAAAGAGGTGCAATCATCAGGCGTTATTTTGTTCCATATGGGAGATATTTTCGTCCGCGAGTGGTGTGAAATATGAGGCATACAACGTCACGCTCGAGATGGAGGTTGGCGGACGATTGTGGAAGACTAGATGTCGATGGTGATATGCGGGGAAGCAATGAGCAAGCGGAGCAGCAACGAGCTTACGTCCTCTGCTGACCCCACCTTTCGAGATTTCAGCTCGATCTGTGCCGCGAAGAGCGCGCATTCACGACCCGATGAGATCGCCGCCTTTTCGGAAAGCCGGAGGCGGCGTGCGAATCCATGATGAAGGCGATTGCGCTTCTTCCTGGAAACCTTACCAAGAGCGCTGCGTTTTAGTGAGTATAACGAGCTGGAAGAACAGTTTTACCGCCGCCGGCGACGATGCGCCGACCTTTGATTGTTATGAACAACAACAAAAACCAGCGTTGGGAAGTGCTTTTTGCACTACCAGGCAATCTCCCCGATACGCCGTTTTCATGGTCGGGCAAGATACCTGTCAACCTTGCAAAAGCAGTTGAATGAGGGCTTCGGTGTTCGAGACTTCGTATTTTCTAAGCAGCCGCGTCCTGTAAACGTCCACAGTACGAGGACTGATATCGAGCGCCCTTGCCACTTCCTTGCCTGTTTTCCCTTCAATGAGCAAAGCTGCGATATCCCGTTCTCGAGGCGTCAGCGACGTGCGCAGTGATTGGCCGGGGGTCTCGTTTTTGGCGATCTCAGTGAAGACCCAAAGCGTATGCGAGTGGGCTTTTTCCGGCGTATAGGTAAAGCCACGAACCCGCACCCAAAAAAGGTCGCCATCCAGCCGGCGCATCACACGATCGTCTGAGAAATTCCGGTCCTGAGACAAATAGGCCCCGACGCGCCGCCCCGTTTGCTCGAAATCGGTCTGGGTCGGATACAGGCGCTCGAAGGTCTGCCCAAGCATCTCCTGCACGGTACCACGAAATATTTTCGCGAACATATGGTTGCACGCCATGATCACTCGGTTCTGGCCTACGGCCTGACCCACGGGCGCGTTCTCAAACGCCTGTTTGTAATCAACTTTCATAGTCGCCTCCCGTGGGTCAATCGACCGGTGAACATCACCGAACACTTAAGTATTCAACACCTATAGCATTAAGTGTTTAAGTGTCATACTCTCTTCATACAAAAGTGCAGGCCGATCGATATCGCGGTAGCGCGATCGGACACGAAACAAGAAGAGCTGGCAGAAGCCAGCGGGGAACATCGTGTTAGGAAACCATGAAAACGCCACTGTTGGAGATCCACGATCTCAAGATTAGCTTCGGCGGGATACGCGCGCTCGACGGCGCCTCGTTTCACGTCAACTCAGGAATCACCACGGGCCTGATTGGTCCGAATGGCGCCGGAAAGACCACGCTTTTCAACTGTATTTCAGGTCTTTTGCCCGGTTCCGAAGGTCAGGTGACTTTCGCAGGCAACGAGATCTCGCGGCGATCCCCTGAAGCGATCTCTCGGTCGGGCCTGGTCCGCTCCTTCCAGCTTGCCCGCGGTTGCGAAAATATGACCGTCTTCGAGCATCTGATGCTTTATGGGCCGCGCCAGACCGGCGAAGGACTTATCCGAGGGGTGTTGGGCGGCAAACGCGTTCGTGAACAGGAGGAGGCTTTGAGAGAAGATGCCCTTCAAATGGCGAAACGGCTGAAGCTGTCCCACGTTCTCGATAACCTCGTGACGCGGCTATCGGGTGGTCAAAAAAAGCTTCTTGAAATCGGCCGCGTGCTTCTCGCCAAACCAAAAATGATTCTGTTGGACGAGCCGATGGCCGGGGTCAATCCGACCCTTGTGCAGGAAATTGCCGATCAGCTCATCGAGATTCAAAAAAGCGGCATCTCCATCGTTCTGATCGAACACGAAATGGAGCTGATCGAACGCCTTTGCGACGAAGTCGTCGTCATGGCGGGCGGGCGGTTCCTGACCCGAGGAACCTTTGCGGAAGTGGCGTCCAACCGCGACGTCCAAGAGAGTTATCTGGGAGTGCGTCGCCAATGACCGATTTGTACATTAGCGGCATCCGTGGCGGATACCCAAACGCTGAGGAAATCGTAAAAGGGATCGACCTCTCCGTGGCGGCGGGCGACCTTTCGGTGATCATTGGGCCTAATGGAGCCGGAAAATCGACGTTCCTTAAGCTCGTTGCGGGCCTACTCCAACCTACCGACGGTCAGGTCATGCTTCAAGGCGAGGCGCTGCCTCTCGGAAATGCACAGATCGCGTGCAGCAAGGGCATGAGCTTCGTTCCACAGGAACGCAACGTCTTCCAGAGCCTCACTGTTCGCGAGAACCTTGAAATGGGTGGCTATCTGCTTCGTAAGGGCGTCAAGGACCGCGTCGAGGAACAATTGTCTCGGTTTCCGCTGCTGAAGTCGAAACTGCGGGAAAAGGCCGGCAATCTTTCCGGTGGCCAACGGCAGGTATTGGCTATGGGTGTCGCCCTTATGACCCGGCCGAGCGTGCTGCTGCTTGACGAGCCGACCGCTGGCCTATCGCCCGCGGCGGCCGACGAAATCTTCGAGTTGGTGCAAGGTCTTGCGAAAAGCGGCTTGGCGGTCCTGATGGTCGAGCAGAATGCACTTTTGGCCCTGGAGTTTGGCACCAAAGGCCTTGTCCTCGTGGCCGGACGAAAAGTCCGTGAGGAAACAGCCTCCTCGCTTCTTGCAGACGGTGAGGTTCGCCACCTTTTCCTGGGTCGGCGAGAGCATGAAACAGTGTCAGCAATCTAACCAAAAATGGGGAACACAATGACCAAGTTTAACCGTCGTACTTTCCTTACAGGTGCCGCCGGCGCGGGCTCACTTGCGCTGACCGCCTCCTTTCCGAGGTCGCTCATGGCCCAAGGAGGCGAACCCATCAAGATCGGAATCGTCATTCCCCTGACCGGTGCGACCAGCCAGTTTGGCAAAACGATGAGCGAGGCCGCAAAGATCGCCGTAAAGGACGTGAACGCCGCGGGCGGTGTCAACGGCCGGCCGATCGATGTCATCATCGAGGACGACCAGAGCAACCCGGAGGCCGCGGTACGCGCAGCACGCAAGCTGATCGATGTGGACAAGGTCGTCTCGATCGGCGGCTCGTATGCCTCGGCTGTCACGTCAGCGATCGCGCCGCTCTGCTACGAGAGCAAAACCGCGCTCTTTACGTCTTCGGGCGCTGACAGCATTACAAAGCTGCCCCACAACGGGTTCATTTTTCGGACATCGCCCACGGTCACCCTTCAGGGCACCCGGGTTGGCCAGTACGCGTTGGAACTCGGCGCCAAGAACATGTTCTTCATGGGCCCGCAGACGCCCTTTGCCCAATCCTACATCGACATCATCTCGAAGCTCTTCAAGGATGCCGGCGGAACGGGCCAAGGCCTCATCTACGAGGACAAGCGCGCAAGCTATCGGAGCGAGGTGGATCAGGTTCTCAGAGCCAATCCCGACGTCATCGTTCTCGGCGGATATGTTCCGGATACGTCCGTCGTATTGAAGGATCTTTATCGTGCAGGCTACACCGGCAACAAGATCGGTTTTTCGTTCGGCGTGAATCAAGTGCTCGCCGATGGCGTACCGCAAGACGTTTCGGAAGGCACCGCTTCGCTCGTTCCGTCAGCGTCTGTCGACTCGTCAGCCTACAAGACTTTGATCGACAAGATGGGCCGTCCGGCGCTCGATAGCTACTCGTGCCAAGTCTACGACCACGTCGTCCTCACGGCCTTGTCGTTGGCCCACGCGGCAAGCTCTGAACCCAATGGGATTGTCGTTCATGACAATGTCCGGGCGATTTCCCAGGATGACAAGGGTGAGAAGGTAAGTGACGTCGCCCTTGGCTTGAAACTGATCGGCGAGAAGAAAGCCGTCAATTATGATGGACCGAGCGGACCGCTCTCCTTCGCTCAAAACGGTGACGTCGAAGGCGTCTTCTTCCGCTACGAGCAGGTTCAAAAGGGCAAGATGGCGCTCCTGAAGGTCGCCTGATACTGAAAGGATGGGTGCCGTGCTCACTGAACTCACGCAATATCTCTTGAACGGACTAGTGTTGGGAGCGCTCATCGCCCTCCCCGCACTAGGCCTGACACTGATCTTCTCGGTGCAAGGCTTCGTCAACTTCAGTGTCGCGGCCCAAATGACGGTCGGCGCCTACGCGGCGTGGCTCGCAGGATCCTACTTCGGTTGGTCCCCCATCCCGATGCTCATTTTCGCTTTCGCGATACCCGGCGTGCTGGGTATCGTCGCTGACAAGCTGGCGCTGGCGCCGGTCAGACGGCAATCGGGCGCACACACCGCGCTGATGCTTGCTGTCGTCTCAATCGCGCTCAACCTTGCAATCGAAAACGGCCTTCGGTTCATCTTTGGCAGCGATCTGAACAGTTTCGATGTTCCAATAGAGCGAAACTATCGGTTTATTGGTCTGAGCATCGGCCCGCAGCAGCTGCGTAACCTCATCACCGCTCTTGTGATCGCCGTGGCATTGGCGGCGTTCTTCTCGTTGACGCGATGGGGCAAGGCGATGAGAGCCGTCGCCGACAACACTGATCTGGCTAGGCTCAAAGGCATCGATCCACGCCGTCTGTCAAACCTGGCGACTTTCCTCGGCATGGGTTTGGCCGGAATTGGGGGATCCCTCTTGGCGATGGACACCAGCGTCGATCCTTCAACGGGATCCCGCCTGATCCTTATCATCTTTGCGGCAAGCGTCGTTGGCGGCCTGACCAGTCTCTATGGCGCGGTGTTGGGCGCGTTATTCATCGGCGTTGTTGGCGAAGTCGCCCTGGTGGCTTTGCCGCCTGTCTATCAATCCCTGACGGCGTTCATTGCGATCCTTGTCGTTCTGCTGGTCAAACCGACAGGCCTGTTTGCGGGCGCAGCTGGAGTGAGAAAATGATCTCCTATCTTTTGTTTATAGGCACTCTGACGGCCATTTACGCAATTCTCTCGCTCGGTCTCGTCGTTAGCTGGGGGCAAGCGGGAATGGTGAACCTCGGCCTTGTCGGCTTTTTCGGCATGGGTGCATATGCGTCGGCTCTGCTCACCAGCGCAGGCGTCCCGATGGGCGTCGCGTGGATTGTCGCAACGGGCCTCTCCGCCGCGATCGGCGTTGCGTTCTGCCTTCTGACGCGAACACTCAGGGGCGACTATCTGGCCATCGTCACCTTGGGTTTCGGTGAAGGCCTACGTCTGATCGAGCTTAACGAACGATGGCTCACCGGGGGTAGTGACGGTATTTCGGGCATTCCTGCTCCCCTTAAGCAGGTCCTCGGCGACTTCTATCCATGGTTCTATCTCGGCCTTTCATGGCTTGTGGTCATAGTTACCGTGCTCCTTCTCGCGCGTCTTTTGTCGAGCCCGTTCGGTCGAGCTCTTCGCGCGGTGCGCGATGATGAAAAAGTCGCAGCCGTCGCCGGCAAAAGCGTTCTGCGCCTAAAGTGCCAGGCATTTGGCATTGGCGCAGCTCTGTTTGGCTTGGCTGGCGCACTTTACGCGCATTTCACCAGCTATATTTCGCCCGACAACTTCGTTCTGCAGCTCACAATCTACATTTTCCTTGCCGTCACGGCCGGTGGCTACAGCCGTCTGATTGGCGCAATCCTTGGCTCCTTCACGGTTATGACCATCCTTGAGTCCTCCAGATTTGCGGCGGAATTCATTCCGAGCCTGACGGCGGTCCAGGTCGCCTCGCTTCGCGAGTTTGCGATTGCCGTCGCATTGATCGTCATTATGCAGGTTCGACCGCAAGGGCTCTTTGGTCTCAAAAACCAGCGCGCGGGTACCGACGTGGCGAATGGGTCCAACTCCGAACCTTTGTTTCCTAAAGCCGTGAAGTGGAGAATGTGATCGTGACGGATGCACAAAAGCTCCTGATTGCAGGTGACGAGTTCGCCGCAATGTTTGACGCTTCGGGACTGACCGCTCTTCGTCCGGCGACGGAACGTAACCGCGGCATCGGGCCACATCGCTACATCAAGCTGATCAATGCGCGGATCCTTGATGGGACAGGGGCGCCGCCTTGGGGGCCCGCTGATCTGATCATCGAGAACGGCCGCATTACTGGGCTTGCGAAAGCCGGCAAGGCCAAGCCACAGGATCTGTCGGTGCCGGCGGAAGAGTTCTTGGTGATCGACTGCGCAGGCAAATTTCTGACGCCGGGTTTCGTTGATTGCCATGCCCATATCGGCGCGCCGTTCCATGCAAAAAACGGCCGGCAGCCATCCGCAGACTACGTCTACAAACTCTGGCTGGCGCACGGTGTCACCACTGTACGCGAGACAGGTTGCTTCAACGGTCTAACCTGGACGTTGGAGCAGCAGAAGGCCGCAGAGGAACACCGCATCGATGCCCCTCGAATCCTCGCCTATGCTCCGTTTCCTGCGACCACCGACTATGTAAAGAGCATACACACTGCCGAGCAGGCGGCAGCCTGGGTCCATGCAGTCAAGGAAGCTGGCGGTGACGGGATCAAGTTCTTCGGCGCTCCGCCATCGATCATGAAAGCTGCTCTTGAAAAATGCCTCGAGATCGGGCTTCGCAGCTGCTGCCACCACGCTCAGCTTGCCGTTGGGCGGATGAACCCCTTGCAAACCGCGCAATGGGGATTGAGCAGCACGGAGCACTCTTACGGGATCCCGGAGACGCTTCTCGAGGATCAGACACTACAGGCTTTTCCGGACGACTATGACTACGGGGACGAGTATCTACGTTTTTCTGCGGCCGGGCAGACGTTCATGCAAGCGGCAAGACCGGGCTCAGACAAATGGCGGACGGTTCTGGCTCGCTTCCTGGACGCGGGTCATACCTTCGTGCCGACCTTCAATGTCTATGACGCCAATCGCGACCTGATGCGGACCAGGCGGGCAGACTGGCACGAACGTTTCACGGATCCGACGCTTTGGTCCTATTTCCAGCCACAGCGTGGTGGCCATGGTGCCTACTGGTATCGCTGGTCGACGACGAATGAGATCGAATGGCGCGAGACCTTCCGTCTCTGGATGACCTTCGTCAACGATTACAAGAACATGGGTGGGCGAATTGGCGTCGGAAGCGATTCAGGCTTCATGTTCCAGACCTATGGCTTCGGCTATATCCGCGAACTGGAGCTTCTGCAGGAAGCAGGCTTCAGTCCCCTTGAGGTTCTTCGGGCTGCGACATCATGGGGTGCCCAGCTCCTTGGGATCGGCGATGATACGGGAACGCTGGAGATTGGCAAACGAGCCGATATCCTGGTACACAACAAGAATCCTCTCAAGGACTTCAAATTGCTCTACGGGACCGGGGCGATGCGGCTCAACGACGAGACCAAATCCGTTGATTGGGATCGCAGCCTTGAAACAGTGATCAAAGGCAGCATCATCTACAACGCCGCGGAACTCTTGGACGACGTGGAAGCGATGGTAGCGGACGCGCGGCAGGTGGCTGAATGAGCCATGTGTTGCCGAAACCCGCGCCTCCCGAGTTCGTCCTGCTCACAGGGGCTCTCGGATCCGGCAAGACAACGCTTTTGTCGGATTATCTTACACTCGGTGCACCATCCGATACCGGTGTGATTATCAATGACGCCGGCGAAATCAATGTAGATGGCGTGGTCATCAGGGCCGACAACCGCGATCTTGCGATGGCAACGATTGGCGATGGTTGCATCTGCTGTTCGCTCGGCAATGGTGTTCAGGAGGGAATAGATACGCTGCTGCTTGCACGGGCGGAAAGAGGACTAGCGCCCCTTCGGCGTATTATCTTGGAAACCAGCGGTCTCGCGGAGCCAGCTCCCATTCTGCGCTCGCTGCGTCAAATTCGGCAGATGCGTTTCAACCTCCGCATTGTCACGACGTTCGATGCGTTCCATCCACGCGCCGGTGATGATTTTCTTACTCCCTATGCGGCGCAGCTGGCAGCGGCCCAAACTGTGGTTCTAACTAAGCTCGACCGGTTGTCTGAAGATGACTGGGCATCGGTCGCGGCGCAGGCTCGAAGCTTCAATCCGTTGGCCTTCCAACTGGTCGAGTCGGATCGACAGCGGCGTGCAAAAACTGCCTTCGATAGCGACAGCCATATGGAGCCGCCGAGGGTTTCGCAATTTGCCGCGCGAGCGAGCGAGCCATCCCGCATCAAAATAGGTTTTGCCCGTTGGCATCCCTCCGCGGCTTGGGACGAGATCAGCGTGTGGATCGAAGACATCAGCGGACACCTGGATAGTCGCCTGCTGAGAATGAAAGGGTTCGTGAAGCCCAGTGGTTTGTCGACAGCGCTGTTGATCAACGGGGTCGGCGGGATATTCGCCCCTCCCCGCTCGATCCAGGTGGATGACAACAATGACCTGGGCTTGATGATGATCCTGCGGGACGTAGATGTCGAGGAATTCATCAAAGCGTCGGGGCCAACAAACAAACTGGAATTGAGTTTCAAATGACTACTATGGAAGACATTCAGAATTTTAGTATGGATCTTTCGCGCCTACCAAGCGAGCACGCGGCTTTCGAGCTGTTCGAGGCGCAGTCAAAAACGAATTTCTCCCACATTTTATTCACCGTCCTTCGTTTCGACTATCGCGAAAATACTATGTCCCGTCTTTATTCGAATCGGGAGGATGTTAGCCCTACAGGTGGCACCAAACCGATGCCAATTGGCATATGGGCCGACCGGATCATCGGTGAGGGCCGTGCCTATATTGGCCGAAATCGCGAGGACCTCCGCAACGTGTTTTTTGACTATGAAGCACTTTGGGCTATCGGCTGTGAAAGCGTACTGAACGTTCCAGTTCGCTGGCTGGGGAAAACGGTCGGCTCTATGAACATACTGGGGCGCGAGAACCAGTTCACTGAGGAGGATGGTCGGTGCTTTGCCGTGTTGGCACAATTTGGCGCACCACTTTTTCTCGAGTCTTTTTATCATGCGTACCCCTAGGACCTCTCTTCGAGGGTACGCGCTCGCGGCCTACCGCGCGCATGGAAGCAGCATAAACTGCTGCTTCAACCTGTTCGGCCAGCGGACTTTCAGCGCCTCGGCTCACGCCCTAGGCGCGGAACCCGCTGTTCTGATAAGAGAAATGCCAAGCTAAACAAGAATCCAGCGCATTCATTAATGTGGCATGATATGCCAATTTGACCATCTTCTTCGGCAGGTCATGCTTTTTCGACTTGCGGTTCTATCCGCAACTGTTCTCGGTCAATGGCAAAATCGAAGTGTTCAGAGGAGGTGAGGCAAAATGAACCATCGAGTTGATGTTAGCCGAGCGCCTGCCCTGCAATTTACCATCTCCGACCCAAATGCAGCAATTGTGAGCGCTTAAGGGGGAGGAACCCAAAATACGCTCCCAACCTCGGGATCCATACAACGCAAGCCGTCCCATTTGACAACAAGGACCTACGCCAATGAAACTGACCGACTTCAAAGCCCTGACCTTCGACTGCTACGGCACGCTCATCGACTGGGAATCAGGCATGTTCGAAGGACTCAAGCCACTGACCAGCCGGTTGGCAACCCCGCTGACGAGGGACCAGGTGCTCGAAGCGCACGCGCGCCATGAATCCTCACAGCAGCTTCAAACCCCTGCAAAGAACTATCGTGACTTGCTGCCTATCGTCTACAAGCGTCTGGCCGAAGAATGGGGCCTTTCGGTAACGTGGCCGGAGTGCGTTGCTTATGGCAAGTTCGTCAAGAATTGGCCCGCCTTCACCGACTCCGCTGGCGCTCTTCAGTATCTCAAGCGGCACTACAAGCTCGTCATCCTCTCCAACGTCGACAACGAAAGCTTCGCCGCCAGCAACGAGAAGCTGCAGGTAGAGTTCGATGCGATCTATACCGCCGAGGATGTTGGGTCCTACAAGCCGTCGGACCGAAACTTCGAGTACATGATCAAAAAGCTCGAGACGCTCGGCATTCAAAAGCATGAGATCCTGCACACGGCGGAGAGCATGTTCCACGACCACGGCCCCGCCAATCGCCATGGCCTTGCGTCCTGCTGGATCTATCGTCGCTATGATCAGGAGGGTTTCGGCGCCACGATGCATCCCGGTGACATGCCGAAATACGACTTCCGTTTTAACAGCATGGCTGACCTTGCCAAGGCGCATCAGGAAGCTCTTCGGGGCTGAAGTTAGGAAGGAGCGCGTGAATGGTGGCATTACCAAAACTAGACCGGATCGATATCAATATTCTCGCGCAACTTCAGCAAAATGGTCGCCTCTCAAATGTCGACCTTGCCGATGCAGTGGGCTTGTCGCCAAGCCCCTGCCTTGCCCGCGTAAGGCGACTAGAGGAAGCTGGGTATATCGCTAGTTACAACGCTCGGCTCCAACTGTCGAAACTTGTTGAACATATCACTGTGTTCACGGAAGTGACGTTGAACGACCACAAGCGGGAAGACTTCATCAAATTCGAGTCGGATATCCGTCGAAATGAGGCACTGCAGGAGTGCCATCTCGTCAGCGGAGGTTACGACTATCTCCTCAAATTCGTTATCAAGAACGTTGCACAATATCAGGAACTAATGGAGTCGATTCTCGACCGTAATATCGGTGTCGAAAAGTACTTCAGCTATATCGTCATCAAGACCGTCTTTGACCGCGGCAATGTTCCACTGAGGTCGCTCGTCAGCGACAGCTGATTGAACGACCAATGAATAGAACCGATGTACAACTACCATTTGCTCGTGCAGCGCACCCAGCAGACCTATCGCTCCTATGAACGGAACACACCATGGACAACATCGAACGCGTGCTCTCCGAGCTGCCTCAAGTTATTGTGACGAGAGATCAAGACATCATCTCGGCTTATACCACCGATTTCCGTCGCCAATATACCGGTGTTGCGCGTGCGTTGCTCAGGCCCAGAACGGTTGAGGAGGTCCAAGAAGTGGTGAGTGCATGTTCGGCCTATCACGTTGGTCTCGTTCCGCAAGGTGGTAACACAAGCTATTGTACCGCTGCCACGCCGAGCGACAGGGGTGATGAACTCGTCATCAGCCTTGAAAGAATGAACCGGCTCCGCGATCTCGATGTTGGTAATCTCTCAATTACGGTGGACGCTGGCATGATTCTCAGTGAATTGCAGCAAATTGCCGCCGATACTGATTTATTGCTGCCGCTTTCTCTCGGCTCTCAACAGTCATGCAGAATTGGTGGCAATCTATCGACAAATGCCGGTGGAGTTAACGTCGTCCGATACGGAATGGCACGCGATTTGGTTTTGGGTCTAGAAGTCGTCCTCCCCGACGGCTCACTCTACAGCGAACTTAGTCCGCTGCGCAAAAACAATTCCGGATACGACATTAAGCAAATTTTCCTAGGCGCCGAGGGGACCCTTGGCATCATTACAGGTGTGTCGCTTAAACTTGTCCGCAAACCTCGACAGACGGTAACTGCGTTCCTTGCAATAAACGACATAGCAAGCCTCGCTGCCATCCTTGACGCGGCACAAATCCAGTCGGGTGAAGCCATCACATCGTTTGAGTACCTGTCGCATTCCTCGCTCCAGTTGCTTCTCAATTCCAAAACCGGTTTGCGCCACCCACTTCAAGAAAGGAGCGAGCATTACGTTCTCCTCGAGGTCGCAACAGCATCTCCAGTGCTGAACCTCGAAGATGCTGTGAATGGTCTCTTAACCGAACTCTTCGAAACCGGTTTGATCACCGATGGAACGATCGCGGCAAGCGAACAACAACGCGCAGATTTTTGGAATCTGCGAGAAAGCATTCCTGAAGCCGAAGTGCACCATGGCGGATCCGTGAAGCATGATATCGCGGTAAGAACGTCAGGTTTAGCGACTTTTATTTTTGCGGCCTCGGAGATCGTAAGACTTAATGCCCCAGAAGCGGTTCTTTCAATTTATGGCCATGTGGGTGATGGCAACGTACATTTTAATGTCGTGCCTTCTGCACAGTCGAACTTAACGCAATTCAAGTCTGCGTTTGAACGGGAGGTATCTCCAAAAATCTACGCCCTCGCATCAAAGATGGGAGGCACGTTCAGTGCGGAATACGGTATAGGACGGGTGAAAATGGATTTGCTTGAGCACTATGGGGCTCGTGGCAAGGTCGATTTGATGCGTCGTATCAAGTCAGCGTTGGATCCGCTTGGAATTATGAACCCGGGCAAAGTGATCCCTCCGATATCGGAGTAGCTGAGTGGCACCTATCGAGATCGCTCCAACCCCAAAGAATTTGAATGATATCGATTTTGAGCTCTCAAAAACTAGCAACGAGATCAGTGCGTCTCGGCGCAAGACCGCTGTCGCTTTATCCTTGAACTTTAACTATGACAAATGCAATGAGGCAAAAACATCTGACAATAAGGTGCTCGCCAAGAGAAGGGTGAATGGATGCGAGTTCGTTGACTATCTCCTACAACAAGGAATCCAGAGCTCTGCCATGGTGCTTTATGAAGCCGTCGCAGCAGTTGCGATGCAGAGTGTTTCCGATTTTTATCCTATGCTAAGCGTACGCGGCTGGGGCGTGGGATTGAGCGAACGGCGACAAAACGGTCTTATAGAGGACGAAAATGGCTCGTCTTCATTTGAGGTAGATCGTATCGAATTGCGCAGCCGATCTTCCACACGGCCGTTCCTACTATCGTTGGCATTCTTGGAAAATGTAGTGCGCGCAAAATCGGTTCGAAACCATGCGGGTAGCTATTGGATCAAACATATCGCAGAGCACTATTCCTACCGTTTTCCGTGTGGTGAATCCCTTGGTCCAATGAATGTTCCAAATGGGGTTCTAATTGCTGCTGCCATATATGCCGGGTTCGACTTTAAGACGCACAAAAATGGCTCTGGGGATGAGCTTCGAAACGTCACATTCAATATATCCCGCTCATCACTCATCCAACTGGAAAAAGATTTAAATCCAGCTGCATCTTGTTGGCGTTACACAGGTGTTTAGTCTTATCGATTGCCTCAACAGGTAGCTTCTGACGTGCCCCCGTTAAATTGGGCCATTTAGAACTGGAATTTTCCACTTATGATCCCTGGTGGGAAAAAGAGGAGAATTCGATGAAGGCCTCGAAGTTTTCGGAAGCGCAGATTGCATTCGTGTTGAAGCAGGCAGAGGATGGCACGCCGATCGGCGAGGTCTGCCGCAAGGCAGGAATTTCGGACGCGACGTTTTACAATTGGCGCAAAAAATACGCGGGCTTGATGCCCTCGGAGATGAAGCGGCTGCGACAGCTTGAGGAAGAGAATGCCAAGCTGAAGCGGATTGTTGCCGACTTGTCACTGGACAAGGCCATGCTGCAGGATGTGCTTTCAAAAAAGCTTTGAGGCCTGCCCGCAAGCGCAAGCTTGTCGACACGATCAAGGCTGACTGGAAGGTTTCGATCCGGCGTGCATGCTCGGTATTGAAAGTCGACCGGTCGCTCTATGTCTACAAGTCCAGGCGTGGCGAGCAGGCCGAGTTGAAGCTCAAGATCAAGGACATCTGCCAGACGCGGGTACGCTACGGCTACAGGCGTGTGCATATCCTTATCAAGCGTGAAGGCTGGCCCGTGAACCCGAAGCGAATCTATCGTCTTTACAAAGAGATGGACCTCCAGCTCCGCAACAAGGTTCCCAAGCGCCGGGTCAAGGCGAAGCTGCGGGCTGACCGCACGGAGCCGACCCATTCCAACCATGTTTGGGCGATGGATTTCGTTCATGACCAACTGGCCACTGGTCGCAAGATCAGGGTTCTGACGGTCGTCGACACTTACTCGCGCTTCTCGCCGGCAGTCGATGCCCGCTTCAGTTACAAGGGGGAGGATGTCGTTCAGACACTAGAGCGGGTCTGCCGCCAGGTCGGATATCCGACGACCATTCGCGTCGATAACGGCAGCGAGTTCATCTCTCGAGACCTTGATCTTTGGGCCTATCACAAGGGTGTCGTGCTCGACTTCTCCCGGCCAGGCAAGCCGACCGACAACAGCTACATCGAGAGTTTCAATGGCAAGTTCCGCGCCGAGTGCCTGAACGCTCACTGGTTCATGACCCTTGACGACGCGCGGGCAAAGATGGAGGATTGGCGTAGAGACTATAACGAATTCCGGCCACACAGCGCGATAGGCAACAAAGTGCCGATTTCGCTCATGAACGGCTCATCGGCACCACCGTCGCACTGAGTCTTAACCCCGGAAAATTCCAGCTCCCGCTGGCCCAAATTCGGGGAGCACCTCAAAATGGGCCAGAGCTTACTTCAAAATGGACTATTTCAACGGGGCAAGGTCAAACCCTGCCCCGCACCAACGCGCCTTCCAGTAGATAGGAAAAGTACTCAGCGTTCCCTTGGTCTGATTGAACATCCCGGCCCTGATACAGAATGATTGTTCCGAAGGAGTCGATGGACGTCCGACTTGTAGTGAACAAAGATGCACGTGTGGAGTCCATGTTTTGAAGCTCGCAAGCTGACATTGGTCAGCAGCCAGCCACGAAAACTGTCTTCCCCTTCGAGTGCGTAATTGATGTATGCATCGAAGACCGAGCAGAGCTTTTGCGACGACAACGTCTCCTGTGAGAGCCACTTGATAATAGCAACACTATCATGCGCTGCCGCCCGATCTAGGCTTCAACCAAATCTGCTTTCGACGCGAAGTTTTTGTAGAGGCTCATCTTCACGACCTCGGCATGTCGGGTGATTATGCCGATACCCTGCCTGTATCGGTGGCTGCAAGCACAAAATCCCTTGCGGGTACTTTTCGGCTGAGGTGTGCCTCATGTTTCTGCTCGATCTTATCCCGCGGACACGGGCGATGTAGTTGATCGCGACGGGGGGCTACATATTGGCGTAAACCGGCCCTTCGCCGCCCTGCGGCGGCACCCAGTTGATGTTCTGGTTGGGGTCCTTGATATCGCAGGTCTTGCAGTGCACGCAGTTCTGCGCGTTGATGACGTAGACCTCCTGGCCGTCCTTCTCCACCCACTCATAAACACCGGCCGGACAATAACGCGTGGAGGGGCCGGCAAAGACGTCGTGTTCGGAGCGCTTCTGCAGCTCCATGTCCTTCACCTGAAGGTGGACCGGCTGGTCTTCCTCATGGTTGGTGGAGGACAGGAACACCGAGGACAGGCGGTCGAAGGTCAGGACGCCATCCGGCTTCGGATAGGCGATCGGCTTGTGCTTCGAAGCCGGTTCCAGGCTTTGCGCATCCGTCTTGCCGTGCTTCAGCGTGCCGAAGAAGGAGAAGCCGAACAGCTGGTTCGTCCACATGTCGAGACCGCCAAGGCCGACACCGACGAGCGTGCCGAATTTCGACCACAGCGGCTTGACGTTGCGGACCCGCTTCAGGTCCTTGCCGATATCGCCTTCGCGCCATTCGGCCTCGATCTCGGCCACCTCGTCATGGGCGCGGCCGGCGGCAATCGCCACGGCGATCTTCTCCGCCGCCAGCATGCCCGACAGCACCGCATTGTGGCTGCCCTTGATGCGCGGCACGTTGACGAAACCGGCCGAACAGCCGATCAGCGCGCCGCCCGGGAAGGTGAGCTTCGGCACCGACTGGTAGCCACCTTCGGTGATGGCGCGTGCGCCATAGGAAATGCGCTTGCCGCCCTCGAAGGTATCGCGGATGGCCGGATGTGTCTTGAAGCGCTGGAATTCCTCGAAAGGATAAAGATAGGGGTTCTTGTAATTGAGGTGCACCACGAAGCCGACGGCGACGAGGTTGTCCTCCAGATGATACAGGAACGAGCCGCCACCGGTCTTGAAACCGAGCGGCCAGCCGAAGGAATGCTGCACGAGGCCCTGTTTGTGGTGTTCCGGCTTGACCTGCCAGAGCTCCTTGATGCCGATGCCGAATTTCTGTGGCTCGCGATCTTTCGAGAGGTCGAATTTGGAAATCAGCTCCTTGGCGAGCGATCCACGCACGCCCTCTCCAACAAGCACATATTTGCCGTGCAGCTCCATACCGCGGGTGAAGGCGGGACCAGGCTCGCCATTCTTCTCGATGCCCATATCGCCGGTGGCGACGCCGATGACGGCGCCTTCGTCATTATAGAGCACTTCCGTGGCGGCAAAGCCCGGATAGATCTCGACGCCGAGCCCTTCCGCCTTTTCCGCCAGCCATCGACAGACCAGCCCGAGCGAGACGATGTAGTTGCCATGATTGTTCATCAAGGGCGGCATCATGAAATTCGGCAGGCGGATGGAGCCGGCCGGGCCCAAGAACATGAACTGGTCGTCCTTGACCTCGGTCTTGAAGGGATGCCCCTCCTCTTCGCGCCAGCCGGGCAGAAGACGGTCGATGCCGATGGGATCGACCACCGCGCCCGAGAGGATGTGCGCACCGACTTCCGCGCCTTTTTCCAGAACGACGACCGAGAGCTCGGGCTCCACCTGCTTCAGGCGGATCGCGGCGGCAAGACCCGCAGGACCCGCGCCAACGATCACAACGTCGAATTCCATCGCTTCGCGTTCGGGCAGTTCAATCATTTCAGTCATGGGCGTCCTCTGGGCCGGCGCCCGGAGGCGGACGCCAGCTCGTTATGTTGATAGATCAGATACCAATCGCTTGGTATGCATCCGCGATCTTTCTAATCGCGATCACATAAGCCGCAGTTCGGAACGTCTTCATTTTCGAAGAGGATCGCTTCAACTCGGCCATCTTGTCATAGGCGCTTCGCATAACGTCCTCGAGGCCCGACCTCACCAAGTCGATCTCCGCACCGCCTTCCAGGAAATCATCCCGAATATCAGTGGGGAAAGGTCGCTCCGTCATTGCCTCAAGAGCGTGGGTCAGCTGGAGATTGCGTCGTTCGCGACGCCGACGCTCCATTAAGCCGAATGGGATGTGAGTGATGTTCTTGACCCATTCGAAATAGCTGACGACCACGCCGCCGGCGTTCACGAACAGATCGGGCAGGATAACGACGCCTCTATCTGCAAGATAATCTTCAGCCTCGAAACTGATGGGGCCGTTTGCCCCCTCAGCAATCAGTTTCGCCTTGATCCGGGAAGCGTTGCGGGCGGTGATCGCATTTTCCATCGCTGCCGGAATGAGAATATCACATTGAAGCTCTAGGCCCCCGCCAGAATCCTCGATGCTCGTGGCCCCCGGAAAGCCCAGAATGGTGCCGTTGGCCAGTTGATACTGTTTCACTGCTTCAATCGGGAGGCCATCTGGATTCGTGATGTATCCGTCCCGTTCGACAATACCAATGATCTTGGCCCCGTCGTTTTCACTCAGAAATTTAGCCGCGTGGTAGCCGACATTCCCCAACCCCTGCACGACGATGGTCATGGAGCTTAGCTCGCGACGGCCATCGATGCCGTTTTCATGGGGATCACGCAGGTAGCTTTGTATCGCGTATTGTATGCCCCTGCCGGTGGCTTCCGTCCGCCCGGCGATGCCCCCACGAGCAAGCGGCTTTCCCGTGACGCACGCGTTGGCATTTACGACATCTGATGGACCTGTACGCTTGTATTCGTCAGCCATCCAGGCCATTTCCCGCTCCCCGGTGCCCATGTCCGGCGCAGGCACGTTCCGACCGGGGCAAATGAGGTTGCGTTTTGCGAGTTCCTGCGTGAAACGACGGGTAATTCGCTCGAGTTCATGCGGCTCCCACTGAGCGGGATCAATCTTCAAGGCTCCTTTCGATCCGCCGAAAGGTACGTCAACGACAGCGCATTTAAGGCTCATCAGCGCGGCCAGCGCTTCGACCTCTTCCTGATCGGACAGGAGAGAATATCTGATACCGCCCTTTGCCGGTTCCACATGCTCGCTATGGACAGACCGCCAGCCGGTGAAGCTGTACGTCCGACCGCGGAGCCGTACCCCAAAGCGGACAGTGTAGGTTGAGTTGCAGGCTTTGATCCGTTCAGCGAGACCTTCCGATAGATCCAAGTGCTCCATTGCGCGGTCGATATACGCGTCGACACTTTCAAGGAAGGGCGTGTTGGAACTTATCGGCGAGAGGTTTTGTTGATCCATTCTACGGCTCCGGTAAAACAGGTTGCGAGAAGTTACCCCCTTCTCCGGCGTGGCGAAGGGGCTAAGAATTGGTATTCGGCTTCTATCGGCGCTTTAGGCGTTGATACACAGCGTCATCAGTGGCAGCGCCGCACAGCGCATCGTAAATCGACGGCTTTGTGGATAGAGACCGTCGAACCGGCCCGCTCGCTGAAACAGTCGCCGCCATTGGGCTGAAACTAGCCTTCAGACAAGCGACGGGCGCTCCGCAATGCGGGCAAGGAGGCCACCCACAGTGAGACTAGGACCGAGAAACAGATCCATGCAAACGCGAATGTAGAAATTGCCAAAGCAGACATATCATCGTTTCCGGCTAACCAATGGCCTCGGAAAGTTCCGGCAAGGCTTCGAACAGATCGGCGACGAGGCCGTAATCCGCAACCTGGAAGATCGGCGCTTCTTCATCCTTGTTGATGGCGACGATAACCTTCGAGTCCTTCATGCCGGCCAGATGCTGGATGGCGCCCGAAATGCCTGCGGCGATGTAAAGCTGCGGGGCAACCACCTTGCCGGTCTGGCCCACCTGCCAGTCGTTCGGCGCATAACCGGCATCGACGGCTGCGCGCGATGCGCCAACGGCTGCACCGAGCTTGTCGGCGACTGGAAGGATGACTTCCCTGAACTTCTCGGAAGAACCAAGCGCGCGGCCGCCCGAGATGATGATCTTCGCAGAGGTCAGTTCCGGACGGTCGGACGACGCCAGGGCATCGGAAACGAAGCTGGAAAGGCCGGGGTTTGCGGCCGCGCCGATGGTTTCGACCGCTGCCGAACCGCCTTCTGCCGCTGCCGCAAAGGCGGTCGGACGCACGGTGATGACCTTCTTGGCGTCGGTTGCCTGCACCGTCTGGATGGCGTTGCCGGCATAGATCGGGCGCTTGAAGGTATCAGGGCTGACGACCTCGATGATTTCCGAGACCTGGGCCACGTCGAGAAGGGCCGCAACGCGCGGCGTCACGTTCTTGGCGGATGCCGTCGCCGGGGCGATGATGACGTCATAGGAGGGGCTGAGCGAAACAACCAGCGCCGCCAGCGGCTCGGCGAGCGCGTTGGCATAGGATGCGTCTTCGGCAAGCAGCACCTTGGACACACCGGAGAGTTTCGCGGCAGCGTCGGCAGCGCCCTTGGCATTGGCGCCGGCAACCAGCACATGGACGTCGCCGCCAATCTGCGCTGCCGCCGTCAGCGTCTTCGCCGTCAGGTCGGAAAGGGTTGCGTTGTCGTGTTCTGCCAGAAGAAGAATGGCCATAAGAATATCTCCCTTTTCCGAAACCTTAGAGGACGCCGTCGGCTTTAAGCTTTTCGACCAGCTCGGCAACCGAGCCAACCTTGATGCCGGCCTTGCGGCCCGCAGGTTCTTCGGTCTTCAGCACCTTCAGGCGCGGCGAAACATCGACGCCGAAATCGGCCGGAGCCTTCTTGTCGAGCGGCTTCTTTTTCGCCTTCATGATGTTCGGCAGCGAGGCGTAACGCGGCTCGTTCAGGCGCAGGTCGGTGGTGACGACGGCGGGAAGTTTCAGCTCGATCGTCTGCAAACCGCCATCGACTTCGCGGGTGACCGCGACCTTGCCATCTGATGGTACGACCTTGGAGGCAAACGTGCCCTGGCCCCAGCCGAGAAGGGCGGCCAGCATCTGGCCGGTCTGGTTGCTGTCGTCGTCGATCGCCTGCTTGCCGACGATGACGAGACCGGGCTGTTCAGCCTCAGCGACACCCTTCAGCAGCTTGGCGACGGCGAGCGGCTCAACCGTTTCGTCGGTCTCGATGAGGATGGCGCGGTCGGCACCCATGGCGAGCGCGGTGCGCAGCGTTTCTTCCGCCTTGGCCGGGCCGATGGAGACGACCACGACTTCTTCGGCCTTGCCGGCTTCCTTCAAGCGAAGGGCCTCTTCCACCGAGATTTCGTCGAACGGGTTCATCGACATCTTCACATTGGCAAGCTCAACGCCAGAACCATCCGATTTCACGCGGATCTTCACGTTGTAATCGACGACTCGTTTAACGGGGACAAGGATTTTCATTTTGCGGTTCCCATGTTTGTATTCAGTTTAAGCAGGTGCCAAGCGGCTGCCTTACTGGCACAGTTGAGCTACAAGCCTGTCATATGCCTTGAGCGTCCTGTTCCAGAGCTCGGCATAGGCCGCGTCGGTCATGTAGGCTGCGTGGGCTGTCAGAGTAGTGTTCGCGCGCTGCGTATAAGGGTTGGGTGCCCGAAGCGGTTCTTCAGGAAACACGTCCAGAGCCACGTGGCCGACCTGTCCGCCCGAAAGCCCTTCAAGGAGAGCATATTCATCCACGAGCGCGGCGCGCGCCGTGTTCACGAGAATAAAACCCCTAGCCGGAAGCATGATCCGGCGAGAATCGATGATCCCACGCGTCTCATCGCTCAGAGAAAGATGGAGCGAGACGACGCTCGCGCCGTCGAGCGCCTCGTCAAGATCTGCGACAAAGTGCGGATTGTCCTTGTGAGTCCGGTTCCAGGCCGACACCCGCATACCGACCGAGCTTGCCAAATCGGCCATCGTCGCGCCGATCCCGCCAAGTCCGATCACGGCAATCTTCAGATTTTCGAGCTGCAGCCCGCCTAGCGGTTTCCACTCACCAGCGCGCAGTTCGCGATCCATCGTCGCGATGTTGCGGGCGGCTGCAAGCATCAGTGCGAAGGCGTGTTCCGCAACAGCTCGATCGCCGTAGCCAGGCGTAGTCAGCACATCAACCCCCCGTTGGACGGCGTCATCGAGATCGAGATAGGTTCCTGCTCCCGTTCCCATGAAGATCACGGCACGGACCGACGGGCATGCCGCGAGGACAGAGCTGGGGACCACCGTGTGTTCGACAAAAAGCACGTCCCTGTCCGAGCACAGTTCGATCAGCTCGGCTTCCGTCGGTGTGCCGTAGTTGATCCGTACAGAACTTGGGACGTGTAGGCGCTGCAATTCGATCACTCGCCGAAGTTCCTCAGTGCAATCAGCAAAGACTGCGCGCATCGCACAATTCCTCCTCTGGCACCCAAGGGCATGGCCCTGCCGCGCCGATCCTCAAAAGGATGCCCGGCAGGAACGCTGCCGGGCAATGAGATACTGACTTTACGCTGCCGACGACAGGCGCTCGCCCTCGATGGCATCCCGCACGATCCGTAGTGCCTCCTCAAGATCAGTATCCGACAGCACGATCGGAGCCAGAAACCGGACGATGTTGCGATACACGCCGCACTTGATGACTAGGAGACCGCCCTCCCGAGCGCGTTCCATGACGCGCTGAGCGCGGTCCGGATCCGGCCGCTTCGACGTTGAATCCGTCACAAACTCGATTGCCTGCATAAAGCCGCGACCGCGAACAACGCCGATGAAGTCATGTGTGGACTGAAGTTCTTCCAACGCGGCGTGGAGCGTGTTGCCGAGTGTCTTTGAGCGTTCCAGCAGGCCGTCCTGCTCGAAGGCATCAAGAACGGCGAGTGCGGCCGCGCAGGCAATGGCGTTGCCGCCATATGTGCCGCCGAGGCCGCCTGGTGTCGGAGCATCCATGATCTCCGCCTTGCCGACTACACCGGAGATGGGGAAGCCGCCAGCGAGGCTTTTTGCCACTGTCACGAGATCTGGCTGGATGCCCGAATGCTCGAAGCCGAACATCGTGCCGGTTCGGCCAAAGCCGGTCTGGATTTCGTCCGCGATCAAAACGATACCATGGCGTTCGGTAATCGCTCGAAGCTGTTGCAGGAACTCGACCGGAGCGGCAAGGAAGCCACCGTCGCCCTGAACAGGTTCGATAATAATCGCGGCGACGCGATCCGGCGCAATTTCCGTTGCAAACACTTCTTCGAGCGCTGCGATCGCCCCTTCAGTCGTCACACCACGATAAGCGTCTGGATAGGCCGTGTGGAATACTTCCCCCGCGAACGGGCCGAAGTTCTGCTTGTAGGGCTGGCCAAAGCCGGTGAGCGTGACGCCGAGCAGGGTTCGGCCGTGGAACCCGCCACGGAAAGAAATGATGCCGGGACGATTGGTGTAACCGCGAGCGATCTTGACGGCATTTTCGACTGCTTCGGCCCCGGTGGTCAAGAAGACGCTCTTGTAGGCTGCCCCCTTGCCGACCAGCTTGTTGAGGCGCTCGGCGAGCTCGATGTAAGGCTCGTAGGCGGCAACCTGGAAGGCCGTGTGGGTGACACGCTTCAACTGCTCCTGGACGGCAGCCACGACACGCGGGTGGTTGTGCCCGACGTTCAGCACGCCGATGCCGCCGACGAAGTCGAGATATCGCTGACCTTCCGTGTCCCAGATGTAGGCGCCTTCGGCACGTTCAACGAGGATCGGATGGGCGGTTAGAATACCCCTCGGGATATTGTTCTGGCGGGCGGCGAGAAGCTCTTCCTTGCTGCGCTTTGTCATAATGATTTCCTTTCTGCGTGATTGTTCTGGACAGACAGCGTTACGAGGTCGTCTTGGGACCGCCTATTGATTAGCGATCCCTTGCTCAGAGAAATGAATGGTCAGGCGAATGCGTCGAGCGTACCGACGACGGGCTTCTCGCCACTTGTGTCGACGACACATGATCGGGCCGGCGATACGTTCTCTTCGGTGATGCCCAATGCGGCTATGTCGGCGGGGATCTCAGCGCCGACGGCGAAGCTCGCTGCAAGCCGTGCGGCAGCTGCGCCGCCCATCACACCGTTGCCGCCCTGCCCCGCCAACCAGATGAAACTCTGCTCCTCGGGATCGCGGCCGATGACCGGCTCATGGTCCGATGCGAAAGTCCTGAGACCGCCCCACTTGTGCTTGACGCTCTTCACCTCCATCGTTGTGAACGTGTGGATGCGATCGATCGCGATTGCGACCTCGAGCTCGTCGGCCTGTGCATCGCAGGGCTCGGACGGTGCCATGTCGACCGGGGAAACCATGATGCGCCCGGCTTCCGGCTTGAAGTAGAAGGTTTCGGCCACATCGAACGTCATCGGCCATGTCTGGATCGAGCTGCCGGCCGGCGGGTCGAAAACAACCGCGGTACGGCGGAACGGGATGACATTGCGGTAGGAAAGTCCCGCGAGTGTCGCAACTTCCTGTACCCAGCCACCCGCCGCGTTGATCACGACTGGCGCTTCGAACGAGCCGGCAGGCGTGGATATGCGCCAGACACCATCCGTCCGCTTCAAGATCTCGACCCTTGCATTCGTGACCACTCGTCCACCACGAGCGCGGAGCATTTTCAGATAGCCGCTCAACAGCGCGTCCGTGTCGATGTCCATGCAGTCCGGCTCATAGAGGGCCGAGACAAACTCGCTTGACTTGATGACCGGGCAGAACCGCAAAGCTTCTTCGGACGATGTCAGTTCGATCGTCGCCCCTCGGCGAACAAGCTCTTCAGCCTGGGCTTTCAATTGCGCCTGCTCGCCGTCGCGGGCCAAAAACAAGGCACCACGCGGCGTGACGAGTGGCACGTCGGTAAAGCCGTCCGGAGGCGTCTCAAGGAATGAGCGCGACGCCGTAACCAGTCGGCTCCACAATGCCGGTCCGTAATTCTCTGACATCACAGCCGCCGAGCGTCCGGTCGAATGATATCCGGGGGAGGATTCCGTCTCGAGAACGATAACCTTGCCATTCCCGCTTAGTTCATAAGCGACGGATGCGCCTGCAATCCCCGCACCAATAACAATAAAGTCAGCCGTTTCCATTTTCCGTTCCCATTTATAAGCGCTCGCGCTCCGTTTCAGAAGACAGCTTCGCCGATTTCGATGTCATGCGTTGGCCGCAGGAGCTTGACGTTGCCGTTCGTGTCCTTGGCGCCCAGTATCAAGATTTCCGACTGGAAGCCTGCGATGTTGCGCGGCGGCATGTTCACCACGCAGGTCACTATCTGGCCGATCAGCTCTTCGGCGCTGTAGCTGGTGATCTGGGCGCTCGACCATCTGCGGCCGAGATCGCCGAAATCCACCTCAACCTTGTATGCCGGGTGACGTGCCCGCTCGAACGGCTGTACCGTCAGGACACGCCCGATACGGATATCCACCTTCGCGAAGTCGTCATAAACAATCTGAGCCTTTTCCATTACCAACCTCATTTTCTAAGTTTGGACCATTGTGCACCTGATCGTGCAGTGGCTTACGATGATTGACGGGGGCAATTTTGGTCGTTGCTATCAACGTTGCGGTTCGTTTCGGCAGATTGTGCCGCACAACCTGGAGAATGATGTCTCAAACACTTGGAGAACATCATGACCATAGCGCAGCAGCTGAAAGATCCGGCCCTTTTTACCGAACTCTGCTACATCGGCGGAAACTGGGTGGGTGCCGCGAGCAAAGCCACATTTGCAGTCGACAACCCTGCCACGGGTGAGATCATCGGGCATGTACCCGAATTGGGGGCACCAGAAACTGACAGCGCTATTGCTGCGGCGGATGCAGCATTCAAATCCTGGCGCAAAAAAACCGCTGGAGAACGTGGAGCGCTGCTCGAGCGCTGGTTCGATCTCATGATCGAGAATGCGGACGACCTTGCGCGGATCATGACGCTGGAACAAGGAAAGCCGCTTTCCGAGGCTCGTGGAGAAATCACCTACGGCGCGTCCTTCGTAAAGTGGTTCGCCGAAGAGGCGCGCAGGATCTATGGCGAAACCATTCCCGCTGCATCGGCTGACGGCCGGATCATCGTTCAGAAGCATCCAATCGGCGTCGTCGCTGCGATTACCCCGTGGAATTTTCCGAACGCTATGATCACACGCAAGGCTGCCCCGGCTCTTGCCGCGGGCTGCACAATTGTAATCAAGCCAGCCGAAGCAACGCCGTTTTCCGCGCTCGCTCTTGGCGTTCTCGCCGAGCGTGCGGGAATTCCCAAGGGCGTCATCAACATTGTAACCGGGAAACCCGCCGAGATTGGCGGCGCTTTGACCCGCAGCTCAATCGTCAGAAAGTTGACGTTCACCGGTTCGACCCGAGTCGGAAAACTGTTGATGGAACAATGCGCTTCAACCGTTAAGCGAGTTGGATTGGAGCTCGGAGGCAATGCGCCATTCATCATCTTCGATGATGCCGACCTCGATGCTGCGGTGACCGGTGTGATGGCAAGCAAGTTCCGCAATGGCGGCCAGACTTGCGTTTGCGCCAACCGCATCTTTGTACAGGAGGGCGTCTACGAGGCATTCGCCGGCAAATTGGTCGCGGCAACCAATAAGCTCGTTGTCGGCGACGGCCTAGCGGAAGCAACAACAATCGGCCCGATGATCAATCGCGCAGCGATCACGAAGATCCAGGAGCATGTCGACGACGCGACCGCGCATGGCGCGTTGGTCGTTACCGGCGGCAAGTTTAGGTCGGGGCTGTTCTACGAGCCGACTGTTTTGATTAATACCACAGTCGATATGAGGATCGCACAGGAAGAAACTTTCGGCCCGGTAGCGCCTCTCTTCCGCTTCAACACGGAGGACGAAGCGGTCAAATGGTCGAACGATACGCCGTTTGGTCTCGCTTCCTATCTCTACACACGCGATATCTCGCGCGCGTTCCGCGTCGCCGAGGCGCTTGAATTCGGCATGGTTGGCATCAATGCTGGATCTGTGTCTACGACGGCAGCTCCGTTCGGCGGCATCAAGGAATCCGGTCTGGGTCGCGAAGGTTCGCATCACGGGCTTGAGGAGTTCCTAGAACTCAAAACCCTTCACCTCGGCGGCATCTAAAGAGATCAATGCTATGGAACAGCGGATATGCCTCCCGAACCTCGAAGATCCCCGGAGGCTAGATCCGCGTCTACAACGGGGGGCGGCTCGCATTTATCGTCTTTGCCCTCGCCTGCGGCGCACTCGTGGTGTGGGCCCAGACCTGAATCATCACCTGTAGACGATGGAGCCCGGCGATTGACCGGGCTTCTTTTTTTCCCACTGCAGCCGGATTCGCCGAGGCGCGACACTCTTCGCACGGATCTCGCAAGCGGGATCGTCAGCTGCCGCGACCGCCCGAAAAACATCGCGGCAGATATGGATAGGTAGGCCCTGCACTTCGGCAAATGCCGCCAAGTCGATAGATTTGAACGATATAAAATGCCGAGGAGTCGCCCTAACCTTTGTGTGGCGCGCCTTGGGAGCGGTACTCCGCGAGGACGCGTCATAACGCCAATTTAGGGGAACTTTGGAACATGACGACAATCAAACATATGGGTTGGGCGCTTGTCGCTGCATCTCTGACATTCGGAATGGCGAGCACAGCTCATGCCGATAAACTGGACGACGTCCTTAGCGAAGGCAAGGTACGCTGCGCCGTCGTTCTCGATTTTCCGCCGATGGGCTTTCGGGATGCCGATAACAATCCGACCGGCCTTGATGTCGACGTTTGCAAAGATCTCGCCAAGGCACTTGGAATCGAAGCGGAGATCGTCGGCGTCACCTGGGCCGAGCGAATCCCTTCCTTGATCTCCGGCAAGACGGACGTGGTCATCGCATCGTCTTCGGACACGCTGGAGCGCGCAAAGACCGTCGGATTGAGCATCCCGTATATGGTGACCTATTTCCAGGCACTTCTTCCCGCGGATTCAAAGATCACCAAATGGGACGAGCTCAAGGACGCCAAAGTCGGTGCCGCCGTGGGCACGACCTACGAAAGCAATTTTACCGACTACAAGACGCAGCACTGGCCCGATTCCAAGGGTGAGTTCATTACGTTCCAGAGCGAAAATGAGAGCTTCATGGCTGTGGGACAAGGCCGTGTGGATGCAACTATCGGCTCCGATACGTCGATCGCAAACATCGTGAAATCCGGCAAATTCGGGAAAGTGAAACTCGGACCGATCGCACCCTTTGGAAAGGACGTGACCGCGTTCATGACGTTGCGGGAGGAGTATGGTTGGCTGAACTACCTCAATCTGTTCATCAACCATGAACATCGCAACGGCCGACTGCAGGAACTCTACGGGAAGTATGTCGGCGGCACCATGCCTGATCTGACCACTCCCGGCGTCTATCGCTAATTAATCATCGAGAGCGCGTGCAAGCGCAGCCTGCGCGCGCTTTCGGTTTGGAGACGACGCTATGAACTATCATTTTCTATGGCCCCCGGTCATCAAGGCGCTTCCTCATCTGTTGGAAGCGGCGCTCGTAACACTTCAAGTTACAGTCATCTCGATGATTCTGGGAATGATATTTGCCCTTTTGCTAGCCTACGGAAGGATGTCAAATGCGTTTCTGCCGCGAGCGTTGGCGGGGACTTGGATTGAAATCGCACGAAACACGCCGGTTTTGTTTCAGATATTTTTCTTCTATTGGGGCCTTGGCGAGTTCGGAATTTTTCTTGGCTCGTTTACCGCTGTCGTGACCGCCCTGACCTTCAACACTGCCGGCTACATGGCGGAAACTTTCCGTGGCGGTTTCAACTCTGTTGCACCAACGCAGGTTCGAGCCGCGAGATCGCTCGGCATGACAGCCTATCACGCACAGCGCTACGTGATCCTGCCGCAGGTTCTCCGGGCCATCTACTATCCAATGACTAACCAGTTCATCTGGGTCCTTCTCATGAGTTCTCTCGGTATGCTCGCCGGACTTCGCGAACTTGCGGGCGAGACACAATTCTACAACTCGCGGACCTTCAGGACCTTCGAGTTCTTCGCAGCAGCGGCGGTCATTTATTATATACTCGCAAAGCTCATCATGCTGTTGGCTCGACTCGTCGGCTGGCGATTGTTTCGGGGGCAAGCGCAACGATGAATGATCAGGCTCAATTTTTCACAAGCCTTCGTTGGGACGATCTGTGGTTCCTCGCCGAGGCGGCATTACGAACGCTCATCATATCAATCACGGCAATAACCGCCGGTACCCTGATCGGTGTCGTGTTTGGCTGGTTGCTGACGCTCAGAAACCTCTTACTGAACGCCGGCATCATGTCTGTCCTTGACGTCTTCCGAAGCGTGCCTTTGCTCATCCAACTCATCTTATTCGACAGTTTCGTGGCGATCGCAGGGTTTCCGATGACTGCATTCTGGTCGGGGACCGTTGTTCTTTCGCTCTATACCGCAGGTCTTGTCGCAATGGTCGCGAAGTCCGGTATCGAGGCTGTCAGCCCGCCGATGCGCAGAGCCGCTCGTTCTCTTGGGATGACGTATTTCCAAGACATGCGCTACGTCGTTTGGCCCATCGGGTTGCGGTCTGTTCTACCCTCCTGGATCGGGGTGGCGCTGTCAGTCGTAAAAGACTCCGCGCTGGTATCGGCAATTGGCTACGTGGAGTTGCTGCGTGCATCCCAGATCCTGACGACGAGGACACAGGAGTCGTTCAAGATCATGCTCCTTATCGGCCTGTTTTACTTCCTGCTCTCCTATCCGATCGCGCGTGCCGGAGACCTTATCGAAAAGAAGTGGAAGCGATGATTACACTTGAAAACGTACGCAAGTCTTTCGGGACGCATGAGGTTCTGAAGGGTATTAACCTTGAGGTCTCCCAGGGCGAAGTGCTCTCGATTATTGGCGCTTCCGGGTCAGGAAAATCCACACTGCTCTACTGCGTGAATGGGCTCGAACCCATCCAAGGCGGGCGGATTAGCGTGGATGGAACCGACGTTCATAGCAAGACCACGAATCTGAACAAGCTTCGTGAGAAGATTGGAATGGTATTTCAGCAATGGAATTCCTTCCCGCACCTGACGACCTTGGAGAATGTCGCGTTGGCCCCGCGCATTGTCAAAAAATGGAGCAAGGCCGATGCCCAGGCGATGGCGGAGAAGCAACTAAAACACGTCGGCCTCGGTGATAAACTCGATGCCTTTCCGCTTGAGTTGTCTGGTGGTCAGCAGCAGCGCCTCGCCATCGCTCGCGCGCTTGCTATGGAACCTAGCTACATGCTGTTCGACGAGGCCACGTCGGCGTTGGATCCCGAATTGGTGGGCGAAGTGCTCGATACCATGCGCATGCTTGCGTCAGAGGGAATGACAATGATTGTGGTCACCCACGAAATGGGGTTTGCAAGAGACGTTTCTGATCGGGTCGCTTTCTTCCACCAAGGGGTGATGGAGGAGATCGGACCGGCGAAGGACGTTATGACAAACCCCACGAGTGAGCATCTGCAGCGTTTCCTTGCCAAGGTGCGGTAGTCACCTTTGTTACGAAACGATAGATGAAAATGGTGGGGTCTGGAAAGCGGGCCCTACCACAACCGCGCGCGTGCTTACTCACCTGCCCTCGGTCGCTTCCTCCAGACCGGTCCCACCGTCTCCGGCGAACATTACCCGTCAGCAATTCAACGTGTCGATACTCGTTAGACATAAGCCTGTCCTCAAGCCTGTGCTTGAGCCTTCCTGCTTATGCCGACTGTCCGGTCGAAATGGGGGGCAGTTCACATCGAGGTGCATACACTGCTCGATCAACCGTCGCAAACCAGCGCCTATTTATTGGGTTTGGAGCCTAACATTACTTTGGTAGAATTTATTCCGGGATGATTTGGAACCGGATACGGCAGTGTGGACATCGTTGTGGCGGATGGTAGTTTGAGAGCACGGCTATGACGGCGCGTCGGATAGCTGGCAGTATCGGTTTAGGCGGGCCGTGTCTGTTCCTTTTTTTCCCGCTTTGCCTTGTATGGGCGCTGATGTTGCAGGAAGGCATATGCGATCATGGTCATCAACGTGTGTCGGTGTAGGCCTTGCCATGATCGACCTTCGAAGTGATCGAGGCCGAATTTTTCCTTCATTTGCTGATGAGCCTGCTCGCAGACCCAACGAGCTTTAATGGCCGCTGCCAACTGTCTTAATGTCGCTTCTGCTGGAAGATTGGACAGGTAGTATTTGCGTTCGTCGTTTGAGCGCCTCTCGCCAACCAGCCAGGCTTCCTCGCCTGGCATATGCTGCTGTCCCTTGTCGAGGAGGCGTTGGGGGCTGCCATCCGCAATTCGAATGCGTAGGGCAGCAAAGCGCGAGGTCAATCGGCCTTGGGTGCCACGCCGCCAGCTGAGTTTCGTCCACGTCGAGGCCGCCAGCGTATCGGGGATGGAATACTTGCGCGGTTGTCCACGGCCCGCGACAGGAAAGATCAATGCGACATCATGGGGATAAACCTTCTGATGCTTGGGAACGCCGACGGCCCAGGTGAGACCCCGCGCACTCAACCCCTGACGAAAGGCGGCCGACAGACCGTAATCTGCATCCGCGAGCACAGTACCAAACCGGACACCTGCGGCAATCAGCCGATCGATCTCGTCGAGCGCAATCTCCGGCTTGGTGCGCGATACGCGCGACAGCTCGGGAACGCCCGCTTTTGCCATTCTGTCCTGATCACAGGTCCAACTCTCGGGCAGGAACAGCCGCAAACCCAACGTGACAGGGACCTCGTCGCGTACCAGCGTCAGTGACACCAGCGTCTGGCAATTGGCGCGCTTGCCCAGCATCGACGCATATTGCGGCGCGACCCCTACCGAGTGGTCGCCCTTCTTCGGAAGGACCGTATCGTGGATCACCAGAAATGCATCTGGAGCTCCGGCTATTCTGTCCGCCTGCACCGCCAATTCCGCCTCAAGCGGACCGGCGTCCCAAGTACTATCCGAGATGAAATGATGCAGGCGGTCGTAGCGATCAGGCGCAAGGCGCTCCGACATCGACCCGATACTCTTGCGATCTCCCGGCCCGATCAGGCCCGAAACATAGATCGGGCACATCTCCCGCCGCTTCTTGTGACCAAGTTTCTCAACGAAAGGCCTCAGCCATTCCGTCAGTACAACTCCCTGCTCTGCCATCCTTCGCACCCCTGTTGGAATGCCAAAGATGGCCGATTAGCCTTAACCTAGGATTAATCTGCCAAAGTAGCGTTAGGGCGCGCCATGGTAGATCGGGCTGCGGAGCTTTCAGCATTTTTGCATCCATTCTACATAGGCTTCGACATAGGAAGCAAAGACAAATATCCCGCTTTTTAGGAGACGAAACTCTCAATCGCCTCTCAGATCAATCCAGTAGTCCTGCCAGCGCCCGCCGTTGTAGAAGAATTTTTTGAGTAGTGCTTAGTCAAGCCAACTGGTCATTTCCGGCCGATCCGTTGAGATAGCCCAACAAGCCAATGGGCTAGCTCTCTGGCCAAAATTTGCTTTTTAGCTCAAGGTGAGCTCGGAACCTCTGTAGTTCCGAGAAGCTCACCTACTCAGCCGCGTCTACCTAAATCTCGAAAGGGAGGCGAAAGCCTGTCTCTTCCCAGTCCACCGCTATAAGCAAGCCGATTCCAGAGAGTGTTATGAATGCCGTCTTCAGGTCGTTGCCGCCGAAGCAAATATTGGTGGTGAAAGGATCGCCGAAGGCGACACGGCGTTTGACCTCACCGGTTGGCCTGATAACGATCACTTCCCCGGTCATCGTAGCCGCGACATGGATGTTGCCCTCTGCATCCACCGCAAGGCTATCGAATCCCTGGTAACCAGGGAGACCGCAAATGCAACGCCCCCCATAAGGCGAGGGGAACGATTCCTTACGGACGACCCCCGGCTCGATGATATCGAAGGCAATAATTCGCGAGGGTTCCATGTCAGCGACGTAGAGTATTTTCTCGTCCGGAGACAGGCCGATGCCATTTGGCGTCAGTACAGGAAACGCTATCTCGACGATTGACGATCCGTCTGCCCGCGCATAGAAAACACCTCCGTGGTCGCGATCTTTTTCTCTGGTCTTGCCGAGATCGGTGAAATAGAAGCCGCCGGCGGAATCGAAGACGATATCGTTGGGTCCGCTCAAACGATGATCGCCGCAACGATCATAAAGGCGGATGACCTCACCCGTTTCTGGATCGACACGGTCGATGCTCCCGGTCGCATAGCTTGTCGCCTGGCCTGTCGGATGGAGAATGCCGTCACGCTCCTCCCATGTGAACCCGCCGTTGTTACACACATAAAATGCGCCGTCCGGACCAACGGCAAGCCCGTTGGGGCCGCCCGGCACCTTTGCGATAACGCTGACATGTCCGTTCATGTCGACCCGGCTCACCGTCTCGCGTTCGATTTCCACGATGGCAATCGAACCATCTTTCATCAGCGTGGGGCCTTCAGGAAATTTCAATCCCGTCGCGATAACCCGCCCAGGCACTTTGTCCACTGGTATCAGTACACTCATTCCCATCCTCCAGAATAGAGTTAAGAAGGGCAACGTTGCCCTTCCCGAAAAGCAGCGTCAGCCACCATATTGCTTGAGGATCGCAATAGCTTCAGCATCGTCCTTACGAAGCTTTGCCAGTGTCTCTGCTGCCTGATCGCGCGTGATGGCCCTGACCGGCGTTCGGAAAACGTCGTTGGGAACATTTTCTCCACGGCCCAGCGCCAATGCTAACTGAGCGGTTTTTTCACCGACAATATCCCAGGGAGTATCCGTGCTGAATGCGATCGGACTTTCCGGACGAGCCATTTCCTCTAGCAGTTGCTCAGAGAAATAGTGATTGGCAATCATGATATTGGTGCGGTTCATCTGGTTCAAACCCTGAACCGCACCGATGGACAGGGGCCACCACCAGGAGATAATGGCATTGATGCTTGCAGGGTCCGGGTTTGCCTGCAAAAGCGACAGGACGTTTTCGCGCCCTTTCGATATCTGGTCGCTGCCGGACGTGCTGCCCGACATGAACGGGAGAACCTTCATGCGCGGCTCGAAGCTGGTCATCATCTCGAGTTGGGCTGCTTCCATATCGAACGGTTGGAAAAAGCCCTTATCCTCGGCGGTTTGAACGATATTGCCCTGTCGTTTCAGCGCATTCTGCACAAAATAGCCAAGCGCGGTGGCCAAGCCCCATGTGTCTTCGACAACAGACGGAGAATCTTTCACGGTCACCTGAAATCCAACCGTCTTGATGCCGCGGCGATGAGCGTCCTCGGCGATGTAAGCGGTCTCGGACTCTGTCGCGTAATTGCCCATGCAAAGCACGTCGATTCCACGATCGAGAAGCTGGCGCATAGCGTCGAGTTCGCTCTGTTTTGTCGGCTCGCCGCGAATGGTGACCACTTCGCCGCCATTATCGAGAACGGTCTTTACCATCGTACCCATGCCGCGCCGCCAAGGCTGGTTGAACGGGCCGTAGGTCAGAGGAATGCCGACTTTCACCTTCTTCCCGCCGCTAGATACCGGAATGTTTTCCGCACTGGCGATCGACGCGACACCGGCACCTGCGGCAAGTACTGCGCCACCCAGTGCCAACGACTGTATCAACGAACGCCGGCTGAACTCGACGTGTTCAAAAATCTCTTGAATATGTGGAATCTTCGTCATGCTACACACCTCCTCTGTGTTTATTTTATAGTTGTTATGCGATCGCTTTCCTGACGGCCTGCCCGGACATGACAAGCGAGAGCACCTGATCGTAGGTGCAGTCACGCGTCGGCCCTTCAAAAATCCTCTGCCCTTTGCGGATAACCATCGTGGTTTCGCTCAGGGACAGAATTTCGTTGAGCGAGGACGATATGACGATGATTGCAGCCCCATGCTCCGCGAGCCCCAGAATCGTCGCATAAATCTCCGGGATTGCTCCGACGTCCACACCGGAAGTCGGCTCGACGAAGATATAAATACCGGATTTCGACGACATCCATTTCCCGATCACGGCCTTCTGCTGATTGCCTCCGGACAAGAACTTCATTGTGCGTTCGGGCACGCGCGGATTGATATTGAGCTGGTTCATGGTTGCCTGTGCAAAAGCCAGTTTGTGACCTGACCGGACCCAGGAAAGGCGACCGAAACGCCTTAGCACCGGCATCGCGATGTTATCCGCGACGCTCAGGTTCGGAAACAGCGCCTGCTTGCGGCGATCTTCCGGGATGAGAGCGATGCCGCTCTGTTGTGCAAGAGCGGGCGAACCAAGTTTACGTAGAGCGCCCGAGACCAGAACCTCGCCAGCATAGCCGGTCAATCCGCCCAGAATTTTTTCGACCTGCTCCATGCCCCCGCCGACAGGACCGGTGATGCCCAGCACTTCTCCAGCACGAATGGAAAAAGACAGAGACGACAATCGCGCATTGGATAGATTCCGAACCTCGAGAGCGACAGTTTGCCGGGCCAGTCCTTTGTTTCGAACTTCCAGATTTTTCTTCGACCGATCCACCATGAGTTCGGTCACACGCTCTTCGGTAATCTCTGATCGACCGAGTGTCGCAGAAACTCTCCCGCCACGAAGGATTGTGGCGCGGTCGCAGATTTTTTTCACCTCGTCCAACCTGTGTGAAATGTAGACGATCGTGATGCCTTGCGCCTTGAACCGCTCAATCAGCGTAAACAGAAGATCGACCTCGTTACCAGAAAGCCGCGCTGTAGGTTCATCAAGAATAATGAGTTTGTATCGCCGGTGAAAAAGCATCGCCAGCGTGACGAGTTGCATCTGGGCGGCGGTCAGATTGCGCGCCATCTCGTGAACATCCAGATCAAGACCGATCGTATCGACGATCTCCTGTGCCTTGCGGAATATGCCGGGGCGATCGATGAACACCCCGCCCGGCTCGTTGCCGAGCAGGATGTTTTCGGCAACGGTCAGACCGGTGACCATTTCCGCATCCTGATAGACCGCGCCCAGACCATATCCGTGGGCATCAATGGGGCCGCGAATGGACGCCACCTCCCCGTTGACCATGATTGTTCCGGCTGTCTGGGAATAAATGCCCGTCAAGATTTTGATAAGCGTCGATTTTCCAGCTCCGTTTTCGCCCAGAAGGCCGTGCACTTCAGCTCTTTCGAAACTTAGATCGACACCTTTTAGAACTGGAACTCCGCTGAAGTCCTTGGTCAATTGCCGAATTTCGACAATCGCGTTGCTCTGCGTTGCAGACATCACAGTGCTCCCTCAGATAAACTTGAGATGGATTTCTTCACGGTTGAGAAGAGCGTTGGCACCGACCGCCAGGATCAGAATCAGGCCGTTGGCAAGCTGGCGCGCTGCGAAGGGTATGCCCAGCATATTCATGCCGGCGCTCAGCATGTAGAGGAAGAAAACGCCGATCAAAGTTCCAAGAATGTGAGGTTTGCCCTTTCCGTAAATCGTCGCGCCCAGATAGACTGCTGCAAAGGATTCAAGCAGATATCCTTGTCCACCGACAGGCTGTGCCGAGGAGGAGATCGACGTGAGCAAAACACCGCCCATACCGGCAAAAACAGCAGACAGAATGAAGGCGGTGATGATCCAGAAATAGACCTTGATACCGGAATAATAAGCCGCCATCGGATTGTCGCCCACTGCAGTGATGTAATATCCCGCGCGCGTCTTCGTCGCCAGCAGATGGCCGAAGGCTGCGAGTATAAGCATGATGATGACGGGAAAAGCGATCCAGCCCACTCGACCCTGACCGATGAACCGGAAAGCAGTCTCACTGTAATCGACGGCGACTTGATAGCCGCCCGTTATGAACAAATTCATTCCACCGAGAACGAAGCTTACTCCGAGTGTGACAACGATGCCGGAAAGACGCCCGTAGGTAACGAGCAGGCCGTTTATAAGACCGATCAGACCGCTGACCAGAAGTGCCACAAGGATTGCCGCCGCCGGACCTGCAATCGGGATCATCAACGCAGTCACGATCGAGGCTGTGGTAACGGTCAGACCGATAGACAGATCGAAACTGCCCGCGACCACCACATAGGTGAGACCGATGGAGACGAGCGCGCTCACGATCATCGAAAATAGGATATTGTTGAAGTTTGCCACCGTGAAAAACCACGGGGACATGACCGAGAAAATGATGGCGACGGCGATGATAACGGTCAAAGTGCCCCATTTTCTCAAGAACCTCAGGATTAATCCTTCCTGCGATTTTTGATCATGTCTTTTCGGAGCCGTGTTCGCGCCAGACTTTTCCGATGCCGTAATGATCGACATATTATTCCTCCGCTTTTTTTCAGATTTCCGGCCCTATGCGCCTCGTATTACGACGAAGCTCAACCTCCAGTGGACTATAGAAATCTCTCGTAATAAGATGGATGTCCGCAATATTGTCAACAATAATTTCAGACAATATTGCGGACAATGATCCTTCGCTTTATCGCAGTGCCGAAAACCGGGTGGGCTCCAGCACCATATTGGTGATGGATGTGACGATAGGGCCTTCACGCTCGCTTTCCTTTCGCTTGGCGGTCCAGTCCGGATCCGCCATGAAAGCATTCCAGATCTTCTGACGATGATCCATGCTGTCCCACGCGAGAATGTAATGCAGATCATGATTGGAAGGGCCAACCGCAACTGTCCAGAAGCCGACCTGCCGGATACCGTAGGTGTCCCAGAATGCCAGCGTTGTTTCCTCGAACCGCTTAAGCAGATCCGGCAGCTTGCCCGGAGCGCAGTGATAAATCCGCATCTCGTAAATCACGATGCAATCTCCTTGGAAACGCTGAATTCCAGCTCCATCGCTCGGCGGAATTTATAAGTTTCGTCGGCCTCGTCGATTTCCACATCATCCCATGTCAAGGCGGCGCCTTTTGCCACGGGCCGGGTTAGTTTGAGATGGCTTGCCAGCCCGATCGGCAGGCCGCCGATACTGAGACTGTCTGCGGCGGGCATAAGGCGCCCCCAAACCATAAAGCCACCTTCCCCATCGAGAACATCTCCCGGCCGGAGATCTTTTTTCGCCGTGGCCACGACATCGGCGACGAAAGCAGTGGGTTTACCCGTTGCTTCACCGCGGAAAAAGGCAGCGAAAATCGAAACGTTCAGTTCCAGTCCGATAAGGTGGAAAGGACGGTGGAGCGCGGCATATTCGCCACTCTTGTCGGTCGTAACGCCATATTCCTTGAAGCAGCGCTTTGTGTATTCATTCGGGGCCTTGAAGACCACGTAGACACCCCATCGGATGTTGTTAGGTATCACCGACCCGTCGCGATAGACGCTAGAAACAACCTCCACCTGACCGTGGTGGTGCAAGCCTCCCTCATGGCTGCCGACCTGTAGGGTCTCCGCCAGCTCCTCGGCAGAGCAAGGCGGGAAGAACAGCCCCTCCGGCGAAGGACGCAGCCCGGTCGCATTGGAGACAGCCGCCATTTCGATGCCGGATTTCGTGCCGTCGATGAAAGAATTGAACATCTGGGCGTTCATGCCGCCCTTCTTGGCATCCTCTACCGCGACCCCCCGATTGGCCCAAACTGTGTCCGGTGTGGATTCGTGGAACGACGGAAGATAGCGCGTGCCTTTGCCAGCCGCCGCGATGTCAAATCCGCAGCTGCGTGCCCAGTCAACCATTTCGCATATGAGTGCCGGCTGATCGCCGTAGGCAAGCGAGTAAACCACGCCTTTGTCGTCGGCAAGCTTTGCCAGTAGCGGCCCCGCAAGCACATCCGCTTCGACATTGACCATCACAATGTGTTTGCCAGCGGCGATTGCCTTGCGGGCATGATAAACTCCGGCCGCCGGGTTGCCTGTAGCCTCGACCACGACGTCGATCTCATCAAGCGACGGCAGGTTATCCCAGCCTTCGACAAATGCGGTTCGAGCGATATCGTCCTCGTCCCATCCCACATTTCTGCAGGCCGTCTTCGCGCGCTCTGGCGAAAGATCTACGATGCAGACCACATCGATGCCTTCCGTCGTCGGCACCTGAGACAGGAACATCGATCCAAACTTGCCGGCACCAATCAGGCAGACACGCACAGGTGCGCCATTGGCAGCCGCATTGCGGGCCATTGCGGATAAATTCACGATATATTCCTCTGTTCTGAAAGTTAAGGGTTTCGCATCAGGGTCCGTAGACCGTAGCGGTCTATCCAAGCGAGACCTGCCACTGTTTTTTCAGCGGGCCGGTACTCACAGCCAACCCAGCCGGAATAGTCAGTTGCTTTGAGGCAGTCGAAAATTGCCTCAAAATCGAGCTCCCCGCTACCCGGTTCGGACCGCCTTGGCGTATCGGCAACCTGCACGTGCGCCACAAGTGGACGCAATGTCACAAATGTCTCGATCTCGTTTTCACCGGACCGGCGACAATGATAGAAGTCAAACTGAAGCCGAACGAATGGCGAATTCACACGTTGAACGATATCGGCCGCCTGTCTCTGCGTACTGATATAGTAGCCCGGAACGTCATGGGAATTGAGTGCTTCAAGAGTAAGCGTCAGTCCGGCTGACCTCGCCAGCCCGGCAGCCCATGACAGATTCTCCAGCAGAATGTCTTCAACCGCTTCGCGAGGCAAATCGGGATCTGGAACTCCGGTGAGCAGATGCACAAAACGGACGCCCAGCGGAAGAGCATAACTCAGCGCCTCATCCACACTTCGGCGAAACTCGTCTTGCCGTCCGGCGAGGCACGCTAAACCCTTCTCGTTTCTAGTTGGTTCGCCCACGGGCGAATTTACCAAAATCAGGTCGAGATTGTTGTCGTCCAACTGCTGCCTGATCTCGCTGATATCCAGACCGTAAGGGTAAAGGAGTTCAACCGCCCCAAACCCTGCCTGGCGTGCCGCAGCAAACCTTTCCATGAAGCCGTACTCTGTAAACATCATGGAAACGTTCGCGCACAGGCCAAACGACCGCCCTCCTCCCGCGCGCCGCTCCACTTATTTCGGAGCCTCACCCATGAGGTCTTTGGCAGACAGGTGTTCCACCTCTTCATCACTTCCGGCGAAGGTTCGCGTTACTTTTGCCGAGCTGTAGATCCACAAGATCCGCATGGGCGCATCGCCAGTGTTGCGGAAAGCATGAACCAGACCCGCAGGGATATAAGTGCTGTCGTAGGGGACCAGCGGAGTGATCTTTCCATCAACTTCGACCTCTCCAATCCCTTCGAGTAACGTCACTTGCTCATCGCAGTTGTGGATATGAAGTGGCGCTCCTCGGCCTTTGGGATAGACACTCATACCGGTGGTAAAAAGCGCACCGGGCGAACTCATGTGCGTCACCAGTGGCGTCGTCTCTATTCCGCTTCCGCGCTGGATGCGCTTGATATCGTCCACCTTTAGAATGGTAACATTAGCTCCCACGTTTTCCTCCAGATATTCAAGATAAGATGTGTGGTTTTCAGCGACCCCAACCGCCATGGGCTGCCCGGAAGGCATCAAGCGCCGGCTGCATGTGCGCTATGCACAAGCGCGTAAACTCTGCCCTGTCGCCAGCCTGCAATGCATCGATCATGGCCGTGTGCTCGTCGATCGAATTTCTCGCCAGGTTAGGCAGACCTATAGCGTAACAGTGGATTGATGCGGTCTTTTGCCAGTAATTTTCAATATCGGCGGCAAGAAAGCGGTTCCCGCAAGCTCCAAACAGCGTGGCATGGAACTTGTCGTTTTCAGATGCCGCACCGGCAAGGTCTCCAGCTTCGATACAGCGCAAATAGCCGTCGTTGATTTCCTTCAATCTGGAAACGAGATCTTCGCTTCCTGGCATGGGAATGCGCTGGGCAGCAGCCGTCTGAAGAAGCGTGCGCATTGCATACAGCTCGTCCACCTCATCGACACCGTAATCCGAGATTACGACGCCGCGATTAGGACGCTGCTGCACAAGGCCAAGCCGCGCAAGATCGTCAAGCGCTGCGCGTATGACGTAACGTCCCACGCCAAACCGCTCCGTGAGCTCACCTTCCAGCAATCGCTCACGCGGACGAAGTCGCCCAAAGATAATATCAAGCCGCAGAGCTTCGAACACGTCTTCCCGTCCGACGTCAGCCTCGTTCGAGTTTTTCATTTCTCTCATGTCTGGCCCATCTTTCATGTCAGTTTCCAATCAATAATGGCAGCCAACATCTATGTCAATTATTTTGTTGACATTGATGTTGGCGTTATCCATTTTCACTTTATCGGAACGGGATCGTGCCGATTTCCTACTCAATAGCCTAGAATATTGTCTCCGGGGAGTTACCGTGACTGTTTTCGATTTCTGCGTGATTGGAGGCGGCATCGTCGGGTTGGCGACAGCCCATGAGCTTCTTAGTCGCACCAATGGTGCCAAAGTCATCGTTATTGAAAAGGAAACCGTGCTGGGATTCCACCAGACCGGACACAATAGCGGCGTGATTCATGCCGGCGTCTACTACAAGACAGGCAGCCTGAAGGCGCAACTATGCGTTCAGGGCGCCAAGGCCACCAAGGATTTCTGTCTCGAGTACGGTATTCCGTTTGCAACACCAGGAAAACTGATCGTCGCCACGGACAAGCTCGAGCTGGAGAGGATGAGAGCGTTGAAAATAAACGCTGAAGGGAACGGAACGGTGGTGGAGGAACTTGACACCGTCGCTCTCAGACAATGCGAGCCTGAGATTGCGGGCGTTGCGGCTCTAAGGGTCAAATCGAGCGGTATCGTCGACTACCAGAAAATCTGCATTCAGCTTAGCAATTTAATCAGGCAGGCAGGTGGAGAGATAGTTTTTGGCGACGAGGTGACCGCCCTTAGAGAAACCTCTGACGAAGTGGAAGTCGTTTGCCGCAACAAAACCTATCGTTCGCGAAAAGTCATTGCCTGTGCCGGGTTACAAGCAGACAGGATCGCGCGGCTGTCTGGCGTAGGCGGCAGTTTCCGTATCGTCCCCTTTCGCGGTGAATACTATAGAGTCCGGGAGGAAAAGAAGATCGGTGTCACCCACATGATCTATCCCGTTCCAGACCCCGCATTACCTTTTCTCGGCATTCACCTGACGCCCACCATCCATGGCGAAATGACGGTAGGACCGAACGCCGTTCTGGGCTTTTCAAGAGAAGGGTACCAAAAGCTATCCTTCAACCTTCGCGATGCACTCTCGATAGCATCTTTCAGCGGATTCTGGGGCGTGGCGCGCAAGAACTGGCGAACAGGGCTGGAAGAATTCAGCAACTCCATGTCCAAAGCGAAGTACATGCAAAAATGTCAGAAATATTATCCAGATCTCGTGTTGGAAGATCTGGTCCCCTATCGCGCAGGCATTCGCGCGCAGGCAATCACCGCGAAGGGCGATCTCCTTCATGACTTTTTGTTTCTCAACACGAAACGGACGCTGCATGTGGGTAACGCTCCCTCCCCCGCAGCAACTTCGGCTATTCCGATTGCCCGAATGATCGCCGAGCGAATTACCAACTGAGATATAGTGCCGGGAAGAATCCCTTCGGTACGGCATAGACAGCAGAGGAGGAAGAGCGATGACAGCCGAGGCAGCGCAAGAATCGTTCGATTACATTATCATTGGTGGAGGATCGGCGGGATCGTTGCTGGCGGAGCGGCTTTCGGAGGATGGTCGCTCTCGAGTGTGTGTGCTGGAATCCGGCCCGACGGACTGGCATCCTTTTGTCAGCATCCCGGCAGGATACATAAAGATCCTTTTCGACCCCAAGATGACATGGGGGTTTCCGACCGAAGCAAGCGCCGGGACCAACAGCCGCTCGATCGTTCTTCCGCAGGGACGTATGCTTGGCGGGTCAAGCAGCATAAATGGTATGGTCTATAGCCGCGGGCAACCGGGTGACTTTGACGAATGGGCAAGGCGCGGGAATGCAGGATGGGGCTATGATGACATACTGCCCTACTTCAAGCGCACCGAGAGACGTATCGGCGATGGTGATGACAGGTATCGAGGTCGTACGGGAGCGTTGCCGGTTACCGACCTGGATGGCGACTATCCATTGTGCGAAATTTTTGCAGACGGGGCGGAAACGCTGGGTTTACCACGCAACCGCGACTACAATGGCGCAACACAGTTTGGCACCGGATATTCGCAGCGTGTCATTTACCGCGGCAGGCGCGTCAATGCCGCAACCGCTTTCCTCAAGAAAGCTCGCAAACGGCCAAACGTCGAAATCCGCACGCACACCCATGTCACACGTATTCTTTTAACCGGTAAACGCGCAACGGGCGTGCGGTATCTGAAAGGTGGCGAGGGAGGGCAGCCTGTGGATATCCACGCCACACGCGAAATCATTCTCAGCGCCGGAGCGATCAACTCCCCGAAAGTTCTGCAACTTTCGGGCATTGGCGAAGCAGGATTGCTGAACGGCCTCGGCATTTCCGTCACGCATGACCTGCCGGGTGTTGGCGAAAACTTCCGTGATCACTATGCTGCGCGACTGGTCGCCCGCGTCAAGAATATCCCGACCCTCAACAGTCGTGCCAGAGGCATTCCGCTTGGCTTGGAAATCCTGAAATGGGCGCTGGGTAGGCCAAGCATCATTTCCGTCACGCCTGCAATGTTCTACGCCTTTGGCAAATCCTCGCCGGAACTCGATGCACCTGACATTCAATGCTCGTTTACGCCAGCGAGCTACAAAGAGGGTTATCTGGGCGTTCTCGAAGATTACCCCGGCGTTACCTGCGGGCCGTATCAACAGCGACCGGAAAGCCAGGGTTACGTTCGCATTCGCGCCACCGAGCCATTCGAAAAGCCTGTCGTTCAACCGAATTATCTCGCCGATCCTCTCGACCAAAGAGTAATCGTGGCCGGGATCAGGATTGCGCGAAAGCTTTTAACATCCCCCGCCATGCGGCCCTATTTCGACTGCGAGGAAATCCCTGGACCGGATTGCCAAACCGACGAGGAACTTCTGGATTTTGCCCGGAGCAAGGGATCGACCGCTTACCATCTGATCGGAACTTGCCGCATGGGCAAGGCCGATGACCGTTTGGCCGTCGTAGACGATCAGTTGCGGGTGCATGGCATTTCTGGACTTCGGGTCGTCGACGCCTCCGTCATGCCGACAATGCCATCCGCCAATACCTACGCCAGCACCCTTATGATTGCGGAAAAAGCCGCCGACATGATCCGCGGACGCGCGCCGTTGTCCCCCGTTATCTAGTTCCAATCCGATTTCATGCCTATACAAAGGAAAAACCCGTGACCCACGTATACAACCAACCCTCTTTGTTCATCGACGGAGAGTGGATTGAAGGCGGCGACCGCGAACTCTCCGCTGTCGTCAACCCAACCGATGGCTCGGAGCTGGCACGTATGCCCAGAGCCACTGCCGCCGATCTCGACCGCGCACTGGAAAGCTCGCAAAAGGCCTACAAACTCTGGCGTCATGTGTCGGCCTACGACCGGGCAAAAATCCTCCGCAAAACGGCGGAACTCATCCGCGAGCGCCGCGACGATATCGCCGTACAGATGACGCTTGAGCAGGGCAAGGTCAATGCGGAGGCCCGAATGGAGGTCGATGCCGCAGCCGATTTCTTCGAATGGTATGCCGAAGAGGGCCGCCGCGCTTATGGCCGCATCATTCCGCCGAGGGTTAAAGGCGCGCGCCACGTCGTCCTGCGTGAACCTGTGGGGCCCGTTGCGGCATTCTCTCCCTGGAATTTCCCGGCTGTTGCCCCTGCCCGCAAGATCGCGGCGGCTCTCGCCGCTGGCTGCACGTGCATTGTAAAACCATCGGAAGAAACACCGAATACGGCTCTGGCGATTGCCCGCGCTCTGGCGGACGCCGGACTTCCCGCAGGCGTGCTCAACGTGGTGTTCGGAAACGCGGCGATGATTTCGGAAACATTGATCCGCTCGCCAATCATCAAGAAAGTAACGTTCACCGGCTCGACTGGCATTGGACGTCATATCGCGCATCTTGCCGCCGAGGGGGTAAAGAAAATCTCTCTGGAGCTTGGAGGGCATGCGCCGGTCATCATCTTTAATGACGCGAACCCCAATGCGGTCGCATTGTCGGTCACTTCCAAAATTCGCAATGCGGGCCAGGTTTGCGTGTCTCCTACCCGATTTATCGTGCAGGAAGATCGATACAAGGAATTTGCAGCAACGTTGTCCGAACGTATCGAAAGCATCAACGTCGGCAATGGTCTTGACGAGAACACCCAGATGGGGCCGGTCGCCAACGATCGCCGCCTTCAGTCTATGGAGGATCTGGTGTCCGATGCGAGAGCGAAAGGCGGAAAAGTTGCGGCTGGCGGCAAGCGGATTGGCAATCAGGGCTACCATTTTTCCCCGACTGTCCTGACCGACCTCCCGGCCGATGCCAGAATTCTGTCCGAAGAGCCCTTTGGCCCCATCGCCACCGTCACACCGTTCAGGCATTTCGATGAAGCAATCGCGGAGGCTAACCGCCTTCCATTCGGCTTGGCCTCCTATGCGTTCACAAGCTCGGTTGCAACGGCCACGGATGTCGCGGACTCCATCGAGAGCGGCATGATCGGTATCAATAGCTTTGCAATCTCGATGGCTGAAACGCCGTTCGGAGGTGTAAAGGACAGCGGCTATGGATCAGAAGGCGGCCCGGAAGGGCTTGATGCCTATCTGACAACCAAATTCATCGCTCAGCACCCGTGAAGTGTCGGGTGGACGGCTTTCATATCCGCCCTCCCTGACAACTATTCGGCGCCCCCCGATGACCATGAAGCACGATTTCAATGCTGAACTCCATGCCAGGCCGTCGATCTATTTTGTCGGCCCGGCACTGGTGGAGCATATCGCCATAATGCCCGCGGCTCCATCAAGGCCATTGCCTTGTGTTATCCAGGAGCAGATTGCCGGAAGTCCCGACGTGCGGACCCAAGTGGAACATCACACCGAATTCGTGACCGTAACACGCGTTATCCAATTGGCTTCAGTACCTGAGACATGGCCCGAACTCACACTCACGGAACAGGAAGCCCTGAAGATTATAGGGTTGGACAGGGGAACGCTTGTTAATCGTCTCGCGCTGCTGGTGCTGGAAAATGGACCGGCTGAACTGGGCATGACCCTGAAAGCCTTCGGTCTGGGCGATACGGCCGCATCCGAGGTCGGGAACGGAGACGCCAGAATTTGCTCCAACTTTCGTGTCCAGCCCGACAATTCCAGCCGTATTATTCTCTTCAACGCCCAACTCAACGCATACCGGTTGGGACGGATGGTAAGGCGTCTGTGCGAGATCGAAACCTACCGCGCGATGGCATTACTTGCGCTACCTGAGGCGCGGTTGCTTGGTCCCATGCTGGCGTCCTACGACACGCAGTTGACGGCGTTGGCCAATCACAATGCGACAGTCGGAAGCGATGGCCACCGCGCGCTGCTGGACGACATCTCGCGCCTCTCCGCACAAATCATCTCGGCCGCGGCCCGCACCCGCCATCGGTTCGGAGCAACGGCTGCATACGCCAAAATCGTGGAAGAGCGGATCAAGGAACTCCGAGAGAGCCATGTTCCCGGTTTTCAGAGATTTGGTATTTTCGTTGATCGCCGCTTCAAGCCGGCTATCAGGACCTGTGACGCAACAGCCCTGCGGCTGGATCAACTGTCCCACGCCACTATGCACCTCATCGATCTGCTCCAGACGAAAATCCAGGTCGAGGTCGAGTATCAGAATGCCGTCCAGATCAAAGCAATGGCTGAACGTGCTGCTGTTCAGCTGAAAATCCAGCGTGCTGTCGAGGGATTTTCGATTATTGCGATTACCTATTACATAATTGCCTTGTCAAAGGTCATAATCGAGGCGCTGGAACATGCAGGATTGCATCTCCATCCAATGGCGTTCCTGACTTTCATTCCCGTTGCCTTGTGCGCGGTTGCCCTTGCGATATTCCGTGTCAAAAAGGCTTTGAAAGACTGATACATATGCCGCTTGCAACCCGCGGACAGAGGTCGACTGAACACCTCTAAATAGTACGCGCCCAAGCAATCATCCTCATATCTGCCATCATACCGCTCGCTTGAAGCGGAGAAATCCCGCTCAGGGGTAACCTGACCGGGATTTCCTTTCAGCTTGTTTTCAGGGCGCTTCGTTGTTTACATCCACAACATCTTGCGGCGAAGGTCGATATCGTTGGCGATCTTGCTGGAGGCAACCTCATGCAACACACGGCCCATTTCCAGCACGATCGTTCTGTCCGACAAGGCAAGTGCCAGATCGAGATTATGATCGACGATCACGATCGACAACACGTCCCTTAGTTTGTCGAAGGTGATGAAGAGCTGCTCAACGACAGCAGGTGCAAGACCTTCAAAGGGCTCATCGAGCAGGAGGATGCGGGTATCGCCCGAAAGTGCACGCGCGACGGCGGCCATCTGCTGCTCCCCGCCGGACAGACGGTCAGCGGCCGTATCCAGACGTTCGCCAAGGCGCGGAAAATATTCGAGGATCTGTTCCATCGACCAGTGGTTCCCCTCACCCGTCTGACGGCGAATTCTGCCCAGTTCCAGATTTTCGCGGACAGTCATGCCAGCGAACAATCCGCGACCCTGCGGCACATAACCAACTCCTTTTCGCGAAATTTGCGCGGATGAAAGGCCCGCCAGTTCACTGCCAAGCAGGCGGATGGACCCCAAAGACGGTTTGACGATACCGGTCAGTGCCTTCAGCAGAGTGGACTTTCCAGCCCCGTTTCGGCCCAGCAATGCAAGGATTTCTCCTTTATGGACATCGAGCGAGATATCGTGCAGGATGTGGCTCTTGCCGTAATGAACATTGACCTTCTCGAACTGTAGCATCAGATCGGTTCCGGCCTGTCCCTGCCGGGAAAGGGCGGCCACCGCGGACGTTCCGGAGCCAATATAGATCTCCTGAACCTTCTTTGAACTCCGCGCGTCCTCAACGCTGCCATCCAGAAGTACCTGCCCCTCGGCCATCACGGTTACGTGGTCGGCAAGTTCGAAAACGCGATCAATATCGTGTTCCACGAGCAGGACGGGAATGTTTTGCGACACCTCCTTGATAAGATTGCCCACCCGTTCACGTTCGGCGACGGAAAGGCCTGCGAGCGGCTCGTCCGCCAGCAGTATGCGCGGTTCGGTTGCCAGCGCCAGTCCGAGATCCAGTAGGCGTTGCCCTCCATAGGACAGTGATCCCGCCGTTGCTTCCTCCATGCCTGCGAGGCCGACCCAGGTGAGAATCTCTCCGGTCTTGGCATTGACCTTCGATAGCCCATCGCGATCCGCAATCAGACCGAACCTTTCCTCACTGTGTGCCTGCACCGCAAGACGCATGTTTTCGAAGACGGATAGCTCTGGAAAAAGGTTTGTGATCTGGAACGAACGGCCAAGGCCCAAATGCGCGATTTGGTTAGGCGATTTGCCCGATATCTCCTGCCCCATCAAAAGCACCTTGCCTGCCGTGGCTGGTAAAATGCCGGTCAGCAAATTGAATGCTGTCGTCTTGCCCGCCCCATTAGGGCCGATGAGAGCATGGAGCGTGCGGTCCCGAACGGCGACGGAGACACGATCGACCGCCTTGAACCCTCCAAACCTCTTCACGATACTGTCTGCTTCAAGAACCGCACCCTCGGCAGTCGACTGCGGCTTTAGCCCGGCTGGAAGGGGATGTTTCTCCGCTCGCCGTCCGGCCATTGCAGCAACGCCATCCGGTTCGGGGAAAAATCGAGCCCGGACCTGCGCTCCTATACCGATGATCCCGCCCCGTGCCCCAAGCACGAAGGACAGAAAGATCGCGCCGAACCAGAAAAGCCAGTTTTCCGTATATATCGACAGATATTCCCTGAATATAATATAGAAACAGGCACCGATAGCTGGCCCGAGAAACCCGCGCATCCCGCCGATGACGACCATTGCAAGCAACTCGCCAGAGAAAACGATAGACATCGGCTCGGCCGATGTGAACCGATTCTGGTAAAGCAGCAGTACACCGGCAAGTCCCGTGATGCTTGCCGATATCATGAACGCGATCAGCTTGTAGCGAAACACGTCATAGCCGAGAGCTTGGGCGCGCGCCTCATTTTCACGGATGGCAACGAGAACCGATCCCACGGGGGAGCGGATAAACCGAAGCACAAAGGCCAGCCCCAGCCAGGCGATAACCGCCACGGCGATGTAATAGCTGCTGTTGCTTTCCAGAAAAGCCGGACGCTCGATTCCGCCAAGGCCGTTCTCTCCGCCCGTGACATCCGTCCACCGGTAGGCGAGTTGAAACGACATCGCCGACAATGCGAGCGTCATCAGAGAAAAGTAGACGCCTCTTCTGCGAAGCATAAGGGTGCCGACCAGCAGTGCGAGCAGTGCAGTGCACCCTATGGCGAGAACGGCGGACGCCAGCATGCTGCCGTTGTTCATCGACAAAGCCGCAAGGCCTGCGACATAAGCGGAAAGCCCGAACCATGTTCCATGGCCGAATGAGACCAGCCCGGTATATCCGGCCAGAATATTCAAGCCGGTTGCAGCAAGTGCAAAAATGACAAGTTCTGTGGCCGAGTTGGTTCCGAGCCCGAGAAACTCCATGACAAACGGCAGCACGAGGAGCATCGCCGCGAACGTGGCGAGAAGTTTGTTGTTGTGCATTGGAAAATACCTATTCGAATCTGGTGATGCGTTCGCCCATCAGCCCACGCGGACGGATGAGAAGAACCAGGAACATCAGAAGATAGATCGCCAGCATCGAGTATTGGGAAAGCCCGATAGCGATCATGAAACCCTTGACAATGCCCACGAGCAGCGCCGCGATAACGACACCCCAGAACGAGCCGAGGCCACCGATCACAACGACGACGAAGGCCGCTGTGCCAACCTCTGCCCCCATGAGCGGATGGACTGGCTGGATAGGGGCCAGCATAACGCCCGCAAGGCCTGCGATACCGATTGCGATCGCCGATACACTTGTGAGATACGGTCTGAGCGATATGCCGAGGGTGCCGAGAATATCAGGGTTCTGGACCCCCGCCTTTACAATGCGGCCAAACGCGGTCTTGTTCAGCAGCACCCAGACGAGTGCGACCATCATCAGCGCAACGCAGATCAGGAACGTCCGGTAGCGTGAATAAACGAAGTCACCGAGGAAAAACTGGCCGCGCAAAGCGTCTGGAATGGAGTATGCGTGCGGCGCAGAGCCGAAATACCATCGTAACGATTGTTCGATCATCATCGACAGACCGAACGTCAGGAGCAATGAGTAAAGTGGATCGATGCGATAGAAACGTTTGAAGAGCAGGCGTTCGACGAGAGCACCCAGAGCGGCCACCAACAGCGGCGCCACGATGAGGGCACCAAAAAATCCGAGATAGGGCGTCAAGACCAGCGCCAGATAAGCACCGATGGCAAAAAACGCGCCGTGGGCAAGATTGACGATGCCTCCAAGTGAGAAGATTAACGACAATCCCAGCGCGATCAGCAGGTAGTAAACGCCATCGAGAAGGCCATTCAAAAGCTGAGACACGAAAAGTAGTACGGACATTACAAACCCCGCTTGCAAGAGACTACCGCAGCGAACGAACATTCGCGGCGGTAGCAAAAACTCTCGACATTCCTGATCAGGTAAACTGGCAAACACCACCGACCGCGTCATGACGCAAATCGGCCAAGTCGTCATTGGGACCTGGAACAGGGTCGGACGTCGTAAAAATGTCCCACTCATTTTTTGCGCTCTTTGGATCGACCGCCGTTACCGTGTACATTTCTTGCAAAAGTTGATGCGAGCCGGGGTCGAAACGCCCCTTTCGCGCCTTCAGGATATCGAACTCCGTTGCCGGGTTCTCGAAATAGGCTATCAGGGTCTCGGTATCGGTTCCGCCAGTCGCCTTGATTGCCTGTGCGGCGATATGGGTTGCGATGTAGTCCGTATACGCTTGGTTTTCCGGTGGTTTTCCGTAACGATCCTTAAAGGCCTTCACGAAGGCCTGCGAACCTTCCGTTTTAATCTGATGCGTCCAGATGCAGGGCCAAGTGCCCTTGAAGTTTTCGATGCCGGCAGCCCAGGCGAAAGCGCTGTTGTAGTCGAACCCACCCAACGGGATATCCATCCCGAATTCGCCGTATTGCTTAAAGAAAGTTGCGGCGCCTGCCCCGGCGAGGTTCAAGATAATCAGATCAGGTTTCGCTGCGCGGATTTTCAGAAGGTAGGACGAGTAATCCGTTGTATCCGTGGGAATCAGCTCATCGCCGATCGTTGCGCCGCCGTTCCGCTTCAAAAACGCCATGGCTCCATTGCGCAGATCGTGCCCGAAAGAATAATCGGCGCTGAGCATGTACCACTTCTTGCCCTTTACCATGTCGTGGTCGAGGAAGTACTGGCCAACAGCGTTGACGTTCATAATGTTATGAATTTCGGTATGGAACATGATGCGCTTGCAATCCTTCCCGCGAAGGAAGTCGGAGTTAGCGCCGGTGTTGATGAAAATCTTGTTCGCCCGCTGGCAGACCTGCGAGATGGACAAGGCCGACGCCGACGAAGCTTCGCCAATGATCATCACCGCCTTGTCACGCTCGATTAACCGCTCCGCCTTCGTTGTCGCGGTCTGAGGATTCATGGAGTCCTCTTTGATAAGTTTGATTTGGCGTCCGCTCACCCCGCCTGCCACATTGATCTGCTCGACTGCGAGATCCTGAGCCATAACGGCAAGGTCTCCAAGAGGACCAAGGGGACCTGTTCGCGGGGTCAAATGACCGATGATAATAGGATCGGAAGCCGCTCTCAGGAGAGAAGGCGTCGCCAACGCTCCAACTGTTACGACCGCACTTGTCCGCAGAAAATCCCTGCGGCCTAGAAAAATTTTGCCCACTTATTCTCCTCCCAGAGCCAGCATTGTGCAATATTTGCACATAAAATGACTATGACGAACCGGAGTGAATTGTCAACATTTTAATAGACATTATCGTTGACGTCGCGAATGATGCGTCTCGCATCTCTGATGTGTGCTGCCTCTGTGAAGGCCCACTAGGGCCATAACAGTTGACCGAGCTACGATTGACAGCTCAATCGGCGGCGTCGATCCAGGTCCATTCACCAGCAGCGTGACGCGGTCACCTTGCTTCAGTCTTCCGCCGGCCTTCATTGTGTCCAGGAGAAGCCTGGCAAGTTCGTCTGCAGAGGCGAATGCATTCTCCGAACGCCCTGCTCACCATGGATACCAAGGCTCAGTTTGGCAATCTTGGCTTCGATCTCGCCGACGCGAGCAAGCGTCTTATTCCAGTGCGCTTCGAGCTCCGACGTCACCAGCCTGTTCTCCGGATCAGACGCGTCGTATTGTCTGAATGCCCGCTCAGTGGCATAGCGCGCTGTCTCGAGGTCGTGTAGAAGGGCATCCTGAACCTGGTCGCGTTGGCTGGCCATATTGCGTTCTGCTTCGATGGCGGCGGTGCCGGCTCCTGGTTCGACCACGCCGAGCAGTGCCTCTTCGATCGCGTCATCGACCCGCAGTCCGCCGAAAGCAATGCACCGGGGCTCGCCATTTTCGAGCAGACCACGCCAGCAGGAATAGCGCGGAATATTATGATTGTTTCCGGTGTACCGAACCGTCAGCTTTCGATCGCACCTTTTGCAACGGAAAAGGCCGGCAAGCAGAGCGTAAGCATGCTTCGGCGCTCCATGATCGCGACTGGCCGGTACATTGTCGCTGACCATCTTGCGGATCTCCTCCGCCCGTTCCCAACGGATGTAACCTTCGTGCGCATCCGGGATCAGGGCAAGCCATTCATCACGCGCCTTGCGGCGAATTCCAGATCAGCCATCATATCCCGGCACGGAGCGACTCTTACCATAAGCGTAGGCTCCGCCGTAGATCGGATTCACAATCATCCGGTGAATGGTAGCATAATTTGGCCTGCGCCAGATGACCTCGCCATTGGCGTACCTGACCGGCAGGTCCAACCCCTGTTCGAGGAACCATAGCAGAGCTTGCCGTGCACTGCCGAGTTCATCGACCTAGTTGAAGACGAGTGCAATGGCCTTCTGGATGCGTTGATCTGAACCTGGAAAATTCCAGTTCAAAATGGCCTAATTTATTGGGGGCACGTCAATGCCAGTCCAACTCCTCCACCACAGTGTTTGCAGGGGACTACATTCTCAAAAACTGCTCATTTTATCGAAAACCGATCAAAAACGGCGGGAGTACAATATTGAAATTTTGAAATACTTTGAGCCGGCGAGCAAATGAAATAGGCTATTTAATAAACATGTGTTGGTTTCGTCGATGGTGGCAATCGTGCATCATGTTGTTTGATATAAATCGCAGCACCGTTCTTGGGGACGCTATTCCAGGCTGATGGCCGGGGACTGGGCGTGTCGGGTGAAAGGACTTAGATGAGGCCCTTCTTGTTCATGTCGACCTCTGTGACGTGTCGGACTCGAGTGCTTTGGGCCCTGCGTTAGCGCAGAGCATCGCTAGAGGAAACCAGACGTCTAACAGGCTGTACGGCGTCACACACCCTATCATAAATATCTCGTGACGCGACTGATACGTTTTCGGTGAACGTTATTTCTATGCGTACCTCACGGTTTCCGCAGCGAAAGCGAGCGGCGTCACCACGCTGGCTTGCCCTGCCACATGTTGACCAGGGTGCCGTTCGCAATGGTTCCTGCCGGTTCTGCTGCTTGTCGGCTCGCCAATGCGCACCAGCCTGAAACAGAAATAACTAACAATCAAACATTCAGACGAGGATATATAAATAGTTTTTTGAAAAAAGGGGTATACATGGAGCAACGGAAGAAAACTGGTGAGCAACTCTCTCGCATTTTACAATCTAAAACTTTCCAAAATTCAGATAGACTAAGAAAGTTCTTGAATTATGTTGTTACCGAGACAATTGAAGGACGTGAGAACAAAATAAAATCCTACTCGATAGGAATAGAAGTCCTTAACCGAAGCAGTGATTTCGATACCGCCCATGATGGGATCGTACGCACGACGGCAAACCGGTTGCGGGCCGCACTCGAAAAATATTATCAAACAGAAGGTCGCGATGATCCGATTGTCATCTCCTTGCCAAGAGGACGATACCTTCCGGTTTTCATCGACAAACGTTCTGCCCCAGAAAACAAATCGGACGACGTCGAGCCAGTTTCCGGAACGGCACCCTCAATGGATGCCGAGGCCGGTAACATGGAGAGAACGGTTCACCATTTTCTGGCCTATATCGCCGCAGGCATTTCACTCGCCGTTCTAGCCCTGCTTCTGGGATGGTTGCTGCTTTTTGGGAATGCCCCTCCATCCCGCCAGCCTCCCATTATTCTCATTCAGGCGACAACAGCACTGACCGACGACGAGCGTACGGTCACGTTCGCACGCGGCTTCCCCGTTCGTCTCTCAAGCGCTATGTCATTTTATGACGTGAACAGCGTTGTCAGGACCAGCGACTTTGCTGAAGCTCATAGCTATGCGGCTGGGATCACGAGCCTGCAAAGTGTATATGTTGTCACGAGCGAGGCTGGCGCAGAGGCCGACGGTCTTGCGCTGCATTGGCAGTTGGTCGATGCTAGAACCGGCGTCGTGCTTTGGTCCTCGAGAATCGCAGGGCAAAGCGATGGACGGTCCCTGGATATTCTGGTGCAGGAACTCGTGGGTGAAAATGCAGCGATCCGGTCTGCTGAGCAACGCAACTTGCCGACTGAACCGGTCGCGGGTTACGTCTGCGTAACCCATAGTCTCAATAAACTCACAACGATGACGGATAGGGACCGTCTATGGATGTCCAAATGTTTGACCGATACGGTGGGTGCACAACCCGACTATGCTGGGGCATGGGCCTTGCTTGCCCTTGTTCGTATCGAAGACAGTATTGCAGAAGCTGATCAAAACAACCGGGTAAGGAGCCAACTTCTCCTTGAAGAGGCCCGGAAATCCTATCAGAACTCTCAAAGACTTGCTCCTGGGTCATGGATGACACTCCGCGCAAAAACGATGCTGGAATTTCAGCTAGAGGATACAAGGGGCTTTGAGACGTCGGCAATCAGGGCCTTCGCGGTACTCCCCGAAAATGCCCGGGAGCGCGTGACAATCGCAAGCCGGCTCTTTGCGTTAGGGGCTTATGGTCAGGCAGACGCCATGCTCAGGAAAACCATTGGGCTTATGACTGTTCCGCAGCCGTCCGATTACACCTTTCTGGCAGCCGGTTTGTACTGGCGCGGGGCATATGACGATGCCTTGAAGCTGCTGCGGGATCAACCGGTTCCTGATAGCCCATTCTATTGGTGCCTGTTGACCGCGGTCGCCGGCCAGATCAACGATACACAGACAGCAAAAACTGCGCTGCATTCACTGGAGAAGACGAGCCCGCAGTTTTCAAACATCCTGGAGGTTGATCTGCGCAACCGGCACTTTCGTAGCGACTTCATTAGCAAAATTCTGTCAGGGTTCAACAAGGCCGTAAAAATTGCAGGTTAAAGGCTAATCGCATTAGTTTAAGATCGGCAGCATTCATGACCACGAATGCCGACTTATTCCTGCAAACTCTCCCTCCTCAACTCGCCCGGGGTTATCGACCAAGACTGGCGCATAGCTGCGGTCATGTGACTCTGGCTCGAAAAGCCTGTACGCCGCGCCACTTCGCTGAGCGGCATATTACCGCTTGTTACCAGTCGTTCAATTTCGCGCAATCGGAGGCTAAGGATGAACTCATGGGGGGCCTGACCTGTGCTCTGACGGAAAGCACGAGTAAAGTGGCTTGGTGAAAACCCAGCGACCGTGGCCAGTTCGACCAGATTGATTTTCTCAGCCATGTGCGCGTGAATGAAGTCGATCACCCGCGCCAGGACCTTTGGAGGAAATCCGCCTTGCCTTCGTGGTATTTTCTGCCGGCCGAGAGGAGAATAGTTGCGTAGCAGATGGGTTGCAAAGACTGTGATCAATGAATCTACATAGAGTTCGTTTGGAGCTGAATGTCGTATTCGTGTGAATTCGCTGTCGAGCATCTTGGCGAGCCGCAAGGCGCTGTGATCGACATGGCCCGGTCCGGGCAACTCCAGATCGACAGTTTGCTGATCAAACTCGGCGATCGCCAGTTGCTGCAACCTTTCAGGCGACAGAGCGAAGAGAAAATTCTCCTTGGGCGTCTCCCACCTGGCGAAAAGCTCGGACTTAACAGGTACGAGTTCAAGTGTTCCCGCGGTCGCAGTAAACGTCTTGCGGCTGTCACTGTTGAGGCCGACGATCCGTCGCGGTTGGGCGCTCAACATGACGATGGCGAAATGGCTCGGCGCCATGAACGAAATTTGGCTGGGACCGGTTCGCGTCCGCGTAACGCTGCCGGCAGCAGAATGAAGCTTGGGTCCCCAACCGTCCGGCACCATGCTAAGCATCGATTTTCACCGCCATCCGCAGCCCCCCAAACATGACATGCCCTGATATATTCAGTTTTGTCTCGACCCTGGCCGGCAACGCAGCCGCATACAAACAAAATACGACGAACGCTGATGCTCTTGCGTTGAATAAGCCTCTAGCACAGATTGTCCATCAAGCGAATTTAGCGAACACCGTCCACCTTGCGACAACGGTTTCCAATGCTGCGGCTACATTAGTGCATAATGGGCGTCTCATTAACAGAGCATCGACGCTCCATGCGTGCCTTTATCGCTCAATTCGGTCGGACGCCCTGTTCCTGATCGGCATAAATGCGGCGCACAGTCCGAAAATTCCGCAAGCAACTGCTGCAAAGAGCGGGAGGCCGTGCAAAGTCATCTCCATGGCTATACCGGACAAGAACGGTCCGGTAAAAGCGCCCACTCCCCATGCCACCGAGAGCAGCGCATAAATGCCAACAAGCTCGCTCCCTTCGTAAAGATCGCCGAGCATCACAACCGTCGTTGTGTAGATTCCAACGAATACGCCGCCCCATACGAACAGCAGTGGATAGGCAAGCCATGCATGCGCGAGCGCCATTGGCCAGAACGCCGCTCCGACGGTCGCTAGCAGTGCCAGCAACGCCAGAAGCTTCGATCGTGGCATTCGATCACCCAGCCAGCCGATGGGCAATTGCAAAGTGATCGAACCGATAAGAAGCACGGTTAGAAGGAGCGTCGCTGATTGCTCCGGCCATCCGAGGCTCACTGCATAAATCGGCAGAAGGCTAAGCCCCGCTGCTTCCAGGGCTGCGTTGAGCGCCGCGGACGCCACGGCAACCGGCGCCAGCCCGAGATATCGAAAGGGATTGCCAATATCTTCATGTTCCGCCTTCGGCTCTTGCGGCCTGCCGAAAACAAGGACAATGCAGGCGGCAAATGTCATGAGGCCGCCTATGACAAACGCCCAAAGCTCATGCCTGCCAACAAAAGCGAGAATGGTGGGGCCGAGGGCTGTCCCACACGAGAGCGCGGTCATGTATATGGCGATCAGACGCCCGCGTGACGCTTCGCTTGCCAAGTGGTTGAGCCAGGTTTCCGAAACGACGAACAGGGTCTCGGATACGGCGCCAAGAGCTGCGCGCAGCGGAAACCATATCCAGATGAAGGGAGCGGCAGGGAACAGGAGAAGTATGCTGCCCGCTCCGAGAAGGGCGCTTTTCGCGAGGCGTCCAAAGCCAAACCGACCGAACAGGCGCGGCATGAAGGGGGCAGCCAGCAAGACACCAACGGCATACATGGCACCATTCGCGCCGATGAAACTTTCAGAATATCCTGCCTCGGCGAGCTCGAGCGCAATCAGGGGCGCACTCAGGCCATAAGTCAGGCCGAAAATCGTCGCCGTCACGGTGATGACCACAGCGGTTCGAGTGGCCTGGTTCATGGTTGCCTCGTCACGCCTTCGGCGCGCTCGTCTTGATGCGCAAACGTTTGGCGTGTCTGTAGCGCCCGACGAAGCTTCCTGCGCCAGCGACCCTGATTGTTTTCAAGCACAGCGAGCAGCAGGCGTGAATAGTCAAGCACCAGCCCCGGCGTCCAGGTCATGGTCTCCGCACGACCGCGGACAAGGCGCAACAGCCAGAACTGAGGATTGGTCAGAAGCTTGAAGAGATCACGCCAGACGTGACCGCTATGGCTGCTCCCTTCCAGAGCCGCATCCAGTGCCTGGATGACGGTCGTCGAGCAGTTGCGCGCGGTCAGATTGTAGGTGTTGTCCTTAGAATAAGCGGCCCAGAAGCGGCGCAGCGCTTCCGGCTTGAAACGCCGGAATGTCACTCTTTGATCCGGCATGCACCAATTGGCCACCTCCCACTCGAGCGACGGGTTGAACCGACCAGGCACGTCGTTCTCGTGACCTGCCCGAAGCAGAGCCCGAAAATCGTCGGGGTTATGGTCAATATCGTCTGCGGGATAATGGCTGACATAGAGATCCGGCGGCATTTCGAGTGCAGCGTGTCCGGTGGAAATCACCCCATTCTTGTCGACCGCCGCGACATACCGGTCGATTAGCACCCTTCGCTCAGGGCTTCCGATCGCGCCGGCCGCTGTCCAGACATGGATGTTGAGAAGCTCATCACCCGAACTCCAGACGTCCTCGTCGGGTGGAACGACCGGGCGCGTCACACCGCCTTGCCAGTTACGGGCGGCATAGAGCGGAAGAGCGGTCACAGATCCGCCTTCGGGGAGCTCACGCAGCGGCAGAGCCATTCGCACAATGGCGTATCCCGAGGTCAGCAGCAAAAGCGCGAAGCAGAACGGCACGGTCAAAAGATGAGGAATAGGCCATGACATCAATATGGCCACTGCGAGACACGTCTCGATCAATCCCGCGACGATACCGACGCGCCAGCGTGAGCTGTGGACGACAAACGCCGTAGCGATCCGAAAAAGCCCATCTACCAGAAATGCGAAGCCGAACACAATCGCGGCCCCGATATTTCCATCCCAGGGGACGTTGAACACGAGAAAGGCCGCGATCAGGAAGGCGACACCACGGAACGCATCAATCCAATGCTGCCGAACACCGATCGAAAAAGCGGCTGCCAGTTCGATCAGTCCTTCAACGATGAGGAAGATGGCGAACGTGTCGAGCAGCAGGAACAGTTTGCCGTCGCTCAGATCGAACAGGATGGCAATGCCAAGCGTCATCCAGGTGACCCCGGCGGTTACCAACACTTTCCAGGCAGGTTTGAGCGCCTGGGCTCCGAGAAGCAAAAAAACAAGTTGTATCATGATAATCCACCTGGAAGAGTTCTGCCCTCTTCAGGGTCGGCTTTGAGGGGTCTTATCGGCAGGATGCTGCCGAATGGTCCGATAAATTCCAAGGATCAGAACCAATCCCGGAGGGTGCCTTAGCTAGTTGCGTCGGCGATATTGGAATGAGGCGACCATCGATATGCCGTGAAGGAAACCTGACCCGCTACTGGCTGAAGCCTTTCGCCTTCATGCAATCCCCGACCAGTTTTTCCCTGTCCAGTTCCTGCTCTATTCCATTGGCAATACCGGCCTCTATTGCGCTGCCATAACTTTTGTAGTGGCCACCGCCCGACCCTATCGTGATGGTGGCCGCCTCAGCCTGGTACTTGCACTCCGCCATGGCCTGTTCGGCTTCGGACTGAGGAACGTCGCTTTTGACCCATGGCTTCTTGCTGCTGTTGCAACCAGCCAGAAGAATTGAAGCGGAAAGTAGAATAACTGAGTTTCTGATCAACACTGTAATTTGTCCCTCGATCATTGTTGCTCACCATCGTGCAAAAGCTGACGGTGCTGTCTATTGCCCTTCAAAAACAACGAAGCCGATGTCCTCTGTGGGTGTGAAGTCTTTTCGCCTTATCTCGAAGGCCGTCGGCCCGGACTTGTTGAGGCCGCTCATGCACAATGACAGGACGGCATGGGGCTTCTCCTTGTCGATCGTCAGATGAAAATCCCCGATCGGCCCCTTCCAGTTCGCCCCCGTAGTCAACACGTAGCTCACTTCGTTAGGTGCAATTCCAAACGGCTTTTCCGGATCGGCTTTCGCAGCCGCCCGGGCCTGCTTCAGGAGATGCCGCACCCCCGCCTTGCCCTGCTCGTCCAGGCAGTAGCTCGCATAGTCCTTGAACTGCACTTCATCCGCGAAAATCGAAGCTCCGCCGACGATGGGCTCGTAGCGATGGTCTATGACGACGCTTTTCTCAGCCGGAAAAATCTGTTCCCAGTGAAAGGTCGCGCGCAGGCTCCAGTTAACAGTGAAGTCGCCCGATCGGTCGGACGGGTTCTCCTCTTCAATAAGCCCCTGCGCTACAAGCTCTCGCCAGACCTTCTCCGGCAAGCCGCGCGCCTTGCCTTCCCATCCTGGCAGCCTCGCATTGACCGGCAACCCTGCTTTCTCGATCACGGCTGTCACGTCGGTGCCATCGTCGGTAAATGCCTTCTGCTCCAGTTTGGGATGGATGGTCTTACCGTCCGCGCTCACCTTGAAGCCAACGAAATTCTCCTGATCTTCGACCGGCAGGAATACCGTTGCGAAGGCGCTTTGATCGATGTCCGGCAGGGGAAAGGCGACCGTTGTAGTGATGTCCCGGTCGCATTCATTGCGAAAGACGTAATGTATGCGGACCTCGCTCGGCGACAGATAGAGATCTTCACTCGCCATTGCGATATGGTCCGAAGTCGTCAGCGACAGCCCGCCGGCACCCAGCACCGCACTCGTATCGTTGGCATGGACCGGGGTGGACATCAGCGAGGCTACAGACAGCGACGCGAATAGTGCTTTAACCAGGACATGGTTGGCATCGATGGTTGCTTGCCCTCTCATATCACGTAGCGTCGCCTGGATCATCGATGAGGCAGCCGGGGCAAAGGCAGCCCTGGTAGTTGCCATGCACCTCGAAGTTCGGTTCTTCCTGTCAAATTGCGACCTCGTATCGATGGCCTCTGCCGGAGCGACCATTGTAGCCGTCGTCGCGGCGGTAGTTGCTTGTGGTATGCCATCAATTGCACCTGCCATCAGCCATCCTCTCGATGAGCGCGCCTAAGATGGCGCGCCAACGACAACCGCGCCGACATCATGACCGCGATGGTCATACATGCGGGCATTTGGATCGAAAGTGTCGTCACGGCCACGATGGCAGCTTCCGAAGTCGGCGAAAATGCCCGAGCAGCCCTGAGCAACCCGGATGTATTTGCTGCATGAATTGTCGCGCCAGGTCCGGTTCAGAATGCATGGACTGCCGGAAGTCTGAAGAGTAAGCTGCGATTTGCTCAGCGACCCTGTCCAGCATTCACCATACTGATTGTGCCTCGATTGGCATTCGACGGTCGATTGCGCGCGGGCGTCAGAAATTGCCCACGACGAGCCGAGAACGAGCGAAGCGATGAACACGTTTCTTAGCATCAGGCCCCCTCAGAATGGTCGATGATCGGTTGGGCTGGTATCCCCGGAAACGATCCTGACCCGTCAGATGTCAATCGTTGATCGCAGTGATCTTGATAGTATGGCCGTTCCCCACGCCAGAAAACCAGACCTCGCCATCGCCAATCGACACTCCTTGCCAATTGACGAACAAGGTTGAGTAGGTTTGCCTGACGATGGCCTGCTTGACCTTCATCGCCTTGCCGTCGATCCGGGCGAGGAACGGGTAGTCAACCATCGATGCGACAGTACGCTTATCGCTGATGCTGACAGCTTCTTGCAGCTTGCCAAAAAAATGCTGGTAGGGCGCGTGGCTCCCGAACAGCGTGTCAAGTGTTCTGTTTGTTTCGACGGCCGTTTGCGCCGCAGCAGAGCCTGCAACGCACCAGCTCAATAGAACGGCAGAAACCAGCATGAAAAGGAATCTCTTCAATATTATCTCTTTCGTCTGTAATACTTAGGTACCCGAATAGCAGATCAGCCTTGTTTTTCGAATGCCACAGATGTTGCTGTGAGTTGGCGTCAGCAAAAACGCCAACGACATCTCGTCGATAACAGGTCGGTCACATAGAAGACCCGTTGATCCAGTCTATTTCATCGCCCCGGCACCTTAAAGCATTGCGAGTATTTAGTGCGTGCCCCCCTGTCGATTCTGGTCGGATTTCAACATAAAGACCGAATTATGACATGCCGTGTTGCTGCGAATTGGCTTTGTATGCGGCGTCAATCGCTTCGCCAAAAAACAGACTGAGAAAAGGCGGCAGGTATTTGTGTTTATTGGATTTTGGAGCAATCCTGGCGCAAAGCATTGGAGGCGCCGTCAGCGGTACCCCGGCGTGGCAAGGTTATCAAGGATGAGGATCTTGGTAACACCGGCGACCTCATCGTCGGCGTGATTGTTGGTTTTGGCGGCGGCTCGCTGCTGTATTCGGTCCCTCGGGCGACGACAGGCGACGCTTCAACGGTCTCGACATCGTAGCCGTGTTGGCCAACTGGTCGACGGTGGTGTGGACAGAAAAGTCGTCCAAATCGTCGGTGGCTTAGTCAAGAACAGGCCCGCCGGCGGACGTTAACGCTCTACCAGACCTCAGAGTTTTCTGAGCTGGGCAATTTGGCTGGCGCACCCCAGCAAAAAGGAAATAGCAGATGTATAAATTCGAAGTTTATCAGGATAGAACGGGTGAATACCGCTTTCGTGCCTCGAGCGGTGAGACAATGTTCAGTTCCGAGAGTTATGTCTGCGTTGAAGTCGATCGAGTCATTGAAGAAGAATGTTCCAGCGGCCGCAATCGAAGACCAGACGACAGCCACTGCCTGAACGAAGAGGAAAGGCGGGCAGGCTGATCTCTGCCTGCCATCCCGGAAATGTCAATGTAGATCACGGGTGTAGACAAATTTCGGCATGCTCCAGTTAAAGCGCAGCGCAAGCAGGCGTAGCAGCAAACCTACCGCCATTGCGATGAGCATAACAGCGTCGTGATTGAACCCGGCACGCAGGCCAGCGACGTAAATGCCACCGGCGACAACCGAAACGGCGGCGTAAAGCTCGCTACGAAAGAGCAACGGAACATCAGCGCAAAGGATGTCACGGAGTACGCCTCCCACACACCCGGTGATCATGCCGGAGGCTATGATGATCAAGACAGGAAGGTCAAGCGCCAGCGCAACATTGCAGCCGATCACCGTAAAGACGACGAGCCCAATCGCGTCCAGAAGCAGAAACAGCCTGCGCAGGTGGTGAACGAAACGAGCGATTGCGATCGTTGCAAGTGCTGCGCCGCCCGTAATCAGTAAATAGGATGGATGTTCGATCCAGGACAACGGATGATGCCCGAGAAGGACGTCACGGGCAGAGCCACCACCAAGGGCTGTCACGCAGCCCAGCAGCCCGACGCCGACCCAGTCCATGCTGCGTCGGCCTGCAGCGAGTGCGGCTGTCATGGCTTCGGCGACAATTGCAATCAGATACAGCGAATGCATCAAGAGGGGAAGTTCTGCTGAAAGAGTCATGGCGAATATTCACCTCAATTTGACTACAGTAAGGACGATTTCTATGACAGTTTGCATGGTGTCAAACGCCGAGGAGCTAGCGGTGCAATTTCAAACGTTGAGTTCGTATTTCAAGACGTTGATTTCCTCAAGCAACCAAGCCCCGGAGACGCAGGCGGCGCCTGAACCCTTTCTCCTCCTTGACGCTGAAATGCGCCAGATGAGGGACTGGAAAGCTCAGAGTACGCCACCTTTCTCTTCGCTGGACAATACAGTCTCTGGGAGCATCTGGAGGGAAATTCCCGGGGGGCATAAATGGCTCGACTACTTTGATGTTTACGACAGTGAGTTTTCTCGCTTCCGCAATCAGCGCCCAAGGGTTTTAGAAATTGGGGTGTACAAAGGAGCTTCACTCAAACTTTGGAAAGAGTTTTTCGGCGATGGGGCTACAATTGTTGGTGTGGATATCGACCCAAATTGTCGCACATATCATTCTCCCGAAAACGATATTTTTGTTGAGATTGGTTCCCAAGATGAGGGCGCCTTTTTACAGAAGGTGATAGCTGACTATGGCCCGTTTGATCTGATCATTGACGACGGGAGCCACATTGCATCCCATCAGATAGCATCCTTTAATGCTCTGTTCCCAACAGGCCTGAAAGATGGCGGTGTGTATTTCGTTGAGGATCTGGAGTGCATGTATTGGAGCAATACCAATGAATATCGCGATCAGACAACCACCTCGGTTGGCTTTTTCAAGATGCTGATCGACGTTCAAAACAGCATATTTTCTGACTATGAATATAACGACTTCGCTATCCATGCGGGAACCGTTCGCGACAATTATCTTGCTATCAATGTGGCCCAAAGCATAGCGGCAATTAAGTTCTATCGTGGTATCGCACTCGTCGAGAAAAAGAAGCAACTCCCCCCGTTAACATTGCATCTTTAAAACCGTAACATTCCAGAGCCACTCATTATCGGTCCCGCTCAGGCATTTAGCCTGTCAAATGCAGCTTTCCAGAATGCCTCATCTCTCGCGAGCGCCATCAGACGCTTGGACTTTCGCGTTTTCTCACTCTGCCGTGCAGCAAGAACCAAGCGTGACGCCGTTATCCCCGCTGTATCTGAATGCGACAAACCAGCCAGCAGACGCAGTTCATCCGGAGTTGGGTTGTTTACCAGCCTCTCAAAGGGGATGGACCATGCAGTATGGCTCAGAAGCAGTGGGCTGAAATAATCGAGCAAATATTTATTGTCCGCAACAAATTTTTGTATGCCTGTCTGCACCTTCATTGCCTTCTCCCGATAAGATGCCTCCTCGGGAAGTAATTCTTCAAGAACAGGCAAGATATTGCCCGCACCATCCTCTTTGAAGCCAAGCGTCGTGCCGTGATCAGCAGTCAGTGCAAACTCCAACAACTCGACACCGCCGGATTGTAAGTAATCCTGCACGTGTGGAAGGCGTCCGAAGTTTGACACCCATCCCTCCATAACCAGCCCTCGGTCTCTGTTTGAATGCGCCGATGAATGTAGTCCCAGGTAAAGTCCTAAAAATTGATCCTTCGAATAGCGACCATCAAGCGCACCGATAAGGTATCGCTGAATGTTTCCATTCCAGCCTATGTCGACCAATCCGATTTTTTCGTCGGGTGAAAAATGTGCGTCAAAGAACCTCTTGAATTTTTCACGCTGCGCGGTCGCAGCTCTTAAACCATGATTGAACGTGGTAGTGGCGAGTAAGTGCGCACCCGATCGCCTGCTTTCGTTGACGGGAGAGCCGACCTCAAAGCCAAACCGCTCAAGCAAAGGGCGCATAGATTTTGCGTCATAACCGAGCGTGGCCAAGCACTCTTCGATCGGCCTGGGGACTTTGCCGCCGAACGCCATCCACAACTGGTCGACATCCCATTCCTTCAGGCCAAGCTGAAGGCCGGCTCGCCTGGAGAAATGTACATATGAGCTGGAAACATTACTCAGCCCGGCCTGATTTTTTAACGTTTCAAAAAGCTGATGCGGCAACCATCCGTCTCGCGCGATGAATGCCAGCCTATCTAGCTTCGCTTCTTTAGTTCGCGCGATGACCCACATCATGAAACCGAAAATTAACGGGCCAAACACTTTGTAGCCAATGCTGGCGTACTCATCATCCGGCAAGAAATGGCGAGACTGGGGCAGATCGACAAAGTCAACAATACTTCTGATCAGATATTCTCTCTGCGGAGAGTCTGTAACGACTCGGCGGTTATCGACCTTCGCCCAATCTGCAAATCTTGTACTTATCGAGTGCTGGCGCGCTTTCTCTATATCCGAGTGGGGATTATCGCCAATATGCAGCCACGCAGCGGAGGGCGTCACACCAAGAGAGCGCGCGACTTCGTGATAGAGAGTTCCACGATGCTTGCTTTTCCGGTGCTCTCCAGAAACAAAAATTGGCAACTCCGAAGCACCCTCAAATCCTTTTTCTTCTAACATTGTACGCAACCAGTCGCTGGGCAGATACATGTCTGAAATGAATGCGAGCCGTTCGGCTGACTGCTTCATTTCATGAAAAATCTTCAATCCACTATCGCTCGCAAACAGGAATGCCCTTTCGAGCTCCAGTTCCTTGGTCTCAAGCAGTCGCCTTAAGTCTGGTCCACAATCGGTAATTTCTTCATAACGGTCGTAAATTTCTGCGAAATTGACCTCCCCCTCCCCTCCTATGGTTTTTTCCAGGCGCTCACGAGCTTCCGATTCAGCTTGAATCCGGTCATGGGTAAATGATGCTAAAACGTCGTGCTTAAGAAGTGCAATTTTGCTCTGCATGACGGACAGCCGCACGGCCTCAAAGACATCAACAGGTGCGCGAAGCCGACGATGAACCAGCGTGTCGAAAATATCAAAGGTGACCAGCTTGTATTTCATTGTTCAGTTACCCCGCCTCAGTACAAAATTACGAACGCGCCGAAAACCCGTTGAGAGTTTTCTACGCCACTTCGGCCGTTCGACCTTCCTGTTATTGATTGCCCACTCCAATTGTCCCAACTTCCAGAGAATGTGGTTAAACTCGTTTTGAGTTAACTCTTGGATTTCACTGGGAATAGTTACGCTAAATCTGTAGTGACCATCTTCGCCAACCGCTTTTCGGATCAGTTCATTGCGGATTTGTTGGCTATAAAGCCGGTGACGATTTTGGCCGGCATGCACAGTATTACCAAGTGCACCGGAGGCTGATACCCGATGATGATAAAAACTAAGATATTCAGGCAGTATCCAAATATCGTGTTTTAGAATAAAACGCGCATGAAAGTCCCAGTCACCAAGGACAGGCAAGCTTTCGTTGAATAATCCCAAAGATCGTGCTTCTGACAGATCAAACATAAAGGCGATCGGTGGGAATTGATTTCTGACGAGCATCTTCTGCGCGCTCAGGAACCCTTCTTCTAGAGTATCTGAGTGCCAAGACCGCCAAGGCTCAACACGATCGGTTATGATTTCGTTTCCGTAAACCGTCTCGTAAACATTGTTGACGCGACATGCGATTCCTTTAATCGACGGAAATATCGAGATTTTTTGGTTGATCGAGGTGATCATGGAAGACATGAATTCCGGTGACCAACTGTCGTCGTCGTCGTGGATGACTGCATACTGGGTATCAAGCATCGCGATACCGGCATTGGAGGCGGCTTCCATACCCAAGGAAATCGAATGATGGACGACTTGAACCCTCGCATCCCCTGCAAAAATTTTGCTTACGAGCCAATCGACGTCTTCTGTGTCGCCCCCGTCATTTACAACGACAAGTTTCCAGTTTTGGTGGGTTTGATGCTGCACGCTTTCCAGCGCCCGTCGTAACAGAACCGCCCGATCCTTGGTTCTCATCACAACGCCGACACTACCAAATTGATTACGCATTCCCAAACGCTCCAGATATTTTATCATAACCGCCGACAACCAGAGCACCGGCGATGCCCAGAATGCCGATTGCGATCATCAGTGCCGTGAGTTTCACAATCCGCATTCGCTTCTGCCGGCGAAGAACACGTTCGCCGGTCCAATCGTACGGTCTCCGACGTCTCATTGGTACCTGAACTCGCCTTCAAGAATCGCGCGATCAAGGATGTGGGGGGCTGCTATCGATAGCAACGCATAGACCACTTGATCGCGACTCCAGCCCGCATCAATCGCGAGTTCAATCAGCCTGGTCACGGACGGCTCCAAGGCGAATTGGCACTCCTTCTGGTATTTTAGGCTTTTGTCGGACGTTCCACTGGGTCCGTTAATTCTGACGGTCTTCATCATTGCTAAGTGCCTTCAAGTATCAAAACCGCTCTAGATTCGGTAAGGTTCGTCGTGTTTATTTGAACGACAGCCACTTCTGTCGGTCGAAAACCGCGTAGGGGTAAGACCAGACAAGCAGATGTCACTGCCTTGGGGATGCGCGTGTGTTGAAATCACCGGATTGAATGGAGTGAAACGCTAAGTCGCCTCTATTCCATAGACTGTTTGTGCCTGATCTCCGCAGAACAACCGAATGTCATGATTTCTCTCGGGTCGCATGTGACACACTAAAGAACGCATTTTCCGACAGCTTCCCGTGGGTTAGCTTTTGCCGAAAAACGGTCGGCGGTCGGGCTAGGTCGCAGTCGTCACAAGCTCTCGCAATCTTCACAGCTGCAGCGCAATAGGACTTCGCCAGTTGCGCCATCAGCTGAGACCAGTCCATGCAGGCTCGTCCGGCTTGCCTTCCCCGTCCCTGCGCCCATACAAGTTCCGTTCGGTCTGTTTGATTCAGGAGTTCTTCGAATTCGTGGCGAGCATCCATGAATCAGGTGCAGACCCATTCCCGGATGTGGCATTGGCCACCATTCGTCTCGCAGGCTTTCAGCGCCAAATCCTCAGCCTGCTTTCTGGTCTCTGCTGATTTCGCACCCCAGATGGACATGCTGGCACCTTTGCGATCGGCAACCGCCAAAGCGGCACAATGATTGTACGGAAAACCGGTCCCGTCATCATCGTTCCAGTGCCGGTGGTTCCGGAACACGGTAACAACCGCGCAGGAGCGGCCACCCGCTTTCTCGCAATGCCGAAGGGCCGCGTGTTCAGCCTCTGGCCGCTTGTCAGCCCCCCAGAAGAATCCGTGCTTGCCGTCGGCCTTGGAATAAGCGATCGCAGCCCATATTCCCTTTTGGTCAGCACTTTCGACAACCGCAGGCGGTGTGGGCGTATCTGGATCGGAAGTGGCAAAATCAGCGGCAAAGCCGTTTGATACGCTCAGCATTAACCCGACCACAGTGACGATCATCCTTACCGCGTTCATAGTTGAGACTCCCTTTCTTGAATGTTCGGCGGACGTTCCGTCGGCCTGCAGCGAATGCGCACGATGTTGCATTCGCGGCAATGCTGCGACACCAGCACTTCACCTCTCGATTGATTGTTCGCCAGTACGGCTTCTTCCTGATCGGGCGCCGCTGTGGTGCCGCTCGGATACAATGCGGCCAACACCAACAACAAGAGAACCAAGGCGGCATCCAGTGACCGACCTGATGCTTTACTCGCGCACGAACAACGAAATGTTCTCATTGCATCACCCGGCCGCCTGGGTAACGGAGATCACGATACAAGACTGGTCTGACGGCAGCAGAAGAACCTGCCCACCGTTGTTCGCGATGTTATAGACAGGGATGGGACCCAAGGTGCTGGAGAGCGTGCTTCCTGACGGTAGCGCCGCAGGCATGTCGGCACACTTGCGCGGGAAAGGTGCGATCCGGACCATCGATCCCTCGCAAGCTGCCCCATTCGGAGCGGCGAAGACAAAACCTGCTGCCGGGCCGGAATAAGCGGAGGTCGCATATTTCATGCCGACAAGCGCTTGCACGGTATGCTTGTCGGGCTCCGTATTGTGCCATTGTGACTGCACATTGTATTCTGTCCCGTCTGCGACCAGTTGGCCAAGAACCGGGAAAACTGTGCCGCAGGTTTTGATTCCGGCTTGCTTGACATGCGTGAGAAATGGGGTTGAGGGCAGCCCGGGACTAGCCTTGGTCTCCGTGGGCGTCCCTTGTGCGAATACGCTGACCACCGCTGGAAACTGAAATGCGGCCAGCCCTATCGCTCCCACGCCCAGGATCACCAATCCGCTGGTAAGCGCTATCCGCCCCCATTTCTTTCTCGGGGCAAGGGGCGGTTCAGCCGTTCCGGCGTCCCCGCCTTGTGCGGCATCTCTGGTCATTATCCGGTCATGAATGGATTGCTGCGTCATCTTGGTGCTCGATTCAATTGATTGCGGACAAGGCCGTCGCCAGCCCTTTGAGGGACGCCGTCACGGAGATGCTCTCTCCTGACGTCGTCGAATAGGAAATTTGTGGATCTGATTGCTTAGCGATCTGCTCGCGAAGGATCGGACCGACAGGCAGTTTCCCAACGCAGACGACCGTATTGCAGCCGTCAAGCACGATATCGACGGGGGTCGCCCGGCCAGGAAATCTCAAGGAAATCTTCCCGTCGGACCGCGCGTTGGGTGATGTACGAAAGATCATGAAGGGCTTGCCATCCTGCGTGGCGGCAAGCGACCAGCTGAAAACCAACTTGTCAGCCTGATCGACAATAACCTGACTGATGTTGCACACCCTTTGCTTTGCATGGAGGTTCTCGTCGCAAATCAGTGTCCAACTTCCGAACGGCTGAATGCTGCGACGATACTGGCCCATGGGAACATTTGCAGGAATTGCAACCTCGGAGGACTTGATCCGATAGCTGACCGAAACAGGCGGCGAAACCTCCTGTCCGACAGCGGGCGGGCTGCCGGACAGGAGAAGACAAGCCACGATTAAAGCGGTGGGTGTGACTTGCCTAAGCATTGCGACCTCAATTCAGTGTAAAGCTCAAACCAGCGCCAACACCCCAGTTCCCGTCAGTAACAGTACCGGACAGGTTACTACGCAACCGACCATCCTCGCTGGTATAGCCGGCGCCGAATGCAAGAGCTCCCTCGCCGCGCCAGAAGCCGCCACCCATTGCCACGCTCGCCTTGCCCGGGCGGTCGTCATAGCGAAGGGATGCCGCGGCAAGGCCGATAGCTGCTGCCTGACGGGCTTCTGTGCGGACGTTTCCTATCTCTTGGTTCAACTGACCGAATTTATAATCGGTGTAGTTGTTGGCCTGGTTGAGTGTCGTAACTGCCTTCTGGTCGGTATAGGTATTGGCCGTCTCGACCGCGTAGTTAACGCGATTGTCGGTATAGGTGTTGGCCGACTTGATGCCATCGTTGAGCTGACTGACATTCACTGCATCGGTTGGCGCCTTGCCTGCGGCGACATTCGAGATCAAGACCGGCGCATTCGGATCCCCGCCTTCAAGCGTGACGGTGTTGAACTTTGTCGTGCCGTCGTTGTCGTACTTGACCGCGAATTTATCGAGCTCGCCGATACCCGTATCGAGGTCTTCAATCGCCTGATTGGTCGCATGAAGCTGCGAGCCGTTGACCGCATCCGTCGAGGTCTCGTCCAGCCGTCCAGCAGCAACGTTGGTGATCGTGCGCTCTTCGTCCGCGGAGCCGACGGAAACCGTTCCTGTCGGAGAGGCACCCGCAAAGGCATAGTACTTGTCTTTGATCGTGGTTCCGGCTGTGCCGGCAGCCGCCGCAGTGACCGAACCCGCACCCAGCGCCACGCTGTTGGCGTTCGAGGCGGTTGCCCCTTCGCCGATTGCGACGCTGCTCGCGGCCGAAGCCGTCGCGCTGCTGCCGATTGCCGTGCTCGAGGCCCCGCTTGCTACCGCATTCACGCCCGCCGCCATGGCGTTGAACCCGGAGGCGCCGTTGTTGGCGTAGTTGCCGCCGATCACGCCGCCGTCGTTGACGCTGTAGTAATGCGTCTGGCCGGCCACGACGAAGCTCTGAAGGCCCTTCAGCTGGCTGACGTTCACCGCGTCGCTGTCGAAGGTGCCAGCAGCGACGCCGGTAATCTGGCGAAGCTGGCCATTCGCCGCATCCCCGATGGAAAGCGCCGCCAAGGTGCTGGTCGTGGCGTTGATCGCCGTGGCGTCCGCCCCAGCCGGGACATAACCGGCGACGCCCGCCGCCCTATCCGCCACTGAGAACGAGCCGAGGGCTATGGAGTCTGCTTCGAGAGCCAAACTCATATAACCTGACGCTATGCTGAAATCTCCAACAGCCGTGCTGTAGAACCCGATTGCACTGCTGCCCAAACCTGAAGCGATATTGTTTACACCAACAGCGGAACTTCCAACACCGGTCGCAGCATTGACCAATCCAAGCGCGACGCTTTGATTCGCGATGGCCGCGTTTCCTGCACCGAAGGCGACCGAAGATAGACCTTGTGCAACGTTACCGAAACCGAATGCACTGCTACCTTCGCCAAGCGCCTGGTTCACGTTGCCGACCGCGCTGCTGCCGCCAGCCGACGCGATATTCTCACGGCCCAGAGCGCTGCTATAATCTCCTGTTGCTTGATTATGATAACCGACGGACGTGCTTTCAATCCCACTTGCCACAGCCTCAACGCCGGCCGCCATGGAGTTAAGGCCCGTCGCACCGTCATTATTGTAATTGCCGCTGGCAGTGCCACCGTCGTTGACGCTGTAGTAATGCGTCGCGGAGGCGTCGACATAATCACCAAGTGATTTGAGCTGGGCCACATTTACTGCATCGCTGTCAGCGGTACCGGCTGCAACACCGGTGATCTGACGGTACTGGCCATTAGCCGCATCACCGATCGAAAGTGCGGCCAAAGTGCTGGTCGTGGCATTGATGGCGGTCGGATCTGCACCGATAGGAACATAACCAGCGATCCCGGCAGCTGTATTCGCGACCGAGCCTGCACCGAGCGCCACGCCGCCCTCTGTGGAAACACTCGTGTTCATACCAAGAGCAATGGCATAGTTCGCGTCAGCCCGGGCCAGGGCGCCAAGCGCCGTAGAGAACATGCCCGTTGCCGAGCTACGGAAACCACCCGCAAAGCTTGCCATTCCGGAAGCAGTGTTCTCACTACCCACAGCGGTACTGCCCAGCGCGGACGCAGTGTTGAACAGGCCAATAGCGTTACTTTGTTCTCCGACTGCCTGGTTGGCGAAACCGATCGCGGACGCAACGGCACCAGAAGCGTTATTTGCCGAACCAATGGCGCTGCTACTGTCACCCGCTGCGGTGTTGTTCGTTCCAAATGCCGCGCTTCCTGACCCTGATGCAGTATTGTTTTGTCCATAGGCCATGGCACCAGGGCCTGAGGCCTTGTTGAAACCGCCAAAGGCTTGGCTATTCTGGCCTGTCGCCTCGTTGTATCCACCTACAGCATAGGCGGCCACCTCGGTTGCCTTGTTGTTGTAGCCGACGGCAACGCTTGCATCCCCCGATGCTTCGTTCATGTTGCCGACCGCGGTGCTTGACCAGGCAGAGGCCGTGTTGCCGAAGCCGACCGCAGTCGACCGCTCTGCGCTTGCTACGGCATTGACGCCGGCGGCGAGTGAGTTCAGGCCCGTCGCGCCATCGTTATTGTAGTTGCCGCCAGCTGTTCCGCCATCGTTGACGCTGAAATAGTGCGTGGCTGATGCATCAACATATTTGCCGAGGGCTTTGAGCTGAGCCACATTCGCCGCATCGGTATCCGTCGTTCCTGCAGCAACGTTCGTGATTTGTCGTGTCACGCCATTTGTCGCGTCGCCGACACTCACTGCACTTGAGGTGCTCTGCCACGTCGCCGACGTATCGGTCGAGGCCAGACCCGTCATCGGATCGTAGCCAGTAACGCCGGCTGCCGTGTTGGCGATCGAGCCGGAACCGAGAGCAATGGAGCCATCTATCCTCGCCGCGGAATTAGTGCCCAGCGAGACAGTATCACTGGCCGTCACGAAGCCGTTGGCATTCACCCCGAGCGCGACATTTCGCGAGCCATTGGCAGCAAACCCGGCGGTTTGGCCGACATAGGTATTGCCCGAACCGACTGCGCCAATGCCTGCAAGAAGTCCAATTGCAGTGTTATTGTCCCCAGTTACATTGCCACCCGCCAGGTTACCGAAGAAAGCATTGTTGTTACCGTCCGATTGACTGCCTGCTCCCAACCCGGTGAAGACATTGCTGCTGCCGGTACTCGCAAAACCTGCTTGATAGCCAAAGGCTGTCGTTGACGAACCGTTTGCTTCGCTAAACGCGCCAACAGCAATCGAGAAATCACCATTAGCAAGTCCACCACCAAGAGATATGCTGCTCAGCCCTGATGCACTGCCTCCACCTATAGCAATAGAGTTGATACCAGATGCATTGGCACTGAAGCCCAGAGCTACACTTTGCTGACCGCTCGCCTCCGCACCGACGCCGCCTGCAAGGCTATTTACACCCGTCGCACCGTCATTGTTGTAGTTGCCACCGATGACGCCACCGTCATTGACGCTGTAGTAGTGGTTCTTGTTTGCATCCACGACATCACCGAGGGCCGCCAGCTGCGCGACGTTCACCGCGTCGGTATCTTGCGTACCGGCCGCCACGTTGGTGATCTGGCGGGTCTGGCCGTTGCCACCGACAGAAACTGCAGCAAGTGTGCTCCGCCAGGTGGAAGACGTGTCGGTCGAGGCGAGACCGGTTACCGGATCATAGCCAGAGACCCCGGCTGCCGTATCGGCAACTGAGCCGGAACCAAGAGCAACACTGTTCTCGATGGTCGCTTGGCTATTCTGCCCCAGCGCAGTGGCCCCTACCGCCGTCGCACTGGCCAATTGACCAATGGCCGTCGCGTTCGCGCTACTTGCCATGGACGAGTGACCCACGGCAACAGAGTTGGCGTCCAGTGCCTTGCTGAATTGCCCCAAGGCAGTTGAATTCTCACCCTTCGCCTCGGCGGCCTGTCCAAGCGCCGTGGCGTAGGCGGCATCAGCCACACTATACTGACCAATAGCGGTGCTATAGGTGCCTGTGGCCTCCGCGTGCTGGCCGACGGCGGTGGTGTTCTCACCCGATGCAATGGAGCCTTCACCCACTGCGGTCGTCCAGATATTCGTTGCCTTGCTATTCTGGCCCAATGCCGTGGAATGGTCCCCCGATGCTTCGGCGACCTGGCCCACGGCCGTGCTGGCCAGACCGCTGGCCACTGTGCCCATACCTACGGCGACCGACGTTTCTCCGGTCGATTGGGCTTCCTGACCCAGCGCCGTGGAGAAGTTACCGTCCGAACGCGAAGCCATGCCCACGGCTGTCGAGCGCTCACCAATGGACTGGCTGAACTGGCCCACGGCGGTGGAATAAACTCCCGTGGCCTGAGCGGCCTGTCCCACAGCGGTGGTGTTGTAGTTGTTGGCGAGCGAGCCCTCGCCTACCGCAGTCGAATATTCCTGCGTGGCCTGGCTGAACTGGCCCAGTGCCGTGGCGTAACTGGCCGTCGCATGGCTGTCCTGCCCCACGGCAGTTGTATACGACCCCGTGGCCTCGCTGAGCTGGCCCAGAGCAGTCGATGCCCCGCCTGCTGCGTTGGCTTGTTGCCCCAGCGCCGTATCCCCAGTGCTTGCGGCCATAGAACCCTGACCTACCGCGGTCGATTGATAACCGGCGGCACGGCTGAACTGGCCCAACGCCGTGGCGTGATCGTAGGCCCAGCTGGCTGATCCCACAGCCGTACCCAGCTCGCCATAGACGGCCGAGGCTTCGCCAAGCGCGGTCGATGCAAATCCCAGCGCCTGCGCGCCTCGACCGATAGCGGTCGCGGCCACATCCCCTGCATAAGCATCCGTGCCGACCGCCGTACCACCCCACATGCTGGCACCGGAGCGTGTACCCACAGCCGTCGAGACATCGCCACTCGCCTGGGCGTCAAGCCCGGCCGCCAGCGCGTCCACGCCCGTCGCACCGTCGTTGTTGTAATTTCCGCCGGCTACGCCGCCGTCATTGACGCTGTAGTAATGCGTCTGGTTGTCCGCGACGTAATCGGACAGCGACTTCAGCTGCGCAACGTTGACCGCATCCGTATCCACTGTACCGGCCGCAACGCTGGTAATCTGGCGCGTCATGCCAAAGCCAGCGTCCCCGACTGAGACCGCCGCCCTGCCGCTGCGCCAAGCACCGTCGAGATCGGTGTCGGTTGCGGCCAGACCCGTCGCTGGATCGAAGCCAAAAACACCCGACGCCGTGTTGGCCAAGGATCCCGAACCGAGTGCGACGCCACCCTCGACGGTCACGCTGGCCCCATTGCCAACGACAAACGCATCACTGGCGATTCCTTGACTGCTATTACCTATGACGTAGGTGCCAGTCGCTGAGGCTTCAATTGTATTGTTGAAGCCGAATACACCCGCCCTGTCCGCCCAGACCCAGTTGCTGTCGCCAACGGCCGTGCTGCCCGCGCCGGACACATGGTTGCCCGCGCCAAGCGCGTTGCTCCTGTTGCCCGAAATCTCGTTCCCGCCGCCGATGGCAACAGAAGTCTCACCAGATACCTGATTGAGCGCTCCAACTGCAGTTGCGGTAAAGCCCGACACTATGTTCTCATCACCGACTGCGACTGCCAGTCCGCCCGACGCATTGGCGCCGTTTCCGATCGCCGTGCTGCCTATTCCGGACGCGTAGGCGGCGCTACCGACCGCCAGCGCGTTCTGGCCCGCAGCACGCGCACCCAAACCAACTGCCGTGGCGCCTTCACTTGTGGCATCTGCCCCATCGCCGATGGCAAGTGCGCTTCGAGCTGCCGCCAAGCTAAAACTGCCAATAGCAATTGCTTGGTCCTCTGCCACGTAGCTGCCGTTGCCGATTGCAACCGTATTATTCAACGAGGCGAGCGTTTGGTTGGCAGGATCGGTTACCAGCACGCCGTTACTATCAGTCATCGCACCGGTGGCAACGTCGATGGAAAAGCCTGTGCCGGCGCCGGCGCCAAGAGCAATGTTGCCGCTACCGCTCGTGAACGCACCTGCGGCTCTGCCACTAGAAACGTTGTTTTCACCCTGACTGTAAAACCCTGCAGCCGTGCCGCTACCCACGTTGTTGTCGCCCTGAACACCCGCCAATGCCATGAGGCCGCTGCCCGCGTTATAGCTACCGCGAAGTCCCGCACCCGATGACGTTCCGAGCGTTAAATTCAAATCGCCATTTACCCCCGCCCCGGCAAAGCCGCCCATCGCAGTATTGCCCGTGCCTGTCGCGCCGACGCCGGCTTGATAGCCGACAGCAAGCGCTTGATCACCGTTCGCCGATGCACCAGATCCGATTGCCACTGCGCCCATGCCAGGCCCGCCCGTCCCAGCGCTCAACCCACCTGCCTGCGTGTTCACCCCAATAGCGATTGAATCGAATCCATCTGAGTTAGCGTTCGCGCCTGCAGCAAAGGAATTCAGTTCGCTCGCCCTTGCCCCGACACCCGCCGCCACGGCATAGGCGCCGGTCGCTCCATCATTGTTGTAGTTGCCGCCGGCCGTGCCGCCGTCATTGACGCTGTAATAATGTGTCGCGGACGCGTCCACCACTTCACCCAGTGCCTTGAGCTGCGCCAGATTGACGGCATCGCTGTCGATACTGCCCGCCGCGACATTGGTAATTTGGCGGGTGTTACCCGCCGAGCCTACGGAAACAGCCGCCAGCGTACTCTGCGTTGCATTGATCGCGGCGGCGTTGGCGCCACTTGGCACATAGCCAGCGCTTCCTGCTGCCGTACTCGCAATCGCGCCAGAGCCCAGTGCGACGCCGTCCGCTACGGTCACAGAGGCATTTGTGCCAAGCGCCGTTCCGCCTGAAATATCGGCAATGGCGTTCTTGCCAACCGCCGTGCCGGCGACTGTGCCAGCGGCGGTCGCGCCGCCAAGATAGGTCGCAATCGCGCCGTCGCCGAAGGCCGAGCCACCATTGCCGGCGCGAGCAACCGCACCCATCGCAACCGATCCGGTGGCGATGGCCTCGCGGCCAATAGCGATGGAGTCGACGCCGGTGGCCTGCGCGCTCGTGCCTATGGCGATGGCGTCATCCTTCAACGCCAGCGCAGACGTACCGATGGCCACGGTGTCGTTAACGGCCAGATTTGCGCCACCGAGCCCAAGCGTACCCGCCATGCTGCCCAGGGCGACGTTGTTGTCGCCAGACACGCCAAGGCCGGCCATGTAACCGGAAACATTGTTGAAGTTGCCGGTCATCGAATAACCCGCCATCGGGCCCGTGGCGACGTTGTAGTCACCGGTCACGCCAGCGCCGGCCATCCCGCCCGTAGCGGTGTTGCCAGAACCAGAAACAAGAACGCCCGCCCCGGCGCCCGTGGCCGTGTTAGAATCACCCGTGACGTTTCGTCCGGCACCGCTGCCCGTGGCGGTGTTGCTGTAACCGCTGACGGAACGGCCCGCCCCGCTGCCGCCGGCGAAGTTGTTGTCGCCGGTCACGTCTCGACCTGCCTGTGCACCGGTGGCGGTGTTGCTGGAGCCGCTGACGGTATGGCCCGCGAAGTTGCCGCCGGCAACGTTGTTGTCACCGGTCACGTAGCGGCCCGCGTTAGACCCCGTGGCGGCGTTTCTCGAGCCAGTCGAGTTGCCACCGGCGGTATAGCCCAAGCCGGTGTTTTCGTTACCGGTAACGCTACTGCCTCCACCCCAGCCGACGCCCGTGTTGTGGCTGCCCGTCACAACGTTTCCGGCCGCAGTACCGAAAGCAGAGTTGTTGTCCCCAGAGACACCGAAGCCAGTGAGGAACCCTACGCTCGTGTTGCCCGCACCCGTGCTACCATTGCCCGAACCGGAGCCGATGGACACGCTGCCTTGGCCTTGGGCCATCGTCCCCCTGCCAATGGCAACGGCATAACCACCAGTGGCGCCATCATTGTTGTAGTTGCCGTTGCCGATGCTACCGATGCCGTTCGGATTGACGCTGACATAGTGCGTCTGGCCAGCCTTCAACTGCGCCACGTTCACCGCATCCGTATCCGTCGCGCCGGCTGCAACACCGGTGAGGCGGCGAGATCCGAAATTCGCTTCACCTTGAGCGCTTCCACCAACCAGATAGGCCTGAGCGCCGAGCGTAGTGCCTGTCGCCGCAGAGTTCGCGCCAACAGCAACGCTACCCGCATGGCTGACAGTGGCGTTCTGACCAATGGCCGTGCCACGGTCGGCACCGGCTTGAACCGTAGCGTTCTCACCAATCGCGGTGCTGTTGTTGCCTTGAGTTCGCGCCGCCTTGCCCAGGGCTGTCGATGATTGTCCGCCAGCTCGAGACCCTGATCCCAGAGCCGTACTCTCGTTCCCGGTAGCCTGAGAATCGTTGCCGAGCGCTGTGCTGCGATCCGTGGTCGCCTGGGCAGATGTGCCGATTGCAACCGTACTTGTCCCAGGTGCCTTCGCACTGACACCAATAGCAACAGCGTTCTGTCCGGCCGCCGAGGTGGACATATCTCCGATTGCTACCGCACCGGTACCGAGATTTGCGGCTGTCCAGGCATTCAACGTGGCCAAGTCAACGCCAGGTCCGCCATCGGAGGGGACCCCGCTAATTGTAGCATGACCACCACCGGCCTTCGGCACGTTACAGGTCCACGAACCAGATCCGCCAAAGCCAGGTCTCGAACAAAGCCCGCTGGGGGTAACGGCAACATCTGCCAGCGCCGGAGCAACAGCGCCGAAACCTATCGCGACGGCAACTCCCGCGCCCAATGAACCGAGACCGAGCCGTTTCCGGCCTAAACCCAGTGACAGGCATGACAGTCGCAATATCGCAAAAAGCCTTCGGCGCAGCGACCGGGAATCCGGCGCGCCCGCCACCCAACTGCGAACAAACCCGCAGCGGCCGTTCGAATCATTGAACTCATTGTCAATAAAAATATTAGTCATGCTGATCCTCCCGCATCATGCCCGGCGTCAGCTCGAACATGCTCAATTTCTGGTGTGTTTTCTGATGCTGTTCGAGCAGATCGCGCCCGTCTTTCATTCCAAGCTGCTCGATCTGGCCGAAAGCCTTTTCGACCCATGGCTGAGTGGCGGCCGGCACCCTGCGTAGGGCACGCTGCACCCGGGTGTCCTCGAAAGTAAGCAACAGCAGCTTCTGGCAAGTCTCAAGGCGATATTGCGGGTTGTCGTGGCCAATAAACGGCTCGGTCAACCCCAACACGAACAACGCCAGCAAATGATCAAGCTCATCGAGCGTTATCTGGGATCCGCACTTGGCATCAAGCGTCTTCCAGACACTTACCACCTTATGCTCAAGGGACGTGACCAGATCAGTAGTCATGATTGGAAGGAGGGCGACATTCATGCCTGCCCTCCTTCCTGCCCAGTGCCCTGCCAGTAGCTTCTGAGCCTATTTCTGATTGTTCGCAGCGAGATACCAAGCATCTCGGACGCCCGTGTCCGGTTGCCGCGGCAAAAACGCAGTGTTTGAAGGATGACTCGGCGCTCGACGTCCGCAAGTGTCTCCCCGACAAGCATCTCAGCCGCCTTGTTGGCCGCCTCCGAGCCCGACATTTTTCCACTCGCTGCCAGATGGCAAACGACATGATCAACGAGCCGTTCGTCACTAGCGGTCACGACGATCAAGCCGGCATGCGTAGCGAACTCGTTGAACACGAGGTATCCCGTTTCTCCGTCGATTGTGACGACAGCGCTATCCCCGACCAGCAGGCGCGGCACCTCCCTGTCGAATTCCAACGCAAACGGTAGGGCATCTCTTGGAAAAGCCCTATCTTCGAACAGGACCAGCAGTTCCGAATATAAAAAGGAAAGCCGCGCCTCCTGGAGAGACACGCTTCGACCCGGCTGCTGTGCGCGCTTCCCAAAAACAGCTTCAGCACCGCTGCCGACCGACGATTGGGCACCATTGTTACGTCTTCCAAACAGCAGCAACGCGGAGCGCACGCCATAAGAACCAAACAGGGAACTACGATCCGTCATTGAGCCCCCTTGCCCACCAACCAACCCAACCGGCCAACAGAACTGAAACCAACAGGAGGGCGCTGGCGTAGATATTCCCCGCCACGAGAAACCCGACGACTGCGCCAGAGATGGCGGAACAATTGGCAAGCACCAGAGTCGACGACGCCGGCTCCTCGCTGTCGGTAACCTTTGCGCAACCTGGACCAATCTGGGATGCCGGTGGAGATTTTTCGCGAAGGCTCATGAAACCTCTGCGTTGCGAGGCGCGGCAACAATACGTGCAAGCGGCGTAGCAAAGAAATGACCTTGAATGTGCGTAGCGCCAGCTGCTCGCGCGGTATCAACGTGCACCGCGGACTCAACGCCTTCCACAACCACGGCGGGGGCAAAACACGATGCAAATGCCACGATATGACGTAAGCTGCTGGAGCCTTCCGACGAAGGGCGAATATCGTGGATGAACGCCTTGTCGATTTTCACGATGTCGAAATCGATCAGTTGGACAAGCCGTGGCGAAGCAAACCCCACACCAAAATCATCGAGCGCAACACGACAACCCAGATTCTGGACGTCGGCAATTTTTCGAGCGCTGAAGGATAGGTCCGCGATGGCGCTCGACTCGGTAACCTCCAGTATCAGCCGCGGCGCGAGGTACGCGCGACATTGGATCTGCTGCAGCACACCGCCCCACGCAGTCGCATCTGCAAAGTTGTCTGCAGATATGTTGCAGCCGAGCACCGCCATCGGGTCCGCCTCAAGACGATCCAGGACCAGCTTGAGCATATGGCGGTCAAGCATGGGCGCGGCGCCACGCGCCTCAAGGCGCGAAACGAACGCGCCTGCCGCGACCACTTCTCCGTCGAGATCAATCATCCGCGCGAGGCATTCACCGTATAAGACGTCTTCAGGGACGTTCAGGGACCAGACCGTCTGAACGACACAGCCGATGCGCTGGTCGGCAATGGCGCTCGCAACTATTTCGATGCACGTCTCATCGTGCATGCCAAACTGCTCAAACATTCGCGCCCCCGATATCCTCGCCGAATTGGCCGCGGCAAAGCCGTCGGCCAGAAGTCAAAACAGTCTAGACAGTCCTGATGATGGCGCATGCGCTTACAAAAACACGACTGGGTAATTTGAGGATTAAATTGATCAGGAAAGGGGCAGCCGCAGTAGGTTACAAACGGTTCGGAGAACGGGATACGCGACGATACAAACAGATACGGCGAGAGATTTAGGTGTTGCGCGACCGTTTGACGGCAAGCAAATCTTCGACAGCGAAAACATAAATATTCCGGTGATTACCCCGCGAAATTTATACTTTGTGATCCTGTATAACGAGGATGTCATGGAACGTCATAAACAGACGCGGGCACAACTTGCTCGTATTCTAGAATCGAAAACATTTGAAAATTCGGAAAGACTGAGAAAGTTCCTGAGTTACGTCGTCACAGAAACGATCGAAGGGCGCGAAGATAAAATAAAATCTTATTCGATTGGCATAGAAGTGCTCAACCGCAGCAGTGATTTTGATACCGCGCATGATGGCATCGTACGGACAACGGCAAACAGGTTGCGGGCGGCCCTGGAAAAATACTACCGGAGCGAAGGGCGCAATGATCCGACAATCATATCATTGCCAAAAGGACGGTACGTCCCCACCTTCACGGACAACGTTTCTGAGCGCGACAAAGCCTCACCTGATGACGACGAGCCTGCCGTTGGCGTTGCCGGCCCAAGTGGAAACAAAAAGCCCGGCGTACCGTCAAACGTGGTCCGCGTCGCTTATCGCCGGACTGCCGGAGTTTTGTTCGTCGCCTTGATCCTGCTGGCGGGATGGTTATTTTTCGCCGGACATACCGCCGCCGTTCGCGAGCCGCCCATCATCCTTATTCTGGAGACGACGGCGCTGACCGACGATGGGCCTGCCGTCATCTTCGCGCGCGGCCTTCCTGTGCGTCTGTCAAGCGCCATGGCATATTATGACGTAAACGGCGTTGTGCGAACAAAAGATTTTGCCGAGGCACACCGTTATGCTGCCGGTGTTTCAAACCTGCACAGCGTTTACGTCGTTACGAGTGAAGTTGGTGCGGAGGCACAGGGGCTCGCCGTACATTGGCAGTTGGTCAATGCCAGGACCGGCGTCGTACTCTGGTCATCAAGAATTGTGGGGAAGAGCGAAGAACGGTTCGTTGACACCATGGTGCAAGAACTCGTCGGCGAGAATGCCGCAATTCGCTCTGCCGAACAGCGCAGCCTCCCAGTCGAGCCGGTGACCGGTTATGTCTGCGTAACTCACAGTCTCAACAAGCTGACGACGATGTCCGATGCTGATCGGCAATGGATGTCGGATTGTTTGGCCGACACCGTTGGAACGCAACCTGATTATGCCGGTGCATGGGCCTTGCTGGCCCTTGTCGCGATTGAGGACAGCGTTGCGGCCGCTGACCGTGGTGATCGCAAGGGCAGTCAGCTTAAGCTCGAAGAAGCGTGGCGTGGATACCAGAATGCTCAAAGACTTGCGCCTGCGTCCTGGCTTACGCTTCGGGCCAGAACAATGGTTGAATTTCAGGCCGAGGACGAGAAGGGCTTTCAGGCGTCGGCCGCAAAAGCACTCGCGGTGCTTCCTGAAAATGCACGGGAAAGGGTCTTGATTGCCAGCCGGCTCTTTGCTGTCGGAGACTATGAGCAGGCAGAAGCGATCACCAAAACAACAATCGCACTGATGGCAGTTCCGCAACCGTCCGACTACACGTTTCTCGCGGCCAGTTTCTACCAGCGCGGTGCTTTTGATGACGCATTGAAGATGCTGCAGGATCAGCAGGTTGCCGACAGCGCATTCTACTGGTGCCTTCTGGCGGCCATCGCCGGTCAGCGCGACGATGCATCACTGGCAAAAATGGCGCTTCAATCACTTGAGCGGACACACCCGGGTTTTTCGCATATCTTGGAAACGGATCTCCGGAACCGGCACTTTCGTAACGAGTTCATCACCAAACTGCTGTCCGACTTTAACAAGGCCCAGCGGATTTCGAGCTTTAGGCATCCTGAATATTAAAGAGAACGGATATACGGGTGGATGGATCAGAGAGTGAGCGGGATGGCCCGGGATCCGTTTTCGCCGATGGCTAGCTTATCCTCCCAGAGGTGGGTGATCAGATCGGCGGCAGCGCACGTTCGTTTAGCTGCTTTTACCGCGGCAGTCTGGATGAGTTCATCCCAGCTGGTGACGGCCGAAACTGCTTCATTTGGGGAAAGCCCGGTTTCCCTCTGGCGGCGATGGCATAGCCGAAGCTCGCGAAGAAATCGAAGCCAGAGGATGCAATCATGGCGGTTTCTAGCATCTTTTGGTCACGCAATGATTCCGCCTGACTGAAGCTCTTGCCGATCAATGTCTCGAACATGGCGATCGTCGCATCGGTGAGCGCGATCCCCCTTTCGAGCAGAAAGGCGCCAAGTCTCACATGCCTGCGACCGAGTTCACGTCTGTTCGAAGTTCTGTGTCACGAGGCGGCCGCTTTCCTGTGCCATCTGTCGGGGGTGGTGCGTCAGGACCGCCTGAAGCACTTGGCCGGATATACAGATATGTCGCACGGCCACCATCCGATCTATCAGTATTCACATAGACGAAGCCCCGGCCTTTCCGGGGCACAGCCGGGATATATCGCTTTGCCGGTGTCGAGGCCTCATGCCGAGTAGTGCTTCCATCCGAACGACGAGATCGGGTGCCAAGCATCTGGCTGTTGATTGCCACTGAGAACTGACCCGGTAGCACAGGATATTTCCATCGAGAATTGACCCATATTTGAACCGGGTCAGTTCTCAGTGAAAATCAACACTAAGCGGTTCATTATCCTTTGTGTCGCTGCTGAACGCATCGATCGACTCGTAAACACGGATTTCGGCGTCACGGATCTTTCCGTCAAGCTTCTTATCTTCAGTAACGAAGAACGAATAAACGTAGTTCTTGTTCAATAAACCGACACCCATTACGACGTCCGTTGCATGGCCTGCCACCGTGTCTTTGGTCGAGAAATAGTAGTCATCCGCTTCAAAATAGAGTTCTGCGGGCTTCGTGCCGACCACATACGTATAATAATGGCTTTTCAGGCTCTTGTGACTTTCAGGATCTGCAATTTCGCAAAACTCGGCACGGGTGCTCTAACCCGATATGTCGCAAGCAAACAATTTCTGATGCAACTAGAAGAGATTCCGGCATTCGTCGATGATGTCATCAAGGCCGGATGCGACATTTGTGCGATAGGTCATGACGGGCACGTGATAGGAGACATCCAGAGCGCAGCGGCCTGACGGTCAATTTCTCCGAATTTTCGATCGGATCGGAAATCACCGCTGACCTTCACGATCTAAGCTGAGAAGGCCGTGATCCGAGCTTCAACGTCCCGATCTACGCCAACATCGTCGGACGACGAGGAAGTCGACACCTCTACTCGCTGATATGGTCACGGCCTAACGGGCGGCGCGACGCCACCCGCAGAAGGCCACCGGCCGATCAGGCCTAGGCCTTTTTCAACTTGACCTCGCGGATGTCGTTCAGCGGCAGCGCGTGTATAGCACCGGCTTGCCCATGCCAAACCCCTCGGGGTTGTAGATCATCTGATCCTTGTCGGAGGCATACTCGAAATTGTCGACGTTTCCCTCCTGCACATAGTGGATAGCTCCGTACCCACGTGGGCTTTCCTTCGGCGTGAAATACACCGCCTCGGGTTTTTCACCCTTGTACTGGAGCGTGTTGGCAGTGAAGGTCACGGTCGAACCGTGGCACTTGCCGCCTTCAGCCCACACCCCTTGCGCTGCATGTGGAACCTTGGCGTCCTCAGCGAAAGCGGCGCTGGAGACAAAAGCCAGGCCGAGCAGTCCCGCAGTGATGAAAGAGCGTTGCATTCTTTACTCCTGTGTAAGATCCGTTGGTTGAAATCCACCTGATGTGAATGCGCCGTTGAGGCGCGAGGTATAGATCCAAGTCAGATCAGGTGCCGACGTGATCAATATTCGTCGAGGGCTTCGAGCACGAGTTCCGCCGTCAGCCCGCTGCTGTATTGCTGCTGCCCGGTAATCAGGCGCCCGTCGCGAATGGCGAACGGCTCATTGGCGCTACGGCACAGGAAGCTCGTACCCTCGATCCCGGCAGCCTCGCTCTGGATGGTGTAGTCGTTCAGCGTCATGCCGAAGGCAACATTGACCTCTTCCTCCTCTTCATCAGTGAAGCCCGTCCATTTCTTGCCCTCGGCCAACAGCTTTCCGTTGGACAGGCGGGTCCACAAAAGCAGCGAGGACCCGTGGCAGATCAGCGTGACGATCTTGCCCTGCTCGTAGAAGGCCGCGATCAGGGCATGAAGCGCGGTATCGTCCTTGAACGTCAAAAGAGGGCCGCCGCCGCCGGCGACCCAGACCGCGTCATAGTCGTTGACCGAGACGGTGCTGATCGGAAGGGTGTCCTTCAGGAGCGCCCCGAATTTCGCGTGTTGGACGAAGCCGAGACTGATCAAATCGTCGGCATAGGCGCCGCCGGGTGTGCGCGGATCGCTATGGGTGTCGAACATCACCTCGCCGCCCTTTGGGGAGACAAGATCCACCCGGTGCCCGGCTTCGGTGAACATCAGGAAGGCCCGCGTCATTTCCTCGGCGAAAAAACCGACCGGAAAGCCCTTGAGCTCGGTCGTATTGGAGACGATCGAAAGAATGCGGCGCGGCTTGCGCTTTACGCCGATCCGGGTTTCGACCTTGATATCCGATGCTGCCATTTTTTTATTGCTCCTTGTTGCTGCGTCGGCGGAGCGAACATTCGGCTCCCGCCGTCACTGATGTCTTTCCTAGTCCTGGAAGCCGCCTCCCCTGAGATAGGCCTCCTCTTCCGGGAAAGTGGCCCGGCCGAGTATGGGATTGCGGTGCGGGAAACGACCAAAGCGGCGGATGATGTCGCGGTGGCCTTCAACATGGTCCAGCCAGGGCTGGCCCAGTTCGGCGTTGAGCCTCACAGACAGCTCCTGATCGGCCATATCCTCTGAATGGGCGAGGGGCAGACAGAAGAACAGCCGCAGGTCCGGTTCGACGCGCGCCCGGTGCCCTGCATCCAGCGCTTGCCGGGCATAGTGACGGGCGAGCAGGTCGGTGGCGAACATATGCGCCGTGCCGCGAAAGGCATTGCGCGGGAACTGATCGGTCAGGATCAGCAGCGCGAGCGCGCCATGCGAGCGTTTCCATCCAGTCGTTGTATCGACGCGCAGCGATGGCCATGTGGAGATCGAGAAAGCGGTCACGGAGCGCCGCATCGAAGGCGGCGTCCTTTTCGAACCATCGGTGGGAAGATGCCCTCCAGAACGCCACGACATCGTCGGGCGCGGTGTGCCTACCGGCGTTAGGCCGCCAGTTGCCGAATATCCGCATCGCTCCGCCCCTCAATTCGTAGCCTCCGGCTTGCCTGTTTCCCGCCGCCTGCGGACCAGCCGGCCTTCCCAGAAGCCGGCTGCCAGCATGACGATCGTCGTCAGCCAGCCCATGGTTAGCAGATCGGTGTTCTGCGCAACCGCAATAAGGGCGAGAAGCACGACGACTCCTATAATGTGCGAAACCGGCAGGACGCCATAAACCACCTTCTTGTAGATGGCGCTGCCGAGAAGATAGAGCACCGGTCCACCCGAAAGTATCAGTGCATAGGCCGTTTTCAGCCCGTCATGGGGATGCGCGAGCACCAGATCGTTTCCGACTGCTGTCGCGATGATCCCGCCCACCAGAATGGCATGGACGTAGTGAAAATAGGCGCCGATTCGGCCGGGATCGTCGGAATGGGTAATGGCATCGGTCGCGTCCTTGCTCGACGTCCCGAAATACAGCCACCACATGGCAAGCGTCCCCAGAAACGTCGCCAGCAGTGCCGAAAGTATGGCCAAGTCCCATGTCTCAGCCCCGGCCAAGGTTGCACCGGTCGCCAGAAGCGTCTCGCCGAGTGCGACGATGCAGAAGAGCTGGCAGCGCTCGGCGAGATGCCCGCCTTCGATCGTCCAGTCGCTCGTCCTGGACCGGCCGAGGCCGGGAACAGGAAAGCCGAACATCGGCGAGACATATTCGCAGGCGACCGCGATTGCCCACAGGCCCATGCGTGTTTCATGCGATGCGAACGCGCCGGCGATCCAGAAGACGGCAGAGATCGAGACCCAGCCGAGCATACGCCGGTAATTGGCCGAAAGCGGATGATCTGGCCCCAGCTCCCAGACGATATAGGCCGTGCGCCCGACCTGGATTGCGACATAGGCAATCGCAAAGATGAGCGCCCGTTCGCCGAAAGCACCCGGGATTGCCGAGGCCATGATCAGGCCAGCCAGCATGACGGCAAAGATCAGCCCGCGAATGCGGGGGGCCTCGGGGTCGAACCAGTTGGTGACCCAGCAGGTATATTGCCAGCCAAGCCAGACTGCAAACCACAGGATCAGGGTCTCAACGACGCCGGTCAAGGTCAGATTGTGCAGCAACTCGTGGCTCAACTGTGTAACGGCAAAGACATAAACGAGATCGAAGAACAGTTCCTCGAAGGTGACGCGGGCGTGGTGGCCGTCACGGCGACGCAGGAGGGGATGATGCTGAATGGGCTGTTCGGTCATGTTTCTCAGGTCCTTACCGTGCAAGTCGCCAGATTACCACGCCGGCGAGTGCCGCGGGAACCGCGAAGACGACGAAGAGGATTGGTAGTTCCTCGCGCACGGAATAACCGGCTTTCGCCACGCCGATCCAGAGATTGACGGTCGCTATGACGAGCCAGACCGGAATGAAGACCCTCGCAGCCAATGCAACGCCCGTGAAATCGCCGCTCCACAACTTCCCGAGAAGGGAAAACACACAGAGAAGCAAAGCCCCTGCCAGAATCATGAGAACCATATGCATTCGTGTCCCGCTCCGTTCTTTTTTACTGCGTCAATCCCGGCTCCAGGCCGGCTTCCTTCGTTGCTTTCAGCATCGTTTCAGCGGCTGCGACCGCAGGCAATCCCATCCCTTCGCGAACCGTTACCGCGTTGGAGGCAAGCTGCACGCCCGCTGCCTTGAGAGCCACAAGCAACTTCTTCATGCCTTCGCGTTTCAAGAGGCTGGGATTGCCCGGTTTCGAGGTGAACTTGAACCGGACGACCATCGAGGTCTCAGTGATATCCTGAATGCCCTGCATCTTGAGGGGAACAAGAAATTCATCGGCGAATTCGGGGTCATCAAGCATGGCAAGCCCGATCTTCTTGGCTGTCTTTCGAATGATCTCGGCATCGGCATCGCGGTCGAAGCGCAATTCAAACTTGGTGGTTCCCCAGTCGCGGCTGTAATTGGTCACTGAACTGATCTGGCCGAACGGGATCGTATGAACCGGGCCGTTGTGATGGCGCAGCCGGATGGACCGCAGATTGATCCGCTCGACCGTTCCCTTGAGTTTACCGCTGTCGATATATTCTCCGACGCGGAATGCATCGTCGGCAATGAAGAAAATGCCCGAAACGATATCCTTGACCAGCGTCTGCGACCCGAAGGATAGCGCAAGGCCAAGCACGCCGAAACCTGCAAGCAGCGGCGCGACATCGACGCCGATCGACGACAACACCACCAGCCCGGCAATCGCAAGCACAGCGCCCAGCGTCAGATTGCGCACGACAGGCATGACCGTGGAGAGGCGGCTGGCCTGCTTGTTCTCCACTTCACCATCCTCCTGCCCCGGCAAGGCGATCACGGGGGCGGGTGCCACCGCCTCGAAATAGCGCCAGACCAGCGTGCAGAATGTCCAGCTTACGACGATGGCAAGGCTGATGCGCTCCAGCCACAGGAGTGGCCATGTCACAATCGCGAGCTGGCCGGACATAAGCGGCTGCCACAGGGACACGATGAGGTGCAGCCCGACAAGCCAGACAGCACCCGATGTTGCCATGCGCGCACCCCACAACAGCGCGGTGACCATATCCGCAGCACCTGCTGCCTGCCGACTGCCGGCAAGCTGACCCATCATCGCCCACATTCCGAAGGCCGCCGCCGGAACGACGACGAGAACGATCTGCGTCGTTCCGGCGGCAAAGCTCCATGCCGCGCTCTCAGGCCTTCCGGCCACCAGAAAACCGGCAAACCAGATGAGAAGGGCCGACAATGCGTAAAATTCCGGCAGGACATATCCAACCAGTCTGCGAACGATACCCGGCGAAGAACCGGTGAACACGTCCCTGATGTCCTTCGCCCCTCCAATGAACCACCATAACTTCAATATCGTCAGTACAGTCGTGCAAATAAGGAACCATCCTTCGATTGCGCCCTTGTCCAGACCGCGGGCACTCCCGAACCTGACGGTTTCGCCGGTAACGGAGCCTATGGTGCCATAAGCGACCAGCATGGCGAGATGCCAACGGGCGTGCGCGATGTCGATAAGCGGCCGGCTATTGGGAAGTGATGCGAGAAGGAAACGACCGAAGGATGCGTAAAGGGCCATGACCACCGCAATGGTGATCACTGCCCTTGTCAATTGGAGGGACAACGTGCCGGCCTCCAGCATAAGGGTCGGAAGGACATAACCGCACACAGCCAGGAGGCCGGTGGAAAGCAGGTCAACGACAAGACGCCGAAATGCCGCACGAGCTTTCGAGAAGATATCAGTATCCTCATGGCGTGCGGCCGGGCGGCCCTTCCCCATGCGACGGAACAGGGCAGCTGCCATGAGACCAATGGCGATTGCCATGCCGGAAAGCGCGATGACGGAAAGCGGGCTCCTTCCCTCGTTGGCCAGCATCGCAATGATATTGGCACCGAGACCGGCGATGCCCGACAGGCCTTCGAGAGCAAGCCGGGCTCCACGCATAAATGCATCCCAGAGGCCACCCAGTCCCGGTTCTGCAGCCTCCGTCATGGGAGTAGCAACGTCGGAGGCGGGTTGGGCTGCTTCTTCACTGTCGCGCCACTCCACCAGCACTTCTCGGCCCGATTGTGTGGCCGCGCCGATGATACGGCCGATATCGGCATCGCTTTGTCCAGGATGAACGACAATCCGTACGGGTGCCTCCTGCGCGGCAACCAGCGGCCACGCCAGCAGGGTAAAGATAGCTGTGACAATCGCGAGAGATACGGCCCTCATGAAAACACACTCAGATTCTTCGCGATGTCCTTGCCGGCATAGGGCGGGAAGACATCGAGATCGAGATCGGGATTGCCGACCAACATCGCCTTGGTGTTGCTGAGCGCGTCGAACCCGGCCTTGCCGTAATATTTGCCCATGCCGCTGTTGCCGACGCCGCCGAACGGCAGGCTGTCGATCCAGCAATGAAGATTGGTCTGGTTGATGCAGCCGCCACCGAACGAAAGCGATCCGAGCACGAAGTCGATCGCCGCCTGGTCCTTGCTGAAGATATAGGCAGCCAGGGGCTTCGACTTGCGCTTGATTATGTTCACGATCTCCCTGAGGTCGGAATAGGCCATCACCGGCAACACAGGGCCGAACACCTCCTGCTGAAGCGCCGGATCGTTCCAGGTCGAGGGGTAGAGCAGCGTCGGCTCGACATAACGCGCCTTGACGTCGTAGCGCCCGCCATGGACGACCTTTTCGGGCAGGATGTAGGAGGCGACCCGCTCCGCGTCGTGTTCGCTGATCATCCGCGCAAAATCCGGGCTTTTGCTTGGATCCTCGCCGTACATCCTGACGATCGATGCCTTGAGCTTGGCGATGAAAACGTCAGCGATGCTCTCATGAACACAGACATAGCCCGGTGCGATGCACCATTGCCCGGAAATGGCGTTGTGGCCCCAGGCGATGCGGTCAGCGGCGATGTCGAGATTGGCGGTGGCGTCGACGATGGTCGGGTTCTGGCCGCCAAGTTCGAGAATGACGGGCGTCAGGTTCTCGGCCGCCGCGCGCATCACCACCTTGCCGACGGTGGACGAGCCGGTGAAGAAGATGAAGTCGAAGGGCAATGCCAGGAGTTCGCCAATCTCCTCGCGCCCGCCGGTCACGACCGTCACGTTCTCTCGTGCGAAATAGCGCGGCACCAACTGGCTCAACAGCGCTGCCGTCGCCGGCGTCGTGTTCGCGGGTTTGAGGATTACCGGGTTGCCGGCGGCGAGCGCCGCGATCGCCGGATCGAGCAGTAGCAGGATCGGCGCGTTGAACGGGCCGATCACCAGCGTCACGCCATACGGTTCCTTATAGATGACCCCCCTGTTGCCGGTCGCTTCCAGCCCGGACGGAATGGGTGTGGGCTGCGGCATCATCAGAGATTGCAGGTTCTCGCGATAATATTTGATCACGCCACAAGGCACGGTGATCTCAAAGAGCTGCTCGAAGGGCGGCTTGCCGAAATCCTGATAGAGCGCGGCGCAGAGCGCATCCCTGTTATCGAGCAATAGACGCTCCATGCGGTCGAGCTGATCGATCCGCCATTCGTAGCTTTTGGTCGCGTCACTCAGGAAATGCTCTCGCTGCACGTCGAAGAGAGGCTGAAAACGGTTGGTCATGACGGGACTCCCGGAGCTGCGACTCGACGTGGGCTCCAAATGGGCTGGGGCGGAAACGGGAGCGGCCGGGTGTTTGCCCAACCGCGCCACAAATTACTTCGTCGTGTAGCCGCCGTTCACGAGAATGGTCTGGCCGGTCATCCACCAGCCATCCGAGACGAGGAAGCGGATGAAAGGGACGATGTCTTCGATGTCGGTAAGGCCGGTCTTGGAAAAATTCGACAATGCCGCCGCTGTCTTGTGATAAGCAACCGCATCAGCACCCTCGGCCGGATAGAAGAACGGCGTGTCCATCGGGCCGGGACCGATCGCCGTCACAGAGACGCCGCGCTCGCCGAATTCCTTTGAGGCCGCCCGCGTGAAATGCTCCACCGGAGCCTTGGTACCGGCATAGGCGGCATAGAAGGGCGTATAAGCGCCAAGCAGCGAGGTGACCAGGGTGCAGACCTTGCCGTTGTCACTGACGTGTTTGCCGGCCTCTTTCAGGAAGAAGAAAGCGGACTTCGAATTGACGGCGGTCATCTCGTCATATTCGGCTTCCGAGATCTCGACCATCGGCTTTTTCAACACCTTGCCGACCGTATTGATGGCGATATCGATTCCACCCATCGCCGCCTTGGCGTCGGTGAATAATTTCTCGGTGGCGCCCGCTGTGGTGAGGTCGGCCTGAAACGCGAAGGCCTGCGAGCCCGTCGCCTTGATCGCCGCCACCGTCTCGTCAGCCGCCGGCTTCGTGGCGCTGGTATTGTAGTGAACGGCGACCGCTTTTGCGCCCTGCGCGGCGAGGTCGCGTGCGAGCAATCCGCCGAGGTTCTTCGCGCCACCGGCGATGAGAACGGTTTTTCCGTTTATGCTGTGATCGGTCATTGATGTCGGCTCCTGGTTGCCTTGCGGTCGGTCGGACGACCGCTTCCTGAAACGCACCATATAGGCTATGGTAACGTCATAAAGCTGCCGGTTCTGACATCACCTGTCAGAAATAACGAACAATCAATAGGGTTGATTTCCTTGGACCGTATCGATCTTTTCCGTGCCTTCACCCGTGTCGTCGAATGCGCGAGCTTCACTCGCGCTGCCGACACGCTCGGGTTGCCGCGTTCGTCAGTATCGGCCGCCGTAATCGATCTCGAAGCGCGGGTCGGAGCCCGCCTTCTGCATCGCACTACCCGAAAAGTCTCACCGACCCAAGACGGCGCCGCCTTCTACGAGCGCTGCCTGCGGCTGATCGCCGACGTCGAGGAGACCGAGGACTTATTCCGACAGACATCGATCGGGCCGAGTGGGAAGCTCCGCATCGACATGCCGGGCCGAATCGGCCGGCTGATCATCGCGCCCTACCTACCAGAGTTTCTTGCCCATCACCCTCAACTCGACATAGAGTTACGGGTTACCGATCGGTCGGTCAACCTCGTGGAAGAAAGCGTCGACTGCGTGCTGCGTGTCGGCCCCTTGAGCGATTCCGGCCTCATCGCCCGCAAGATCGGCGATCTCCCTCTGATCAATGTCGCCAGTCCGGATTATCTTGCCTTATATGGCACACCCCACGCCCCGGACGATCTCAGCAAGCATCTGGCGGTCAACTATGCCTCGCCATCAACCGGCCGTATTGAGGAGTGGGAATGGATCGAGGATGGCGAAATGCATACACTTCCCATGCGCGCGCGCGTCACCGTCAACAGCGCCGAAGCCTATATCGCCTGCTGTCTTTCAGGTCTCGGGCTTATCCAGATCCCGGCCTATGACGTCAAACAACACCTCGACGCCGGCGAACTCGTCGAGGTCATGCCCGGTCATCGCGCCGCGCCGATGCCGATGACGCTGCTTTATCCACACCGTCAGCATCTTTCGCGAAGGCTTCAGGTCTTTGCGGATTGGCTGGATGAATTGTTAAAACGCGAGATTCTGTAGAGACAATCCAGAGCAGAAGGTCGTTCTCGATCGAAACGCCTCACGTTTTTAGTGCGGTAGATGGATTAGACCTGCGGCAGCCATTAGAGGGATGTTACCGTTCCCGCGATAGTCCCGACGACTTCTGCATTTATCACAGTCTTCTCCATTCAGCGTACCGGCCTGCAACATACGTGATTCTGTCGCGATCCTGCGCGGATCAGGCACCGGCGCCCCCTCCGCTCATGCCCCTTCCCGTCCAATTATTCGATTGAACCGCAGTATGCCCGAACGCTATGTTCCGCGAACCACCTGCTACAACCGATTCATACGATGGCGGAAAGCAGGCGTCTGGGACCGAATGATGGACGCCATCACTGCTGCCCATGATGGCGACATCCAGATGATCGACAGCACTTCCGTTCGCGCCCACCAACAGGCTGCGACGGCAAAAAGGGGGATCGAGATCATTGTCTCGGCCGTTCCCGAGGCGGGCTCACGACCAAAATCCACGCGGTCGTCGATGGGCAAGGTCTCCCGATCAGGCTGAGCCTAACCGCTGGGCAAAGCCACGACGGGCAAGCGGCTGACGGTTTGCTTGACCATGTGGGTGCCGGAACCATCGTGCTCGCTGACAAGGCCTATGATGCCGATCGCATCCGGGCGTCTCTCCGCGAGAAGGGGGCGTTCGCCAATATTCCGCCCAAGGCAAACCGTAGGTCAAAACCGTACTTCAGCACATGGCTATATCGCGAACGGAACCTGATCGAGCGGTTCTTCTCCAAGCTGAAGCATTTCCGTCGGGTCGCTACCCGCTACGACGAGCTGGCGGAAAACTTCCTCGCCATGGTCCAGTTGGCGTCAATGCGCCTGTGGCTGCGGGCTTATGAGTCTACGGTCTAGGAAATCAGCATCTGGGCGACATTGCTTCAGTCGTAATATTGCCTTCAATAAGCCTTGCCGGGGACGAAGCCTGAACACCCTCCGTACAGGCCCGGCAAGCATACTTTGGGCGGCGCACGAAAAGAACGCGGAATTGGGCGGGCACAAGGTCCGGCTTCTCGCTGCCATCGTCGGCGATGCGATGCAGGTCGTTGTGGCAGCAAGGACAGGCGTGGTCATCAGTAGCGACCACGATTTCGATTCCCGGCAGATGGGCTGGCACCTCAAAGCAACCCTTAGCAAGAATCGCCCCGTTGCCCGGGGCGGTAAAGCAGTCTTAACACCGCAGGGCGCTTATTCACCCGCTCGGCTGGTATCGTAACCACCAAGGCCTGGCTTGTAGCTCTTCTCGTCGATGAACTGGCGGATGCCTTCTTTCCGGCCACCGGCATCGAACGAGTTCGCGGCCTCCTGTGCACGCACGAGGAAATCCTCGGCGTTGTCGTAGGTCATTTCGCCAACACGGCGCACTGCGTCCTTTGTGGCCTTCAGAGCCGTCGCGTTCTTGCTAGTCAAAATCTTCGCAACTTCCTCGACGCGATCGCGTAGCTTTTCCAGCGGCACGCTCTCATTGACCAGTTTCCATTCTGCCGCCTTGCGGCCGTCGATCAGTTCGCCGGTCAGGGCATGATACATCGCGTCGCGCATAGAAAGCAGTTCGACAACCACTTTGGTTGCGCCACCGCCGGGCAAGATGCCCCAGTTGATTTCAGACAAGGCAAACTGAGCTTCGTCGGCCGCAAACGCCAGATCGCATGAGAAGAGCGGGCCGTATCCTCCGCCAAAGCACCAGCCGTTGACCATCGCGATGGTCGGTTTCTGATACCAGCGAAGCTTGCGCCACCAACCGTAGCTTTCGGCCTGCGCCTGACGAACAGCGCCAAGGCCTTTGGCCTCAGTTTCGCGGAAGTACTCCTTCAAATCCATACCGGCAGAGAAAGCAGCCCCCTCGCCCGTCAAAACAAGGACCTTCACGTCATCTCGAAATTCCAGATCGGTGAGAGCTTCCATCATACCCCGATTCAAAGCCGGGTTCATGCAGTTGCGCTTTTCAGGGCGATTGAACCGGAGCCAGGCGATGCCATCCTTCACATCGTATGCAACAGGTCCGCTCGTAGCAGTCGTCTCGGTCATGAGTTTTCCTCCTTAGGAATAAGGCGCGCACAGGCGCAGAAGATCGTTCCAAGAAACACCGTTTCTCGTTTGATGGATCGTTGTTTGGGTCGATATTTCCGGTTTAGCTTGCGGCCTTGTTCACAACCGTATCGAACATGGGTAATTGACTGAACGGGGCTTCTTTGAGGGCTGCCTTGCGGATTTTATTCGATGGCGTCCGAGGAAATCCCTCAACGAAAGCGAAGTAGCGGGGCCGTTTAAATGTTGCCAGCCTGTCTTTGTAATGGTCGGCAAGTATGTCGATGACCTCCTGACCTGAGGGAGCGCCATCTTTCATCTGGATGAAGATTTTCACTTCTTCGCCACGCGCATCGTCCGGTATTGGAACAACCGCAGCATCTTCGATGCATTCCAGCTCTCGGGTGACTTCCTCGACTTCCTTCGCGGAAATGTTCTCATTGCTGCGACGAACAATGTCTTTGAGCCGACCGACGAAATAGAGATATCCATCATCACCGACACGAACCAGGTCGCCGGTCCGGAACCATTCACCAACGAACACCTCTGCCGTGGCTTCTGGCCTGCCGAAATATTGCGTCGTCATGGAAGGTCCAGCGACCCACAATTCACCAGATTCCCCTGATTGAACTTCTTTACCGGTTTCGTCCCGGACAGATACAGCCCGGCCAAGCATGGGAACTCCTAGCCGGCCTGATCCGACAAAGCTGGCGTCCCTGCTGTCACCGGCAAGAACCGCTCCGATCTCGGTCATTCCGTAGAGCTCCCAGGAAATTACACCGAAGCGACGTTCAACTTCGCGATGGGCATCTGCGGACATGGCGCTTACGGCCACTTCCTTCAGAGTAGTTTTGCGATCGTTGGGCCGTTCAGGCTGCTTAAGAATGAGCTGGGGAAACAGCGTGAAATCAATCGACTGCTCGTCAATCCATCCCAGGAACCGGGTCGAACTGATGCGCCGGGCAAGAAACAGCGCAGCGCCTCGCTCCATTGCTGTCAACAGGAGGTTCCGACCATTCATGTAATTGAACGGATTCGGCGAAAGGATGCGACCGATGTCTGATCGGATCACCGCACCGAGCGAGCGACCAAGCAACATCCAGTAGTCTTGCGATACGACGCAGCCCTTGGGCGATCCAGTAGTTCCAGAGGTGTACTGCAGGCCGACCGGGTCATCCGGGCCGATGTTCTCCAGCGACAGGGGCTCGGAAGTCTCGATCAAAATCGAATGCCAATCCCGGTACTTGTCCGTCGCAGGGCTGTTGCGGACGACGATCCGGCTCGCCGGAACAAGGGTCGAGCAGTCAGAAATATGTTCGAAAAGCGAAAGAAAATCCTTGTCGATAACCAGATAGGTCGCCTGGGAGTCGCGGATGATGAATTCAAGTTCGCTGTGAGTGTAGGTTGTCGGCACCGGGACCATCAGCGCACCAAGTTTGGCGATTGCCACCCAGACCAAAGGGTATTCGGCCCGGTTCGGCAACATCACTGCCACCCGATCGCCTTTGGAGACCCCCATCGCTGCCAAGCCCCGCGCCGCATGATCAGACAGCGTTTCCAACTCGCGGTAGGACAGAGTTTCATTGTCCTCGAAACAACTCAGGACAAGCCGGTCTTCGAACTTGTCGGCCATCGCGCGCACAAAAGCGCCTATGCTCGGAAATTGCGGCTCAATCGTCGTGCCCGGAAATTGGGCCAGGTCAACGTTTTGATACTTACTGCTCATGCAGATCTCCTAGATGTGAGCCAAATGCTCACAAGCACAAGAATTGTCAGGAAAAGGAGGAAGGTGGTGGAAACAGCCGCCAGAAGCGGCGTGAAACCAAGCGTCGCATTCTCCCACATCATTTTCGGCAAAGTTGACGCCAAACCACCGGACGTGAAGAGCGCAATGTTCAATTCATCAAGCGAGATGATGAACGCGAATAACGATGCTGAAATTAGTCCCGTCATAATCAAGGGCAGGGTAACGTAACGAAGGGTTTTCCAGGGCGAAGCGCCGAGCGACGCTGCAGCATGGTCGAGTCGCTTGTCGTAGGTCCGCAGGACCGCGAGGGTCGAGATGAAGAAGAACGGCAGTGCGACAACGATATGGCCCAGCACGAGTCCAGCGTCCGTTCCGACAAGACCTATCTTTGCGTAAAGATAGAACAGTCCTACCGCGATGATCATTTTAGGGAGGATCATTGGTGAAATCACCAGAACGAACAGGGCACCAGCGGTCTTGCCAGACATCCGCATCGCTGCGAGAGCAGTCGGCACTCCGAGAACGAAGCAACCTGCAGCAGTCAATAACGCCACCCGGAAGGAGCGGAACGTAGCGTCCAGCCACATGGGATCGGTGAAATACTCGCCGTACCAGCGTATACTGAAACCGGTTGACGGCCAGACAACGAAGCTGCCATCAGCCACCGAAACCGGGACGAGGAAGAGAACAGGAACGTTCAGCGTGAACAAGACGATGAATGCAAAGACCTTGGTCGAACGTCCAGCGCCGAGACCATAACCACGACGCGCCCTGATCCTTTTCAGGGGTGCCGCGATCACATCCCCGATCAAGCCAACAGCATCCCGCAAGAACTTGGAAGCAAGACCTGTTTCTTTGGCCCCTTGCTGCCTGGGCTCTCCAACCAGAGATGACAGACCGACCGTGTAGTTGAAGATCGCGAAGACGACGACCGTCGCAAGGAAAAGCACACAGCACAGAACGGCTGCAAATGGCCAGTTCGCGAGGTCGATCACCTGCTGGATAATCGGTTGTGCCATCATCGTTTCGCGTTCGGAGCCGAGCAGCGCTGGCGTGATGAAGAACCCGAGCGACGTGATGAATACCAGCAACGATGCCGCGGTCACGCCGGGCATGGACAGTGGAAGAAAGACCCGGAAAAAGCCCTGCACAGGGTGCGCGCCCATGGACTGCGCCGCCGAGATCAACCGTGGATCGATCCGTTCCATCACGCCGATCATCGTGAGGATCGCAAATGGCGTCAGAACGTTGGTGATGCCAAACAGAACGGACCCGTAGCTGTAGAGAAAGGTCACGGGACTTTCAGATAGACCGAGCTTCAGAACGAGGTCGTTGAGAGGCCCGTTTCTCCCAAGCATGACGATGACTGCGAAAGTCCTCACCAGAAAGCTCGACCAGAAAGGCAGCAGCACAAACAAGGCCCAGTACGACTTTGAAGATCGATCCGCACGAGCCAGCACGTACGCCACAGGATAAGCGACAATGATCGTGATGACCGTGACCCAGAAAGATATCTTCAAGGTCTGCCACATGACGGTTAGGTATGACGTATTCGCCATGAGGCGCTCGATATTCGCGAGTGTCAGACTTCCGTCGTTTGCTTGAAATGCCCGAAAAAGGAACTGTATGGTCGGAATAACGAAAAGGAACGCTAAAAGGACCACGACCGGGAGCACCATCAAGGTGGTTTCGGCCCGCTTTGACATCCGCCGCGGCGCAGGAGCGTGTTTTGTGTCCTGGACGATGGTCATGCTGCTTCGCTCGTCTTTTCTGAGAGAGAAATAGGGACCACATCGCTCGTATCGATGGACAATCGAACGCGGTCACCTGGCCATACAGGCATAGCGCTTTGACCAAGAGCGGAGACCTTGACTTCCTTCCCGTTGGAAAGCACGCATGTAATGCGGTACAGGCCACCAAGATTGATGATACCCTTAACTTCCGCGTCAAGTTCAGCGCCAACGGCAATCGATGCGGCCGGGACAATTCCGATTCGCTCTGGACGAACGAGCAGTGTTTGCCTGCCAGTCGTCGAGGAGGGCGCGCCGTGCGAAGACCAAAGCGTGGGACCGTTTTCAGAAAGACTGAACGCAGTTTTTCCATCTTGAGACAGCTGCACGGTCGCATCGAACAAGTTCGACTCGCCGATAAATTCAGCCGCAAAAGTGGATTGCGGTCGATTATAAAGGTCCGATGGACTGTCGATTTGGACGATCGCCGCGTCATTCATGAGACAGATCCGGTCAGACAGCATCATCGCTTCGTCCTGATCATGCGTGACATATATAACCGTGGTGCCTAGCTCACGATGCAGGCGGCGAATTTCTCCCTTCAACTCGTCACGCAGCTTCTTGTCCAATGCCGCGAGCGGCTCGTCCATGAGAACAAGCGAAGGCTTGAACACGATAGCCCTGGCAAACGCAACGCGCTGCTGCTGCCCACCTGATAGTTCCAACGGCTTGCGTTGCGCGAGATGTTCAAGCCGAACGATGGCCAAAGCGTCGGCGACCGCGCTCTTGATCTGACTGCCGTTCAATCCTCGCATCTTCAAGGGAAACGCAATGTTTTCCTCCACGGTCATGTGAGGAAACAAAGCGTAATTCTGGAAAACCATGCCTAGATTTCGCTGATAGGCCGGACGGTCGGTTATGTCCACTCCGTCTAGCCTGATGTTCCCCCCGCTCGGTTCGGTGAGGCCCGCGATCATCATAAGAAGTGTAGTTTTCCCTGAACCGGATGGGCCGAGAAGGGTGAGAAACTCACCCATCTTGACCGTCAGATCAGTTGCTTTGAGGGCGTGGATGACACGGTAGTCTTTTCGAAGACCGACGGTCTCCAGTTGCACTTGCTGAGAATTCACTTCGACCTCCGTATTATGTTGCCATCAGCCAAGGAGCCACTGATTGAACCGATCAATTGCCGGATCGCGGGCCTTGAGCCAGAAGCGGTAGTCGATCACGGCCACGCTCTTTGCATGGTCGGGATGCGTCGGCAGCTTTGTGGCGACTTCCGGGCGGATGAATTTCAGGGCATCAGGGTGCGTGTAACCCAAGCCGGTCGCGTTCGAGTAGGCGGCTTGCTGCTCGGGCTGAATGCAGAACTTGATGAACTCCCGGCAAATATCGGCCTTCGGGCTGCCCTTCAGGATTATGAAGCCACTACCGCCCCATAGCGACTGGTTCCACATGATCTTGACCGGCAGGCCACCATCGATAAGAGGCTGAACGCGACCGTTCCAGGAATTGATGTAGTCGACCTCGCCGGATTGCAGAAGCTGCGCGGTCTGCGCCCCGGACGTCCACCAGACACCGATATCCTTCTTGATACGGTCCAAAGCCTTGAATGCGCGGTCGATATCGCAGGGGTACAGGTCCTTGATATCCACGCCGTCCGCCAGAAGCGCAAACTCGATGACTTCCTGAGGGTTCTTGCGGAAACCTCGAATTCCTTTAAAATCACTGACGTTGAAGAAATCAGCCCATGATGTCGGCTCTTTCACCTTGGTGCTATAGCCCATGATGGAAGCGACGACATTTGTCGCAACAAAGTGTTCGGTTTTGAAATCGTCGCTGATTTTATTCCAGCTCGCGTCATTTGAAATATTCAATGGGTCGCAGAAACCGCCGTCTTGGGCGAGTTGGAAAGCCGGACCATCCTGAAGGCCGCTCGCCATGTCCCAGGTGTAAGACTTGGTTTCGACCATTTGCTTGATAAGGCCGGTGGGCTCGGTCTGACTGACGACCGGAACCACCTCGATACCAGTGGCTTTCTTGAAGGGTCCGGCCCAGGCATCCTGGAAGCTGGTACCTATCCCGGCGTCGCGGCAGACAATTCGCTTGTCCTGCGCGTTCGCCGAGATGACGAATGGCGAGAATAAAGATGTCGCGCCTGCAGCCACGACGGTTTTCAAAGCATTTCGACGGCTAATCGTAAATTGTGTCACGAGCAAACTCCCTCTAGTGACGGGTCCCCCGCTCTCTTTCTTGCTATTATTGGCGGCAAGCAGAAAGTTGACGCATATTTGACAATCTGTCAACTCTGTGTTTAAATTTTCTCGAAAGACTCGACGGCAAGCATCTCCGGCGATAGGCCTGGATGCACAGGCATAGGAGCAGGCACATTCTTCCTTTAAGAGATTTTTCTGCATCACAGGGCACGGATCAGGATTTCGACAGCATGGCCACCCCTCAAGCTTATTCCACCAGCTACAGCGATTGGCTGCTGCAACAGAGTAACGACCCATCGGTGCAGAAAAGCGACCGCACACGATATACGTTGCTTGCGGCTGCGGCTGCCGCGCTACAGGAAAAGAACCTGAACGAGGTTTCCGTCGCGGAGATTGTTGCGCGCGCAGGGACGTCGAGACCAAGCTTCTACACGTATTTTACTGACCTAAACGAAATACTAAAAGTCCTGCTGCTCGAATTTTCTCAATTAAAATGGTATGATAGATCGTATATAGATCCGCACCCACAGACAGTTATTGAAGGAATCAGGCAGGCAAACATTAGATATTGCCGCATGTACGAGCAAAATTCTCGCCTGTGCGGGACACTTGCTTATTTTGCATTGAACAGTGATGAGGTCCTCAGCAACAACATGCAGCTAAACGCTCGGTTCGCACATCGCACAATCGAACGCATGGTTCGCAGCGGCATCGCCATGACGGACGAAGACGCCCTGCGATACGAGGCTTCAGTGCTGATGCTGATTGCCATGACTGAGGGCACACTCCGGCTACGGTACATTTACAACGACCCTACCCTCGCCAAAGCCTTTCCAACACCGGAAGCAATTGCGGCCTCGATCAACGAAATCTGGCACAAAACGCTTTCGGTCAGAATGATTGCCCTCTGAACTTTTATTGACATCTTGTCAAAAAAGACGCATCCCTTTGCTACAGTACCGACTACCGGGAGATGCGCGAGTGCCGATTAAATTTGAGCGAGTTGAAAACATCGCGGTGATTACCATCGATAATGGGCCACTGAACCTCCTTACTCCTGAACTCCATCGCGACCTCTACAAGTCCCTGCGAGTTCTGGAAGAGGATCAGTCTCTGCAAGTGGGTGTTCTACAAGGGAACGGTTCTCGCGCATTTTGCGCTGGAGACGATATCAAATCACCCCGCCCTACACTAAATCCTGAGCAACAGGTTCGCCGCGACCTGTTTCCGCGCCAGGGTGACGTCACAGACTATGAGCAAGCCCCATGGGAACGCGACATCATGGCCATGCCGCGCATGAAGCCGATCATCGCTGGAATTCGTGGCTGGTGCATTGGCCAGGGTTTCATTTACGCCAGCCATCTCTGTGATATCCGCATCGCTTCAACGGAATCGAAGTTTGGCTTGCCAGAAATCGCATACGGGATGTCCGGCGCTGCCGCCATCTCTGGCGTCTTGAGACACTTCCCACGATCGGCTGCAATGCAGCTTGCGCTGACAGGTGATCCTATCGATGCACACACAGCGCTTCGTATATTTTATCTAAACGAAGTCGTTGACGACGAAACTGTCCCGAATCGGGCAATGGAAATCGCAAAAAGCATAGCACGCCATCCGCCTTTGGCGTTGCGTGCCGAGATGGAGTCTCTTCAGCGGTCGGAATTCCTCGACCCTCAGGCCACCTATTCCGTCGCTCGATCCCTTGATCGACTTCAGCGGCTGGTCGCGCCGATAGAACAGTCATCAGTTTCGTTCGTTTATTCGACCAAGAAATCACAGTGAAGGAGCGCGGCAGTTTTACATGATGCTGCGACACATACCTACGTTAGGAGGATACGTTGGAAAATATTGCTCTCATCATCAATAATAAAAGTCGGCCCGCGAAATCCGGGAAGACATTTGATCGGATCGACCCAGTCAACGGTGAGATTGCGACACGAGCTGCAGCTGGAAACGTCGTAGATGCAATTGCGGCATGCGATGCAGCAGCGGCTGCTTTTCCGAGTTGGTCGTCGACCACGCCGACCGCCAGAAGAGCCCTTTTGCTGAAAGCAGCAGACGTAATGGCTTCGAAAGCAGGAGCGTTTGCGGCATTTATGACAGATGAGACAGGGGCCACAGGTCCTTGGGGTGAATTTAATGCCATGCTGGCATCGAATATTCTCCGTGAAGCCGCATCCATGACCACGCAGATCGCCGGTGAGGTCATTCCATCTGACAAGCCCGGCACCTTATCGATGGCCATTCGCCAACCGGCAGGCGTATGCGTAGGTATCGCCCCATGGAACGCACCTGTCATCCTCGGCGCGCGAGCGATAGCAATGCCGCTTGCATGCGGGAATACCGTAGTCCTGAAGTCCTCGGAACTTTGCCCTGCTACGCACCACCTGATCGTCGATGTCATGCGCGAAGCCGGTTTCCCTGACGGTGTCGTCAACGTCATTTCGAATGCGCCAGCGGACGCACCGGCCGTGGTCGAGGCCTTGGTCGCACATCCCGCCGTTAAGCGAATCAACTTCACGGGGTCGACCCGCGTCGGAAAAATTATCGCGAAGCTCGCCGCTGAGCACCTGAAGCCTGTCGTGCTTGAACTGGGGGGCAAGGCACCATTGATCGTTCTCGATGATGCCGATTTGGACGGTGCCGTGAACGCGGCGGCATTCGGTGCATTCATGAACCAAGGCCAGATTTGCATGTCGACAGAGCGGATCATCGTCCAGGAATCGATTGCAGACGAGTTTGTGGCCAGGCTCTCGGCCAAGGCAGCCGCTCTCCCTGCTGGCAATCCGCGCGATCATGTCGTTCTCGGGTCCATGGTCACGGTGGAAGCCGCCGAAAAGATATCGCAGCTGGTTAATGATGCCGTCTCGAAAGGTGCCAAGGTCACCGCAGGTGGCAGGCGTAACGGTGCTATTGTCGAGGCAACGCTTCTGGACCAGGTCAATGCTGACATGCGGATTTACTCCGAGGAGTCCTTCGGTCCCGCAAAAAGCATCATCCGGGTGAAAGATGACGAAGAAGCGATCCGTGTTGCTAACGATACGGAGTACGGTCTTTCGTCGGCGGTATTCAGCAGTGATATTCAGCGTGCGATGGCTGTCGCTCGCCGCATCGAGGCTGGTATTTGCCACATCAACGGACCAACGGTTCAGGACGAAGCCCAGATGCCGTTCGGGGGTGTCAAATCGTCGGGTTATGGCCGTTTTGGTGGCCGTGCGGCGATCAACGAATTCACAGACCTTCGCTGGATCACGGTTGAAGACCCGCAGCAGCACTACCCATTCTGATTTTGTAAGGAAAGGCTTCGGCAAGGAGCCATCTCCTCTTTCAACCAATCGTAACTCAAGCGGCCCCGGCCGCTTGAGTGCGATGGCGTACGTCCGCACATGCGACGTTAGGCCATCAACATTTTATTATTCGAAAGGACGCCCAGGTGCGAACAAAGGTAGTTATTGTCGGATCAGTGTTGATTTCCACTGAGAGCTGACCCGGTGCAGCCCGATATTTCCATTGAGAATTGCCCCGTGTTTCAACCGTCCCTCGCATGTTTTCAGCGGGGGCCCTGGAGTGATCGACATGGCGTTACTGAGCGTGATCCGACGCTGGCATTTTCGAGAGCATCTATCGATCCGGGAGATTTGCCGCAGAACCAGCCTATCCCGGAATACCATCCGCAAATACCTGCGTGCTGGCGGCGTGGAGCCAAAGTTCAAGGTGCCAGAGAGACCGAGCAAGCTTGATCCGTTTACGGATCGGTTGTCGGCCTGGCTGAAGACGGAATCGGAGAAGGGCCGCAAGCAGAAGCGGACGACCATGCTGACTTGATGAGCCTCGGCTACGAGGGCTCCTACAACCGGGTGGCGGCATTTGCTCGGGAATGGCGTGATGACCGGCAGAGAGAACTGCAGACGACGGGCCGCGGGACATGTGTGCCCCTGGCGTTCGACCCCGGCGAAGCCTTCCAGTTCGATTGGTCGGAAGATTGGGCCAATGAGCGCACAAAACTGTAGGTGGCGCATACGAAGCTGAGCTACAGCCGCGCGTTCATCGTGCGGGCCTATCTCCTGCAGACGCACGAGATGCTGTTCGATGCCCACAATCATGCATTCCGCGTGTTCGGAGGCATCCCCGGCCGTGGCATCTACGACAACATGCGCACCGCGATCGACAAGGTCGGCCGCGGCAAAGAGCGTGACGTCAACGTCCGCTTCCAGGCGATGGCCAGTCATTAGCTGTTCGAACCCGAGTTCCGCAATCCGGCTTCCGGCTGGGAGAAGGGACAGGTCGAGAAGAACGTTCAGGATGCGCGTCATCGCTTCTTCCAACCGGTCCCGCGCTTTCCATCACTGGAAGTCCTGAATGACTGACTTGAGCAGCGTAGCAAAGAGTTCTGGGCAAAGACGCCACATGGTCAAATGCGTGGCACCATCGCCGACATCTGGGCCGAGGAGGCTCCCACGCTTATGCCTGTTTCCAGGCCGTTTGACGGGTTTGTCGAATACACAAAGCGGGTCACACCAACCTGCCTCGTGCATCTGGAGCGCGACCGCTACAGCGCTCCGGCATCCTTCGCCAATCGACCGGTAAGCCTTCGCGTTTACCCGGATCGTGTTGTCGTCGCGGCGGAAGGTCGGATCGTTTGCGAGCACCGTCGCGTCATCGATCGTTCCCATGATCTGCCGGGACAGACCATTTACGACTGGCGGCATTATCTGGCGGTGGTGCAGCGAAAGCCCGGCGCTCTTCGCAACGGTGCTCCATTCGTCGAGCTTCCCGAAGCATTCCGGACCTTGCAACAATATCTGCTCAAGAAGCCAGGTGGCGACCGCGAGATGGTCGATATCCTGGCACTTGTTCTCCAGCACGACGAACAGGCAGTGCTCTCGGCCGTCGACATGGCGCTGAAGTCCGGTGTTCCGACGAAGACGCATGTTCTGAACCTGCTGCATCGCCTCGTCGACGGCAAAACCTTCACGCCGCCAACCCTCGACGCACCTCAGGCCCTGACGCTCACCAATGAGCCCAAGGCCAATGTCGAACGATACGATACCTTGAGAAAGACGGAGGTTCGCCATGCGTCATAACCCGGCAAGCGGCGCGATCGTCATCATGCTACGGCAATTGAAGATGCATGGAATGGCCCACGCCGTCGGTGATCTGACCGAACAGGGATCGTCGGCGTTCGAGGCTGCCATTCCAATCCTGTCCCTGCTTCTCAAGGCGGAAACGGCCGAACGAGAGGTCCGATCGACCGCATATCAACTCAAGACGGCACGCTTCCGGGCCTATCGTGATCTGAACGGCTTCGACTTCGCCAGCAGCGAGATCAACGAGGCGCTCGTGCAGCAACTCCATGGCTCCGACTTCCTCGACGATGCCAACAACATCGTCTTGGTCGGCGGTCCCGGCACTGGCAAGACGCACATTGCCACGGCGATCGGTGTCCAGGCCATCGAGCACCACCATAAGCGGGTCCGGTTCTTCTCGACGGTCGAGCTGGTCAACTCGCTCGAGCAAGAGAAGGCGCAGGGACGCTCCGGCCAGATCGCCAATCGACTCGTCCATTCCGATCTCGTCATTCTCGACGAGCTTGGATACCTGCCGTTCAGTGCATCAGGCGGTGCATTGCTCTTCCATCTGCTGAGCAAACTCTACGAGCGCACCAGTGTCATCATCACCACCAATCTCAGCTTCAGCGAATGGGCCAGCGTGTTCGGCGATGCAAAGATGACCACTGCGCTGCTCGACCGGCTTACCCACGACTGCCACATTCTGGAAACCGGAAACGACAGCTTCCGCTTCAAGAACAGCTCGGCGCATGAGCCCAAAAAAACGAAGGAGAAACGCAGGAACTTGACCACTACGACCAACACAAACGATACCTAAAGGCGGGTCACTTCTCGGTGGAAACGCCGGGTCAGCTCTCAGTGGAAATCCCATCAACTTTGATGAGAATGTCGGACTTGCCCTCATAATTGAAGGTTTCACCAGTTGCGTCGCCCGAAAAGTGGCCATTGAGCTATACCAAGAAATGAGTCCGTAAGCTCTCTTCGTCGATTTCCCGAAATGCGCCGGGACTTTGCCCCATCACGCCGACCATATTTTCCAATACGGACAGGATATGCTCGTAATCTTCGATGCTGAGTATTGGCCCAGGCTTGAAGGGCTCACGAGAGGGGACAGGCTTCGGTACGGTGGGACAGCTTTCGTCGCACAGATGGAGCGACAAAGGTCTGGCTTGCGCCCGGGCGCTCCTTTATTTTGAATCCAAGTCCTGCGACAGGGGATTTGTCTTTAAGCAGCTTCTCCTTGCACCGCTCAATCTTGCGTCGCCAAGCTTTCCAAGCCGCTATTATACGACTTTGCATCGTTCGCCGGCACATTCTATTTTTAAGTGCGACATGGGAGGAGGCCTCGTACGCGACCCTGTAAAACCGGCATAGTGCACTTGTCGGAGATTCTCCAAAAAAGTAGGAAACTGTCTTGCCCGGTTAGGCCCCCATCGGGGCAGATGGCAGATCGCACAATCAAGCCGCAGGCGGCCATAGGCATATTGATTTAATCCAGCGTTGCGAAATTAGCCGGTAAGTCCCGACATTTGCAACAATGCTATTCCGATCGCGGCGGAAATCACCGTCAGCGATATACAGGCAAACAGCTGGTAAACCTTCTCTTTTGACGTCAGGAGGAGATAGATAGACGCAATCAAGAGAAGGCAAATCACCGCAAGAGCGCCATACGCCCGATATTCGACTGAATAAAGCCAGGTTCCCAAAGCTACAAAACCACAAATCACGAAACCAAGTTCGAGTTTTTTCAAAACGACACCTCGGAAAAATCTGCCTGCAATTCTACGACATCCGTCTCGCAGGTCAACATTGCCATAGCGTTTCACGCGGCGGAGCCCGGTGTGTGCGGGCCTACCTCTACCGCCCTCCCCGCCTCCTCGGTCGCAACCAGCGAATGCGCGATTGCGGGTCAATCACAGACCATTTCGGCTGGATAAGCTCGTGCAGCATAAAGCGCAGATACGGCCACGGCGCTTCTTCCTTCCGCAGTTCCGGATCGTAATTTACCAGCATGTAATGCAGCTTGGCGGCGATGTCGTTGACATGACGGGGTTGCAGCGAAATGAGGATGCGCCCGGCAATCCCCTCAAACTGGGCAATCTGCTGCGCCCTCGCCCGGCTTGCGCTGTAGCCTATACGCTCGTCGGCGGCATTCCACGCCTGCCTGCGCCGGCGCAACTCGCGGCGCGCACTGGCGGCAGCCTCGGCGCCGATGCGTGGTGTCAGCTGCCTGATCTCGTCAAAGGTGGAGACGGTGCCGGGCAAGGACGCATCACCCTCGGTTCCGATGACGACGCAGGGACGGTAATCCCCCCGCCGAATAACGGGCTTCAAAAGTAGAATTTTCTCGGGCTTAA
>NZ_JCABZP010000004.1:0-4544 GCF_059499945.1 Agrobacterium sp. | reverse complement strand
GTAACAAGGTAGCCGTAGGGGAACCTGCGGCTGGATCACCTCCTTTCTAAGGAAGCTGTGGAATTGGTAAGACGCCTGTCTAGAACAGGATGAACCTTCCCGTGCTTTTTAGAACATAGATGGCGCCAGTCAGGTGACCATCGAAACGTAATACGCCTGCAGATCTGCTACGCAGACAGCGGGTATGGCGAGGTTCGCCGTCCACGTTTCTCTTTCTTCAAGAAGACAAAAGCCGCATCGACCGGTACCGGAATGGGCCCGTAGCTCAGTTGGTTAGAGCACACGCTTGATAAGCGTGGGGTCGGAAGTTCAAGTCTTCCCGGGCCCACCATTTGCATATGCGAATGAGGGTTTGGGTTGAGACTGTTGGTTGATGCGAATTGTTGCCGCGCCTGGTTGATGAGACCTGGGTGATCGAGCTGGATGGGGCTGTAGCTCAGCTGGGAGAGCACCTGCTTTGCAAGCAGGGGGTCAGCGGTTCGATCCCGCTCAGCTCCACCATTTATTTGCGCTCACGGGTGAGCGGTCCTTCGGACCTACCCTCCGCGAGGGCGCCGAACGATCGGCGACGCGCTATCGCGCTGTACTGGAGAATTGATCCGGCTGCTGCGAATTGTCTTCTGAAGAAATAAAGGTTTGCATCTTTTGCTAAGAAAGATGCCTGTTTTGGATACATTGTGAAGAGAAGATATGTCTGGAAGCGTCCAGGTGTTTTGAGCCCTTGTGGTTTGAAGCGTCCGAGCCCAGTCCCTGAGAAACCGTGTGATGGCTTAGTCGGCCGGAATTGGTGGAGGGGTTGGAGGTAGGAAGGATCGCTTGTCCGAGGCATGTTTGTTGTTTGAAGGTTTAGGCCTTCATCTGATGGACATGCTGGATTGATGTTGCCTGACCGCGCATCACCGGATGATATCTCGAGAAGCTGGTCTTAATGATACGACCTCGAAGTGCACCGGCGTGCCTTCATATGAGGATTGTATCGAACACGTCGATGTCATCGTGACTTGATCTGGTTGTAAAAGGTAACCGGATCTGCCGGTCATTCCTTCGGAATGACGGCTTGATGATGAGCATAGACAATGAGAACGAAGAAGTGAATTAAGGGCATTTGGTGGATGCCTTGGCATGCACAGGCGAAGAAGGACGTGATACGCTGCGAAAAGCCGTGGGGAGCTGCGAATAAGCTTTGATCCATGGATCTCCGAATGGGGCAACCCACCTTAAATGCTTGGGAAATCTGTTTTGTTGGCTGGATGGTCTGTTTGGGTTTACCCATACAGGGCGCTAGCCCGTCGGTGCTTTTGCACCGCGCCGTCCGCAGGCCTTTGGCCGTGAGGACAGAACTGAACAGGTTTCCAAGCATTGTGATAAGGTATCTTACTTTCGAATACATAGGGGTAAGAAGCGAACGCAGGGAACTGAAACATCTAAGTACCTGCAGGAAAGGACATCAACCGAGACTCCGCAAGTAGTGGCGAGCGAACGCGGACCAGGCCAGTGGCAATGATGAATAAAGCGGAACGATTTGGAAAAGTCGGCCATAGAGGGTGATAGCCCCTTACGCGTAGAACAGTCATTGTCCTTGAGTAGGGCGGGACACGTGAAATCCTGTCTGAACATGGGGAGACCACTCTCCAAGCCTAAGTACTCGTGCATGACCGATAGCGAACAAGTACCGTGAGGGAAAGGTGAAAAGCACCCCGACGAGGGGAGTGAAATAGAACCTGAAACCGGATGCCTACAAACAGTCGGAGCCCGCAAGGGTGACGGCGTACCTTTTGTATAATGGGTCAACGACTTAGTGTAACTAGCAAGCTTAAGCCGGTAGGTGTAGGCGCAGCGAAAGCGAGTCTGAATAGGGCGATTGAGTTAGTTGCATTAGACCCGAAACCGAGTGATCTAGCCATGAGCAGGCTGAAGGTTGGGTAACACCAACTGGAGGGCCGAACCCGTATCTGTTGCAATAGATTGGGATGACTTGTGGCTAGGGGTGAAAGGCCAATCAAACTCGGAAATAGCTGGTTCTCCGCGAAATCTATTTAGGTAGAGCGTCGACCGAATACCCTCGGGGGTAGAGCACTGGATGGGCTATGGGGACTCACCGTCTTACTGATCCTAACCAAACTCCGAATACCGAGGAGTACTAGTCGGCAGACACACGGCGGGTGCTAACGTCCGTCGTGAAAAGGGCAACAACCCTGACCTCCAGCTAAGGTCCCCAAGTCATGGCTAAGTGGGAAAGGATGTGAGGATCCCAAAACAACCAGGATGTTGGCTTAGAAGCAGCCATCATTTAAAGAAAGCGTAACAGCTCACTGGTCTAAATAAGGGTCTTTGCGCCGAAAATGTAACGGGGCTAAAGCCATGCACCGAAGCTGAGGATTTGCAGTAATGCAAGTGGTAGCGGAGCGTTCCGTAAGTCTGTGAAGGCGGACCCGTGAGGGCTGCTGGAGATATCGGAAGTGCGAATGTTGACATGAGTAACGATAAAGGGAGTGAGAGACTCCCTCGCCGAAAGACCAAGGGTTCCTGCTTAAAGTTAATCTGAGCAGGGTTAGCCGGCCCCTAAGACGAGGCGGACACGCGTAGTCGATGGGAACCACGTTAATATTCGTGGGCCTGGTGGTAGTGACGGATCTCGTGTGTTGTACATTCTTATTGGATTGAATGTGCGGCGAAGAGGTTCCAGGAAATAGCTCCACCGTATAGACCGTACCCGAAACCGACACAGGTGGTCAGGTAGAGTATACCAAGGCGCTTGAGAGAACTATGTTGAAGGAACTCGGCAAATTGCACGCGTAACTTCGGAAGAAGCGTGACCCCATTTTAGGCAACTATGATGGGGTGGCACAGACCAGGGGGTAGCGACTGTTTATCAAAAACACAGGGCTCTGCGAAGTAGCAATACGACGTATAGGGTCTGACGCCTGCCCGGTGCTGGAAGGTTAAAGGGAGGGGTGCAAGCTCTGAACTGAAGCCCCAGTAAACGGCGGCCGTAACTATAACGGTCCTAAGGTAGCGAAATTCCTTGTCGGGTAAGTTCCGACCTGCACGAATGGCGTAACGACTTCCCCGCTGTCTCCAGCATCAACTCAGTGAAATTGAATTCCCCGTGAAGATGCGGGGTTCCTGCGGTCAGACGGAAAGACCCCGTGCACCTTTACTATAGCTTTACACTGGCATTCGCCAAGGCATGTGTAGGATAGGTGGTAGGCTTTGAAGCAGGGACGCCAGTTTCTGTGGAGCCATCCTTGAAATACCACCCTTATCTTCGTGGATGTCTAACCGCGGTCCGTTATCCGGATCCGGGACAGTGTATGGTGGGTAGTTTGACTGGGGCGGTCGCCTCCGAAAGAGTAACGGAGGCGCGCGATGGTTAGCTCAGACCGGTCGGAAATCGGTCGTCGAGTGCAATGGCATAAGCTAGCCTGACTGCGAGACTGACAAGTCGAGCAGAGACGAAAGTCGGTCATAGTGATCCGGTGGTCCCGCGTGGAAGGGCCATCGCTCAACGGATAAAAGGTACGCCGGGGATAACAGGCTGATGACCCCCAAGAGTCCATATCGACGGGGTTGTTTGGCACCTCGATGTCGACTCATCGCATCCTGGGGCTGGAGCAGGTCCCAAGGGTATGGCTGTTCGCCATTTAAAGCGGTACGTGAGTTGGGTTCAGAACGTCGTGAGACAGTTCGGTCCCTATCTGCCGTGGGTGTAGGAATATTGACAGGATCTGTCCCTAGTACGAGAGGACCGGGATGGACGTATCTCTGGTGGATCTGTTGTCCTGCCAAGGGCATAGCAGAGTAGCTATATACGGAATGGATAACCGCTGAAGGCATCTAAGCGGGAAACCAACCTGAAAACGAGTGTTCCCTATCAGAGCCGTGGAAGACGACCACGTTGATAGGACGGGTGTGGAAGCACAGCAATGTGTGAAGCTTACCGTTACTAATAGCTCGATCGACTTCTTCGTTCCCATTGTTCATGTTCATCAAGCCAAGCTTGATGACATCATCTTCTGTCTTCACGGGCCAAGGGCCCTGCAGACGGCGCGCGCCACAGGTATTTTGCTTGACAGCAAAAACCGGAAGGCGCGACGGACTAGCGTCCTGTATGGCTGCCTCGCTCAACCTCGAGCAAGGCAGGCAAACGGACCAGTCAAAGAAAGACGTGTTAAATTAAATAGAGCTTCGGCTCTCCAGCTTCTCGAAAACTGTTTCCATCTCAAAAATGGAAATCGTTGCGTTTTGCCGACCTGGTGGTTATCGCGGGGCGGCTGCACCCGTTCCCTTTCCGAACACGGCCGTGAAACGCCCCAGCGCCAATGGTACTTCGTCTCAAGACGCGGGAGAGTAGGTCGCTGCCAGGTCTGCAAAACGCAACACAAAATCTTCTCAATCACAAAAATGGGCTTCAAGCCCAAATCAAAAGGCCGCCAACAGCGGCCTTTATGCTATAATAAATCATTCCGCGGGGTGGAGCAGCCCGGTAGCTCGTCAGGCTCATAACCTGAAGGCCGCAGGTTCAAATCCTGCCCCCGCAACCA
>NZ_JCABZP010000003.1:0-636738 GCF_059499945.1 Agrobacterium sp. | reverse complement strand
CTGGATTTGCAGGATCGCAGGGATAGACCGAGACCCGGAAGAACAGCGCGGACGTGATCGTCCTCTGTGCGCTGCAAGAGGGGTAGTCCGGCGCAGCAGCCCCGGCAGCATCAATTGCCTTATGCGCGGCATCGAAGGCCAAGTCTATCTAGTTCTAGTTCTCGTAGAAATAACGTGTCTGAACCCCTGTCGCGACTTGATGTAGGCGCTCCGGAGACCGCGCTATACATCGAGATTCGGCGATAATACGACACGGTTGGGAAGATATCTGCCGGTTTCCAAGATCCTCGTGCGGCATGTATATTTCAGTTCTTTGCCTGTCGTCCTTGTTTTTCCGATCTGCCGGACCGAAAAGCAGATGCCCGTTCGAAGTGACACTGGTCATTTCGAACGGGCACTCACATTCGACGACAGAGTGGCCTGTCAGAGGACAGTCACGTTTTCTGCCTTGGACTTGCCGGTCTTGCGATCCTGTCCCACGTCGTAGCTGACCTTCTGGCCATCCTGCAGGGCGCCGCCAAATCCGACGGCTGAGATATGGACGAAGACGTCAGGGCCACCACTGTCGGGAGTGATGAAGCCGAAGCCTTTATCTTGAGCGAAGAATTTTACGATACCAGTTGCCATGATGTCCTCGTTTTTTGATGTGCGACATCATCGCATAGCGGTTGCGGTGATCCGCATCAAGTCAGCGGTCCCACCTTGGCAATAACAAAGCTGGAAAAAGGCGCGTTTACCGCGTTGCCGCTTGTAGCAAAGAGCATCGCGATGAGCCGTTTTCTTCATGAACGGTCACATGTCTGTCGTTCCGATCTTCTTACGCTTAAGATCGCGAAGAGATTGGATTTGCCCATAAAGACGTTCTCATTTCAAATTCAGGACCAAACGACTGCAGGTCGGAGCGAGGGATCGACCGGCGTTAAAGGCTGAGACCCGGAAGAACAGCGCGGATGTGCTCGCCGAGCGCCCTGGCTGCCGATGACGTCTGCGGATCGGCAAACTCGATTGCGATACCGATCGTCGGCAGGGGTGGCAGTCCGCTTTTGACAATATGAAGGTCCGGTGGAACGGCCGTCCTGGTCAGAACGCTGATGGCAAGGCCGGAACGCGCGATCGCGATGAGGCCGGCAAGGCTGTTGCTGGCAAAGGCGACACGGTAGCGGCGATTGGCGGTTTCCATGGCGTCGCACGCCGCGCGATGATCGAGCGTCACGGGTGCTGAGAGCGCCAGCGGCAGCACATCCTTTGTGATGAGGTCCGGTTCCGGCCTGTTCGTCACCCAGACGAAACTTTCCCTGCGGAGCACGTCGCGGTGTTCAGGATCGGATTGCGAAACCAGCGCCATGTCAATCTGGCGGCGCTGCAGGAGGGGACGTAATTCCGTCGTGGGGGCGCAGACCATGCGCAGATCGACTTTCGGGTAGGTGCTGAAGAAACCTTTCAGGAGTTCCGGCAGGAAGGCGATGGAGTAATCTTCAGGGCAGCCCAGGCTGACGGTTCCCTGCAGGGTCGCCTCGCCCATATCGGCAAGAATTTCATCATGCCGGGCAAGAAGGGCGCTGGCATGGGCGAGCAGCTTCTCGCCCGCCGCGGTTATACGTATTCCCGAACCCGTTCGCTGCAGCAGCGTGTGGCCGACCAGTTCCTCCAGCCGCTGCATCTGCGTGCTGAGCGCGGATTGGGTGCGCCCGATCTGTGTGGCGGCGACGCTGATGGAGCCAGCTCGCGCGACAATGGTAAAGTTCTTCAGGAGCGTAAGGTCGAGCATGGCGATATCAAAATTATCGATATCGGAATAAAATACTATCAATTGGACCGGGGTGGCAATGGGTTGTTATGTTTCGGCAAGATAAACTTTGGGGAACGAGCCATGGACAATCTCGCGAAGAACTTCGCCTCGCTCAACGACGAACCGGCATTCTGGGACGCTGCCAATAAACACCTGACCCGTTACGGACCCGCCTTTGAGGAGATCATCGTCGAGCGGGCCGAGGGAAGTTTCGTTTATGATGCGGATGGCCGCGCCATTCTCGATTTCACCTCCGGCCAGATGAGCGCTTTGCTCGGACATACCCATCCGGATATTGTCGCCACCGTCAACCGGCAGATGGCATCGGTTGCGCATCTGTTTTCCGGCATGTTGTCCCGCCCGGTCGTTGAACTTGCGGCGCGGCTGGCGGCTCTGGCGCCGGGTCTCGATCGCGTGCAATTGCTGACAACAGGCGCTGAATCCAACGAAGCGGCGATCCGCATGGCGAAGCTCGTGACCGGCGGGCATGAGATCGTCGCCTTCGCACAGAGCTGGCACGGCATGACCGGTGCTGCGGCCTCCGCCACCTATAGCGCCGGCCGCCGGGGGTATGGCCCGGCGACGGCCGGCTCACTCGTTATTCCCGCGCCGAATGCCTATCGTCCGCGCTTCAAGAACCCCGATGGATCGAATGACTGGCAGGCGGAGCTTGACGATGCCTTCGAATTGATCGATCGCCAGTCGACGGGCAATCTCGCCGCCTTCATTGCCGAACCGATCCTGTCGAGCGGCGGTATCCTCGAATTGCCCCTCGGTTATCTCGCTGCCCTGAAGAAAAAGTGCGAGGAGCGGGGCATGTTGCTCATCCTCGATGAGGCGCAGACCGGCGTCGGCCGGACCGGACACATGTTCGCCTTTCAGCGCGATGGCGTGACGCCTGATATCATGACGCTGTCGAAGACGCTCGGCGCCGGCCTGCCGCTTGCGGCGGTGATGACGCGTGCGGAGGTCGAGCAGAAGGCTTTCGAGAGGGGTTTTCTGTTCTATACGACCCATGTTTCCGATCCCCTGCCGGCGGCTGTCGGCGTGACGGTTCTCGATGTGGTGGCGCGAGATGGTCTGGTGGAACAGACGATTGCCCGCGGAAATCGTTTGAAGGAGGGGCTGCTCTCGCTGCAGCAACGGTTCGAATGCGTTGGAGATGTGCGCGGGCGCGGGCTTTTGCTCGGACTTGAAGTCGTCGCAGACCGCCACACGAAAGCCTCGGGTTTCGAACTTGGTGCGCGCATCATGCAGGAGGCGATGTTGCGTGGCCTCAGCATGAACATCGTCAAGCTGCCCGGCATGGGCGGCGTTTTCCGCATTGCGCCGGCGCTGACGGTATCGGATTCGGAAATCGACCTTGGGCTGGAGATACTGGCGGATTCTATCGAATCCGCACAGCTTGCCCGCTAGGTGTGGCCGGCATTTGCCGGGAATGTCAGTTCCACCCTTGCGCCTTCGCCGGGTCTGGAACTGATATGCGCTTCACCGCCGCTCTGGCGGACGAACCCGTAGACCATGGCGAGGCCAAGGCCCGCACCGCCATGATCGCCCCGCGTGGTGAAATAGGGCTCGAACGCCTTGTCCACGGCCTCCGGTGTCATGCCGATGCCCTCGTCGGTGACGGTGATCACCAGCGTATCTTTTCCAGAGGCGGCCTCGATCGAAATCAGGCCGCCATCGGGCATGGCGGCTGCGGCATTGAGGCATAGATTGAGAATGGATTGCTCGAAGAGGGCAGGGTCCAGCGGTATCGAGGGAAGATTGTCATCGGTATCAAGCGCGATCCGGCATTTGGGGCCGACGGCGATTTCCAGAATATCGGCCATGCCCCGCAGCAGGCTTGCGACATTGATGACGCTTGGATGGATCGGCTGCTGGCTGCCGATGGTGAGCATGCTGCTGGCCAGAGACCGGCCGCGGTCTGCCGCCTTGCGGATACGGGCGATGTGCCGCTTCTGGCGATCGTTGAAACCGGCTTCCCGTTCCAGAAGGCCGAGGCTGCCGGTGATGATGCCGATCATGTTGCCCACCTCATGGCTGAGCTGGTGGGTCATGCGCATAATGCCATCAAGCCGTTGGGCCTTCACGGCTTCCGCTTCCTGGCGATCGAGAGCGGTCACATCGCGGGCGAGCAGCACGATGCCGCCATCCGGCTGGCGCGACATCGAGACTTCGATCACCCGCTGATCGTCAGTGCGATGGCGCACGACTGCGCGGTCGAGCAACTCCCCCGGCTCTGTATCGAAGGGCAGTAGAGCCGGGTCGATTTCCGGGATGGGTTCGACAAACCGGCGAAGCGGCAGTTTTCGCGACGAGCCGGAGCGTCCGACGAGTTCGATGATGCGGCGGTTCATGGTGATTGGTCTGCCAGCCGGATCGAACAGCGCTATTCCCTCATTCATGTTGCGGAAGGTCGAGCGGATGGTGCGGGCCGCCGCTTCCGCCGTGCGCCTGAGGCGCGAGACGCGATCGACGCTGTCGTGGAAGGCGCGGAATGCATCGAGCAGCCGGATCAACTCCGTCTCGGGACCCGTATAGGAGGGCGGCCCGACGTCCTTTTCCCCCTTGGCGAGGGCATTCATGCCGTTGGAGAGCGTCACGATCCCGCGCGAGACACGCATCACTGAACGGATCGAGAAGATTGCCACGATGAGAACCAGAAGGGAGGCGACGGCGACAATGATCAGCAGCCGGTTGAGAGCATCGGACGTCGAGATCAGGTCTTCGTTCAGGCTTCGCGCAACAGCGTCACCCTGGGTTTCGGTCACATGGGAAAGATCGCGCGAGACGGTGTGAAGCCGGGAGACAGAGGCGCGGATCGCGAACATTTCCAGAAGGTAACGGCTCTGGGCCTCGAATACCCGCTCATAGGGCTGGAGTTCGGCCAAGGGCAGGCGCTCGCCCGGATAACCCTGCTGGCGCGCCGTTGTTTCCGCCACGTAGCGGCGGCGCAGTTCGCCAAGCTGGAAAAGGCTGTCGGATGCGGATGCGGCCTGCACGATGCCGTTCATTCTTCGACGCAGTTCCGGATCGAGGATGCCCTGACCGGTGGCGATTTCGCCGAGCGCTGCTGCCGCTTCCGCCTTGTGCCCCTGCGCCGCGTCGGCATCCTTTGCGAGGTCCAGTGTCTGCGCCCTGATAAGCTGGAGCAGTTCAACGATACGCTCGCTCGCAAAACCGCGTGCGGCCCGTTCGCCGCTGTCTGGACCCGTCATCTGCAACAGCAGGTCGACCTGCTGGACCACGGAGCGGCTTTCGCTGGAAACGCGATAGGGCGAGGCGGCATTCATCAGAAACGGGGCGCTGGAGACGAGATCGGAGACCTGCCGCGAGACCAATGAGGCCTTGGCGAGACTGGAAAAGGCCTGCAAGCCGTAGGCTGCCATTTCATCGCGGGCGCGCTGCAGGCCGTAAATGGCGATGGCGGAAAGGCTGAAGACGAGGATGCAGGTAAAGACGATCGCAAAGGGCAGGCGAAAGGCGATGGAGGAAAGGAAGGAGCGGCTGATCACGGGGAAAGCTCGCCCTCATCGGTATGCAGGACATAACCCTTGCCGCGTCGCGTCTTGATGTGACGTGGAAGATCCGGGTTACGCTCGATCTTGCGCCTGAGCCGCAGCACCAGCACGTCGACATTTCTGTCGATATAACGGTCGCTTTCCGAACCCAGCCTGTCGAGAATCTGGGAGCGGCTGACGGGCTGGTTGGGTGTTTCTGCGAGAATTTCCAGAAGTGCGAATTCGGCGCTGGTGAGCGTGCGGCTGCGGTCAGCGAGGCAGACGGCGCGGCGCGCATCGAGATCGATCGCCCAGTCGCCGAGGCGCAGCGCTGTGCGGCCGTGGTCACGCTCGCTGTCCTTGTCCTGTTTCAGCGACGGGATTGTTCGCCGCAGGACGGCCTTGATCCGCGCCGTGAGTTCAATCGGTTCGAAGGGTTTGACCACATAATCATCGGCGGCGGTTTCAAGACCGAGTACCCTATCGGCAGCACTGCCGGCGGCGGTGACCATGACGATACCGATGTCGATCTGGCTGCGCAGCCGCTGGGCAAAGGTGCGCCCGGATGTGCCGGGCAGATTGTGGTCGACGAGGACGAGCTCCATCCTGTCCTTTGCCAATATCTCGTTCGCCTCCTCGGCGGAGCGCGCGCAGGTGGGCAGCCAGCCCTCCGCCTCGATGAGGTCCGAGATGAGCTCGGCCATATCCGGATCGTCCTCAACGATCAGAATGCGAACCTTCTGATTAAGCACTGCATATTCCTCCCGCTGTCATCATAGGCGCGGCGGCGACGATCTTCAAAGGTTCGCTGGTTATCTCCCCTGTCATAATTGTAATAACTGTAATCTTGTTCGGCGGTGCGGTGAAAGATTGGTAACCATTCTTCGATTGCGGTGCGGGCTGGATGTGACATGCTGTTGGTGGAGACTGGAACGGGGAGGTTCCAGGCAGGGAGGCTTAATTGAAAGCATTGACCGCACTTGCGGCGAGCATGGTCCTATGGCTGTGCGGCGCAGGGCATGGCATGGCCGAGCCGAAGTTGAACGTCCTGTGCGGCGTCGACGAGGCCTGGTGTTTGACCATGAAGCGGGCTTTCGAAGCCAAGGTCGGTCTCGAGATATCAATGGTGCGGAAGAGCACCGGCGAAATCCTCGATCAGATCCGCGCCGAACGATCCCATCCCACGGTTGATGTCTGGTGGGGTGGTACCGGCGACACCCATTTGCAGGCGGATTCGGAAGGGTTGCTGGATGAATACCGGCCCGTCCATCAGCAGGATTTGCTGCCCTGGGCGCAGAATTTCTCCGTGATGTCTGGGTCTCGGTCTGCCGGAATCTATGCCGGCGCGCTGGGTTTTGCCTATAATTCGGAACTGCTTGCGAAGAACAATCTGCCGGCGCCGACCTGCTGGAAGGACTTGGCGAAGGATGTTTATCGCGGCCATATCCTGACTGGCAATCCGAACTACTCCGGTACAGCCTTCACCATGCTGGCCACTCTCGTCCAGCTGTTTGGCGAGGAGGAGGCTTTTGGTTTCATGGCAAAGCTCAACCAGAACGTCGTGAGCTATACCAAGGTTGGTGCAGCGCCGGTCAAGGCGGCGGCGCGGGGCGAGATCTTGATCGGGATTTCCTTCATGCATGATGCCGTGACCCAGAAGATCGAGGGTTTCCCGCTTGTCATCGTCGCGCCGTGCGAGGGCACCGGTTATGAAATCGGGGCCGTCAGCATCGTCAAGGGCAATCGCAATCCTGCCCTTGCGCAAAGCTTCGTGGAATTTGCGCTGAGCCCGCAAGGGCAGGCGACCGGGGCCGCGGCCGGCCAGAACCAGGTGCCTTCCAATGCCCGGGCGACATTGCCGCTGACCGCACCTGACATATCGATGATCAAGATGGTGGATTACGACTTCGCCACCTTCGGCCAGCCTGAAGAGCGAAGTCGGCTATTGAGCCGCTTCGACAGCGAAATCCACCCGACCCAGTAGGGCAGAAAACCAACATCCCAAAAGACAGCGCGCGCGCCGCAGGGTGCCGCGACCGGCAGCGCCATGTCTGCGCGTGGCCCAAGAATTCAGACGCAAGCTACAGGAGGATAACCATGCGACTGACAATACTTTCCACCCTGCTTTTTGCCGGCACGGCGCTCAGTGCCGTATCGGCGCAGGCGGCAGGCGAACTTAACCTGATCTGCTCGGCCGATGTCGTCATCTGCGAACAGATGAAGGGCGATTTCGAAAAGTCACACGACATCAAGGTCAATATGGTGCGCCTGTCTTCGGGCGAGACCTATGCCAAGGTGCGCGCGGAAGCCCGCAACCCGAAGACCGACATCTGGTGGGCCGGCACCGGCGATCCGCACATGCAGGCGGCATCCGAGAACCTGACGCTCGAATACAAATCGCCGATGCTGGATCAGCTGCAGGACTGGGCCGTAAAACAGGCGGAAAGCACCGGTTACAGGACTGTCGGCGTTTATGCCGGCGCGCTGGGCTGGGGCTACAACACTGAAATCTTCAAGTCCAAGGGCTACAAGGAGCCGAAGTGCTGGGCCGATCTGCTGGCGCCGGAGCTGAAGGGCGAAATCCAGATCGCCAATCCGAATTCGTCTGGCACCGCCTATACGGCGCTGGCGTCGCTCGTGCAGATCATGGGCGAGGATCAGGCGATCGACTATCTGAAGAAGCTCAACGCCAATATCTCGCAATATACCAAGTCCGGTTCGGCACCGGTCAAGGCGGCGGCGCGTGGCGAAACCGCGCTCGGCATCGTCTTCATGCATGATGCGGTGGCGCAGACGGCGGAAGGCTTCCCGGTCAAATCAATCGCGCCCTGCGAAGGCACGGGTTACGAGATCGGCTCCATGTCGATCATCAAGGGCGCCCGCAATCTCGACAATGCGAAGGCTTGGTACGACTGGGCGCTGAAGCCGGAAGTGCAGTCGCGCATGAAGGACGCCAAGTCCTTCCAGCTTCCCTCCAACAAGACGGCGGAAGTGCCCAAGGAAGCGCCGAAGTTCGAAGACATCAAGCTCATCGACTACGACTTCAAGACCTATGGCGATCCGGCCAAGCGCAAGGCGCTGCTGGAACGCTGGGACCGTGAGGTCGGTGCGGTCGCGAACTGATCTAAACTCCGGCGATCGGCATCCCGGCTTTTAAAGCCGGGGTGTCCGCCATTCTTTCATCGGCATGAAATAAGCGAGGTCGGCCATGACACGTGGCAATCGCAGGCTGGACATGGTCCTGGCGCTCGGGGCTTTTGCTCTGGTCTTTCTTCCCTGGTATCGCATCGAAGGCGGCTTTTTCAGCTTCCGCTGGCTATCCGGATTTTTCTCGTCGGCCAGCAATGCGCCCGGTGTGCTGCAGATATTGTCCTATGGCAAACCATGGCTTGTCGGCGTGGTTGTCTTTTTCCTCGCCGCATGCCTTGTCCGGCCTATCCGTGATCCGATGCGACGTGGCAGGCTTCTTGCGATTATCGGAGCCATCGGACTTGTTTTCCTCGCCTTGCAGGGGCTGGCCATCGGCTTTACCGGCTGGAGCTGGACGGTGAGCGAAAACCTCTTCGGCATGCTTGCCGATGGCCAGCCGTCCATGGGTGCCGGCACCGTCGTCATGTCGTTCGTCTTCGTGCTTCTTTTTGCCTTCGGCCTTGCCGAACGCGGCGTCATGAAGGGCGACGCCTTCGTCGTCGGCGCCATTTCCGTTCTGGTTTTCCTTGTCACGGTTTTTGTCTTTTATCCGATCGGCAGCATGCTGGTCGCCTCCGTTCAGGATTTCGACGGCTCCTTCAACGCCGATGGCTTCATCCGCAATATCAAGGATCCCGGCATCTGGAGCCTTGGCTGCGTAGTGGGTGAAGAGCGCTGCGGTGTTGCCTGGCGCACGCTGTTTCTGGCGCTGATGACAGCCTTCGGTTCGACCGTGCTCGGCCTTGGCTTTGCGTTGATCGCCACCCGCACGCGCTTTCCCTTTAAGAAAGGCCTGCGGCTTCTGACGGTTCTGCCGATCATCACGCCGCCTTTCGTCATCGGCCTTGCTTTGACGCTGCTTTTCGGTCGCGCCGGCGTCGTCACCGAATGGCTTTCCTATCTCTTCGGTATCGAACCGGGCCGCTGGCTTTATGGCATGACCGGCATCTGGATTGCGCAGGTCCTTTCCTTCACGCCCATCTCGTTTCTGGTGCTGATCGGCGTCGTCGAAGGTGTCAGCCCGTCGATGGAAGAAGCCTCGCAGACGCTGCGTGCCGACCGCTGGCGCACTTTCTGGCGGGTGTCGCTGCCGCTGATGAAGCCCGGTCTCGCCAATGCCTTCCTGATCGGCTTCATCGAGAGCATGGCGGATTTCGGCAATCCGCTGGTGCTCGGCGGCACGCATGGTGTTCTGTCGACGGAAATCTTCTTTGCCGTCGTCGGCTCACAGAATGATCCGTCCCGCGCCGCGGTTCTGGCGATCATCCTGCTGTGCTTCACGCTTTCGGCCTTCCTTGCCCAGCGTTTCTGGCTGGCAGGCAAGAATTTCGCGACGGTGACGGGGAAGGGCGACAGCGGCGCGCATATCGCGCTTCCGCGCGGGCTGTCCATCGGCGTCCACGCCGTCGTCGTGCCATGGATGATCTTCACCATCGTTGTTTATGGCATGATCCTTGTGGGCGGTTTCGTGAAGACCTGGGGTCTCGACAATTCCCTGACCTTCGACCACTACACCCGCGCCTTTTCCGTCAGCTTCTCCAATGGCTCGATCGCCTGGACCGGTGTAGCCTGGAACTCGTTCTGGACGACCATGAAGATCGCGCTGGTTTCTGCGCCGCTGACGGCTGCCGTCGGTCTTTTGACCGCCTATATCATCGTGCGGCAGAAGTTCGCCGGGCGGAACCTCTTCGAATTCGCTCTGATGATGAGCTTTGCCATTCCCGGCACGGTCATCGGCGTCAGCTACATCATGGCCTTCAACCTGCCACCGGTGGAAATGACGGGCTCGGCGCTGATCCTGATCGCCTGCTTCGTGTTCCGCAACATGCCGGTCGGCGTGCGCGGCGGCATCGCGGCGATGAGCCAGCTCGACAAGAGCCTTGACGAGGCCTCGCTGACGCTGCGGGCCAATAGTTTCCGCACCATCCGCAAGGTCATCCTGCCGCTGCTCAGGCCCGCGATCACGGCCGCGCTGGTCTATTCCTTCGTCCGCGCCATCACCTCGATCAGCGCCGTCATCTTCCTCGTCAGCGCCGAATACAACATGGCGACCTCCTACATCGTCGGCCTTGTCGAGAATGGCGAATATGGGGTGGCGATTGCCTATTCCTCCATGCTGATCGTGGTGATGATCACCGTCATTACCGGCTTCCAGCTCATTGTCGGCGAGCGTCGCCTGCGGCGCGAAAACCGCGTCGCCGGCCTGCCCGCCACTTCCTCCGTTCCTCTTGCCCAGGAGAAAACCGCATGATTTCCGTAAAGCCCGGTTCCGTCACCTTCGAGAATGTCCGCAAGACCTTCGGCGCTTTCACCGCCATTCCCGACCTGTCGCTCACCATCGAGCCCGGCACGCTGGTGACGCTGCTCGGCCCCTCCGGTTGCGGCAAGACGACGACGCTGCGCATGCTGGCCGGCCTCGAACATCCGACCAACGGACGCATCCTGATCGGCGACAAGGATGTGACCATGCTGCCCGCCAATGAGCGCGATGTCTCGATGGTCTTCCAGTCCTATGCGCTTTTCCCGCATATGACGGCGCTCGATAACGTCGCCTACGGTCTGCAATCCTCCGGGCTGCGCAAGGCAGAGGCGCGGGAAAAGGCGGAAGAGGGGTTGAAGCTCGTCGGCCTTGCCAGCATGGGGCACCGTCTTCCGGCCGAACTTTCCGGCGGCCAGCAGCAGCGTGTCGCGGTCGCCCGCGCTCTGGTGCTGGAGCCGCAGGTGCTGCTGCTGGATGAACCGCTTTCCAACCTCGATGCCCGCCTTCGCCGCCAGGTCCGCACCGAAATCCGCGAGTTGCAGCAGCGGCTTGGCTTTACTGCCGTCTATGTCACGCATGATCAGGATGAGGCGCTGGCTGTTTCCGACCGGATCATCGTGATGAGGGATGGCGAGATCGCCCAGTCGGGTGCGCCACGCGATCTCTACGAAGCGCCGGCCTCCGCCTTCATCGCCGATTTCATGGGTGAGGCCAATGTCGTCAGTTGCGAGGTCATCGGCGTTGAGGGCGCCGATGCGCTGATCCGTGTCGGCGGGATCGATCATCGGGTCTCGGCCCGCAATGCCCGGCCAGGCCCGGCCAAACTCGCGGTTCGTCCCGGCTCGATTTCCATCGGACAGCCGGGTGGGCAGGGGCTGGCCGGGCGGGTGTTGCACAGCGCCTATCTCGGCGGTCACGTCGAATATGAGGTGGAAACCGATATCGGTACGCTGTTCATCGTCGATCATGCCGTGGAGACCAGCCTGCCGGCGGCGAGCGACGTGACGCTGGGGTTCAGGAACCGGGGTATCGCCTTGATTCAGGCTTGATGCCGCCGGTCCCGCATTCAGGATTTCATTGCGACAGAGGCAGCTTTGGTCTGCCTCTGTGTGTCGGGAACGCCAGCCTCAAATGTCCTTTGCCAGACGAAGCGCATCGTAGATTGCCGCATGGGTATTGCGCGCGGCGACCGCATCGCCGATCCGGAAGAGCCGGTAGGCGCCATCAGGATTGCGCTCGACCGTTTGGGTGGTTCCCGCAAGCAGGGCGTCGTAGGAGATTTCGCCAAGGTTCTTCGAGCCGGGCTTGAGGTCGAAATAAAGGTCATCCAGCGGGATCGTGCCGTGGTTGACGACGATCTGGTCGACGGTCCTCGATTTTGTCACGCCGCCATAATCGCTGCCGACATGGGCAATAAGCTGATTGCCGTTTCTTTCCGCGGCTTCCAGCCGGTAGGTAACGGTGAAGGTGACATCGAGCTTTTGCAGGGAGCGCATATAGGGAACGAGGTTCATGGCCATGACTTCCGGGGCGAAGGCGCGGTCAGGCGTCATGATCTCCACTTTCGCCCCGGCCTTTGCCAGACATTCGGCGGCCTGCAGGCCGGCATGGTCGCCAGCGTCGTCGAAAACCAGCACATTCGTTCCCGGCTTGACGTCGCCGGAAATGATATCCCAGGCCGAGACCACGAGATCGTTGCCTCTGGAAAGCACATCGGTATGCGGCAAGCCGCCGGTGGCGATGATGACCACCTCTGGGTTCTCCGAGAGAACCGTGTCCGCCTCCGCCCAGTTGTTGAAGTGAAAGGTGACGCCCAGTCTTTCGCACTGGCTCATGCGCCAGTCGATGATGCTGATCATCTCACGGCGGCGTTCGCTTTGCGCCGTCAGCCGGATCTGGCCGCCGGGATTGTTGGCGGCCTCGAAAACGACGACTTCATGGCCGCGCTCGGCGCAGACGCGTGCGGCCTCGAGCCCGGCCGGCCCTGCGCCGACAATCACCACCTTCCGGCGTTCTGCCGCTTTGGGTATCTCGTGCGGCATGGTTTCCTCACGGCCCGTTGCCGCATTATGGATGCAGAAGGCGAGACCGCCCTGATAGATGCGGTCGAGACAGTAATTGGCGCCAACACAGGGGCGAATATCGTCCTCCCGTTTTTCCATGATCTTGCGCACGATATGCGGATCGGTCATGTGCGCGCGGGTCATGCCCACCATGTCCACCTTGCCGGCAGCGATGGCGTGGCGGGCGGTGGCGACATCGGGGATCTTGGCGGCGTGGAATGTCGGGAAGCTGGTCGCGGCGCGGATTTCACCGGCGAAATCGAGATGCGGCGCGTTGGCCATGCCCTGAATGGGGATGACGTCGGTCAGGCCCGGGTCGGTGTCGATATGGCCCCTGATGACATTGAGATAATCGATCAGGCCGCTGTCCTTCAATCGTCTGGCGATTTCGATGCCCTCAGCCTTTCCGGTGCCGCCCTCGAGACATTCGTCGGCGGTATAACGGACACCGAGGATGAAATCGTCGCCCACGCGTTCGCGCATCGCCCTGAAAACGTCGAGACAGAAGCGCATGCGGTTTTCAAGCGGGCCGCCATAGGGGCCGTCCAGTTCGTTGGTCAGCGGCGAGACGAACTGGTCGATCAGATGGCCATAGGCTTCCAGCTCCACACCGTCCATCCCACCCGCCTTCATACGCTCCGCGGCGTCGGCGAAGTCCTTGATGATACGCTCGATATCCCAGTCCTCGATCTTCTTCGGAAAAGCCCGATGCGCCGTTTCGCGATGATGGGACGGGGCAAGGATCGGCAGCCAGTCGCCCTTGTCCCAGCGGGTCCGGCGGCCGAGATGCGTGAGCTGGATCATGATCGCCGCGCCCTGTTCATGCACGGCGTCGGTCATTTCCCGGATCCACGGGACGATTTCATCCTTGTAGGCGAGCAGGTTGTTGAAGACGGGCGGGCTGTCCCTGGAGACGGCGGCGGAACCGGCCGTCATTGTGAGCGCAACGCCGCCCTTCGCCCGCTCCACCGTGTAGGCGCGGTAACGCCCCTTCGGCATGCCATCCTCGGGATAGGCGGGTTCGTGCGAGGTGACGATGATGCGGTTGCGCAGGGTGAGGTGTTTTAGCTGGTAGGGCTGAAGAAGGGGATCACTCGACATAGCCTGCTCCAAAAGGGTTTCTGTTCCAAGGCTAAGCGCGAATGTACACTTGTGTCAATTTGCAAAACACAATTGTCTTTCTTTTTGACATGAGTGTACATCCCGCTTGTCGCGCAGAGACCAATTTGCTACGAACTCGTCATGGAAGCGACATTGAACGAAACGGGTTGGCGTGGATCGCAGGAGGGGTGGCTTGAGGCCGCCTATCAGGCTTTGCTGGAATCGGGCGTGGATTCCGTCAAAATCTTGCCATTGGCAAAAAAGCTCAATCTGTCGCGCACGAGCTTCTACTGGTTTTTCAAGGACCGGGAGGAACTGCTGGCCGCGCTCGTCGCCCGCTGGCGGGAAAAAAATACCGGGAACATCGTCAGGCAGTCGGAAGCCTATGCCGAGACGTTGGCCGAAGCCATGCTGAATGTTTTCGATTGCTGGCTGGATTCCTCGCTTTTCGACAGCAGATTTGAATTTGCGGTTCGAAGCTGGGCCCTTCAGTCCGACGAGATTCTTGCGGAGGTTCGCAAGGCTGACGAGATGAGAATGGCGGCGCTTTCCCGCATGTTCGTGCGGTTCGGCCACAATGAAAACACGGCGGATGTGCGTGCCCGGACCACCTATCTGGTGCAGATCGGCTACATTTCCATGCAGTCCGAGGAAGATGTGTCGGTGCGGATGCATAGAATTCCGGACTATATCGCCATCTATACCGGCGAGGCGCCACAGCAGCGTGAGCTTGACCGGTTTTATGCGAGGCATGGGTACCGGCCGGGTTCGTGAACCTGACGCGACGACGTCGCGAAAACACACGCAATGCCGTCGGATTGTGACGGGCAAGGTGATACAAGACGAATTGTCTGCCCGTCCTCCTGCAATGTAGCTGCAACATTCACCGAACAGTGGTGGGAGATGGCAAGGATTCATCTGGGGAACGTCATTGCGAATCTTGCTTCTTGAGGATGAACCCGAAATGGCGCGCGCACTTCTCGAAGCCCTGCGCCGGCGCGATGTGCTTGCTGATCATGTCAGCACAATCAGCGACGCTGACGCCCTTGCGCGGGACGGGTCTTACGATGTTCTGGTTCTGGATCGCCGCCTTCCCGATGGCGAAGGGCTTAACCTCGTGGCTTCGCTTCGCCGGAGCAGACATACCGTGCCCATCCTTGTTTTGACGGCGCTCGGAAGTGTCGATCATCGTGTCGATGGGCTCGATGCCGGGGCGGACGATTATCTTGCCAAACCCTTTGCGATCGAGGAGCTGCTCGCCCGCCTCAGGGCGCTCCACAGACGCGGCCCTTCTCTTTCCGACAAATATGCGCATTTCGGAAATCTGAGCATTGACCCGCGCGCCAATGAAGTCAGCATTGCCGGCTCCATCATCGAGTTGCGGCGTCGGGAATATCTTGTTCTTGAAGCGCTGATGCGGCGTCCGAACCGCATCGTCACGCGGTCGAACCTGATCGAGGCGGTCTATACGCTCGATGACGAGATCGAGTCCAACGCTCTCGATGCGCACATTTCCCGTATCAGGAAGAAACTGGCGCAGGCTGAAGCCACGGTGGAAATAAGAGCCGTGCGCAATATTGGTTACCTCATCCGGTCGAAGACATGAAGAGAGCGCCCGATCGATCCCTGCGATGGGGGCTGATGAAGCGCCTTTTTGCACTGCAGGCATTCCTGCTCGTCCTTTTCGTCATCCTTCTCATCGGCTGGATATGGATCATCGATCCGCGGCTGGAAGGTGCGAATGAAGAGGCCGCCCGCATCGTCGCGGAGAGCGTGACAAAGGATGGACAGGGCAGGCCGCAATTGTCGGCGACGCCGGAGCTGGCGGAGCTGAAACGGCGTTATCCAAATCTCTGGTTTGTGGTGCGCGACGCCGATGACATCGTATTGCAATATGGGGTTGTCCCGCCGCCCGCCCTGTCGGCGGTGTTTCCCCCGAGTTTTGACCGCGCACGCCTGGAGGCGGCCGGAACGCTCCGCGCCACCGTGGAAAACCGCGATACAGCCGCCGGGCGGCTTCAGTTCATTGCCGGGACGGAGGAAGGAATTCCCAACGACGGTCTGAGTATCTGGATCAATGTTCAGCTGGACCTGGAAAAGGATGCCGAGGGCGCCATCCGCTGGCTGACCGTGCTGCCGGCGCTGGGTTTCATCATTCTCATCGCCGTCGTGCCCATGCTGATCCTGACGGGTATCGCGACATTGCTCGTGACCCCGCGGGCGGTCGGGCGCTCCCTAAGCGGGCTGATGGAAACCGTGAAGCAGGCGCAGTCCATTGATTTCGAGAACCGGTCCGAGCGTATCGACCGTTCGAAAGTTCCCCTTGAAATCATCCCGCTGGTGGATGCCTTCAACGTCGCGCTGTCGAGGCTTGATGACGGGTATAATCGCCGTAACCGCTTTCTCGCCGATGCGGCGCATGAGCTCAGGACGCCGATTGCAATTGTACGTACCAGAGCCGACCTCTTGCCCGATGACGCGCTGAGCCATCAGATCAGGGCTGATATCGATCGCCTCACCCGCGTTGCGCATCAGTTGCTGGAGATGCAGGCTGTGGGTGCGGTGGAACTGCCGGCGGAGCCGCGGGATCTCAATAAGCTTGTCGAACGCATCGCAACAGACCTTGCCCCGATTGCAATGGATGCCGGATATGAATTCGATTTCGAGCCAAGCGCGGATGCGGCCATCTTTACGGTGCAGGCATCAATTATCGAGATGGCGGTCGTCAACCTCCTGCGCAATGCAATCGATCATGCGGGCGGCAGAGGCGCAATCACGATCCGGGTCGACCCGGCAGGTGCGATTGAGGTCCGTGATGAAGGGCCGGGCATCCCGGTTTCCGAACGCGAGCAGGTATTCGAGCCGTTTCACCGCATCAACACCAACTCGCCCGGAGCCGGCCTTGGGTTAAATCTGGTCCAGAAGGCAGCGGAGCTTCAGTGCGGCCGTGTCTTGTTCCTCGATCTCGATCCCGGTTTTTGTGTTCGGCTCGAAATTCGCTCGATCTCCTCAAAAGGCATTGCGGCTGGCACCGTTTAGCTGATGAGATTCTCGAGTGCCCGAACGAGCTCCGATGACGAAATTACTTGCGATTTGGTTAAGGAAACTCCTCTAACTTGTTTAAATAAATAAATTATTTTGAATAATGCGCGCTCCATGCAATGCAAGCGCAATTCTCGCGGGGAAAATCCCCTTATCTGCTGAACGCATCCGCACGTCATGTCGGCCGGCGCAGCAGACAAACGGGAGCCGGTTTCCGGTTCTTCAACGCGAACTGAAACTTGGCTGCGCCGGAAGAAGGCGCATCGGTTTCGTCTGGAGTTATTCATGTCGATCATCAAGAAATCGCTTGTCGCCGCGACCGTCGCTGTTGCGGTTGCAGGCAATGCCTATTCCGCCGATCTTACGAACTATAATACGCAGCAGTCCTTCGATTATGGCAGTCAGCCGGCCTTCTCCTGGGGCGGGGCCTATGTCGGTGTGCATGGTGGCGTCGCTTCCCCGAAATTCAACCCATTGGCCAGCGGCCGCGGCCTGACGGGCGGTGTTCAGGCCGGTTATAACTTCCAGTTCGGTTCGGGCGTGGTCGGCGCGGAACTCGAAGGTTCCTATCTCGGAAATGAGGCGCGTGTGCCCAACGGCCGGTTGCGGGAGCGTTTCCGCGGCGCGGCCAAGATGAAGGCCGGCGTGGCGCTTGACCAGACGCTCATTTACGGCACTGCCGGCCTGACCACGACGAAGTTCAAGGACGGCAATGGCGTGACGGGTCCCGATGGCTGGAAACAGGGCTATCTGGTCGGGGCAGGCGTCGAACAGAGCTTCGGCGGCGGCCTGTCGGCAAAGTTTGAATATAATTATGTGAGCACAGGAAATGTGGCCACGACGACTTCAAGCGGCAGGTCGAAGACCGATGTCAGCGATCATGTCATCAAGGCCGGCCTGAACTATCGTTTCTGATCGGCCCGCCCCATGACAGGCCCAGGGAGAATTTTCAAAAGAAACCCGCCGCTTTCAGCGTGAAGGCGGCGGTAGAATAGCATGGACCGCAAAACATGCGGCGCCGGATGAAATCCGGAAATGATCATTCGCATTCAAGCGAAGGCTGCCGGAAGCTTGTTACGTACCACTCGTTGCCGGAACCGCGCGTATAGAACGTATAATAGCAATCGATGCGTTCAACATAACCTGGCGTTTCCGACACTTCATATCGCTCGCCGCGCCGGGTTGTCCGCACCTCGCCACTCGAAGACCCGGCAACGACCTGTGTCTTTTTCTTCCGCCATTGGAAGGCCTGCTGGCCGGGACCCAGGCTGTAAATATTGTCCGGCGGCCCATAGTCCAGCATCACGCTGGTAATCGGCGCGCCGATATAGGTTTTCATGACGGTCGAGGCGCAGGCCGTGAGCAGCATGGACGCGCCGGCGATAAGGATGATTGCTGTCGGGACTGTGAGTGATGCTCTGCTGGACATGGAAATTCCTTTCAGCTGCGGGGACATACCGCAGGGATAGGAACAGCTTGTTGCAAGTACATTGCACGGGAAGATCGTCGGGCGAGCCGTGACTGCCGATCGGTTTCAGCTGATGAGCTAGTTCGCCGGCTATCTGTGTCAGAGGCCGGCGATGTTGCGGCCGATATGGCGCAGGATGCTTTTGAAAAGTTTTGCCTCGGTGGGATCGAGACCTTCGATGGCGGTTTTTTCGAACATGGCGGCGATAGGCATGAGTTCATCGGCCAGTTCCTCACCCTTCGGGGTGAGGGTGATGCGCACGATGCGGGCATTGTCGAGAGGCCGTTCACGGCTGACGAGGTTACGCCGGACCATGAGCCCAACGAGCCGGGACAGTGTGGAAATTTCCACAGACACCATGTCCGAAAGCTCGGTCAGCGTCTTGCTCTCCTGCTGCCGCAGCGTCGCCAGCACGCGGTACATCGGCAGGGTGATGTCATAGGAGGCCAGTCTCACGGAAAAGCGCTCGCCAAGCCGAACGCCCACCCAGTTGAGCAGGTAGGGTACCGAGTCGGTGAATTGATAAGACACGAGCAAATCCCCGTTTGAGAACCATTTGCGCAAATGCTGATGTGCGCCTATCGGCTGTACCGGCACAATCCATCCGTTTCAATAGCTTCGCCCCACAAGACGGGGAATGCGAGGTCCTCGCTCGCTCAATAAATGACGAAAAACATTTGCATTGACAAATGTTGCAAACGCAAATAAATAGGAACGCAGGATTTGGGAGGATCTCATGACATCAGCATTGTTTGGCCTGAGCGGCCTTGCACCCGAAGGCGTCGGCCAGAATTTTCGTTCGACGATGCGCCGTTTTCCAGCCACCGTCACCGTCATTACGGCGTGTGCTTCGGGTGATCAGCGCGACCACGGCATGACGGTGACGGCTGTCACTTCAGTCTCGATGGAGCCGCCGTCTCTGCTGGTTTGCCTGAACAATCGCACCCTGCTGCATGAATTGCTGCTGTGCCGGCCTGATTTCATCGTCAATGTGCTGACGCAGGACCAGATGGCCCTGTCGGATGCCTTTAGCGGCAAGGTGCCGCCGGAAGAGCGTTTCCGCGACGGTCAATGGCAGCGCCATGACAATGGCGTTCTCTATCTGCCGACGGCCCATGCCGCCATCGCCTGCCGTCGGGTTGCTGCCATGCCCTATGGAACCCATACCGTCTTTATCGGCCAGGTGGTTTCGGCCGATGTCAGCGAGACGACGCGGCCGCTGCTTTACGAAAACGCCCAATATTGCGCCGCAAGCCCCGCGAGCCTGCCCGCCTGATCATTACCGCTCAGACAATTCCGGCGGGATAACCGCCGGCCAGCAACGTCCGGCCCCAGTAACGTCCGGAAGGAGACAATCATGAACGATATGAGCCATGCGCCGCTGCCGGCGCAAACGACCCCGCGTGTCCGCCTCGCAAGCCGCGTCGCCGGCATAGCCGATCTTTTCCGGATGAGCGCCAGACAGACGGAGGAGGCCCGGCGTGTTCCCGCAAGCCATATCGAGGCGCTGCGCGGCATTGGATATTTCGATATCGTCAAGCCTCGCGCTTTCGGCGGCAAGGGTGGAGATTTCGCCGAACTGGTCGAGGCTAATATCGAGCTTTCGGCCGCCTGTGCGTCGACCGGTTGGGTCGCCGGCCTGCTGTCGGCCCATCAATGGCTGCTGGCGATGTTTCCGGAAGAGGCGCAGGCCGATGTCTGGGGTGAAAACCCCGATGCGCTTCTGTGCGGTTCCTATGCGCCGGTGAAGATGGCAGAGCTCGCCGATGGCGGTTACCGCCTGAGCGGCAAATGGGCCTTCGCCTCCGGCTGCGAAAACGCACAATGGTCGCTCTGCGCCGCCATACTGCCGCCGCGGGGTGAAGGAAAACCGGTTCCGGCCTTCCTGCTCGTTCCTGCCGGGCAATATGTGGTTGAAGACACCTGGCATGTGGTGGGCCTGGCCGGCACGGGTTCCAAGACGCTCGTTCTCGATGATGTCTTTATTCCCGAACACCGGGTTCTGACCTTTCCCGACGCCACCAGCGGAAAGACGCCCGGCGGGCATTATTATGCGGAGGAAGGCCTGTTCAACATGCCGCTTCTGACCGGCATTCCCTCCTGTCTCGCGGCGGCTGGCGTCGGCGCGGCCAAGGGTGCGCTTGCCGCCTATGTAGATCATGTCGGCGGCCGGGTCACACGCGGCGCGGTGGCGGGCGGCAACAATCGCATGGCCGAATTCCCGACCATCCAGCTGCGCGTTGCGGAAGCTGCGGCGAGCGTCGATGCGGCCTGCGAAATCCTGCTGCGCGATGTTGCCCGGGCACAGGCACTGGCGCAGGCCCGTGTCGAAGGTCGGGCGGAATTTACGGTGGATGACCGGCTTCTCAGCCGTCGCGGCCAGTCCTTTGCGGTGTCTCTGGCACTGCGCGCCGTACAGGCGCTCAACGATTCCACCGGCGGCGTCGGGCTCGATCTTTCCAACCCCGTGCAGCGGGCGTGGCGGGATGCGAATGCGGTCGGTCGCCACATCAGCATGAACTGGGATGCCGTGGGTACGATGATCGGCCAGAGCATGCTCGGGCTGGAACCCAAGGGTCAATATTGATCGCCTCTCGGGCGGCACATCACACAGTGAATTCGGAGGAAACTACATGCAAGGCAAGGTCGCTCTCGAGGAGCATTTCGCAATCCCGGAAACACTTCAGGATTCGGCCGGTTTCGTGCCCGGCGACTACTGGAAGGAATTGCAGCATCGCCTGCTCGACATTCAGGATACGCGCTTGAAGCTGATGGATGCGCACGGCATCGAAACCATGATCCTGTCGCTCAATGCGCCGGCGGTGCAGGCTATTCCTGACAGGAAGAAGGCAATCGAAATCGCGCGACGGGCGAATGACTTTCTCGCCGAAGAATGCGCCAAGCGGCCGGATCGCTTCCTTGCCTTCGCAGCATTGCCTTTGCAGGACCCCGATGCGGCAACCGAGGAATTGCAGCGCTGCGTCAACGATCTCGGCTTCGTCGGCGCGCTCGTCAACGGCTTCAGCCAGGAGGGCGATGGCCAGACGCCGCTTTATTACGATCTGCCACAATATCGCCCGTTCTGGGGTGAAGTCGAAAAGCTCGACGTGCCTTTCTACCTGCATCCGCGCAATCCGCTGCCGCAGGATTCGCGCATCTATGACGGCCATCCCTGGCTGCTCGGCCCCACCTGGGCTTTCGCGCAGGAAACGGCGGTCCATGCGCTGCGTCTCATGGCCTCAGGCCTGTTTGACGAATATCCGCGCCTCAACATCATTCTCGGCCATATGGGCGAAGGCCTGCCTTACATGATGTGGCGCATCGACCATCGTAATGCCTGGGTGAAGCTGCCGCCGCGTTATCCGGCCAAGCGTCGTTTCGTGGATTATTTCAACGAGAATTTCCACATCACCACCTCTGGTAATTTCCGCACCCAGACGCTGATCGACGCCATTCTGGAAATCGGTGCGGATCGCATCCTGTTTTCCACCGACTGGCCCTTCGAGAATATCGACCACGCCTCCGACTGGTTTAATGCGACCACCATTGCCGAGGCCGACCGGGTGAAGATCGGCCGCACCAATGCGCGCCGCCTGTTCAAGCTCGGCGGACACTGAACCATGCAGTCGTTCGTCTATGCGGCCGCTCCCGCCCGTATCGTTTTCGGCACGGGCAGCTCGGCGGGCTTGGTGGAGGAAATCCGCCGCCTTGGCCTGTCGCGGGCACTGGTGCTTTCCACGCCGCAGCAGAAGGGCGACGCGGAGGCGCTTGCGGCCCGGCTCGGCCGGCTTGCTGCCGGTGTCTTCGGCGATGCAACCATGCATACGCCGGTCGAGGTGACGAAAAACGCGGTCGAAGCCTATCGCACCGCCGGTGCGGATTGCGTCGTGGCGCTCGGCGGCGGTTCCACCACCGGCCTCGGCAAGGCCATTGCGCTGCGCACCGATACGGCGCAGATCGTCATTCCGACCACCTATGCCGGTTCCGAGGTGACGCCCATTCTCGGCCAGACGGAAAACGGGGTGAAGACCACCATGCGCGGGCCGGAAATCCTGCCGGAGGTGGTGATTTACGATGCGGAACTGACGCTTGGGCTGCCTGTCGCCATCAGCATGACGAGCGGCCTCAACGCCATGGCCCATGCGGCGGAGGCGCTCTACGCGCGGGATCGCAATCCCATCGCCAGCCTGATGGCGGTCGAGGGGCTGCGGGCGATGATCGAGGCCCTTCCCGGCGTGAAGGCCGAGCCGCGGGATATCAAGGCGCGCGAAACCACGCTTTATGGTGCGTGGCTGTGCGGTTCGGTGCTTGGCGCCGTCGGCATGTCGCTGCATCACAAGCTTTGTCACACGCTGGGCGGCAGTCTCGATCTGCCGCATGCGGAAACCCATGCGGTGCTTCTGCCACACACCATCGCCTATGTGGAACAGGCGGTGCCGGATCTGCTCGCACCGCTCGCCGCTCTTGTCGGCGGCAGGGCAGGGGCCGGGCTCTATGATTTTGCCGCCCGGCTTGGCGCGCCGGCAAGCCTTGCGGCTCTTGGGGTCCGGTCGGACGATCTCGACCCCATGGCAGCGCTGGCGACTGCCAATCCTTACTGGTGCCCGCGGCCAATCGAAAAAACTGCGATCCGCGACCTTTTGCAACGCGCCTTCGAGGGCGCGCGGCCGGAGTGATGGGAGGAGACGATGGATATGAAGATGAGCAATGATGACGGCTATTTCGTCGAGGAACGTTCGGCTGAAACCGTGATTGCGCGGATGCGCGACTGTGACGATCCGCGTCTGAAGGAAATCATGGCGGTGGTGACGCGCAAGCTGCACGAGGCGGTGAAGGAAATCGAACCGACCGAGGAGGAGTGGATGAAGGCCATTCATTTCCTCACCGAGGTCGGCCAGATCTGCAATGAATGGCGGCAGGAATGGATCCTGTTTTCCGATATTCTCGGCGTCTCCATGCTGGTCGACGCCATCAACCATCGCAAGCCGAGCGGCGCGTCGGAATCGACCGTTCTCGGCCCCTTCCATGTCGCAGATGCGCCGGAAATGCCGATGGGTGCGAATATCTGCCTCGATGGCAAGGATGAGGATATGGTGGTCACCGGCCGCATTCTCGATACCGAGGGAGCGCCGGTCGCCGGCGCGCGTATCGATGTCTGGCAGGCCAATGACGAAGGTTTTTATGACGTGCAGCAGAAGGGCATCCAGCCCGATTTCAACCTTCGCGGCGTCTTCATCACCGGCGAGGACGGGCGCTACTGGTTCCGGGCCGCCAAGCCGAAATATTATCCGATCCCCGATGACGGTCCGGTTGGGCAGTTGCTGCGCGCCATGGGGCGGCATCCCTACCGGCCGGCGCATCTGCACTATATCGTTTCGGCGGAAGGCTTTACCACGCTCGTCACCCATATCTTCGATCCCGACGATCCCTATATCCGTTCGGATGCGGTCTTCGGCGTAAAAGAAAGTCTGCTCGCCGATTTCCAGCGGGTGGAGGATGCGCAGAAGGCGCGGGATCTGGGTTTCATCGGCGACTGGTTCTGGTCGGTGAACCACGATTTCGTGCTCGCCCGATGAGAGGCGGGAGCGACCGAACCCGGCTTTACGTGCGTTTCGCCGAAAGCGATCCCGCTGCGGCCGTGCAACGGGCGGCGCAGATAGAGGCTCACAAGGCCCATCTGCGCAATGGCGAGGCGATGGCGGAAGGGTTCAAGATTCTTGTGTCCGGTCCGATGAGTGCGGTTGCCGACGGCCCATCCGCCGCTCTCATTATCGCGCAGGCGCGCTCGATCGAAGACGTCATCGCCTTCAGCGATGCCGATCCATTCGTCATTCACGGTGTTTATAACCGCATTCATATTTTGAGCTGGACGCCGACGCTGTCGACGATTTCCGGGCTGGGGCCCGGCTGAATTTCGTCGGCGCGATGCGCCTGGCATTTGTTAATATTTCATTTGCAATTTTTGCAAATGCAACATTTAATCGAAGGCGGGTGATGCTGGCGATATGTGCTTGACAGGAGCAGGACACATATCAGTGTGGAGCGCGCCGGGCACTCACGGAGGATATCGCAGGAACGGGAGACGCTTATCCATACCGGATGGCGCGTTCATGCGTGAAAGGGAGGAACATGTCCACGAATTATCTGAGCGCCGCGTCAGCGCGGACGAAGAACCCGGCCGGCGTTATCGCGACATGCGGCCTGATGATCATGTTTGACGGTTACGATCTGGTCGTTTACGGCGCCGTCGCACCGGCACTCTTGAAAGAAAGCGCATGGGCGCTCAATCCCGCCATGGTCGGGCGCGCCGCCGCGCTGACGCTGGTGGGCATGCTGCTGGGGGCGCTATTTGCCGGCACCATGGCCGACCGCATCGGCCGCCGCAAAGTGGTTCTTCTCAGCCTCGCCGGCTTTTCGGCGATGATGATCGCCTCGGCCATGACGCCGAATTTTCTCGCCTTCGAAATCACGCGCTTCTTCGCCGGTCTCGGGCTTGGCGCGCTTTTGCCGACGGTCACCGCGCTGGTGCTGGAATTTTCGCCGCCGCATCGCAGGGCGCAGGCCAATTCCCTGTCGTTCCTCGGTTATCTTATCGGCGGCATCATTTCCGGCGTCATGGGCATCCTTCTTCTGGAGACCTATGGCTGGCGGCCCTTGATGCTGATCGGCGGCCTGCCGCTTATTCTTCTGCCTATCTTCATGCGGTTCCTGCCGGAATCGCCCGAATGGCTGGCAAGCAAGGGGCGGCAGGCGGAGGCTGACGGCATTTGCGACAGCTACGGTCTGCAACGCATCATGCCGCATGCGAAAATTCAAAAGGGCGGCGTCGGCGCGCTGTTCTCGGAAGGCCGGCTGCTCTCGACGCTGAATGCCTGGGGCATCCACTTCTGCTCGCTGCTTCTCACCTTCGGCATGGTCAACTGGCTGCCCACCATCATGAACAGGATGGGTTATGACATCAGTTCGGCGCTCAGCTTTTCCGTCATGCTCAATGTCGGGGCCGCGATCGGCATCCTCATCGGCGGGCGATTTGCTGACAAAGGCAACGTCAAGGTGGTCGTGGCGATCCTGTTTGCCATCGGCGCCGCCTCGATCTTTGCCCTGACGGTGAACAAGGGTCCGCTTCTTTATGCCTTCGTCGCCCTTGCGGGTGCGGGCACCATCGGCACGCAGATTCTCGCCAATGTTCTGGTGGGACGGCTTTACCCCGTCCATATTCGCGGTACGGGTCTCGGCTTTTCGCTGGCGGTCGGTCGGCTCGGCGGCATTGCCGGCCCGATGATCGGCGGCCTCGTGCTGCAGCGGGGTCTGGCGCCCGAGTGGAATTTCTACATTTTCGGGTCGGTCGCACTCGTGGGGCTGATGCTGACGGTGTTGACCCTGCTTTACCGCACCTCCGGTGACGCGCGGGTTTGATGAATGAAACGGCTGGCCGCGGAGGACTGAAATCCGCGGCCGGAGCATTTCCGGCAAAGCTGCGGAGCGGTTTTACGCCCGGAGAATACTAGAAAACTCTAACTCATCATGCCTTACGGGAAACCGGTGCGATCGTCGCCATCTGCTGCAACGTCCGTTCGTTCGTGCGTTTGGCCCGTGCCAGCGCATCGTCGCGATCTTCCGGCAGGGTGTAGGTCATATAGGAAAGCGAGGTTTCGAGGTCGTTATTGTTGTGTCCGAGAATGGCGGCGAAATAGCTGTTCTTGGTTACATGGGGCGGCGCGAAATTGTGAAAGGCCACCTCGGCATAGAGGTGCCGGAGGCCATAGGGCTTGGGAAGTTCTTCCTTCGGCCAGAGATCCTCGAACAGGTTAAAAACCGTGTCCCTGAGCAGCAGGCGGGTTTCCGATGAAAAATCATCGATCGACATGCCGTGCCACAATTTTCCCTGCCCGCTTTCGCGCAGGCGCTTATAGGCCGCCAGAATGGTTTCCGAGCGGGCAAGCACCGGGATTTCATAGGTCACCCCGAATTTCGTTCCCTCACCCTGCTTCGTCTTGGCCTGGCCGTTGAACAGGAGGCTCCATTTGGAAACGCCCTTGCCATAGGGGGCAGGTGAAAATTCCGCCTGGGTAAAGACCTCATAGGGGCGGCGTCCGGTCATGCCGATCAGGCCGATGCCGATCATCAGGGGATCGGCGGACAGGAGTTTATCGGCGCAGATCTTCAGAACCTGCCGGTAATTCTCGAAGGTGATCAGTGCGCCGTGCTTTCTGGCGATCTTCTCCATCTTCACCCGGCGTGCATCGTCATACATCGCGGCATCGCCGGTGGCGATCTTCAACATCGGGTGATCGTCGCCGAAGGCCTCGCGGATGGCGTTACGATATTTGGTGATATAGGAGATGATCGTGGTCTGGGCTCTGCCCTTCATGGTGCTGATTTCAGCATTCCACAGGGTCTGCATCTCGTCTTTCGTTCCCATGCCATTCATCGCCGAAATGAAATCCGCGATGCGCAGAAGAACGGTCGGCTTGCGGCCGGCGGTATTGAATTCCGCCCGCTCGATTTTTTCGACAATCGATGTCGCGACGCCGTTTTTCGGATAGTCGGCCCGTTCGATATAGGTTTTCAGCCGCTCGCGCAGCTTCTTCATGTTGCAGATGGCAAGCGGGGTGCTCTTTGCGCCGAATTCAGCCTTCAGGGCATAGCGGTATTTCATGATGTAGAGTTCGAGCGTCTTTTCGGTGCGGCCATTGTCGAAATGGTAGCGGACCTCGGCATCCCACAGATCACGGATTTTTCTGTTTCGCAGCGTCTCATCGCTTTTCATCGCCTCCCTGACCTCACCAACGAATTGATCGATGCGTTCGACGAGGACCGGTGTTTTTGTTTTTCGTTTTAAGGCGGGCATGCGGCGGCTCCCTGAACCGGTCGGGAAATATAAAATCCATCTTTGGCGATCAACAACAGCATGGTTGCGGGAATATGATGAACATTCGCCGCAGGCCGATTTCTTTTGAATAATAGTTTGACCGATTCCGCAAGCATGGCGGTGATTTAGGAAAATATGGGAAACGGTTTCCGAGCGGCGTCGCTCGCCCAGGAAGCTGGAAAATGCTGCCGGCTTCCATGGTTCATACCGGTAAAATCCAGCGGAATTATTCGCGCGGCTTCGGAATGTCTGCCAAGCCTGCCGCGATTGGCCGGCTTACTTCGGCAGTCGGGTCTTCAGCGCTGCCACGATCTTGTTGGCAAGCGCCTCGTAATCCTCGTCGAAATGATGGCCGCCTTCGATGCCGAGCGTTTCCACGCCCTTCGCCTTCAGGCCGGGGCAGGGGTCTTCATCCTCTTCCTCCGTGCCATAGATGCACTGCACCAGTCTCGGATCGATCTTGGCGATATCATCTACGGTCTTGCCGCCCTTGCCCTCTCCGGCAACGCCGAGCCAGCCCTGAACGGAAATTTCGAAATCCACTTCCGTGGACAGGCCCATGAGAGTGAGCTGCACGACATGTGATTTCGCCCGTTCCGGCAGGAGGTTATAGGTGGCGGGAATGATGTCGGCGCCGAAGGAATAGCCGATCAGCACGACGTTGCGAGCCTTCCATTCCTTGCGATAGGTGTCGATGATGCGTGCAAGGTCGCCCGCCACTTCCTGTGGCTGTTTTTCTTTCCAGAAATAACGCAGCGCATCGACGCCGATCACGGGAATACCCTGCTTCTGCAATGCGCCGCCCACTTCTTCATCAAGATCGCGCCAGCCGCCGTCGCCGGAATAGATCACCGCCATGGTGTCCATCACCGGGCTGGTTTCCAGAACCTTGATCGGCAGGCCGAGCGGGCTGTCGGTGTCGCCTGCGGCATCGACCTGATCGGACAGGGTCTGGGTCAGAACCTCGTCCGCCTTGTCATCCACATCCGTCACGTCGATATCGGGATGCAGCTTGACGAGCGCGTTGACGTGGTCGCGGCCCTTCTGGTCCGCAGCCGGCGTGAACAGCACGCTCACGGGGGCGGGCAGCGGGCCATCGGTCAGGCCATAGACCGTTTCGCCATCGGCTTTGTCCTTGGTGGCGGGGGTGCAGAGGATCTTTTCCAGCGGCAGGCCGGCCTTGGGGTCGACGGCTATGGCTTCCCTGATGGTCGAGACCGGGCTCTGCGCAATCATCGCCAGTGCCAGCGTTCCGCCCTTGCCGATGCCGGTGAGAATGGGCTGGCGATAGCTGCTGGTGCCGGCGGTGCGCTGGATCTGCTGCGACAGCGACTCGATGTCCGAGATCATATAGATGCATTCGTCTTCATCGGCCTCGAGCGCCTTCAGATATTCCCTGAAGTCGATGCCGACCACGGCGGCGCCTTTTTCCACGAGCGCCTTGGCGCGGGTCTCGTCGGCGCTCGTCCATCCGTCCGCGTCGGAAATCAGGAAGACGCTGGCGAGAATTTCGCCATCCGGCACCATGATGTGCTCGGCGGGGATCATGCCAGTCTCGTAAGCGGGCTTTTCCTCAGCAAAAACTGCGGTGGAGGCAAACAGGGCGGAGGCGGCAAGGACCGCTTTCAACATGCTGGATTTTCTCATTTTCCGATCACTCCTCGGACGCCGCCGCTAATCAGAACCGTCGCGTCCATCAGCGCCAGAGCGGCGTCTGCGCCGTTCTGCACGGCAAGGTAACGCGGTTCCCATTTCGGGTGGAACTTTGCCTTGAAGGCGCGAAGTCCCTTGAAGTTGTAGAAACGTTCGCCGTGTTCGAACAGCGTGCTGCCGATGCGGTCCCAGACGGGTGCCGCATCGCGCTTCGACATGCCGGACATCGGCGCCATGCCGAGATTGAAGCTCTCATAGCCGGCCTCGCGCAGATATTGCATGATGCTGACGAAGAGAAAATCCATCGAGCCGCGTGGCGCATCCGGCGAAAAACGCATGAGATCGACGGTGGCTTCCTTTTTCGTGGCGGTCACCATCAGATTGGCGAAAGCGGTGATCTTTCCATCCTTGCGCAGCACGGCGACGGGTTGCGACAGGATGTAATCCGGCTCGAAAGCGCCGAGCGAGAAGCGCTTTTCCCGGGTATTGTGGTGGGCGAGCCAGCCGTCGGAGACCTGTTTCAGCTCATCCATAATATCCGCCACCTGCGCTTGCTCGATCACCTCGAAGGTCAGTCCGTCGCGCGCGCCGCGGCTCAGCGACTGGCGAAGATTGGCGAGCTTGCCGCCCTTCAGCTCGAATGCGGTGAGATCGACCAGCGCCAGTTCGCCCAGCTTGAAGGCGCGCAGGCCCGCATCGGCGCAATGGGAGAGGAGGAAAGGTGAAATCTGATAGAAGGCGGCGCGTGCACCAGCAGCGCGGGCGGCTTCCACAAATTGCCAGACCAGATCCGGGAAATCATCCTCATCGCCGACCGGATCGGCAAACGCGATCCAGGAGCGGCCCTGAATGCCGTACATGATGAAGGCGTTGCCGCTTTCGGAAAACATCACATGCTTGTCGCCCATGCGCACCAGATTGGCGTCGGCCGCATCCTGTGTCATGACGATGCCGGTTGCGCTCGTGACGTCGTCGGCCTTGATGGCGTCCGGCCGGAAGGCTACCGGCCGCATCAGGCTGAAGATGGCGATGGTGGAGGAGGCAAGCACGAGGCCCAAAAGGGCGCGCAATCCGCGCGGCGCTTCTCCGGAGAATTCGAACTGCCACCATAATGTCTGGCTGTAATCCGTGTCGCGGTAAACGAAGAGCAGGATTGTCGCTGCGCCGGCAATGATGACGGCCATGGCGGCGAGCCAGCTTGGGCCCAGCGCCTGTTTCACCAGCGAGGCATGACGGTTGAAGCTGCGCATATTGACGGAAAGTGCCGCAATGAAGACGCCGAGAATGGCGGCTTCGAACACGGCAATGGCCTTGAGGAGGGAGAGAACCAGCGCCAGCGAGGCGGCGACCAGCGCAATCCACCAGGCGCCATCCAGCCGCTGCCCGAGGCCGCGCGAGGCGACGACAAGCACGAGGCCGAGAATGCTGGTCAGAAAATGCGCCGCCTCAACGATCGGCAGCGGCACGAAATTGGACAGGAAATCCAGATTGCTGTCGGGTGTCGGCGTCACGCTCGAGAAGATCAGCATGGTGCCGAGGATCATCGCGAAGGTCGATAACAGCGGCGGCGCGAGCCGCACGGCAAGCTGGCTGATATCGGAGACAACAGGCTTTGCCGCGAACTGCTTCATCTCCGAGACGAGCATGACCAGAATGGCCACCACCAGCGGCAGGACGTGATAGATCACGCGGTAGAGAACGAGGCTTCCGAGCAGCTGGTCGACGCTGATGGCGTTGCCAAGCCCCGCGACCATCACGGTTTCGAAGACGCCAAGACCGGCCGGTACATGGCTGAGGACGCCGAGGCCGACCGCGGTGGCGTAGATTGCAAAAAATGTCGGCCAGCCGAGATGCGTGTCGGGCAGGAGGACATAAAGCACGGAGGCGGAGGCGGCTATATCGAAGGCGGAGACGAGGAACTGGCGGGAAGAGGTTCGGCTGTCGGGGAGGCGCAGGCGCCATTTGCCGAGCCGGATCGCGTGCCCGTTACGCCCGACATAGGCCGCCACCGCGAGAACCGCGATGACGGCGAGCGCCGCACCTCTGAGGATGACGGCATCAACGCCGATAATGGCGGCGATGCGCGGCGCAACGATGAAGGTGGAGATGGCGCTGACCGAAAGCAGGCCAAGCCCGAAGGACAGTGTGACGAAGGCGATGACGCGGGCGATTTCGCCGGGCGACAGACCCAGCCGCGAATAGGCGCGAAAGCGGATGGCGCCACCGCTCAAGGGACCGAAACCGGCGGTATTGCCTATGGCATAGGCCGCAAAGGCTGTTGCCGCCATGGGCGGAAAGGGCAGCTTGCGGCCGATATATTCGATCGCATTGGCATCATAGAATATCAGCGCCAGAAAGCTGAGCGCGGTGAAAACGATGGCGAGCAGCACCGCCGAAGCCGAGGTCTGCGTCAGCGCATCGATGACGTCGTCATAACGGACTTCGGAGGTCAGGTGATAGATGGCGAAGGTCATCATCACGAAGACCAGCGTGATGGCAATCGCGGTCAGATAAGGACGGTTTCTGGCAAAAAAGCTTTCAACCGCGGATTCAGTAACATCGGTTTGTGTAATTTCGCTCTTGTCTGCCATTTACTTTGCCCAGCGCCCGTTCCTGTTGGCGAACCATAGGATTGTGTCGCTAATTCGTTTCTGTTGCGGAAATGTGATTAGCAGAAAAGCATGAAGTGTCGATGTGAAGTTTGTGTCCGATCATGCGCGAATTTCAACAAGTCTGGAGTGAGAAATGCAACTATGGAATGCATGGTTTGCGGGATTGTTCCGAAAGGCGGCAAATTGACCGTTGTGGTTGCTTGGTGGTGCCGTTTGATGCGATTACACGCTCCTTTCGATTGAAGGAGATGCCAATGAACATGCCCACAAGAATAGTTGTTTCACTCGTCGTCGCCCTCGTGGCCGGTGGCGGATACATGGCGGTGGACAAGATGCGCGGTGCCGAATGGGTCGTTTCGCCGCAACAGATTGCGGAGGCCAAGGCGAAAGGGCAGATGGGTTATGAATCCCGTCCGGGCACCGTGACCGTTTTGCCGATCCGCAGCGAGACGGCGGATGTGCTGCCGATGAAATGGGCGATGATCGGTGTTGTCGCCGGGCTTCTGGCTTTCCGGGCGAGCGGCAAGAAAAAAGCGGCAAAGGCTTAAGGGCCTGCCGCTTCCTGTCTCCGGCGCTCAGCGCCGGAGATGAATTGCAATTTACGCCTCACGCGCCCCAGGTTTTTTCGAGCACGCGGATCCAGTTGCCGTGGCAGATCTTGGCAAGCGCCTCGTCGTCGTAACCACCGTTTCGCAAGGCCTGGACCAGCAATTGCAGGTCGGCTGCATCCTTCATGGCGGCGGGAATGGTGGTGCCGTCGAAATCCGAGCCGAGTGCGACATGATCGATGCCGATACGGTTGACGATGTAGTCTACATGGCGCACCAGCTCGTTCAGATCGGTATTCGGGTTCTTCACGCCGTCCTGGCGCAGGAACAGAACGCCGAAATTGATGCCGGCGAGACCGCCCGTGTCACGGATGGCGTCCAGCTGACGATCCGTCAGGTTACGGCTGTGATTGCAGAGCGCATAGGCGTTGGAATGGGATGCCACCAGCGGCGCATCCGAAATCTTGGCGATATCCCAGAAACCCTGCTCGTTCATGTGCGACAGGTCGACCATGATTTTCAGTTCGTTGCAGGTCTTTATCAGCCGCTTGCCGGCCTCCGTCAGGCCGGGGCCGATATCCGGCGTCGAGGGGAAACGGAAGGGCACGCCGTAAGCGAAGATGTTCGGGCGGCTCCAGACCGGTCCAAGCGTGCGAAGACCCGCTTCGTAGAGAACGTAAAGCGCATCCAGATCAGCGCCGATCGCTTCCGCGCCCTCGATATGGAAGACGGAGGCGAAAGCGCCTTTCGCCATGGCATCGCGGATATCGGCGACCGTGCGGCAGACCTTGAGCGCGCCTGCTGATTGTTTCTCGGCCCGGAACAAAAGGCCGGCCATGGCGAGCGTCGCCTTCAGCGCGTCCGCCTCGGTGGGTGTCGGATAGTCGCCGTTAGCGTCCTTGTCCATGCTGGGTGAAGGCACATAGGCGGCGCAGAGGCCGCCAGCGAGGCCGCCTTTCTTCGCGCGCGGAAGATCGATGTGGCCGACGGTATCCCCTTCGATGAGGAGCGTTTCGGGAGAGGCATTGCCCGATCGCCATAACCGCAGAAGCACGTCGTTGTGGCCGTCGAAGACGGGTACGGGTTTTTGATCGGTCATGGTCATTCACCTTCGGATAGGGGGAGGGCGCGGGCGCGCACCTATTCAGAGTTTTGAGAATTGGTAGAGGAAAGGTCAAGGCGGGAGCAAATGCAATCCGTGCATAGGCTCTGCCAAATTTGGAATTGGTCGGGCCTCGTTTGCTCGTGGTAATCGCGGGAAAACATAAAAAAAATGACTGGATTGGGGCAAACCCACACCGTTTCTGAAAAATAAGGTCCGAAAGGGGATTTTCGATGATTTCAAGACGCAACCTGCTGATTGCCGGCGCTGCCGTTCCGTTCCTGTCCTATGCGCGCATTCCGGCCTTTGCCGCAACGCCCAAGGATATTCTGGTGGTCGCCCAGCAGCTGGACAATATGACGAGCCTTGATCCGCATGAAGGTTTCGAAGCCGTGGGCGGTGAAATCATCTCCAACATGTACCAGAAGCTGGTGCGTGCAAACCGCGAAGACTCCACCAAGGTCGATCCCGTCATCGCGAAATCCTGGGAAGCCGATGCGGACAGCAAGGTCTTCACCTTCGTGATCGGTGACGAGGCGACCTTCTCGAGCGGTGCGAAAGTCACGGCGGAAGACGTTGCCTTCTCGCTGCAGCGCGCCATCAAGATGAACAAGAGCCCGGCCTTCATCATCAGCCAGTTCGGTTTCACGCCTGAAAATGCCGAGACGACCATCGTTGCCGCCGACGACAAGACGGTGAAGCTGACGACGGCAAAGCCGACCGCCATCTCCTTCCTGCTCTATTGCCTGTCTGCCAATATCGGCGCGATCGTCGAAAAGAAGGCGGTTCTCGCCAATGCTTCGGGCGAAGACCTCGGCAATGGCTGGCTGCAGAAGAACAGCGCCGGTTCCGGCGATTTCGTACTGCAGGCCTGGAAACCTAGCGAAAGCGTAGCACTCACCGTCAACCCGAACGGCCCCTACAAGGGCAACATCAAGCGCGTCATCCTGCGCCACGTCACAGATCCGTCTTCCCAGCTTCTCATGCTGCAGAAGGGCGATATCGACATTGCCCGCGACCTCACCTCGGAACAGCTGCGCAGCGCCCAGAAAGATGCGAACATTGAGCTGGAGCGCAAGAGCATTGCCTCGCTGGTGCTGATCTCGCTCAATCAGGGCAATGAGAACCTTGCCAAGCCGCAGGTCTGGCAGGCGATCAAATGGGCGCTGGACTACAAGGGTATGCAGGAAAACATCGTGCCGCTGTCCCATAAGGTTCACCAGAGCTTCGAGCCGGAAGGTTTCCCCGGCGCCGTCGACGATACGCCGTTCCAGCGCGATGTCGAAAAGGCCAAGGCGCTGATGGCGGAAGCCGGCCTTGCCGATGGTTTCGAGATCACCATGGATCATTATTCCGCCCAGCCTTACCCGGATCTGGCGCAGGCCATTCAGGCGAACCTTGCCGATATCGGCATCAAGGTGCGTCTGCAGTCTGCTGAGAACCGTCAGGTCCTGACCAAGATGCGCGCTCGCGAACACCAGATGGCGCTTTCCGCATGGGGCACGGATTATTTCGATCCGCATTCCAACGCCGATGTCTTCAACATCAACAAGGACAATGGCGACGACGCCAAGTCGAAGCCCTTCCTGTGGCGTTCGCGTTTCAAGAACGATGATTTCGCCGCCAAGGCGGAAGCCGCCCGTGACGAGAAGGACCCGGCAAAGCGCGTGGAGCTTTATGAAGCCCTGCAGCGCGAGCACATGGAAAACAGCCCCTTCGTGTTCATGTTCCAGACCACCAAGACGGCGGCCTTCCGCAAGGGCGTTTCCGGTTTCGAACTGGGCGTTCTCTCCGAGGGCAATTCCTACCACGATGCGAAGAAAGCGTGACATTGAACAAGCGCGTTAAAAGCATATCGTCGATACTGGGCAGCGTCATCCTGACGCTGTTCGGTTTGATGATCATCACCTTCATGATCGGGCGCGTGATGCCCGTCGATCCCGTCATTGCGGCGGTCGGCGACAATGCGCCCGAAGACGTCATCGTGCGGGTGCGGGCCGAAATGGGTCTCGACCAGCCGCTGGTCGTGCAGTTCTTCCATTATGTCTCGCAGGTTCTGCATGGCGATTTCGGCAATTCGATCCTGACCCGCAATCCGGTCTGGATCGACATCAAACGCGTCTTCCCCGCCACTTTCGAACTTGCCACCGCAGCCCTCATCCTTGCTGCGCTGATCGGCATTCCGCTCGGTGTCTGGGCGGCGGTTAAGCAAGGCAAGCTGACCGACCAGGTCATCCGCGTCGTCTGCCTTGCCGGTCACTCCGTGCCGGTCTTCATGCTGGCGCTGATTTCACTGCTCGTCTTTTACGCCACGCTCGGCGTCGCACCGGGACCGGGCCGGCAGGATATCATCTATGACGGCATGATCTCGCCGGTCACCGGCCTGATGACGGTCGACACGCTGCTTGCGGGTGACTGGGACGCCTTTTACGACGCCATCGCCCATATGGTGCAGCCCGTCTGCATTCTCGCCTATTTCAGCATGGCCTATATCACCCGCATGACGCGCGCCTTCATGATCGATGCGCTGAAGGGCGAATATGTCATCACCGCCCGCGCCAAGGGCTTGTCCGCCATGACCGTTATCTGGGGCCATGCCTTCCCCACGGTCGCCGTGCAGCTCATCACGGTTCTCGCGCTCACCTATGCCGGCCTTCTCGAAGGCGCCGTGGTGACGGAAACCGTGTTCAGCTGGCCGGGCCTTGGCCAATATCTCACCGTCTCGCTCATGAACGCGGACATGAACCCGGTCGTCGGAGCAACCCTGTTGATCGGCTTCATCTATGTCGCCCTCAACCTGCTCGCAGACGTGCTTTACAGAGTTATGGATCCTCGCGTTCGATGATGTTAGCTAATTTTAGAAACTGGGCTCTGGATGAGACGCCGCATTCCCGCAGCCAGGCTGCCTGGGGAAACCGGTACCGCATCTGGCTCAACCTCAAGTCCAACCCGCTGGCGGTGGTCGGTCTGACCATCATCGTCCTCTTCATCGCACTGTCGCTGCTGGCGCCATGGCTCGCGCCCTATGATCCGGCGACGCAGAACCTCGGCAACCGCCTCGCCTTTCCGAGTGCCGAGCACTGGTTCGGCACGGATGAGCTGGGTCGCGATATCCTTTCGCGTATCCTCTATGGTGGCCGCGTCACGCTCGGCATGGTCATTGCCGTCGTTGTTCTGGTCGCGCCGATCGGGCTCGCCATCGGCTGTATCGCCGGTTATTTCGGCGGTATCGTCGATACGGTGCTGATGCGGGTGACGGATGTGTTTCTGGCGTTCCCACGCCTTATCCTGGCGCTTGCCTTCGTCGCGGCGCTGAAGCCGGGCGTCGAAAGCGCCGTTCTCGCTATCGCGCTCACCGCTTGGCCGCCCTATGCGCGCCTTGCACGCGCCGAAACCATGACGGTTCGCGGCAGCGATTTCGTCGCGGCCTACCGGCTGACGGGTGCTTCCGCCTGGCGCATCATCGCCCGCCATATCGCGCCGCTCTGCGTGCCGAGCCTTATCGTGCGCATCACGCTCGACATGAGTTCGATCATCATCACCGCCGCCAGCCTCGGCTTCCTCGGCATGGGCGCGCAGCCGCCGTCGCCGGAATGGGGCGCGATGATTGCTACCGCCAAGCGCTTCATCTTCGAACAATGGTGGGTCGCCACCATTCCGGGCATCGCCATCTTCCTCGTTTCGCTCGCCTTCAACTTCCTTGGCGATGGTCTGCGCGACGTGCTCGACCCGAAGGGACATTGAGCCATGCTGGTCGAAATCGAAAATCTGAAGATCGCATTCCAGACCCGTACCAGCCGTTTCGAGGCGGTGCGTGGTGTGTCGATGAAACTGGGCACAGAAAAGCTCGGCATCGTCGGTGAATCCGGTTCGGGCAAGAGCCTCACGGCGCGCGCACTGATGAAGCTTCTGCCTTCCAATGCGGATATCCGCGCCGACAAGCTCTCCTTCGACGGTATCGACGTGCTGTCCGCCAGCGAAAGGCAGATGCGCCAGATCCGTGGCAAGCGGGCGGGTTTCATCCTGCAGGACCCGAAATATTCGCTGAACCCGGTCAAGACCATGGGTGCGCAGATCGCGGAAGCCTGGCGCGCCCACAAGGGTGGCAGCAAGCGTGCGGCCATGGAAGCGGCAATCGCCCTGCTCGATCAGGTGAAGATCCGCAATCCGCGCCAGGTCGCCTCGTCCTACGCGCATGAGGTTTCCGGCGGCATGGGCCAGCGTGTCATGATCGCCATGATGCTGGCGCCCGATCCCGAGCTTCTGATCGCCGACGAACCGACGAGCGCTCTCGACGCCACGGTGCAGGCGGAAATCCTGCGGCTGATCGAGGAACTGGTGTCGGAACGCGGCATGGGCCTTATCCTCATCAGCCACGACCTGCCGCTTGTCTCGCATTTCTGCGACCGCGTGGCTGTCATGTATTCCGGCCGGGTGATGGAGGAACTGAAGGCTTCCGAACTCCTGAAAGCACAGCATCCTTACACGCAGGGTCTCTTGAACTGCATTCCCTCGCTGACGCATCCGCGCGAGCGTCTTCCCGTTCTCAACCGTGATGCAGCGTGGTCCAGCCTATGATCGACGTCGAAAATCTCCGTATCAAGTTCGGCGACCGTGAAGTGGTGAAGGGCGTGTCCTTTTCGGTGGAAAAGGGCGGCAGCTTCGGCATCGTTGGCGAAAGCGGCTCGGGCAAGTCCACCATCCTGCGCGCCATGGCCGGCCTTAATGAAAGCTGGGAAGGCCGCGTCGCCTTTGCCGGCAAGGATGCACCGCTGAAGCGCACGCCGGAATTCTTCCGGCAGGTGCAGATGGTGTTTCAGGACCCCTATGGTTCGCTGCATCCGCGCCAGACCATCGACCGCATTCTCAGCGAATTGCCGTTGGTGCACGGCATGGACAATATCGAAAAACGCATCCAGCAGGCTTTGTCTGACGTGGCCTTGCCGCAGGCGGTGCGCTTCCGGTTTCCACACCAGCTCTCCGGCGGCCAGCGCCAGCGTGTCGCCATCGCGCGCGCCCTGATCGCCGATCCTGAGGTTCTGCTGCTCGATGAGCCGACCTCGGCGCTCGACGTTTCGGTGCAGGCGGAAATCCTGAACCTGTTGCAGGATTTGCGGGCGGCGCGCAACCTCACCTATATCCTCGTCAGCCACAATCTGGCTGTTATCGCGCATCTGTGCCCACAGGTGGGCGTGATGCTGAATGGCGACATGGTCGAGAAACTGAGCGCCGGTGATCTGCGCGAGGGCCGCATCAAACATCCGCATACGGAAGAGCTGCGCAGCCTGAGCATCCGGCTGGAAGAGCCGGCCTGAGATAGGTCTTTGGGGATGATGGAGAGGCAGCACAAGCTTTCCTCCGTCATCCTCGCCCCTGAGGCGAGGATCCATGCACCCGTGAGAGGTGGATCCTCGGGTCAAGCCCGAATATGCCGTGTCGGTTCCTATGTCCGTCCGGCATTCAATGAAGACACAAGAGACCGAACAATGTCACAGCAACTCGACTGGAACGCCGCTTCAACGCTTGCCGAGAGCTTCGTCTCGCAATGGGCGGGCAACGAGCCGGGCGGGGCGGTGATTGGTTTCGATCTCAGCGGCATCCGGTTTGCCCATGCGGGTGGGGTTGAGAGCCTTTCGACCTTTGCGCCGTTCACGCCGAAAAGCGTGGTGCGTTATGCCTCCGTCACTAAACATGCCTTCTGCGCCATGGTGCTTGCCCATTCCGATCTGATCGGTCTTGACGATCCACTCGGCAAGCATCTGCCGGAGCTGCAATCGTCGCTCCGCGAGGTGACGGTCGGGCAGGCGCTGGATATGAGCGGCGGGTTGCCGGATACGCGGGAATGCCTCTCGCTGCTTGGCCTTTCCGTTTACACCGAAACGAAGGCCGGACCGCTTCTCGACTATCTGTCCCGGCTGACCCGACTGAATTTCGATGCCGGCAGTGAGGTGTCCTATTCCAATACCGGTTATCGTCTGGTGGAAGCGGCGCTGGAGCGTCGCGGTTTCCGGTTCGATGATTTCGTGCAGACGCAAATTGCCGGTCCGTTCGGCGTGTTCCTGAAGGCGCCGGATGTCTGGAACGATCCGGTCGACGGCCTTGTGCCGGGTTACTGGAAGTCGGAAGACAACTGGCAGCTGTCGGCGGCCGGTCTGCATATCTCCGCTTCCGGCAGTCTTGCCGGCAGTGCCGAAGCGCTGACCCGCTGGCTGCAGGGGCTGATGCGGGGCGAGGGCAGTTTTGCGGGTGTTCTTGACAGGCTTTCGGCTGAGCGGCCGCTTGCCGACGGGCGGATGAGCAAATATGGCCTCGGCCTGCGCTGGTCGCATTTGGGGGATACGCGTTTCGTCGGTCATGGCGGTTCGCATCCCGGCTACAAAACCTATTTCCTGCTCGATCCTGAAAACGGCACCGGCTTCGTCGTGGTGTCCAATCGCGAGGATACCAACGGCTTCAAGATCGCGCTGGAAAGCATGGCGGCTTTGACCGGTCTGCCGCTGCCCAAGCCCGCCGCCAGCCTGCCTGATGGTCTTTACGTGACAGAAAGCGGGCCGTGGTGGCTGGAGATCAAGGGCAGCACCTCCACTTTCATCGATGGCGACGACACGCTTTATGAAGATGCCGATGGCTGGGTCTCTTCCCGCTCCGCATCCTCTCCGATGCGTCTCAGGCTTGAGGGCGATGCCATTGTCGGCGAGGCCGGTCACGCCGCCCGCTGCTTCCTGCCTGTCGCCGATCATGCCGTGCCGGATGATCTTTCGGGAACGTGGCGTTCCGATGAGGGGGCAGAATTTTCGATCAGCGGTTCGTCGCTGACGATGGGCATCGGTCCGACCCGCCGCAGTATGGCCCTGAAGGCGCTCGGTAACGGCCGTTTTCTCTTCACGCTCACAGATGGCCCCTGGACGAAGCGCGTCTGCCTCAACCGGCTGGGCGATGACCGGATCGAGCTGGTCTCCAGTCGGGCGCGGATGATCGAATATTATCGAAGCCGCTAGGTCGTCAGGCCGATCCGGCGATTGGCCGCAGCCCCGCGCCTTACAAGAGGGTTTCATTCACGCCTCATTGCACCTAATAAAGACGCTTCTGAATAACCGGAAAGATATTTTTGTTGGGAGTGTGAGCCGTGGAAGTCAAATGGCTCGAGGATTTCCTGGCGCTGGCCGGAACGCTCAATTTCTCGAAAGCGGCGGAGGAGCGGCATGTCACGCAATCCGCCTTCAGCCGGCGTATCAAGCAGCTTGAAGCCTGGGTAGGCGCGACGTTGGTCGATCGCGCCTCCTATCCGTCGCGGCTGACCGAGGCGGGCGTGAAGTTCGTGCCGGTGGCGCAGGAAACGCTGAAGCAGCTTTATCATGCGCGGCGCACCCTGCTGCAGGAAGAAGGGGCCGATGCCAGGACTGTTCGGCTGACGGCCCTTCATACCCTGTCCTTCACTTTCTTTCCCGACTGGCTGAAACGGGTGAACGAGACGGCCGGGCCGCTATTTTCAGTATTGCGCCCCGATTCCGGCAGCATGGAGGAAAACCTCAATTCGCTGGTGGACGGGCAAAGCGATTTTCTTCTGACCTATGCCCATCCCGAAGTGCCGATGCTGCTTGATGCGCAGACCTTCGAGTTCCGCGTGCTCGGCGCGGAAAACATCATTCCCGTTTCCGCGCCGGCGAAAGATGGTTCGCCGTTGCATGCGCTGGTGGAAAATGCGCGAAAACCCTTCGCCTATCTCGATTATGAAAAGGCCTCGTTCTTCGGGCCTTTGCTGCGCGATCTCCTGAGCGCGCGCCTGCCGCAATTCGAGCGGGTGCATGAAGGCAGCATGTCGGTGGGGCTGAAAGCCATGGCGATGGCGGGCTGGGGTGTCGCCTGGGTGCCGGAAAGCCTGATGCGGCACGAGCTGGATACCGGCACGCTGGTTCGCGCCGCCGATCCCACCTTCGATATCGCCGTCGATATCAGGCTCTATCGTTCGAAGGAGAACCGCCGGCCCGTGGTCGAGCGCATCTGGGCGGTTCTCGAGGGTTAGAGCATTTCCAGGAAAAGTGGACCCCGATTTTCCGTCCGGAAATGCGACAAACAAAACGCTTTCGATCAGATCGCCGTGCGGCGGGCGTTTTCCAGATAAAGCGCGCGCAGGCGGCTCACCATCGGGCCGGGCTTGCCATCACCCACCGGCTTGCCGTCGATCTTCGTCACGGACACCACGAAGTTGGAGGCGCTGGTCAGGCAGGCTTCATCGGCGTTCATCGCCTCTTCCAGCGTGAAAGGCCGTTCTTCCAGCGTGAAGCCGGCTTCCTTGGCCAGCTGCAGGGCGGCAAGGCGGGTGCAGCCGGGCAGGGTCTTGTTGCTGTTGCCGCGGGTGATGATCTTTTTATCGGCGGTGACGATATAAGCGGTCGAGGAAGCGCCTTCGGTCACGAAATCATCCTCGATCATCCAGGCCTCGTCGCAGCCTTCGGCCTTGGCGATGCGTTTTGCCATGACCTGCGGCAGCAGGCAGACGGTCTTGATGTCGCGGCGTTCCCAGCGCTGGTCGGGAACGGATTTGACGGCGATGCCTGCCTCTTCGACCGGGGTGCCGATGAGCTTCTTGGCCTGCGTGAACATGACAAGCGTCGGCTTGATATCAGCGGAGAACAGGAAGTTGCGGTCTTCCGCACCACGCGTCAGCTGCAGGTAGATCATGCCTTCGACGAGGTTGTTGTCGGCGATCAGGCGGCGTTCGGCCTCGACGATTTCCTTCGTCGTGACCGGCAGGGCCACGTCGATTTCGCGGGCGCTGCGTTCCAGCCGGGCCATATGCAGGTCGCTGTCGATCAGCTTGCCTTCCAGAACCGAGGTGACTTCATAAATGCCGTCGCCGAACAGGAAACCGCGGTCGAAGATGGAAAGGCGGGCGTCCGCTTCGGGCAGGAATTCGCCGTTGACGTATACGATGCGACCGGATGGGCTAGTCATGAAAACTCCGTCTGGAAAAGTCAGGCTAAAAGAAGGGTTTTAAGGGCGTCGATGGAAATGGCTTCGACCGTGGAGGCCTTGCCGGTGCCGGCATTGAAGCCTGATGTCGTTGTGGCCGTGCAGAGTGAGTTGAGGATCGCCTCCTCGGTTGCCTCTATTGCCGCTTCGAAGAGCGGCGAGATCGCATCGTTGGAAAGCTCGGGATAGTCTGTGACGGCCTTGCGGCGTGCAGGCGTGCGGCGAAGGCGCTCGTTGGTGGAAAATGCCAGCGCGTAATCGCCAGATCCATTGCTTAGTGCTGCGCCCGTTCGGGCCAGCCCACCAAAGCTTCTGGCGGCCAGGCGCTTCAGATTGCGGGAAGAGAGCGGCGCATCGGTTGCGACGATGATGACGATGGAGCCATCCTTGTCTTTATGATCAGGGCTGACATAGGGCTTGCCGCAGACCAGCAGATGGCCGCCGTAATTGGATTGCACGAGAACGCCGAGCGTGTAGGCCTCCCCGGCGATGGTGACGATGCGGGATGCAGTTCCGATGCCGCCCTTCATGCCGAAAGCCACCGTGCCGGTTCCGGCTCCAACGCCGCCCTCGGCCACCGGGCCTGTGGCAGCGTTTTTCAGCGCGGTGGAGATTTCCTCGATGGTCGGGCGACCGGCGCGGATGTCGTTGAGGCGGGAATCGTTGGTCTCTCCGACGACCGCATTGATCGACACCACTTTTTCGTTACCCGGCTGCGCCAGTGTGTGGCGGTTGATCGTCTCGATTGCCCGGCCGGTTGCAAGCGTATTGGTGAGGATGACAGGCGTTTCGAGTTCGCCAAGTTCCTCGATCTGTGTCGAGCCGGCAAATTTGCCAAAGCCGTTATAGACCGCAAAACCCGCAGGCACCTTGTCCTGAAAAAGATTGCCGCCATGCGGCAGGATCGCGGTTGCGCCGGTGCGGATCGTGTCGCCTTCGATGACGGTCGAATGGCCGATCGTCACGCCTTCGACATCGGTGATGGCATTGAGTGGGCCGGTCTCGAAATGGCCGGGCGGCAAGCCGATATCGCGCAGTCTCGGGCGGGTCGTCTGATGCATCGGGCGATCACTTTTGCGGAATGCAGGCTCAAGGTGGAACAAGCGCGGCTTGCGAAAAGCTTTGCTCTGACTTGACGTTAGCCTAGTTCGCCGGGAAACGGCATCGCAAAAATGGAATAGTTTTATGCGGGCAATGGATGCGCTCAGAAGGCGCGTAGCGCCGGTCCCCGTTCACGCTCCAGCCATTGCCGCATCGCGTCTTCGGTCTCTGCTCTCGTGGGCGCCCCGATGCGACCACCGAAGACGGTGCATTTCAGGGCAGCCGCAACGGAGGAGAGCCGGATGGCCGCGCGGCTTTCCATGCCTTCGGCTATGGCAAGCGCAAAGGTGCCGTGGAAAATGTCGCCTGCCGCCAGCGTATCCACCGCCTTGACCTGCATCGTTTCCTGAAAATGGACAGTGGGATCGCCAGCTTCCGTCCACCAGCAGCCTGCCGGTCCGGCGGTGACGGCGATGAAGGTTTGCGGGTAGCGGGCGTGCAGCACCGGCAGCATGTCCTCTACCGTCTCAACCCCCGCCAGCCGGGCGGCGGCGGGTTCAGAAAAAACGATGTGGGTCGCGGCGGGTGCGAGCTTTTCGAGGATTTCAACCGGCGCAACGTCGCCGTCGAGAATGGCGTGTTTGCCGAGCGCGCGTGCCACATCAAGAACATCGAGCGCCAGTTCCGGCCAGCGCACATCCACCAGCACGGCGTCGTAAGCGGCGAGGTCCGCTGATGTGCAGGAGCGCTTCTTCTCATGCAGCCTGTGATCATAAAAAGGCACGATCAGCCGCTCGCCGCGATCATCGATAATGATTGTGGAGAGTGCGGAGCGTGCGCCGGCGGCGACTGTCATACCTGTGGTGTCGATACCGCTTTCGGCGAGATCGCGCAGGATACGGGTTCCGGTCTCGTCGTCGCCCACAGCACCCCAAAGGCTGGCGTGCCCGCCCATGCGGTGCACCGCATAGGCTGCGCTGGATGCCATGCCCTCGGCGATCTGCAACATTTCGTAGGGCAGGACCTTGCCTTCGCCCTTTGGCATGTCATGGACGCGAAACAGGGTGTCGAGCACGGCTGCACCCACGCACAGCACATGTTTGCGGCTCTCGTGTTGGCTGTCCATGCCCGTCACCCTATGTCATTGTCTTACGCAATTTTACTCGGCATGCGCCTTAGATGCGCTTGCCGGTTGCCTTGTCGAAAAGGTGAACCATTTCCGGGTCGATGGCGATATGGATCGTATCGCCGAACCGCACGTCCAGCCGCTCACGGAACAGGCAGGCGATCTCGTCGCCCTTGCAGTTCAGCTTGGCATAGATTTCCGAGCCGGTGCCTTCGACCAGTTCGACCCGGCCTTCGATACCGCCGCTTGCTGCACGGATATGTTCCGGGCGCACGCCGTAGACGAGGTCGCGGCCGCCCAGTGCGGCGATGTCGCTGTTGGCGGGCAGGGGGAGGCTTAAACCCTTCACGGTGCGGAACACGCCTTCTTCGACGCGTCCACGAATGAAATTCATCGCAGGCGAACCGATGAAACCGGCAACGAAGAGGTTGGCCGGACGGTCGTAAAGCTCGAGCGGCGCGCCGATCTGCTCGATCACGCCGTCATGCAGCACCACGATCTTGTCGGCCATGGTCATGGCTTCCACCTGGTCGTGCGTGACGTAGATGGTGGTGGTGCCGATGCGCTGGTGCATGGCCTTGATCTCGCCGCGCATCTGCACGCGCAGCTTGGCGTCGAGGTTTGACAGCGGTTCGTCAAACAGGAAGACCTGCGGATCGCGCACCAGCGCGCGTCCCATGGCCACACGCTGGCGCTGGCCGCCGGAAAGCTGGCGCGGATAACGGTCGAGCAGCTTGTCCAGTCCCAGAATGGCGGCAGCCTTGTCGACCTTGGCCTTGGTTTCGTCGGCGCTCACCTTCTTCAGCTTCAGCGCGAAGCCCATATTATCCTTCACCGTCATGTGCGGATAAAGGGCGTAGTTCTGGAAGACCATGGCGATATCGCGGTCGCGGGCGGGCAGGTTGCTCACCTCACGCGCGCCGATGTGGATTTCGCCGTCGCTGACTTCTTCTAGGCCCGCAATCATGCGCAGCAGGGTGGATTTGCCGCAGCCGGACGGGCCGACCAGCACGACGAATTCGCCATCCTTGATATCGATATCGATGCCGTGGATGATATTGACCGCGCCGAAGCGCTTCTGGACGTTTAGAATATTGACCGGTGCCATGTTTTTGGTTCCCGTATTTTTAATTGGTTGATTCAGCCGCCCTTGACGGCGCCGGCGGTGAGGCCCGCCACGATCTGTTTCTGCGCGAACATGGTGAGCAGCAGCACCGGCAGCGTCACGATCAGCGCGGCTGCGGCAAGCGGTCCCCAGCTCACCTGTTCGAAGGACAGCATGTTGTAGACCGCCACCGGCAGGGTGCGCGTTTCACGGCTTGCCAGCACGATGCCGAAGACGAAGTTATTCCACGAGAAGATGACCGCCAGAATGAAGGAGACGACGATGCCGGGCTTGGCAATCGGCAACGCCACCAGCCGGAACACCTGCCAGGAGGATGCGCCATCGATGCTTGCCGCTTCTTCCAGTTCCTTCGGCGTGGTTTCGAAATAACCGATCATGATCCAGACCACGATCGGAACCGTCACCACGAGATGGATGATGATCTGCGGCCAGAGCGTGCCGAGCAGGTTCAGCCATTGGAACAGCAGGAATAGCGGAATGAGGAAAGAGAGGCCGGGCGTCATGCGGGCGATCATGATGACGACAGCCGACTTTTCCGCCTTCAGCCGGGCGATGCCGTAACCGGCGGGCACGCCGATCACCAGCGCCAGAATGGTGGCCGCACCGGTGACGAGCACCGAATTCCAGAAATAGAGGAAGAAATTATTCTCCTCGAACACCTTCACATAGTTCGACCATGCGAAACGCTCGGGGATGAGGATCGGCGGATAAGCGCCGTTGTCGATTTCATATTTCAGCGACAGCGAGATCATCCAGATGAAGAACAGGATAACAGGCGAAATCATCACCAGCGCCACGAAAAACAGGCCGATGCGGTCGAGGTTTTTACGTTTGAGCAATTGGCGAGCCATCAGCGATCCTCCATCTCGTTCCATTGCGCACGCTGGCGCACCATCAACAGCACAAAGGACAGCGCCACGATGATGATGAAGAAGACGACGGCCATGGCCGAGCCGTAACCGATATCGTAGTAGGAAAACGCCGTGTTGTAGAGGTAGATGTTGATGGTTTCCGAGGCCGTGCCAGGGCCGCCCTGCGTCATCGCGTAGATGATGTCGAAGCTTTTGACGGCATCGATGGAACGGATGATGACGGCGATCATCAGGAACGGCGCGATCATCGGCATGGTCAGGTAACGAAACTTCTGCCAGGCGTTGGCACCATCGATTTCGGCGCTCTCATAGGGTTCGCGGGGTACTGCAGCCAGTCCGCCGAGCACGATCAGCATGACGAGCGGCGTCCATTGCCAGGTTTCCACCAGCACCAGCGAGGGGATGACGGTGGACTGGTTGTAGATCCATTCCAGCGGTCCGATATGGATGAAGGACAAGAGATAGTTCAGAACGCCGAGCTGCGGGTGGAACATCATGGTCCAGACGAGCGCGATGGCGACCGGGGTCGCCATCATCGGCATCACGAACACGCCGCGCAGAAAACCGCGCAGCGGAAACTGCGCATCGAAAACCAGCGCCGCCAATGTTCCCAGAAACAGCGGAGCGACGACCGACAGCACGGTATAGATGAGGGTGTGCCAGAGCGATTCCCAGAACCTCACGTCGCTTGCGAGCCTTATATAGTTATCGAAACCGATAAAGCTCTGCTCCTGTCCGAGCGTCCAGCGATGGACGCTCATCCACAGGGTGAAGACCCACGGAAAAACGATAACCGCCGAGATGACGACAAGTGCCGGTATGACGAAAGGCCAGTAGTTGGGAGCAAGCCTTGCGGGCCTGCTCCCTTCTTTCCGGCTGACGCTTGTTTTGGTGTTTTCGATGCTCACGGAGGCCATTATCCCTCGCTACGCGCCAGAACGGGTGCGAACTGTTCCGTCGCTTTTTTCAGCTCAGCTGCCGGGTCCGCGCCGCCGATCATGTTGGTGAGGCCGACGCCGTAGATGTCGCGGAATTCCGTGACTGGAATGATGACCGGCAGGGCAAGCTGCGAGACCTTGCCGGAACCGACGACCGCATCCAGCCAGGCGGCCGGCATCTTCACGCCTTCCCGCACCTTCTGGTCTTCGAGGATGGACTGGCGGAATGGAACACCCGCACCTGCCTGCAGCAGGCGCGCACCCATGTCGTGCGAAATCGCCCATTGGCAGAAGAGGTAGGCCGCTTCCTTCTTGCTGCTGGCTTCGACGACACCGAGGCCATCGCCGAAGGTGCCGGCCGCCTGTGCTGCCGGGCCCTTCGGCATGACACCGTAACCGACCTTGCCGACAACGCGGGATTTTTCCGGGTTTTCGATCGGCGGTGCAAAACCGACGCCATCGAACCACATGCCGATCTTGCCCTGAAGGAAGGCAGACTGCGCTTCGGCCCAGTTGAAGCCGGAAACGCCGGGAGGGGCGGCTTTGGTCATCAAGCGTTGATAGAGTTTCGCTGCCTCGACCGCTTCCTTGGATTCGGTGTCGACCTTTCCGTCCGCGCCGATCGGCTTTGCGCCGTAACCCAGCATCAACGAAGTCCAGACCGGGGTATTGGCATTTTTCAGACCGCGGGCGACGAAACCGTAGGTGTTGGTTGCGGGATCGGTGATCTTTTCCGCTGCCGTCACCAGTTCCTCGAAGGTCTCAGGGTATTTCAGGCCCTTGGCTTCGAAGAGTTCCTTGTTCCAGTAGACGATCCAGTAATCCACCGAGAATGGCAGCGAGCGCAGCACGCCGTCGCTATCCTTGGCAAACAGCATGCCGGCTTCGGCAAAATCCTTTTCGACGAGGGACGGATCGGTCAGCGACGGGTCCTTCAGGAAGCCGCTGATATCGGCCAGCCACTTGCCCTTTTCGAACTGTCTCTTCTGCACGTGGTAGCTCAGATGAACGACGTCGAAGCTCGGCTTGCCGGAGGAAAGCTCGATTACCACCTTCTGGCGCTGCTGCTGTTCAGGTGTTGCTTCGGCATTGACCTTGATGCCGGTCAGTTCCTCGAATTCGCCCAGATATTTGATCAGCGTTTCGCTGCGCGGGCTTTTGACCAGGTTGACTTCAAGCGTGGTGCCGGCGTGTTTTTTCCAGTTCACCGCCGCCGATGCGGGGCGGATGCCGAGCACCGCGCTGCCACCGATCGCTGCCGTGCCTGCCAGAAAGGCGCGACGCGTGGGGTTGAGCAATGAATGCGTCATGTCAGTTCTCCTCCAGTTAGCCGGAAATTCTCCTCACCTCCGGCTTGTTGCTTATTTTCATGCAATTCCGGGCAGGACCTTTCTTCTGCCCTACCGGAATTGCCCTATACTGCCAGCGCCCTGTCCCTTGCGTTGCGGATATGGGCGGTCAGCCGCTCCACGGCGTCTTCGACGGATCGCTTCTCAATGGCTTCGAGAATGGCGAGGTGTTCTTTCATCACCGATTTGACATGGCCTGCGATGCGAAAGCGCTCCTGATTGATGAGGCGCATCTTGATGGAATTGACCCTGTAGGCGTTCGAGATGATCGAATTGCCGAGACTATCGATGAAGGCGTCGTGCATGCCCCAGTCCACCTGCTGCGCGTGCTGGTCCAGCTCCGGCGATTCCCCACCGTTTTCCGTCGCCTCGACGATATCGCGGTGCTGTTTCAACAGCTTGGCGATGGTCTCGTCCGAGGCCGAACGCGTAAAGAGCGCCACGGCCTCCTTCTCGAGAAAGATCCGGAACTGGAACGCCTCGCGGATGAGGTTGATGTCGATATGGGCGACCTGCAATCCCCGCTGCGGCACGGTCTTGATCAGACCTTCCGCCTCCAGCCGTGGAATTGCTTCCCGGATCGCGCCCAGCGGCGGACCCGTCAATTCCACGAGGCGGCGTTGCGAGATGAATTGCCCAGGGCGAACGTCGCGCGAGAGAAGGTGATGCGTAAAGCTTTCATACGCCCGTTCCCGCAATGTCTGTTCGCCGGTATCGTCCATGCTCAACCTTTCAAGGTCTGTTCAGGCGGCCTGTTTGCGAAACAGCGCGTCGAAAGCGCCTTCGATCTGCCGCCGGCCCTCCGGTGAAATGGCAACGAGCGGCGCGCGCACGTCAGACCAGATATTTTCCCCTGTCGTGTGTGATACCAGCACCTTGACGGCGGGCGTAACCGGAAATTTCAGAAGTTCCACAACAAGATCGACGATGCGCGCATCGTCCTTGCCGTCAACGGCCATGGCGCGGACTTCCTGCGTCAGGAAATTGGCAACGCCGGAGATGGCTCCCTGACCGCCCAGGCGAACGCCCTTGGCCAGATCACGCTCATCGCCGATCAGAATGGCGAGATCGCCGTGTTCTTTCAGCAGGCGCTCTGTGTGGCTCCAGTTGCCTGAGGAGTCCTTCACGCCGGTGACGATGCCCGGAAACGCTTGTCTCAGCCGCCCCACCAGTTCGACCGACAGTGTTACCATGGTCACGGAAGGGATGTTATAGACGAGAATGTCGCGCGCGCCCTTGCCGATCTTTTCGAAAACCGCCGAGAACCAGGCAAACAGGCCGTCATCGCTGACATTCTTGAAATAGGATGGTGGGGCGAGAAGAATATTGCGGGCACCTGCGTTCAGGGCCTCGGCGGACTGGTCGGCTGCATCCTCGATGGAATCCACGAGAACGCCGGTGACCAGACGGGAAGGCGCAATGCCTGCCTCAATGAAGCGGGAGAGAATGACCTGCCGTTCGCGGCTGCCGACGGAGCATCCCTCGCCGGTGGTGCCGAAGAGTGTCACGCTGTCGCAACCATTTGCAAGGCAACGGCGGGCATGCGCGATCATGGCGTCTGTATCGACGGTTCCGTCAGTTTTGAAAGGGGTCGTCAGTGCTGCCGAAAGGCCGAATTTCTGGGTCAATTAAGATGCTCCTCCAAGATGGCTGCAGATTGATGGCACACTGACATGTTAGTTGTAAAGCGGTAATTGCAAGATGATTGTTCGGTAGGCTGGAATGGTGGGCGGATTGGTTCCGGAGGCTGCTTGATGGGGTGTGTTGCGTCCGGTGGGGCATGGTATGTTTGCGGCGGTTTTCGCAGATGCCATTTTTCCGCGGAACACCAAAAAATGCGAAAATAAAATTTGACTGTTTCAGTAAAGATTTTTATCAGGCAATCTGTTTGTGGGATAAAGGGAAGTATCATGACCGTTGTGGAGCCGTCAGCGCCTGTGGAAGAGATCGAGCAGAGCCGAGTGAAGCGCCTGAGGGCTGCAACGCGCGGCGCGCATGGCGGTCTCGATACCTTCATCATGGCAGCCAAGCCGTTCGAGAGCCGGGAGAACTTCGGCAAATTCGTGGAAACGCAATATCTTTTCCATCGCGACCTCGATGCCTTCTTCTCCAACGCAACGCTCGATGGCCTGCTGCCTGATCTCAAAGGCCGCCGCCGTCTCTCCATGATCGAGCAGGACCTTGCCGATCTCGGTCACGCTATTCCCGAAACGGAAGCCCCACGCTTTACTGACGAAACGCCGTTCGATCTGCCGGAGGCCATGGGCTGGCTTTACGTGGTCGAAGGTTCCAATCTCGGTGCGGCTTTCCTCCTGAAAGATGCGGCGAAGCTTGGCCTCAGCGAAGAATTCGGCGCGCGCCATCTGGCCGGCGCTCCGGAAGGGCGTGGCCTGCACTGGCGCACCTTCACCGCCGCGCTCGATGAAATTTCGCTGACGGTCGAAGAGGAAGAGCGTGTTGTCGCAGGCGCCGAGGCTGCCTTCCGCGCCGTGCATGCCTATGCGCAGCAGCGTCTCGTCTGAGGTTTTGGCATAGCTCCGTGATTGAAAATGGCGGCCGGTAGGTTAGCTAAAATTTGCCGACAGAACTCGCTCAGCATTCGACGTCATCCTCGGGCTTGACCCGAGGATCCATTGATTTCAGTGGGTTATGGATCCTCGGGTCAAGCCCGAGGATGACGGCGGAGAGGTTGGAGCTTTTTCGTCGCGTATATTGGGGACGGCTCGAGGGCCGTCCTTTTTCTATTTATAACTGCCGAATAAACAGGCAAATATTTTGACCAAATGATAAATTTTTTATCTTTTGGTCAAGGCTCAATGTGTCCCAAAATTTTATCCATTTGATAAAATTATTTTATTTGGTCTGGCACAGAACCTGCTACTCTTTTGTCAAGTCAGGAGACACCTGACGCTAAAAAGGGAACAGCAAAATGGAAGTTGGTGTTTTTATACCGATCGGAAACAATGGGTGGCTCCTCTCCGAAAACGCGCCGCAATACAAGCCGAGCTTCGACTTGAACAAGGCGATCACGCTGAAGGCGGAGCAATATGGTTTCGACTTCGCGCTATCGATGATCAAGCTGCGCGGCTTCGGCGGCAAGACCGAATTCTGGGACTATAATCTGGAATCCTTCACGCTGATGGCGGGCCTTGCCGCCGTCACCTCCAAGATCAAGCTGTTCGGCACGGCCGCCACGTTGGTCATGCCGCCGGCCATCGTTGCCCGCATGGCGACAACGATCGACTCCATTTCCGGCGGCCGCTTTGGCATCAACCTGATTACCGGCTGGCAGCGTCCTGAATACAGCCAGATGGGGCTTTGGCCGGGCGATGATTATTTCGGTGATCGCTACGAATATCTCGGCGAGTACACCACCGTTCTGAAAGAGCTTCTGGCCGACGGCCAATCGGATTTCAACGGCAAGTTCTTCAAGATGGAGGATTGCCGCATGAAGCCAGTGCCGCAGGGGGATGTAAAACTCATCTGCGCCGGCTCCTCCAATTCGGGCATGGCGTTCTCGGCCAAGTTCGCCGATTACAGCTTCTGCTTCGGCGTCGGCGTCAATACGCCCAAGGCTTTTGCGCCCACCAATGAGCGACTTCTGGCGGCAACCGAAAAGACCGGCCGCGACGTCAAATCCGTGGTGCTGACCATGATCCTTGCCGAGGAAAAATCCGAGGATGCCTGGGCGAAGTGGGAGCACTACAAGGCGGGCGCGGATGAGGAGGCGATCAAGTGGCTCGGCCTGCAAAGTTCTGTCGACACCAAATCCGGCTCCGACACCAATGTCCGGCACATGTCCAACCCCGTCTCGGCGGTCAACATCAACATGGGAACGCTGATCGGCTCCTATGAGGAGGTGGCGGCCATGCTGGACGAGATGAGCGAAGTGCCGGGAACGGGCGGCGTGATGCTGACCTTTGACGACTTCCTCGAAGGCGTCGAAAAATTCGGCAAATATGTGCAGCCGCTGATGAAGAGTAGGGCGCATGTTCAGGCCGAACTGGAGGCTGCGGAATGAGCGAAGCCGTCGTGGCGGGTTACAAGGGGCCGGAAAGCCGTTCGGAAAGCGTGACGCTTCCCGCAAGGCCTGAGCCGATTACCCTGAAGCCCAGCGAGACCGCCGTTGTCGTGGTCGACATGCAGAACGCCTATTCGACCGAGGGCGGTTATGTCGACCTTGCCGGGTTCGATATTTCCGGGGCCAAGGGCACCATCGCCAACATCAAGAAGACGCTGGATGCGGCGCGGGCGGCGGGCGTTCAGGTCATCTATTTCCAGAACGGCTGGGACAAGGATTATGTCGAGGCGGGCGGGCCGGGTTCGCCCAACTGGCACAAGTCCAATGCGCTGAAGACGATGCGCAAAAGGCCGGAACTGCAGGGCCAGCTGCTGGCCAAGGGAACGTGGGACTATGCCATCGTCGATGAGTTGCAGCCGCAGCCCGGCGATATTCTGGTGCCGAAGACACGTTACAGCGGTTTCTTCAACACCAATATGGACAGCGTGTTGCGTGCCCGCGGCATCCGCAATCTGGTGTTCGTCGGCATCGCCACCAATGTCTGCGTCGAAAGCTCGCTGCGCGACGCCTTCCATCTCGAATATTTCGGGGTGATGCTGGAGGATGCCACGCATCATCTGGGGCCGGACTATATCCAGCAGGCGACGGTCTACAATGTCGAGAAATTTTTCGGCTGGGTGGCAACCGTCAATGATTTCTGCGGCGTGATTTCGCAGGCCGCACCCGTCACCGATTGATTGAGAAACACAAAGAGGAGAATGAAATGCCGAAGAAGATCGTGGTGCCTGCCGGTACCAGCAAACCCATCGCTCCCTTTTCGCCGGGAACCCTTGCCGATGGCGTGGTTTATGTTTCCGGCACGCTGCCCTTCGACAAGGACAATAATGTTGTGCATGTGGGTGATGCCAGTGCGCAGACCCGCCATGTTCTTGAAACCATCAAGTCGGTCATCGAAACTGCCGGCGGCACGATGGAAGACGTGACGATGAACCACATCTTCATCACCGACTGGGCGAATTATCAGGCCGTCAACGCCGTCTATGCCGAATATTTCCCCGGCGACAAGCCGGCGCGCTATTGCATCCAGTGCGGGCTGGTAAAGCCCGATGCGCTGGTGGAAATCGCCACCGTCGCCCATATCGGCAAATAGGGCGAAACGGCAGATGATGCATTTCAAGGTTCATGGCCGGACCGACGTCGAGGCGCCGACTATCCTGCTGTCTTCGGGGCTGGGTGGATCGGGCACCTATTGGACGCCGCAGATCGAGGCTCTTTCCGATCATTTCCGGATCGTCACCTATGACCATCGCGGAACCGGCAGGACCGGCGGCGAAGTGCCGGCGGATGGCGGTATATCGGCGATGGCGGATGATGTGCTGGAGATCGTCTCGGCTCTGAAGCTCGAAAAGTTTCATTTCATGGGCCATGCGCTCGGCGGTCTGATCGGCCTCGATATCGCGCTGCGCAAGCCTAATCTGATCGACCGGCTTGTTCTTATCAATGCCTGGAGCAAGGCCGATCCGCATTCGGGGCGTTGTTTCGATGTGCGGATCGAGCTTCTGGAAAAATCCGGCGTCGAGGCTTTCGTGAAAGCCCAGCCGCTGTTTCTTTATCCGGCGGCGTGGATGTCGGACCATCAGGAGAGGCTGGCGCGGGACGACGCGCATGGTGTCGCGCATTTTCAGGGCAAGGCAAATGTGCTTCGGCGCATCGCGGCGCTCAGGGCCTTCGATATCGATACCCATCTTGGCGAGATCGACAATCCGGTGCTGTTGGTGGCGACGAAGGACGATCTTCTGGTGCCCTACACCCGGTCGTTGCGTCTTGCGGAGGGTTTGCCGCAAAGCGAACTTTGCCTCCTCGATTTCGGGGCGCATGCGGTCAATATCACCGAGACTGACCTTTTCAACACGCGGCTTTTGCGGTTTCTGCTGCCGGCAACACGGCCATTCTGACAGGATTTTTAAGACGATGACGACAGCACTCGACGACAAGGCACTTGCAGCACTTTTCACCGCGGCACGCACCCATAATGGCTGGGCTGACAAGCCGGTCGGCGACGAGACACTGAGAGCACTTTACGATCTGACGAAGATGGGGCCGACCTCGGCCAATTGCTCGCCGGCGCGTTTCGTGTTCGTGCGCAGCCCGGAAGCCAAGGAAAAGCTGAGGCCCGCGCTTTCTTCGGGCAATCTCGAAAAGACCATGGCTGCACCGGTGACGGTGATCGCTGCTATCGACCGCGAATTTTACGAGAAACTGCCGGTGCTGTTTCCACATGCTGACGCGCGTTCGTGGTTTACCTCCAGCCCGGCCGTCGCCGAGGAAACGGCCTTCCGCAATGCCACTTTGCAGGCGGGTTATCTCATTATTGCGGCCCGCTCGTTGGGACTGGATACCGGGGCGATGTCCGGTTTTGACAAAGGCAAAGTGGATACGGCGTTTTTCGCGGGCACGACGTGGAAATCCAATTTCCTGATCAATCTCGGCTACGGCGATCCGTCCAAGCTCTTTGGCCGCCTGCCACGCCTTGGCTTTGAAGACGCCTGTGTACTGGCTTGATGGCCTGTTAAGGAAGGATGGGTTAGATGCGGATGATGTCTCTTGAAAAGGAAGCGGAAATGGAGACGAAGACTGCTGAGCAGCGCAGCCTCGAATACAGAAACGCCATGGCGCGGCTCGGTGCGGCGGTCAACATCGTCACCACTGATGGTGTGGCTGGACGTGCGGGTTTTGCAGCGACGGCCGTTTGCAGCGTTTCCGACAATCCGCCTACCTTGCTCGTCTGCCTCAATCGCAATGCTTCCGCCTACAGGGTGGTGAAGAGCAACGGCGTCATCTGCGTCAACACGCTTGCCTCGAAGCACGAGGCGCTGAGCACCCTGTTCGGCGGCAAGACGCCGGTGGAAGAACGTTTCGCCGCCGGGCGCTGGGGCGTGCTCGAAACCGGCGCTCCGGTTCTGGAAGACGCGCTCGTTTCCTTCGATTGCCGCATCCGCGAGGCGCATGATGGCGGCACGCACGATATCCTGATCTGCGATGTCGTCGATATGAAGATCAATGAGGGCGAAGAAGCGCTGCTGTATTTCAACCGGCGTTACCGGGTGCTTTGAGGCGACCGTTTTGGCTGATTACCAGCCCGAACCCCACCGTCGTATCCTCGGGCCTGACCCGAGGATCCACAACCCGACGCGCGATGGATCCTCGGGTCAAGCCCGAGGATGACGTCAAGGTGGAATGCGTTCTCAGAATTCGAAAGGGCGTTTCCGGTCTCCCGGAAACGCCCTTTCCGTTACTTGATCAGCGGCAGAAGATCGTTGATCGACTTCTTGGCGTCGCCGTAGAACATGCGGGTATTGTCCTTGTAGAACAGCGGGTTCTCGATGCCGGAATAACCCGTTCCCTGACCGCGCTTGGAGACGATGACCAGCTTGGACTTCCACACTTCCAGAACCGGCATGCCGGCGATGGGTGAGTTCGGATCGTCCTGTGCCGCCGGGTTGACGATGTCGTTGGAGCCGATGACGATAACGACGTCGGTATTGGGGAAGTCGTCGTTGATCTCGTCCATTTCCAGCACGATGTCGTAAGGCACCTTTGCTTCGGCCAGCAGCACGTTCATGTGGCCGGGAAGGCGGCCCGCCACCGGGTGGATGGCGAAACGCACGGTCTTGCCGTCAGCGCGCAGCTTGCGGGTCAGTTCGGAGACCGCGCTCTGTGCCTGTGCCACCGCCATGCCGTAACCGGGCACGATGATAACGCTGTCGGCATCGTTCAGCGCCGAAGCAACGCCTTCGGCATCGATCGCTACCTGTTCGCCATCGATTTCCATCGCCGGACCCGTCGTGCCGCCGAAGCCGCCGAGGATGACAGAGACGAAGGAGCGGTTCATGGCCTTGCACATGATGTAGGACAGGATCGCACCCGAGGAACCGACCAGCGCGCCTGTCACGATCAGGAGATCGTTGCCGAGCGTGAAGCCGATGGCGGCGGCTGCCCAGCCGGAATAGCTGTTCAGCATCGAGACGACGACAGGCATGTCGGCGCCGCCGATGCCCATGATCAGGTGATAGCCGATGAAGAAGGCGGCCAGCGTCATCAGCACCAGCGTCCATGCGCCGGCACCGTTGCAATACATGAGGAGCAGCACGAGCGACAGGATCGCAGCGCTTGCATTGAGGACATGTCCGCCCGGCAGCTTCTTCGCCTTGCCGTCCACCTTGCCGGCAAGCTTGCCGAAGGCAACGACCGAACCGGTGAAGGTGACGGCACCGATGAAGACGCCGAGGAAGACCTCGACCTTCATGATGGCCAGTTCTACCGGCGTCTTGTGGGCGAGGAGGGCGGAAAAGCCGGTCAACAACGAACGCGCCGTCTCATCGAGCGAAGCGACATGCGCTTCTTCGATATGGGCATTGAAGCCGATGAAGACGGCGGCAAGACCGACGAAGGAGTGGAGTGCGGCAACAAGCTGCGGCATCTCGGTCATCTGCACGCGGTTTGCGACGAAGTAACCGAGAACGGAGCCACCCGCCAGCATCAGAAGCACGATGAACCAGTTGCCGACGTCAGGTCCGAAGACGGTGGCGACAATGGCGAGACCCATGCCTGTTATGCCGTACCAGACGGCGCGTTTGGCGCTTTCCTGTCCGGAAAGGCCGCCGAGGGAAAGGATGAAAAGAACGGCTGCGGCAACATAGGCCGCGGAAACGATACCAATGGTCATAAAGTGTCCCCTACACGGCTCAGGACTTCTGGAACATGGCGAGCATGCGCCGTGTCACGAGGAAACCGCCGACGATGTTGATCGTCGCGATCAGGACGGAAAGCGAGGCAAGGAGCACCACCAGCCAGTTGCCGGAACCGATCTGCAGCAGCGCGCCGATAATGACGATGCCGGAAATCGCGTTTGTCACCGCCATCAACGGCGTGTGCAGCGAGTGGCTGACATTCCAGATGACAGAGAAGCCGATAAAGCAGGCGAGCACGAAGACGATGAAATGGCTCATGAAGCTTGCCGGCGCATAGAGGCCGACAAGAAGCAGAACCGCCGTGCCGATGACCAGCAGGCCGACCTGACTTTTCGTCTGCGCCTTGAACTCGGCGCGTTCCTTGGCGTGCTTTTCCTCAGGCGTAAGCTCTTTTGCTCTTTCCTTGGGTTTCTGCGCGGCAATGGCCTGGATCTTCGGCGGCGGCGGCGGGAAAGTGATCTCGCCCTGATAGGTGACGGTCGCGCCGCGGATGACGTCGTCTTCCATGTTGTGAACCGGCTTGCCGTCCTTTGCGGGCGTCAGGTCGGTCATCATGTGACGGATGTTGGTGGAATAGAGCGTCGAGGCCTGCGTCGCCATGCGGCTCGGGAAATCCGTGTAGCCGATGACGATGACACCGTTGTCGGAAACGACGCGCTGGTCGGGAACCGTCAGGTCGCAATTGCCGCCGCGCTCGGCAGCAAGGTCGATGATGACCGAACCCGGCTTCATTGCCGCCACCATGTCGGCCAGCCACAGCTTCGGGGCGTCGCGGCCCGGAATGAGCGCGGTGGTGATGACGATATCGATCTGCGGAGCGAGTTCGCGGAACTTTTCGAGCTGCTTCTCGCGGAATTCCGGCGAGGAGGGGGCGGCATAACCGCCGGTGGCGGCACCATCCTGGCTCTGTTCGGCGAAATCGAGATAGACGAATTCAGCGCCCATGCTTTCGATCTGTTCGGCTACTTCCGGGCGCACGTCGAAGGCATAGGTGATGGCGCCGAGCGAGGTGGCCGTGCCGATGGCGGCAAGACCGGCAACGCCAGCGCCGATGACCAGCACCTTGGCGGGCGGCACCTTGCCGGCGGCGGTCACCTGACCGGTGAAGAAGCGGCCGAAATTATTGCCCGCCTCGATGACGGCGCGATAACCGGCGATGTTGGCCATGGAGGACAGCGCGTCCATCTTCTGGGCGCGGGAAATGCGCGGCACCATGTCCATGGCGATGACATTTGCGCCCTTTTCCTTGGCCTGCTCCAGAAGGTCCTTGTTCTGGGCGGGATAGAAGAACGAGATCAGCGTCTTGTCCGAAGACAGGCGATCAATCTCCGACGTTTCCGGCGGGCGAACCTTGGCGATGATATCAGCGCCGGCGTAAAGCGCTTCGGCGCTATCGACGATGGTGACACCGGCTGCGCGATAGGCGTCGTCGGAAAATCCCGCCGCCTTGCCTGCACCGGTTTCGAGGATGCAATCATATCCGAGTTTCTGCAATGCCTGGGCGCTGTCGGGCGTCATGCCGACGCGCGCTTCGCCCTCATATAATTCCTTAGGCGTCCCGATCTTCAAAATGGCTCTCCCTCTGCCTGAAAATACAGGGGGGTCATAACCCATTCAGGGGGGCTTTGTCTCCATATTGATTTTGTCTTGCCTGCGACGGAATGACAGCCCCCTGCGACAGGCTCGTTCGATATGCTGGCCCGTGGCGCAATAAAAAAACCCGGCGCCTGCGCGCCGGGTTCCGAAAATGTCCTTCAGGTTGTCGCTCAATCCATGGTGTGGATGTCGCGATCCTTGGTTTCCGGCAGGAACAGCAGGCCGACGACGAGCGTGATGCCTGCGAAAACGATCGGATACCAGAGGCCGTAATAGATGTCGCCTTTCGCCGCGCTCATCGCGAAGGCGGTGGCAGGCAGAAGGCCGCCAAACCAGCCGTTGCCGATGTGATAGGGCAGCGACATGCCGGAGTAGCGGATGCGGGTCGGGAACAGTTCGACCAGCAGGGCCGCGATCGGGCCATAGACCATCGTCACATAGATGACGAGCACGGTCAGGACCGCGATGATGACGACCCAGTTCACGGCGGCCGGATCGGCCACCATGGCGAAGGCGCCGCCGCCGGCAATGGTGTAGACGGCCATCTCAGTCGCTCCGGCGGTCTCGGCCGGCGTCAGCAGCTTGTCCGCCACCAGCTTGTCGGTTGCGACCATCTTCTTGTCGGCGGCACGAACGGCTACCGCATTGAGGTTGAGCTCCGGGTTGGCTGCGATGAAGGCGTCCAGTTTCGCATCCGGCACCTGTGCCGCACCGCGCACCAGCGGGTAGCCGCCGTTGTGCAACGCGGTGTTGACCTGCTTCTGGAAGGCCTTGTCCTTTGCAGATGCATCCGCGCCGGCTGCGATGGCGTCGTAGCTGGCGATGGTGGCGTCGCCGATCTTGACGCTCGCCGGTTCGCCGGCCGCTCCCGCAACGACGTCATAGGGAACGGAGTTGCGCGTCAGGAACGAGGTGGCGATATCGCAGGATGTGGTGAATTTCGCCGTGCCTGTCGGATTGAACTGGAATTTGCAGTCGCCCGGAGCTGCGGTCACGGTGGCGCGAACGCTGGCCTGCGCTTGCGCAAGTGCCGGGTTGCCCGCCCAGGTGAGCGCCTTGAACAGCGGGAAGTAGGTCAGCATTGCGAGAACGAGACCGGCCATGATGATCGGCTTGCGGCCGATCTTGTCGGAAAGCCAGCCGAAGATCACGAAGAAGCTGGTGCCGAGGATGAGCGCTGCCGCGACCATGATGTTGGCCGATTGCCCGTCCACCTTCAGAATGCTCTGCAGGAAGAACAGCGCGTAGAACTGGCCGGTGTACCAGACGACGGCCTGGCCAATGACGGCGCCGACGAGGGCAAGCAGGGCGATCTTGGCGTTTTTCCACTGGCCGAAGGCTTCGCTGAGCGGGGCCTTGGAGGTCTTGCCCTCTTCCTTCATCTTCTTGAAGGCGGGGGATTCGTTCATTTTCAGACGGATCCAGACGGATACGCCGAGCAGCAGAACGGAAACGAGGAAGGGAATGCGCCAGCCCCAGGCGGCGAAGGCTTCCTTGCCGAGTGCGAACTGCACACCGAGGATGACCACCAGCGAGAGGAACAGGCCGAGCGTCGCCGTCGTCTGGATCCACGAGGTGTAATAGCCCCTGCGGCCGTTGGGCGCGTGTTCGGCCACGTAAGTTGCAGCACCGCCATATTCACCGCCAAGCGCCAGACCCTGCAGCATGCGCAGCGCGATCAGGATGATCGGAGCGGCAATGCCGATCTGCGATGCGCTGGGCAGCACGCCGACGAGGAAGGTCGAGACGCCCATGATGAGGATCGTGACCAGAAAGGTATATTTGCGGCCGACGATATCGCCCAGACGCCCGAATACCAGCGCGCCGAAGGGGCGCACGAGGAAGCCGGCGGCAAAAGCCAGAAGCGCGAAGATGTTACGTGTCGTTTCCGGATATTGGCTGAAGAAGTTCGCGCCGATATAGATCGCGAGCGAGCCGTATAGATAGAAGTCATACCATTCGAAGACCGTTCCGAGAGAAGAGGCGAAAATCACCTTCTTCTCTTCACCCGTCATCGGACGGGCTGCGCCGCTTACGGCTGCAACATTTGCCATTGTCTGTCCTCCACAGATGTCCCAATCGGCGCATTGCGGAGCCCATCTCTCTCCTCCGGGCAAACCTTGCGGCTGCAATGCGCGTGATGTCAGAGTGACAGAAAATTAACCCCAATAAGAGCGATGCTTTCGGATTATGACTTTAGTCTAATGTATAATGTGCAAAAATGTCGCAGGGCGGTTTTGGCCTGCCCGCACCGGATGGCCTGAAACGCGCCTTTTTTCTTGACACAAACAAGAAACCTTCTAATAGCTTCTGGCGAAGAAGGAGCATCACCTTGCGCATGCATGTTGCAGACATGTTCGTCATGGAAGGACCGGCACAATCCGCCGGCGATGATCCGCGCCTTTCTTATTCTATCCGAATTACGGCCAAAACGACGATTAAAACCGTCTGACGTCTCTGGCCACCGCTCTCTCCCCGGTTTGGCCGGGGATCGTGGAAGCCGCGATCTAATGCGGGTTCCCACCTCACCAAAAAGAGGAGAGACAGAAAGAGAGCTTGATCATGGGTTTCAAAGTTGCAATTGCAGGCGCCACCGGCAACGTCGGTCGCGAAATGCTCAATATCCTGGCCGAACGCGGTTTTCCCGCCGATGAAGTCGTGCCTCTTGCTTCCGCCCGTTCGCAGGGCACGGAAGTCTCCTATGGCGATCGCACGCTGAAGGTCTCGAACCTCGAAAACTACGATTTTTCCGACACCGATATTTGCCTGATGTCTGCCGGCGGTGATGTGTCCAAGAAGTGGTCGCCGAAGATCGGCCAGCAGGGCTGCGTCGTCATCGATAACTCGTCCGCATGGCGCTACGATCAGGACGTTCCGCTGATCGTTCCCGAAGTCAACGCTGATGCGGTAGCGGGCTTCACCAAGAAGAACATCATTGCCAACCCGAATTGCTCCACGGCACAGCTCGTCGTCGCGCTGAAGCCGCTGCATGACTTCGCCAAGATCAAGCGCGTCGTTGTCTCCACCTACCAGTCCGTTTCCGGCGCCGGCAAGGAAGGCATGGACGAGCTGTTCCAGCAGACCCGCGCCGTCTTCGTGGCCGATCCGGTCGAAACCAAGAAGTTCACCAAGCGTATCGCCTTCAACGTCATTCCGCATATCGATGTCTTCATGGAAGACGGCTATACAAAGGAAGAGTGGAAGGTTCTGGCGGAAACCAAGAAGATGCTCGATCCGAAGATCAAGGTAACCTGCACGGCTGTGCGCGTTCCGGTCTTCATCGGTCATTCGGAATCTGTCAACATCGAGTTCGAAAACGAGATCACCGCCGATCAGGCGCGTGACATCCTGCGCGAAGCGCCGGGTTGCCTCGTCATCGACAAGCATGAAGATGGCGGCTACATCACCCCGGTCGAATCCGCCGGTGAGGACGCAACCTACATCTCGCGTATCCGCGAAGATGCGACGGTTGAAAACGGCCTCAACATCTGGGTTGTTTCGGACAATCTGCGCAAGGGCGCTGCCCTCAATGCCATCCAGATCGCCGAACTCCTGGTCAATCGTGGTCTCATCAAGCCCCGCAAGGCGGCTGCCTGATCTACGATACGATTTTTTAAGGTTCGTTAAGTATAACCCGTCTGTTCTGTGTGGGGCAGGCGGGTTTTATAATTGGCGAGATCACGGCCAGTTTATTTGCAGGCCTTGCTGTCGAAAGGCAATTTAGGCCGCCAAAAGACAGTTTTGGCACCTGAATCATACAGTATTGACGGTTTGGTTCTCGGGAAAAATTCCCCAAAGGATATCGAAGGCAGATTTTGATGCGGGCAATGAAGGTAATTCTGGCTGGTGTGGCCATGGTTTCGGTTCTGGCAGCGACGCCGGTTATGGCTGCACAATGCAGCAACACCTCGGCGGGCTTTGATGCCTGGGTCGGCGCCTTCAAGCAGGAAGCCGCGGGCCGCGGCGTCAGCGCCTCGGTGCTTGACCGTGCCTTCTCCGGCGTCTCCTACAACCAGGCGACGATCCGCGCCGATCGCGGTCAGCACAGCTTCAAGCTGTCCTTCGAACAGTTCATGCAGAAGCGCGGTGGTCAGACGATCATTTCACGCGGCAAGACCATGAAGAAGAACAATGCAGCTCTGTTTGCGTCCATCGAACGCGCTTACGGCGTGCCGGCTGGTCCGCTGCTCGCCATCTGGGGCATGGAAACCGGTTTTGGCGGCTTCATGGGCAACCAGCATACGCTTTCCGCCGTTGCGACGCTTTCCTTCGACTGCCGTCGTTCGGATTATTTCACCGAGCAGCTTTATGCGGCGCTGAAGCTCGTTGGCAGCGGCTCGCTGAACGTCAACGCCAAGGGCGCTGCCCATGGTGAAATCGGCCAGACGCAGTTCCTGCCGCTGAACGTCGTGCGCTATGGCGTGGATTTCGACCGCGACGGCCGTATCGATCTCGTCGGCTCGCGCGCCGATGCGCTGGCTTCCACCGCGAACTTCCTCGTCGGCCATGGCTGGCAGCGTGGTGCGGGCTATCAGCAGGGTCAGGCGAACTATGCCGCCATTCAGGGCTGGAACGCTGCAAGCGTCTACCAGCAGGCCATTGCGTTCATCGGCAAGGCGATCGACGGCCAATAAGGCTGTTTCTGCGGACTAAAATTTCGCTTTCGTCATGCCGGACTTGATCCGGCATCCGGCGACGTAGCGTCCGACAGAGGTTTCCCGCATAACCGACGTCATCCTCGGGTCAAGCCCGAGGATGACGAAGGAGAGGTTTGATTGCCGGGCAGATTAATGGCCACCCAGGACGTCTCGCTCTCTCAATCCGCTTCAATCACAGGTCCGGGCGGCGAAAGTCGCCCGTTTTGCTGTCCATCACCCACAATTCTCCGGTCGAAATATCGAACCATGCGCCGTGCAGCTTCACCTTGCCGGCGGTTTCCTGCGCCTTGACGAAGGGGAAGCCGCGCAGATTGGCGATGGAGTTGCGGATGGAAACGCGCTCCAGTGCCGTCTGACGCTCGGAGGCGGTCATGATGTCGTTGCTCTGGATCTGTTCGGCCGCCGACTTGACCATGTTCATCCATTTACCGATGAAATCGCCGGGTGACAGTGGCTCGAGATTGGGATCGAGTGCTGCCTGAATGCCGCCGCAGCGGCCGTGGCCCATGACGACGATGTCCTTCACCTTCAGAACCTGCACGGCATATTCGATGGCGGCGGAGGTGGCGTGGTACTGTCCATCCGGCTCATAGGGCGGCACCATGTTGGCGACGTTCCGCATGACGAAAAGCTCTCCCGGTCCGCAGTCGAAAATGGTTTCCGGCGCCGAACGGGAGTCACAACAGGCAATGAACAGGGTCTGCGGTTTCTGTCCGGTCTCGGCCAGAACGCGATATCTTTCGCGTTCGTCGACATAACGACCGCTCATGAAGTTCTTGTAGCCGTTGAGAAGGTTTTCCGGAAAATCTTTCATCTATCGCAGTACCGTTGTGCTTGGACCAAGATCAAGAGAAGAACTCGGTGCGTTGAAGACCAATCCTTTGGAGCATTTTCGCTTTTCTTCGAACCGCGAAGCCGCTCCAACTCCTTGTTTCCGCATTTCCAGCCGGAAAACCGGGGGCCACTTTTCCTGGAAATGCTCTAGTCGCTATTTGCGCTTGCTGCGCGAAGGATGCAAGAGATGACGCATCTGCACCATGGCCATGGGTGTGGAGAGACTTGAAGAGTCGGTCTCCAGCGTCAGTTCGTTCATGTCGCGTTTTTTGGTGCGGGCCAGAATTTCGAAGACGCTGGCGGTTGCCAGCTGCAGCGCCTTTTCATCATCGAGACCTTCCAGCAGGCGGGCGAGGAACAGCGCCGACATCAGGTCGCCGAGACCGTTCGGCGCATTTTCGATGGCGCGATGTTCGGCAAGCAGTGCGTGGCGGCCGCTGAGGTAGAGGTTGCCGGTGCCGCCCGTCATCATCGGCACGGCTGAGGTGACCAGCATTTTCGGCGGGCCGAGGGAAAGTGCGGCATCCATGATGGCATTGTTGGTCTCAAGCTCGGCGCCGCTCATCCAGGCCAGTTCATAACGGTTTGGCGTGGCGACCGTGGCAAGCGGGATGAGGTGATCACGGATGGCTTCGGCAGTCTCAAGGGGAATGTAAAGCCCGCCCAGATCGCCCATGACCGGGTCACAGGCATAAATCAGCGACGGGTTCTTTTCCTTCAGATTGCGGATCAGCCTTGCGACGGAGCGCACCTGCGCCGCGCTGCCGAAATAACCGGTCAGGACAGCCTTGACCTCGCCGATCCATTTGGCGTTTTCGAGGTCGGTCATTGCCTTGTCGAAATCGTCGTCCTGAAAGCGCATGCGGGTGGACGGGCCGTGGCCGGGATGCCAGGGCATGACGATGGTGGGCACCGCCCAGACCGGATAACCCAGCGTCTCAAGCGCAAAGACCGCCGCGCGGTTGCCGACGGAGCCACGCATGACATGGCTGGAAATGACGATGACAGCGCCCTGTGTATTTTCCTGCATCACGGCCTTCTTGCTTTCAAACGAGGCAGAAAGCCCGCAAGTGCACCTCGCCCTGCCACTGCCAAAGATCAAGATGCGCTCTCATGACATATCGCAAGCCCGGTTTCCACCGTTAATCCCGCAAGGGTCTGTCCCGCAAAAGCATGGCGCGGTCAGGTTCTTTGTCTCTGCCAGCGTCACCTGCGTGTCATTGCGGGATTGCCGAAGTACTCTATAGTTGTACCATGCTTGATCTCGTCATTGCCTATTGGCCGCATATCCTTGCCGTTCTCTCGATTTTGATGGGAACCGTGGCGGCCGTGCATGCCACGATGACGAAGGAGGAGGTCCGCTCCGCGCTTGGCTGGGTCGGTGTTATCGTGCTGTCGCCCATCGTCGGCGCGGTCATCTATGCGATTGCCGGCATCAACCGCATCCGCCGGTCCAATATCACGCAGAAGCGGTCCTTCATGCTGGACGAGATCATGGATCGCGTGGCGCGTCTGGATGCGAGCGGGGACATGATCGCCGCGCGCTTCGGACGGCGTTTCGAGGCTATGAAGACGCTGGGCGACCGGGTGACGCGCCATGCGTTGACGACCGGCAACGGTATCGAGCCGCTTGTGACCGGAGACGCGGCCTATGCCGCCATGCTGGAGGCGATCGGGGAGGCGAAGCGGTCGATCATTCTCGAAACATATATTTTCGACAATGACCGGATCGGCGCCCGTTTTGTCGCGGCGCTCGAAAGAGCGAAGTTTCGCGGCGTGGAGGTGCGTGTGCTGGTGGATGCGGTGGGCGCGCGTTATTCCGTGCCGAGCATCCTGCCGACGCTCAGGGAAAAGGGCATCGTCTGCGATGTCTTCAACGGCAATGTCATCATGGGGCTGCGGCTGCCCTATGCCAATCTGCGCACCCACCGCAAAATCCTCGTGGTGGACGGGCGCATTGCATTTAGCGGCGGCATGAATATCCGCGAGGGGTTCACGCTGGAATTTGGCGGCGAAAGCCAGTCGCACGACACGCATTTCAAGATCACCGGACCGGTGGTATCGGATTTTTTCTCCATCGCGGCGGAGGACTGGCGCTTCACGACAAAGGAGCTTCTGGATGCGCCGGTCTGGGATATCGCCATTCCCGACGGCGTGCCGGGCTCGCAGATCGTCGCCCGCGTCTGCTCCTCGGGGCCGGACAGGAGCATCGAGACCAGTCACAAGATGCTGATGGGGGCATTTTCCGTCGCCCGTTCCTCCATTCTCATCATGTCGCCCTATTTTCTCCCCGATCGGGAGCTTATTTCGGCGCTCATTACCGCAGCGAGGCGGGGGGTCGTGGTGGATATCATCGTGCCGAAAAGCAACAATCTGGTGCTTGTGGACAGGGCGATGACGGCGCAATTCGACCAGATGCTGAAGAATTATTGCCGCATCTGGCGGGCGACGGGGGCTTTCAACCATTCCAAGCTTCTGGTGATCGACGGGCGCTGGAGCTACATCGGTTCTTCCAATCTCGATCCGCGTTCTTTGCGGTTGAACTTTGAGATCGATCTCGAAGTTATGGATGAGGAATTCGCAGCAACGATCGGGAAGCGCATCCGGGATGCACGTGCGACCGCCTTGCCCGTGCGGCTCAGCGAACTGAATGCGCGGCCATTCGTTGTCCGTTTTGTGGAGCGTGTCCTGTGGCTCGCTTCGCCTTATCTTTAGAGTGCGGTGCGTCCGACAGGGCGCAGCGCGAGACCGGAGGCATAAACGCGTGAAAAAGAACGGTTTGCTGGAGGATGAAAAAACGGCTTTGACGAAAAACACCAGCCTGTCCGCTTTCGTCATGCAGTCGCTGCGCGACCGCCGTCAGCGGCAGAGTGCGGCACCGGCGACGAAAGATCACTCCTTTCCGGTGATCGCCTCCTACAATGTGCATAAATGCGTTGGCCGTGACCGCAAGTTCGATCCCGATCGCACCAGCCGCGTCATTCAGGAAATCGGTGCTGACATCATCGCGCTTCAGGAGGCGGATAGCCGTTTCGGCGAACGCACCGGCCTGCTTGATCTCGCCCGGCTGGAGCGGGAAAGCGGCCTCATCCCAGTGCCGGTGCTGGCCGGTGTGAAGGCCCATGGCTGGCACGGCAATGTCGTCCTGTTCAAGGAAGGCGCCGTCAGGGATGTGCATACGCTGAAATTGCCGGGGCTGGAGCCGCGCGGCGCGCTCGTCGTGGAACTGGATCTGAAAAGCGGCGGCACGCTGCGGGTCATCGCCGCCCATTTCGGCCTTCTCAGGCATTCCCGCGCCCAGCAGGCGAAAGCGCTGATCGGCCTTCTGGAAGCGCGCAACGAATGCGCGACCATTCTCATGGGAGACCTGAATGAATGGCGTCTCGGCAACGGTTCGTCGCTCAATACGTTCCGGGATGCTTTCGGCGCCCTGCCTCCGGCGGTGCCGAGTTTTCCGTCCAACCTGCCGGTGTTGGCGCTCGACAGGATCATCGCCAATCGAAAAGGGCTGATCGAGCAGGTGGAGGCGCATGACAGCGCGCTGGCGCGTATCGCCTCGGACCATCTGCCGCTGAAGGCCGCGGTTCGGACCGACTTGCTTCCGATCTGATCTTGCCACGGCAAGCTATGCCGCAGGCAAAGTCCGGAGCCAGGCCGGCGTTAAATCCGCTGCACCGCCGTCAAGTGGCTACGCGAGCGCGCTTCCAGCAAGGATGTGCGAATGGCTTCCATCAACCGCTCGCGATTGTTTCTGGTCTTGCCTCTGTCGAGATTTTGCGCGGAAAGCGCGAGATCAAGACCCTCATGCATCACTATCGAATAGGCAACGGTCGTTGCCCAGCTTTCGTAGTCCTGCTCCATCATGTAGCCCCTGAACTAAATCATTTAGTCCGAATCACCCTGTTCTTGGAAATTACCACAAAATACAAAGCATAAAATAGCGCTGTTTCTTGCGGTTCTCTTCGTGTGATGGCGCTATATTGATTTTTGACGGTTTTAAAGTGGGACAATATAGGCGTATTTGTCACTTAAGCATTTGAATCTGATTCTATTTCAGGATGGTTGCATAGACGTTCCCGCCCATGAAAAACGCCGCGCATCCGGGGGGATGCGCGGCGGGCTTGCGTCGAAGGTGGCGGTGGATGGGAGTATGGTCTCAGCCGGCCTTTTCGAGCTTGTAGTCCGAATTGGCCGGTTCTTCCTGCTTGTGCTGGATGAGCGGGCGGTTGCCCGACAGCTTGCGCACCAGCACGTAGAAGACCGGTGTCATGAAGATGCCGAAGAACGTCACGCCGATCATGCCGGAGAAGACAGCGACACCCATGGCCGCGCGCATTTCGGCACCCGCACCTGTCGAGACGACCAGCGGCACCACGCCCATGATGAAGGCGAGCGAGGTCATCAGGATCGGGCGAAGGCGAAGCCGGCTTGCCTCGACCGCCGCCTGAAGCGGCGTTCGTCCCTCGAATTCCAGCTCGCGGGCGAATTCCACGATCAGGATCGCGTTCTTCGCCGACAAGCCCACAAGGACGACAAGGCCGATCTGCGTAAAGATGTTGTTATCCCCTCCCGTCAGCCAGACGCCGGTCAGGGCCGCGAGCACACCGAGTGGCACGATCAGAATGATCGCGATCGGCAATGTGAGGCTTTCATATTGCGCAGCCAGCACGAGGTAAACCAAGAGCAGCGCCAGCGGGAAGACCACGATGCTGGAGTTGCCGGCCAGAATCTGCTGGTAGGTCAGGTCCGTCCATTCGTAGTCAATCCCGGCCGGCAGGTTCTCCGCGAGGATTTTCTCCATCGCCGCCTGCGCCTGTCCAGAGGAATAGCCCGGTGCCGGACCGCCGTTGATATCGGCTGCAAGGAAGCCGTTATAACGGTTGGTGCGTTCCGGTCCCGTCGTCGCATCCACCTTCAGCAGCGTCGAAAGCGGGATCATCTGACCCGTTGCGGAGCGAACCTTCAGGCGGCCGATATCTTCCGCATGGGCGCGGAACTGCGCATCCGCCTGCACACGCACGCTGTATGTCCGCCCGAAGGCGTTGAAGTCGTTGACATAGAGCGAACCCAGATAGATCTGCAGCGTCTGGAAGACGTCGCTGACCGAAACGCCCAGCTGCTCGGCCTTGGCGCGATCGAGATCGGCGAAGAGCTGCGGCACGTTGATCTGGAAGCTGGAGAAGATGCCCGCCAGCTCCGGCGTCTGGTATGCCTTGGCGATCACGGCTTTCGCCGCTTCGTCAAGCGTCTGGTAGCCGTAACCGGCGCGGTCCTCGATCTGCAGCTTGAAGCCGCCCGTCTGGCCGAGACCGTTGACCGGCGGCGGCGGGAACATGGCGATGAAGGCATCCTGAATGCCCGCATATTTCTGGTTCAGCTGCATGGCGATGGCGCCGCCGGACAGTTCCGGCGTCTTGCGCTTTTCGAAGTCATCGAGAATCGCGAAGACGATGCCGGAGTTGGAGCCGATGGTGAAGCCGTTGATCGACAGGCCCGGGAAGGCGATGGCGTGGCTGACGCCGGGCGTTTCCATGGCGATATCGCTCATCCGCTTGATGACGCTTTCCGTCCGGTCGAGTGTTGCGCCATCAGGAAGCTGGGCAAAGCCGATCAGGTACTGCTTGTCCTGCGCCGGCACGAAGCCGCTCGGAACGGTCGTGAACATGCCGTAGGTTGCAGCCACCAGCGCCATATAGACCAGCATCACCAGGCTCTTGCGCGTCACCAGCCCGCCCACGGTCTTGCCATAGCCGTTTGAGGCGGCGCCGAAGGCGCGGTTGAAGCCGCGGAAGAACCAGCCGAAAATCCGGTCCATGAAGCGGGTCAGCCAGTCTTTCGGTGCACCGTGCTCTTTGAGCAGCAGTGCCGCGAGAGCGGGTGACAGCGTCAGCGAATTGATCGCCGAAATGACGGTGGAGATGGCGATGGTCAGTGCGAACTGCCGGTAGAACTGGCCTGAGAGGCCGGAGATAAAGGCAAGAGGCACGAAGACCGCAACCAGAACCAGCGCGATTGCGATGATTGGTCCGGACACTTCACGCATCGCCTTATAGGTGGCGTCACGCGGCGAGAGCCCGTTTTCGATGTTTCGTTCGACGTTTTCGACGACCACGATCGCGTCATCCACCACGATGCCGATGGCGAGCACCAGCCCGAACAGCGTTAGCGCGTTGATGGAAAACCCGAAAGCATACATGACGGCGAAGGTGCCGATGATCGAGACCGGAACGGCGATCAGCGGAATGATCGATGCGCGCCATGTCTGCAGGAAGAGGATGACGACCAGCACCACGAGGCCAACGGCCTCGAGGAGTGTATCAACGACCTTTTCGATGGAGGAGCGCACGAATTTCGTCGTGTCGTAGACGATCTCGTATTTCACGCCGTCAGGCATTGCCAGCTGCAGATTGTCCATCGTGGCGCGGACATTGTCGGCGATTTCGATGGCGTTGGAGCCGGGGGCCTGGAGAACTGCCACAGCCACGGCGGGTTCACCGTCGAGCAGCGAGCGCAGCGTGTAATCGGCAGCACCGAGTTCAATGCGGGCGACATCGCGCAGGCGGGTGATTTCGCCGTTGGCGCCGCTCTTGACGATGATGTTGCCGAATTCTTCCGGCGTCGTCAGACGGCCCTGGGCATTGACGTTGAGCTGCAGGTCGACGCCGTTGGGGCTCGGCGAAGCGCCGATGACACCGGCTGCCGCCTGTACGTTCTGCTGGCGGATGGCGTCGGAGACGTCGCTGGCAGCCAGATCGTGTTCGGCGACCTTCTGCGGATCGAGCCAGACGCGCATGGAATAGTCACCTGCGCCGAAGACCTGCACCTGGCCCACGCCTTCGATGCGGGCGAGGCGATCCTTGACGTTCAGCGTTGCGTAGTTACGCAGGTAGGTGATGTCATAGGCGTCGGTTTTCGACACCAGATTGACGACCATGATGAAGTCGGGTGAGCTCTTGACCGTCGTGATGCCGAGTGCGCGGACTTCCGCCGGCAGGCGCGGTTCGGCCTGCGAAACGCGGTTCTGCACCAGCTGCTGCGCCTTGTCGGGGTCGGTACCGAGCTTGAAGGTCACGGTCAGCGTCAGCACGCCGTCGGATGTCGCCTGACTGCCCATATAGAGCATGCCTTCGACACCGTTGATCTGTTCTTCAAGCGGCGTGGCGACGGTTTCAGCGATAACGGCCGGGTTCGCACCCGGATAGGTGGCGCGGACGACGACGGATGGCGGAACGACTTCCGGATATTCGGAAATCGGCAGGGCGCGCATGCCAAGAAGGCCTGCCACCACAATCAGGATCGACAGAACGCCGGCGAATACCGGCCTGTCGACAAAAAATCTGGAAATATTCATATCCAGTCCCTCTCCGGGTATATTTTGGAATGCAAAGGCCGTTCCGGCGGCTTTTCTGCCGCCGGTGAAGGCCGGTTCTGTCTGAAGGGGCGTCTCGCGGGAGGGCGGGACGCTTATTGATCAAAAAGGCGGTTACTTACTGCGAGGCAGCAACCTTGTCCTCCGCCTGTGGTGCGATGGTTGCACCGGGGCGAATGCGCTGCAGGCCGTTGACGACGATCGTATCACCGGCGGCAAGGCCGCTGTCGATGATGCGCTGGCCATCAGCCGGTGCACCCGGCTTGATCTGGCGGTAGCTCACCTTGTTTTCGGCATCGACCACGAAGACGAAACGCTTGTCCTGATCCGTGCCGATGGCGCGGTCGCTGATGACGATGCGGTTTTCCGGCTTCGGTTCGCCCATGCGCACCCGCACGAACTGGCCCGGAATGAGCCTGCCGTCCGGATTGTCGAAGATGGCGCGGACACCGATGGTGCCGCTTGCCGAATCCACCTGGTTGTCGATCAGGTGCAGGGTGCCCTTGATCGGCGTGCCCTCATCCGAAAGCGTGCCGATTTCGACAGGGATCTGTTCGAGAGCGGGCAGGGCGCCATCGGTTTTCGGCAGTTCGGCAAGCGCCTTCGCAACCGTGCCTTCGCTGGCGTTGAAGCTGGCATAGATCGGGTTGACCGATACCAGCGTCGTCAGTGCAGGCGAGGTCGAGCCGGCGGCGACGAGGTTGCCGGCGGTGATTTCGATGCGGCCGACCCTGCCGGAAACCGGTGCGATGATTTCGGTATAACCGAGATCAAGCTGGGCCGTGGTCAGTGCTGCGCGGGCGGCGCGAAGCTGGGCTTCGGCATCCGCAAACGAGCTCTGGCGCTGGTCGAGATCGCTCTGGGAGATGGTGCGGTTGTCGGAAAGCCTGCGGCCACGGTCGAGTTCCGTCTTCGCCAGGCTGACCTTGGCTTCGGCGGAAGCGACCTGTCCTTCAGCGCCTGCAACGGCAGCCTGATAGGGGGCCGGATCGATGGTGAAGAGGGGATCGCCTTCCTTCACCAGCGCGCCTTCGCGGAAATGCACGGCCTTGATCTGGCCGGCGACGCGGGAGCGGATCTGCACCCGGTCAACGGCTTCGAGACGGCCGGAAAATTCTTCCCAGCGCATCACGTCACGGCTTTCCACCTTGGCGACGGTAACCGGGATCGCTGGTGTTTCAGCCGGGGTGGAAGCGGCCGTTGCATCGCGGCTGGTGGGGAGGTCGAAAAACAATGCTGCGGCTGCAACGGACATAGCCAGCCCGATACCGGCACCCGTCAGGGCCCGGCGCTTGGTGTTCAGCGTCATGGGTTTCTCCTTGGCTCGGATCAGGAGCCGGTCAGTTTCTCAATAAATGCGGTATTCAGTGTTTCAACTGGTCAACGAAGGTCTTGAATTCCGAACAGACGGATGAGACCCATCCGCCGCCCTCTCCTTGATAGAGCCCCGTCCAGCCGACGCCGGCGGGAAAAACATGCTGCCGGACGCTGACGCCTGAGGCGATGAGGCGGTCTGCATAATTGACCGTTTCGTCGCGCAGAGGGTCGTCCTCGGCCGTAAAGATCAGCGCCGGCGCCACCCGGTTCAGCCGCGTGCACTGGCAGGGCGCGGCATAGGGGTGGAAGAACCCGCACGCCTTGGCAAGGTAATGGCTCCAGCCATCGGCCCAACGCTGGCGCATGCCGATCCTGTCCGCGTCGCGGAAGGATTCCGTCGTCATCATCGGGTCGATCATGGGCGACAGAAGAATCTGGCCTGCGAGCTTGCCCGGCATGCGGTCACGGGCCTTCAAGGCAAGCCCCGCCGCCACATTGCCGCCTGCTTCTTCGCCGGCCACAAACAGCAGCGATTTCGCGCCGCCATAGTGCTTGCGATCCCGGCTCAGATGATCGAGCGCCTCATAGGCGCAGTCGATCACCATCGGAAACTCGTTGCCGGACGGCTTGCTGTAATCGGCTTCCACGACCACTGCACCGCTTTCCGCAAGCGCGCGGGCCACCGGAAGCTCGGGGCAATTGCCGCCCGGCTCGAGGCCGGGTTCCAGAAAGGATCCGCCGCGCAGATAAAGCACGACAGGCGGATGGCTGCAGAGGCAGGAACCTTCATAACGGCGCACGGAGAGCTTCGGCGCGGACGCTTCGCTGCTGCCGATGTTTTCCCAATGCGCGTTCATGACTCCAGATCCTTTGCGCCGCCACCAATAGGCGGATCGTATTGCAAAATCTGAAATCCATATTATTGTTCGGATCGAAACGATCAAGCATGCAAATTTGAAAACACTATTCCGAAATCACGGATAATCATATCTCCGAGGCAGTGAATGGATCAGCTCTCCGCCATGCGGGTTTTTACGCGAGTTGTGGAAACCGGCAATTTCAGCCGCGCCGCCACCGCGCTGAACATGCCGAAAACCACTGTCACCAACATGGTGCAGGCGCTTGAGGCGCATTTGCACACCACACTTCTCAACCGCACCACGCGCCGGGTGATGCTGACAACGGACGGCGCTCTCTATTATGAGCGGGCCTCACAGATTTTATCGGAAATCGAAGAACTTGACGGCAGCATGTCCAGCGCACAAGTGCAGCCATCCGGCCGGTTGCGGGTGGAAATGGCCGGTGTCTTCGCGGACCTGGTGGTTATCCCACATCTTTGCGAATTTTACCAGCGTTATCCGCATATCCGTCTCGATCTCGGTGTCGGCGACCGTCTGGTCGATTACATCGCGGAGAATGTCGACTGCGCACTCCGGGTCGGCGTGCTGCGCGATCAGTCGCTGATTGCCCGAAAAGTGGGCGAACTCCGGTTCGAAACATTCGCCTCGCCATCCTACATCGAAAACTTCGGCATGCCGCGAGAACCGGAGGATCTGGAGAAGGATCATTATTCGGTGGGCTACCTCAATGCCACCACCGGCCAGATCATGCCGGCCTCCTTCGACAATGGTGTGCGCAGCGTTGAACTGACCCCGAACTATGTCGTCTCGGTCAATGACAGCCGTACCTATCTCAACGCGGCACTGGCCGGCATGGGCATCGTGCAGCTTCCCGTCTTCATGGTGAGGGATGCGCTTTCGCGGGGTGAACTGGTGCCGGTGCTTTCCGAATGGCGGCGCGAAGCCATGCCGATCTATGTGGTCTATCCACAAACCCGGCATGTGACCAACAAGGTCCGCGTTTTCGTCGACTGGCTGGCAAAGCTCGTTCACGGCCTGGTGTGAGGCGGCCAATCACCTTCCGGCCCAATCAGCGCCCGACCCTTGTGGCGAGGAAATCGATGAAGGCGCGCACGCGGGCGGCGAGATGCTCGTGGCCGGCATAAACCGCGTGGATTACCTCCATGTCCTCGGCATTATAGTCCTCAAGGACAGGGATGAGCAGGCCGGCCTTGATATCGGGTTCGATATGAAATTCCCCGACCCTTCCTAGTCCGAGACCCGTGAGGCAGAGCCTGCGCATCGCCATGCCGCTATTGACCGATGCATTGCCGGTGATGGGGAAGCGATACACCTCCGTCGATCCGGGATCGCGGAAGGGCCATTCGTTGAGGCTGCGGCTGAAATTGAAGCTCAGGCAATTGTGCTGCGCCAGATCCTGCGGTTTTTCCGGCATGCCGTGTTTTTCGATATAGGCAGGGGAGGCGACGATGACGCGGCGGACTTCTTTCAGCTTTCTTGCCTTCAGGGATGAATCGCCCATGGCGCCGGAGCGGATCGCAATATCGGTGCGTTCCTCGATCAGGCTGATGACGCCATCGGTCAGCGAGATATCCAGCTCGATCTCCGGATAAAGCGACAGAAATTCCGGTGCAAGCGGCAGGAGATAACGTTCCCCGAAGCCCAGCGTCGCATTGACGCGCAGCAGGCCGCGCGGCACCACCTTGCCGCCGCTCGCCACGATCTGCTCCGTTTCAGTGATGTCGGCGAGAATGCGCCTTGCCCGCGCCAGATAGACTTCGCCCTCCGGTGTGAGCGTGACAAGCCGGGTGGAGCGGGCCAGCAGTCGCGTGCCGAGGCGGTCTTCGATGCGTGTGACAAGCTTGCTCACCGCCGAGGGAGAAAGCTTCAGCCTGCGCCCGGCCGCGGAAAAGCTGCCGAGTTCCGCCGCTGCCACGAAGACTTCCATTTCTCCGGCCCTGTTGTCCATCGCCTCACCATCTGTGAAATCAATTCAAAGGCGTTTATCCGATCTTGCCGATTATCATGCAAGTCCCCTTCGCCCATATTGCATCCATAGATTTGATCCAACCGGACAGCGCCGCTGTCCAAATGATCCAAACCGACAGTCCTGCTGTCCAGAACGCCCGCGATCCCGCTCCGGGCGGAGAGGTAGTCATCATGCCATTGGCCATATTTGCCCTGACGATCGCGGCCTATGCGATCGGAACAACGGAATTTGTCATCGTCGGCCTGCTGCCGACGGTTGCCAACGATCTTCACATCACCCTGCCGCTGGCCGGTCTCATCGTCAGCGTCTACGCGCTTGGCGTCACCTTCGGCGCGCCGATCCTGACAGCGCTGACCGGCCGGATCGAAAGAAAGCCGCTGCTGCTCGGCCTCATGGCCCTGTTCATCGTCGGCAACAGCGCTGCGGCCCTGTCGCCGAGCTATGAGATGCTGCTCGTCGCCCGGGTCATTGCCGCCTTCGCCCATGGCGTCTTCTTCTCGGTCGGCTCCACCATCGCCGCCGATCTCGTGCCGGAAAACCGCCGCGCCTCGGCCATCGCCATGATGTTCATGGGGCTGACGGTCGCCATCGTCACCGGGGTTCCGCTCGGCACCTATATCGGGCAGGTCTTCGGCTGGCGCGCAACCTTCTGGGCTGTTGCCGCCCTTGGCGTGATTGCCTTCCTGGGCATCGCCACGCTTCTGCCGAACACGCTCAAGAAAGCGCCGCCGGCAAGCCTCTTCGATCAGGTCTGCGTTCTCGGTTCCGGCCGCCTGCTCATCGTTTTCGCCATGACCGCGCTCGGTTACGGCGGCACCTTCGTCGCCTTCACCTTCCTTGCGCCGATCCTGCAGGATGTGACCGGCTTTTCGGAAAAGAGCGTCAGCCTGATCCTCGTGCTCTATGGCATCGCCATTGCGGCCGGCAATATTGGCGGCGGCAGGATCGCCAACCATAACCCGGCCAAGGCGCTGATCGGTCTCTTCCTCGCGCAAGCCATCGTGCTGCTCGTCTTCTCCTTTACGGCCGTTTCGCCGGTGTTGACGCTTATCACGCTTGCCGCGCTCGGTTTCCTGTCCTTCGCCAATGTTCCCGGCCTGCAGCTTTATGTCGTGCAGCTTGCCAAGGAACACCGTCCCGGCGCGGTCGATGTCGCCTCGGCGCTCAATATCGCCGCCTTCAATCTCGGCATCGCGATTGGCGCATGGCTCGGCGGTCTGGTGGTGGAATCGCCGATGGGCCTTGCTGCAACGCCCTGGGTCGGCGCCATCCTCGTCGCCATCGCCCTGCTTTTGACCCTCTGGAGCAGCGCGCTCGACCGCCGTGCCGCGCTGACGCTGAAAACCGCCTGAGCTTTTCGCAAAATTCCCGGCCATGTCCCAGGCTGGCCGGGCAACCTCAAAGGAGAAAATATATGTTTGATGTCACCGCAAATGGCGCTTCGATCCCGGCGCTCGGCTTCGGCACCTTCCGCATTCCCGGCCCCGATGTCCTGCGCATCGTTCCGCATGCGCTGAAGGCCGGTTTCCGTCATATCGATACCGCCCAGATCTATGGCAACGAAGCCGAGGTCGGCGAAGCCATTGCTGCTTCGGGCATTGCACGCGGCGAGGTGTTTCTCACCACCAAGGTCTGGGTCGAGAACTACAAGCACGAGGCCTTCCTCGCCTCCGTCGACGAGAGCCTGAAAAAGCTGAAGACCGATTATGTCGACCTGCTGCTGCTGCATTGGCCGAACGACGCGGTCTCGCTTGCCGAACAGATCGGAGCGCTGAACGAGGTGAGGCAAGCCGGCAAGGTGCGCCATATCGGCGTCTCCAACTTCAATACGGCGCTGATGGCCGAGGCGGTGAAGCTTTCCAAGGCTCCGATCGTGACCAACCAGATCGAATACCACCCCTATATCGATCAGGACGTGGTTATCGCTGCCGCCAAGGCTGCCGGCATGTCGGTAACGGGCTATTACGGCATGGCCGATGGCAAGGTGTTTGCCGACCCGGTGCTGAAGGAGATCGCCGCAAGCCGGGGCAAGTCTGTGGCGCAGGTGGTGCTGCGCTGGCTCGTGCAGCAGCAGGGTGTCGTCGCCCTGTCGAAAACGGTCAGCGAAGCCCGTGTCGATGAAAATCTCGCCATCTTCGATTTCGAGCTTTCGGCCGATGAAATGGCGACGATCCATGCGCTCGCCAAGCAGGATGGCCGTATTGTCTCGCCGGATGGGCTCGCGCCTGAGTGGGACGAGGTTGCCTGATTATCAGGGCGGGCATGGGACGTCACCCCGGACTTGATCCGGGGTCCAGTGCGATCAAGTCATTGATCGCGGAAGATTCCTTTCATGGCGCCGACGCGCCATGGCTGGATGCCGGGTCAAGCCCGGCATGACGGAGGAGAGATTTTCAACCTTTGTCACCAACTTCACGACACCCGGATAGTGATCCGGGTGTCTTTTGAGTGGATGGTATTAGAATTCCGCCCAGCTCTGCTCTTTTGACGCGGTGGATACGCCGAGTGCCGCGGCCACCTGGCCCATCATGCGCCGTGCCGGCGATGGTCTCGGCTGGGCATTGTCCGCAACGCGCAGCTGCGTCGATGGCTGATGGGCGTTTCGGGTTTTGCGGGCGGTTGCGGCGGTGCCGTCGAGCCTGAACTGGCCGATGATTTCGCGGAGCGTCTCGGCATCGCCGGCAAGCGATGTGCTGGAGGCCTTGGCCCTTTCGACCATCGCGGCATTCTGCTGCGTCACCTGATCCATCTGGTTGACCGCGCTGTTGACCTCGGCCAGGCCGACCGACTGCTCCCTTGCGGAGGTTGCGATGGCGTCGAGCTGCGTATTGATGGCGATGACGTGGCCTTCAATAACCTTCAGGGCATCGCCCGTGGCGGTCACGAGTTTGACGCCGTTTTGAACCTCGTCGGCGGAGTTGCGGATAAGCTCCTTGATTTCCTTGGCTGCCTGCGCCGAACGCTGCGCCAGCTCACGCACTTCCTGCGCGACAACCGCAAAACCTTTGCCCGCCTCACCCGCACGGGCCGCCTCGACCCCTGCATTGAGCGCCAGAAGGTTGGTCTGGAAGGCAATCTCGTCGATGACGCCGATGATGTTGGAAATCTGGCTTGAGGAGCTCTCGATGCGCTTCATGGCGTCAACCGCATTTGCGACGACCTGACCGGAGGTTTGCGCCGATCGGTTCGCCTCCACCGCCACGCTTCGCGCCTCTTCCGTGCGCTTCGTCGAATTGCTGACGTTGCTGGTGATCTGGTCGAGCGCGGCGGCTGTTTCCTCCAGCGAAGCGGCCTGTGTTTCGGTACGGTGCGACAGGTCTCCCGCACTCGAATTCAGTTCCTGCGAGCCGCCATCGATCGTCGCCGTGACCTCGGCAACCGAGAGCAATGTCTTGTTCAACTGACCGACGGCCATATTGAAGTCCGCCCGCAGGCTTTCGAAATCCGCCGCGAAAGGCGTCGTCAGCTGATAGGAGAGGTCGCCGTCGGCCATATGCTTCAGGCCGCCTGCCAGACCGCTTGTCGCCTCCGCCATTTCCGCCGCGCGCCTGCGGTCTATATCGGCGGCCCTTTGACGGTCCGCTTCGGACTGGTCGCGCACCTGGGCCGCATCCGCTTCCAGCCGGCGGGCCTTCAGCTCGTTGTCCTTGAAGATCTGCACGGCCTTGGCCATGGTGCCGACCTCATCGCGCCGGTCCGTTCCGTCGATGTTGGCGGAAAGGTCGCCATTGGCAAGCCTCTGCATGGTGCCGGCAAGCCCCTGCATCGGCGTGACAAGCCAGGTGCGGATCGCGAAATATCCGGCGACGACCACCGTAAGGAAACCGAGGATGACCGCTACGACGGTAATCAGCGCGGTCTGGTCGCTCGTCTCCGTCAGAGCGCCGCTCTCCGTGTCGTTGCGGGTTGTGATTTCCGTGGCGATCTGCGTCAGTTTCGCGCCGATCCTGGCGAAGACCGGCTGGCATTCCATGCCGAATGCCTTTTGCGATGCCAGTGCCTCCTCCACGTTCGATGCGGTGCGGCCCAGATTCCAGGCATTCTTGCACGTAACATTGTAGAGTCTCAGCGCTTCGTCCTTGAGTGCGGGCAGACGGCTGTCACCGGGGACCGAGGCGATGGCCTTATCCATCAACTGGGCAAATTCCCCACGCGTGGCCTTTGCCTCGACTTCGGCGGCGGCATTGCCCTCTTCCGTAAAGGCAATCATCATATCGGCCAAAGCGGCGCGTCCGTTCAACAAGGCATGGTTTGCCAGTGCCAGGTTGAGGGCTGCCGCGCTGTCATGCTCGATAAGGTCGCTATAGCTCTTGTCGATTGTCTTGATCTGCACTGCGGAATAAGCCGCGATCAAGATTGCGCAAATGCCGAACAGCGCAAATACCGTCAGGAATTTTCCAACGACAGGAATATTTCTCATGGCAACAACTCCGATAGGAAATTGATCCCTTCATGGGTTCTGTGTCGGCATCATGCACTTTGATGGGGAATTATATACTTGGCAAATTAAGAAATAATTATGTATTATTAGCGGATATGCATTTAATATTCATTTTTACTTTGAATAAATTATGTAAAAGTAATGAATAATACTTTGATGGAGTGAGGTGATCAGTGGCATCTTCCGGCCTCTGTTCAACGCGCAATGCGGCTGAACGCCATGCCTGTGGCACAGCCAATCATGGTGCAGAGCTGAAATTCTTTTTTGATAGTTCTGTATCTGCTGGGAAAACTGGAGCGGGCGAAGGGATTTGAACCCTCGACCCCAACCTTGGCAAGGTTGTGCTCTACCCCTGAGCTACACCCGCTCAAATCCACCGGTCCGGGGTAGTTCGCTGAACCGTGGGCCACCGAAGCGGCGACGGGTGCTATATCGCTCAATCGTTTTTGGAATGCAACAGTTTCTTTTGCGGTTTCGGTGGAAATCCACGCGGCTGCACGTTTTTCCGCAGTGCAAGGGCGGCCGGGAACCGAAACAAGAGCGCGCCAGGGAGAAGATGTTGTTTCGATTGGGTTTTATCTCCTTCCTACGGAATATGGCGGTGGAGGAGGCCAGAAAATAACCTATTTACATTTGGTTAAAATCTGATTCGACAAGTGATTCGTTCGGGTGTACAAATTTGATGTCCACGAAAAAAAAGAAACGATACTTGGCATATCATCAGGAGGATGAGCCTTGTCGTACGCAGCTTTTGAACGGGTTGGCGCACAATTGTCGCCGGAGCAGATTACCGATCTGCAGAATATTTTCGATGGCGTATGTTTCGAGTGTTTTCAAGATCGCAGTAGCCACGTTGCCAATGAGTGCGCAGCGGTTCTTATCCGCAGCGCCCAGCGGGGCATTCTCGATCACGAGATGCTGCGGGACATCGGGCTTGCCGTTCTGCGGCGCCACTGACGCTTGAATACGAGAAAAAAGCGCCCGGATCATCCGGGCGCTTTGTTGTTGGGGTGGCGGATTTTTCCGCTCAGCTCTTTTCCTGCACATGCGCTTCCAGGAACCAAAGCGACTTGTCGAGATCGCGCGAGGCGGCGGTGAAGATGTCGGCCGTCGTCGGATCACCGGCCTCGTCGGAATCGTCGATGGCCTTGCGGATCATGTTCGCCACGTCGCCATAACGCTCGATCAGCGCATCCAGATGGTCGTGGATTTTGTAGATATCGGTCGGATAGGCCTTGAGCTTGGTCGTCGAGGAGACGGATTGCAGGCTGCCAAGCGCCGTGCCGCCAAGCTGGACGACGCGCTCGGCAATCGTGTCGCCGTGATTGTCGAGTTGTGTGCGGAACGTATCGAGAAGTTCATGGACGGCGATGAATTGCGGGCCCTTGAGGTTCCAGTGCGCCTGCTTGGTGATGAGCGCAAGGTCGATGACGGAAGCGAGCGATTCATTCAGAATGCCGATTACGGTCGACTTGGCGTTGGAAGGCAGGTCGTTCTTCGTCTTGTGCGTCTTCATCGATGTCTCCTGAAGTTGCGGACGGAATGCCGCTTTGGAAAAGTCCGTCGTTTAACGTCCGGGCCTGTGGCCCTGTTCCATGCTAAGCACTGGGACAGTAAAAATCCTGCACAATCATCATGTCATTCGTAAAACAGGCAGATGCGCCGGCCGTCTATCTCATTGACGCGGATCGGCATGTCGTAGATTTCCTGGAGAATCTCGGGGCGGATGATCTCTTCTGCAGGTCCGTGATGGCAGATGCGGCCCTCGCGCATGGCGATGATGGTGTCGGAATACCAGGAGGCGAAGTTGATGTCGTGCAGCACCAGAACCACGGTCTTTTTCAGCTCGTCGGCGGCCTTGCGCATGATCTTCATCATGCTGGAGGCGTGTTTCATGTCGAGATTGTTGAGCGGTTCGTCGAGCAGCACATAATCCGTATCCTGACACAGCACCATGGCCACGAAGGCGCGCTGGCGCTGGCCGCCGGAAAGCTCATCCAGAAACCGGCCGGCAAGGGGTTCGAGATGCAGATATTCCAACGCCCGGTCGATATGGACCTTGTCCTCGATGGTGGGGCGGCCCTTTGAATAGGGGTAGCGGCCGAAATCGACGAGGTCGCGCACCGTCAGGCGCGAGGAGATGTGGTTGTCCTGCCGCAGGATAGAAAGCCGCTTCGCCAGCGTGTCGGAAGCGGTTTTCGTAACATCGAGCCCGTCGACCGTGACGGTCCCGGCATCCATCGACATCAGCCGCGCCACGATGGAAAGCAGCGTCGATTTTCCCGCCCCGTTCGGCCCGATGATGGAGGTGACGCCGCCTGCCGGAATGGAGACGGAGACGCCGTCTATCACAACCGTGTCGCCATAGGATTTGCTGATCTGATTGGCGATGATCATCGCGCACCTCGTTTCAGAATAAGACCGATAAAGACGATGCCGCCCAGAAATTCGATGATGATCGAGAGCGCCGTATCGAAGGCGAATATCCGCTCCAGCACCACCTGACCGCCCACGAGGCAGATCACGGCGATGAGGATCGCGGCCGGCAGCACATATGCGTGCTTGCCATTGCCGGTGAGATAATGGGCAAGGGCCGCAACCAGCAGCCCGAAGAACATGACCGGGCCGACAAGCGCGGTGGAGACGGCAACGAGCACGGAGACCAGAACGAGGATGATGGTGACCGTGCGCTTGTATTCGACGCCGAGGCTGATGGCCGTCGCACGGCCGAGCGAGAGGACATCGAGCGTGTGCATGAGCCTCAGCCCGATGATGGTCACCACGCCGATGATGACGGCGGAGACCATGAGAAGGGTTGGATCGATGGAATTGAAGCTGGCGAACAGCACATCCTGCAGCACCGTATATTCATTGGGGTCGAGCACGCGCTGCATGAAGCCCGAGAGGCTGCGGAAAAACACGCCGAAGACGATGCCGACCAGTACGAGAAGATGCAGGCTGCGTTCCGCGCCGACGAACAGCCAGCGATAGAGCAGGGCGGAAAAGGCGACGAGCAGCCCGGTTTCGACGAGAAACTTCAGTTGCGGATCGATCATCACGACGGTTGCCGAGCCGAAGACGAAAATCAGCCCCGTCTGCATCAGCACGTAAAGCGAATCGAAGCCCATGACCGAAGGGGTGAGGATACGATTGTTGGTGACCGTCTGGAACAGCACGGTGGAGACCGCGATGGCATAGGCCACCAGCAAAAGCGACAGAAGCTTGATGCCGCGAAACGGCAGCACGAAGCTCCAGCTTCCCTTTGCGCCGAGCGTCATGAAGGCGGCCATGGAGAGGAGCGCGAATGCCGCAAGCACGAGCAGAACGGTTTTTGCGCGCCTTTCGGGGTTTCTCTCACGCATGGTGGCGTTTCCGCAGCAGGAGATAAAGGAACAGCACGCTGCCGATGACGCCGACCACGGTTCCGATCGGTATTTCATAAGGCGCGCGCACGGTTCGGCCGATGATGTCGCAGGAGAGAACGAAGACTGCGCCAAGCGTCGCCACCCATGGAACCGAGCGGCGCATATTGTCGCCGATCATCAGGCTGACGACGTTCGGCACGATCAGCCCGAGAAAGGGGATCATGCCGACGGTGACGACGACAACGGCGCTGACCAGCGAGACGATGGTGAGGCCGAGCGCCATCACCCGGCGATAGTTGAGGCCGAGATTGGTGGTGAAGTCGCGCCCCATGCCAGCCACCGTAAACCGGTCCGCGGCGAGATAGGCGGCAATGGCGAAGAGGAAACCGACCCAGAGCAATTCATAGCGGCCGCGCAGCACGCCGGAAAAATCCCCCGTCATCCATGCGCCGAGCGATTGCAAGAGATCGAAACGATAGGCGAAGAAGGTGGTGACGGCGGAGATGACGCCGCCCAGCATGATGCCGATCAGCGGCACCAGCAGCACGTCCCGCAATGGCACTTGTCTCAGGATACGCAGGAACAGCGCGGTGCCGGCGAGCGCGAAAACGGCGGCCACCAGCATCTTGCCGAAGATCGGCGTGTCGGGTGCAATCAGGGTGACGGTGAGCAGGCCGAGACCGGCGGATTCGGTGGTGCCCGCCGTCGAAGGCTCCACGAAACGGTTGCGCACCAGCATCTGCATGATGAGACCGGCAATCGCCATCGAGCTTCCGGCCAGTATCAGCGCCAGCGTGCGCGGAATGCGGCTGACGAGCAGCACGCGCAGTGCATCCGTGCTTGTGTCAGGTGCAAAAAGCGTGGCCAGAGAAACGTTGCTCACACCGACGAACAGGCTGACGATTGCGAGTGTCAGCGCCAGAAGAAGGGCAAGGATGAGAGACAGGGATTTCACGTTGGTGGTATTTCGAAAATAGCGAAAGCTCCCGGTGGCTTGGCAGGCTGCCGAAACAGGCGTCCGACCTCTCCTTGGTCCTCCTCGGGTCAAGCCCGAGGATGACTGGGAGTGTGGAGCAGCCTTCAGGAGCGAGTGCCCAGCAGTTTTTACGACTTCTTCTCGGAAACGGCCTTGTAGACCTGATCGAGCAGGGTGGTGAGCGCCGTATAACCGCTGCTGACGATATAGGCCGCCTGCGGGTCGAGATAGACGATCTGCTTTTTCTTCCAGGCATTGGTCTGGTGCACCAGCTCGTTATCCAGCACCTGCGCGGCTGCCTTGCCCGGATCGGTGGCGCGGCCGATGCCGGCATCGCGGTCGATCACGAACAGCCATTCGGGGTTGACCTCGGCCAGATATTCGAAGGACACGACGTCGCCGCGGTCGAAGCGGTCGTCAATATCGGCGGCAACGGGCTTGAAGCCGATTTCGGTGTGCAGCCAGCCGGTGCGCGAGCTTGGACCGTAAACGCCGACCTTGCCGGCATTGGTGACGAGGATCATCGCCGTGCCGGAGTTGGGAGCGATCTCCTTCAGCTTCGCGACCTTCTCATCGATGACGGCATCCAGCTTCTTTGCTTCTTCCTGCTTGCCGAAGATATCGCCGAGCTTGGTGATGTTGCCTTTGACGCTGTTGATGAATTCCTTGGAATCGATCGACATGTCGATGGCGGGCGTGATCTTCGCAACGTCAGGATATTTCGCCCGCGAACGGCCGCCGACGATGACGAGATCGGCTTCCGCCGCATTGATAGCCTCGTAGTCGGGTTCGAACAGCGTGCCGACCTTCAGATATTTGCCGTCGGCATATTTCTGCAGGTAGGTCGGCAGGTTGGAGCCGACGACGCCTGTTGGCTCGACGCCGAGCGCATCGAGATTGTCGAGCGAGGGAATATCGAGAACCAGAACCTTCTTCGGTGCCGCCTTCAGCACGGTCTCGCCCTGCGCGTGCTTGATCGTCATTTCCTCAGCGCCCGCAGTCATCGCGCCAAGGCTGAAGGCCGCTGCCGCCAGCAGCCGAACGGGGAAGGTGAAGTTGATGGCCACTTATATGTCCCTTGCAATATGGTTCTGAACCGGCGGAAGTGCTCCCGCAGGGTTAACTTGACGTTCGCTATCAGCTTTATTGGCAAGGTATGCGGAAATCAAAAATATGTTTTAGAACGGTTCTGAATTGCGGTGAGCGGGAAATGTGGGGACAGTGAAACATTTGCTCAAACCTCTTCCCGGTCATCCTCGGGCTTGACCCGAGGATCCACTGTGCTGGGGTGATGGATCCTCGGGTCAAGCCCGAGGATGACGTTGAGGGTGAGGAGAGGCCGGGGCCAATGTCGTGGGTGCCCTTTTATCCGTCTGTTTTACCCGTCACGACAGCCGCGCTCACTCCGGCGGCCAGTCACCAACGATTTCGCGTCTCTCCAGCTTCAGGGAGCGGTCTGGCTGTATTCGGTAGGTCTCAATCGCCAGCCGTCCGTCGCCCATGACGAATTCATTACTGAGCGTGCTGCCGATGGGAGATTTGGTCAATTTGGTGCGGGGCTGTCCGCCATAGGTGATGCTGCCGGGAATGGGCTCCACGTCGGGTGCGGCGGTGGCGCAGCCGACGAGGGCCAGAACCATCAAGATCGCGATCTTGCGCATGTTTTTCTCCTGCGTTTGGAGCGGAATCATATCATGGCCGCGTCTGCGCCACACATCCCGTTGGCGTGAATAAAAAAGCCCCGCATCCGAAGATACGGGGCCAGTTGCCCTGGGAGGTTTCCGGTTTATCAGTCCTCGTTGGCGGCAAGCTGCGTCAGCACCTCGCCGCGGCCGCGAATACGCATGATCAGCGGAATGATGAAGGCGGCTGCCGCGACAAGGAACAGGCCAACGGCAATCGGTGAGGTGAACAGCACCGTCGGGTCGCCCTGGCCGATGGCGAGCGCGCGGCGCAGCTGCTGTTCCGCAAGCGGGCCGAGGATGAGACCGACCACCGCAGGTGCAATCGGATAACCGAAGATGCGCATGATGTAACCGAGGATACCGAAGGCGAGCAGCATGCCGAGTTCGAACACGGACGGGTTGGCGCCGATGGTGCCGAGCGTCGCGAACAACAGAATACCCGCATAGAGCCATGGCTTCGGAATGGTCAGCAGCTTCACCCACAGGCCGACCAGCGGCAGGTTGAGCACCAGCAGCATCAGGTTGGCGATGAACAGGCTGGCGATCAGGCCCCAGACCAGCTGCGGATTGGTGGCGAACAGCAGCGGGCCGGGCTGCAGGCCGTATTGCTGGAAACCGGCGAGCATGATGGCGGCGGTCGCCGTCGTCGGCAGGCCGAGCGTCAGCAGCGGCACCAGCGTACCGGCGGCGGACGCGTTGTTGGCGGCTTCCGGACCAGCCACGCCTTCAATGGCGCCATGGCCGAATTCTTCCGGATATTTGGTCAGCTTCTTTTCGGTGGCATAGGACAGGAAGGTGCCGATTTCAGCACCGCCCGCTGGCATGGCGCCGATAGGAAAGCCGATCAGCGTGCCGCGCAGCCAGGCTTTCCAGGAACGCGCCCAGTCCTGCGCGCTCATCCAGACCGAACCCTTGACGGCCTCGACCTTGTCCGGGCCGGTGCTGCCCTGCGCGACGATGAACAGTGTTTCGCCGATGGCGAACATGGCCACCGCAAGCGTCGTTACTTCCACGCCGTCAAGCAGATCGGGAATGCCGAAGCTCATGCGGGTCTGGCCGGTCAGCTGGTCGATGCCGACGATGGCAAGGGCAAAGCCGATGAACAGCGAGGTGAGGCCGCGCAACGCCGAATCTCCGAAAGCGGAGGAAACGGTCACGAAGGCCAGCACCATCAGCGCGAAATATTCACGCGGGCCGAAGACCAACGCCAGCTTGACGATGTATGGCGCGATAAACGCGAGCGCGATGGTGGCGATGAGGCCGGCGACGAAGGAGCCGATGGCGGCGGTGGCCAAGGCCGGGCCGCCTCTGCCCTTGCGGGCCATCTTGTTGCCTTCGAGCGCGGTGACGATCGAGGCGCTTTCGCCCGGCGTGTTGAGCAGGATCGAGGTGGTCGATCCGCCATACATGCCGCCGTAATAGATGCCGGCGAACATGATGAGCGAGCCAGCGGGATCGAGCCTGTAGGTGACGGGCAGAAGCAGCGCGACGGTCAGCGCCGGCCCGATGCCGGGCAGAACGCCGACGGCGGTGCCGAGTGTGACGCCGATCAGCGCATAGAGCAGGTTCATGGGTTGGGCGGCAACCTCAAGACCGTGCAGCAGGAATTCAAAGGTACTCATGGACAGATGTCCCCCTGTCGGGCGGAACGGCTGGCGTATGCGTCATCGCGCGCCTGCGGTTTCCTGTGATCTCGAATTTTGGTCGGAATGGCCGTCAGAAGAACAGCCGTTCCAGAGGCCCGGCGGGCAGTGAAAGCTGCAGCAGCCGCGCGAAAATAAACCAGATGACGAAGCTGAGGGCGATGCCGATGGGGATCGAATACCAGAGCTTGCGTTTGCCGAAGGCGCGCGCCGTGAAGGCAAAAAGCAGGCCGGTGGCAATGGAGAAACCCGCCACCTTCAGCAGCAGCATCTGCGCGGCAAGACCGGCGACAACCCAGATAACAGGGGCAATTTCCTGTCTGTCGCGTTCGGGAAAATCGCCGCGCCATGCTTCGATGGCCGTCCAGAGCGCCAGGCCGATGAGACAGAAGCCGATGGCGTAAGGCACGGTTGCCGGGCCGACCGGCGAATAACCGGTGACGCTGGCGAGACGGGCGCTGTCCCAGAAGATCACGCTTGCGATGAGGACGAGGAAGACGGCGATCGCCAGCGCCGCCCAGTCAGGGCGGCGCTTTTGATGCTCAGAAGGGTTGGAACCCTGGCTCATTTTACCAGTCCGATGTCTTTGAGGATGGCGGCGGTGGCGTCGGTATCCTTGGCGAGCTGCGCCTTGAATTCGTCACCGGCAAGATAGGTGTCCATCCAGCTCTTGGTCTTCAGGGTTTCCTGCCACTTGGCGGATTTCACCAACTTCTCGATGTCCGCATTAACGGCCTTTTCCTGTTCCGGCGTCAGGCCGGGAGGAGCGGCGACCATGCGCCAGTTCTGGACGACGACATCAAGGCCGCTTTCCTTCAAGGTCGGTGCGTCGACACCTTCCAGCTTCTCTTCGCTGGAAACCGCGAGCAGGCGCAGCGTGCCGGCCTTCACCTGGCTTTCGAATTCACCGTAGCTCGAAATGCCGGCCGTTACCTGCGAACCGAGGATCGAGGCAAGCGCTTCGCCGCCGCCGGAGTAAGCGATGTAGTTGATCTTGGTCGGATCGACGCCGGCCGCCTTGGCGATCAGGCCAACGGCGATATGGTCGGTGCCGCCGGCGGAACCGCCGCCCCAGGAAACGCTGCCCGGGTCCTTCTTGAGCTGGTCGACGAGGTCGCCGATGGTCTTCAGCGGCGAGGATGCCGGAACGACGATGGCTTCATATTCGCCGGTCAGACGGGCGATCGGCGTTACTTCCTTAAGCGTGACGGGCGCATTGTTGGTGAGGATGGCGCCGACCATCACGTAACCGCCGACGATGAGGGCGTTCGGGTTGCCCTTCTGCTGGCTGGCGAACTGCGCAAGACCGATGGTGCCGCCGGCGCCCGGTACGTTCTGTACCTGAACGCTCTTGGAAATGCCTTCTTCCTGCAGCACGCTCTGCAGGGAACGCGCGGTCTGGTCCCAGCCGCCGCCGGGATTGGCCGGGGCAATGATGGTGTAATCCGCTGCAGCGGCCGGAAGAGCGATCATGCCCGCCAGAAATGTGCCGATAAGAAAATGTTTCACGTAGAAAACCCTCCTCAGGATGCCCTTTTTGGGCGTCGTTTTTCGTTTATGCGGGGGGCTTTCAGGACGCGTCTGTGCCGGCGCTGAATAGTCAGCGTGGTGCTTGGCAATCGTCCTGGATTTCCTCCCGCATCTTCTTCCGCCTCCACGGAATGAAGAAGGATTGCAGAGCATCACAAAAAGCTGTCATCTAACTGACGCTACGCAAGTCCTTGCTCATTTACTCTCTATTAATTTCCGTCGGACGTCTACTGTGGCGTGTGTGGGCGACTTTGTTTTGCGCTTTTGAAGCTTGCTCCACCCTCATTCCCGTGCCTGTCACGGGAATCCAGCCGATGCGCGCCGGCGCGGCGGAAGGACTCCTTTCAACCCAAGGACTTGGGCTGGCTGGATCCCTGTGACAAGCCCAGGGATGAGGGAGGTGAGCGCACCCGGCATCCTCGAACTACTGTGAGCGAAGCGCCTCGTTCCAGCGCTCGATCAGGCGGCTGCGTTTCACCTGATCCAGATAGACCATCAGGCCGGGGCTGACGGGTACGGGGCGCAATTGTGCGCCGTGGATGGCCTGCATGGTGTTGGCGGTGTTTTCGCCCGCCACCTCAGGGCTGACGGCGGGAATCTGCAATTGCCGGGCCATGATCGTCTGGCCCTCCTTGGACATGAAGAACTCGAGATAACGACGCCCGAGCGCCGGGTTGGCGGCGGCTTCCGGCACCAGCCCGATACGCGACATGACCACGGTATAGTCTTTCGGCAGCACGATGCCGACATCGGGGTGGCGCGAGGCCCAGTCGGCCGCATAAGAGCCAAGAATGTTGTATCCCAGCACGAAGCGGCCGTCGGAGACCCGCTCCAGAATGGCGGAGGAGGTGGAGTAGACCTTCACGCCCGCCGCGCCCATGGCCTTGATGACGTTCCATATATCGCCGAACTGCTCCTGATCGCGTGACATGAACAGGAAGCCGACACCGGAGCGTTCGATGTCGTAAGTTGCGATGCGGCCATGCACTTGCCTGGCGTGGCGTTCGAGATAATCGACAAATTCGGCGCGGGTGGCGGGCGGCTTTTCCGTGGTGAAGCTCGGCTTGTGATAGACGAAAACAGCCGGCTCGAAGGTCAGCGCATAGGCGGTGTTGCGCCAGTTCGCCCAGGCGGGCCAGCGGGCGCTCATGGCAAGATCGGAGCGCTGCGCATAACCGTCATTGCTCAGCTTCACCTGCAGATCCATGGCGGAGGAAAAGGCGAAATCGGCGGTCTTCTTGCCCGCATCGGTTTCTTTCACGATGCGGTCGTAGATTTCGCCGGTTAGCATATCCTCGTAGTGGACGGCGATATCGGGATTGGCCTTCTGGAAACCCTCGATCATCGGCGTCGCCAGCGGCTCATCCAGCGAGGAATAGACCACCAGCGTTTCCGCACCCGCCTTGCCTGATGGGGCGGGAAAAATGGCGACCTGCGCAAGCGCGGGCGAGGCCATGCAAAGACAGAGGCAGAGAAAAAGGCAGATACGCATGGAAAAGATCATGCCGCACGCGCTTGCCATTCACAAGCGGCAAGGGCTTGGTTAAATTCGGCGGATTGCGGGAGGAAGATTTGCGTATTTTGCTGGTCGAGGACAATCAGGTGCTGTCGGAAGGGCTTTCCGCACTTCTGCGCGGCAGCGGTTATGCGGTGGACGTGGTTTCCGATGGCGCTTCCGCCGATGCGGCGATTGCAGCGGAAAGTTTCGACCTCGTCATTCTCGATCTCAACCTGCCGGAAATGGATGGCATCGAGGTGCTGCGCTCCATGCGCTCGCGTCAGGACAAGGCGGCGGTGCTGATACTGACGGCGCGCGGCACGCCGGAAGAAAAGGTCAAGGGGCTCGATCTCGGCGCCGACGACTACATGATCAAGCCGTTCGACATCACGGAATTCGAGGCCCGTGTGCGGGTGCTGCTGCGCCGCAATGCCGGCTTGCGTTCCTCCGCCCTCAGTTTCGGCAAGGTGCTTTTCGATCTCAATTCCCGCACCTTTTCCGCAGATGGGCGCCCGCTCGATATTCCGGCGCGCGAGGTGGCGCTGCTTGAGGTGCTGTTCATGCGGGCCGGCAAGGTTGTCGCCAAGGAGGCGATCGTGCAGTCGCTGACCGGCTTCGACGACGATATTTCCGCCAATGCCATCGAGCAATATGTCAGCCGCCTGCGCAAGCGGCTCGCGCCCCACGGGCTGACGGTCAAGACGGCGCGCGGTATCGGTTATTATCTCGAAAAGCTGCCGGAGATGGCTGAATGATACAGGCCGCCTATTCGCTCAGGCGGCGACTTCTAGGCTGGCTTCTCATCTCCACCGCCATTATCGGCTGCGTTGCGCTCACCGATACCTGGCGGGAGGCGGTCAACACCGCCAATGTCGTCTCCGACCGGGTGCTCTCAGGTTCGGCGCTGGCCATTGCCGAACGCGTGGTGGTTGCCGAGGACGGGTCACTGGAAGTGGATATTCCCTATGTCGCGCTGGAGATGTTGACATCGGCGGCGCAGGACCGGGTATTCTACCGCGTCGATGGGCCGAACGGGCAATTCCTCACGGGTTACCAGAACCTGCCGACGGTTGCGAACCCGGCGGGTGATACGCCCGCCTATCGCGATACCGTGTTCCGCGATGAACCGATCCGCATCGCCGCTATCAGGCGTTTCGCTTCCACCGGCATCAATTCCGTGCCCTTTTCCGTCACCGTTGCCGAAACCACGATTGCCCGCAGCCAGCTGGCGCAGGCGATCATCCTGCGGTCCGCGCTTCGCCTGCTTCTGATGATCGTGGGGGCTGCGATCATCGTCTGGATCGCGGTGACGATTTCGCTCCGGCCGCTTTACCGGCTCAGCGAAGCCATTGCCGAGCGCAGCCCGAACGACCTGCACCCCATCCGCCAATCCGTGCCGGTGGAGGTGGAAAATCTGGTTGAGACGGTCAATTCCTTCATGGTGCGGCTGCAATCGGCGCTCGATGCGCTCCGGCATTTCACCGGCAATGCCAGCCATCAGCTGCGCACGCCGCTCGCCATCATCAGCACCCAGCTGGCCCTTTCCGCCCGCGCCGCAAGCCTTGAAGAGGCGCAGGCGGCGGCGCTGAAGGGCGGCGCTTCGGTGGCCCATGCCGAACATATCCTCGCCCAGCTGCTGCGCATGGCCAATATCGATGCCGCCGGTTCGAGCGAAAAACATGATTTTTCCGCGATAGACCTGGTGGCCGTCGCGCAGAACGTAACCGCCGATTTCGTGCCGCGCGCGGCCGACGCCGGCATCGATCTCGGTTTCGAAGGTGAAGGCGAAGCGACAATTCCCGCCGAGCCGCTCCTAATCGGCGAACTGATCGGCAATCTCGTTTCCAATGCCATCAATTATGCCGGGCGCGGGGCGGAAGTCACCGTGCGCGTCGGCAGGCAAGCGGGCGCTGTCTGGCTGGAAGTGGAAGATAACGGCCCCGGCATACCCCCGGAAAAACGCGCCATGGTGCGCCAGCGCTTCGCCCGCGGCGAAGCCAACGCCGCCCCCGGCGCCGGCCTCGGCCTTGCGATCATCGAGGAGATCGCCGGGCTTTTTGGCGGGCGACTGATGCTGGAGGACGGCGCGGGCGGGCGCGGTTTGAGGGCGCGGGTGGTGTTTGGTGGCGTGGAAAAGGCGCCGTAGCCCGCCGGGTTTATCAGGCGGCCGTGTCTGCAGGCGGTTTCGCCACCAGCGAGAGCCTGTAGCCCAGCGCGTCGGCGACCTTGGCAATCGTCGCCAGTTCCGGATTTCCCTCGCCGCTCAGCGCCTTGTACAAGGTCTGGCGGGGAAGGCCGGTTTGTCTCGAAAGGTCAGTCATACCCTTGGCCCGCGCCACGACGCCCAGCGCATGGGCGAGCTCCTGTGCATCGCCGCTCTCTGTGGCGTCGGCGATGTAAGCGGCAAGCGATTCGTCACTATCAAGGTAGCGGGCAGCATCGTAATCGCGTGTCACAAGTGGCATGGTCTCACTCCTTGAGCGCTCTGGCCAGTTTCTTGGCTCTGGCGATGTCGCGGGGTTGCGATGCCTTGTCGCCGCCACACAGCAATATGATGACGACATCGCCGTGCCGGACAAAATAGACCCGATATCCGGGTCCAAGGTCGATCCTGAGTTCGCTGACGCCTTCGCCAACCGGTTTCACGTCTCCGGGATTGCCGTCCGCCAGCCGGTAAATGCGGCGTGCGATGCGGGCGCGCGCCTGCACATCGCGCAGACCCGCCAGCCAGTCGGCAAACTCGCTTGTTTCCCGGATCGTGAGCATGGTGCAATGTAAACTGTGGTTGTCATTTCGTCAATGACGAAGGTTTCACCCCATCCGCTCGGAAGCATAGCTGCCGGGGCTCGGCGGGAAGACGACCGTGCGGTTGCCGTTGATGAAGGTGCGGTGGTGGATATGGGCGTGGATGGCGCGAGCCAGCACCTGGCTTTCCACGTCGCGGCCAAGCGAGACATAGTCGTCGGCCGATTGTGCATGGGTGATGCGCACCGTGTCCTGCTCGATGATCGGGCCTTCGTCGAGATCGGCGGTGACGTAATGCGCCGTTGCGCCGATAAGCTTCACGCCGCGCTCATAGGCCTGCTTGTAGGGGTTTGCGCCCTTGAAGCTCGGCAGGAAGGAGTGGTGGATGTTGATGATCTTGCCCGACATCTTGCGGCAGAGGTCATCGGACAGAACCTGCATGTAACGGGCCAGCACCACGAGTTCCGTGCCGCTCGTTTCGACCAGGTCCATCAGCTGCGCTTCGGCCTTCGGCTTGTTCTCCTTCGTCACCTTGATGTGGTGGAAGGGAATGTCGTGGTTGACCACCACTTTCTGGTAATCGAAATGGTTGGAGACGACGCCGACGATATCGATCGGCAGCGCGCCGATCTTCCAGCGATAGAGGAGGTCATTGAGGCAATGGCCGAAACGCGACACCATCAGCATTGCCTTCATGCGCTGGCCGTCCGGATAGATATCCGCTTCCATGCCGAATTTTTTCGCCACCGGCTGAAAGCCTTCGGTGATGGCTTCAAGGGAAGCGCCTTCTTCCGAAATGAAGGAGACGCGCATGAAGAACTTGCCGGTCTCGAGGTCGTCGAACTGCGAACTGTCGACGATGTTGCAGCCCTTTTCCGCCAGATAACCGGAAATCGCGGCGACGATGCCACGGGTCGATTTGCAGGCTACGGTCAGAACATAGGATGTCATTCGTTTTCCCTCAAAGACTTCACGCCGGCATCGGCCGGCACAGTTCGGCGCGTTCCATAGCGCAGCTTGGCGGCGGAGCAAAGCGCCAAGGCGACGTAGCCAAAGTCATAGGGCGGGAAACGGGCGCGCGCCGTGCCGGAAGCGACATGGAATGTTCCATGGCCAGCACGGCGGCGCCGGCATTCTGAGGGGGAGGGCTGCGCCGGTTAGGCGCGGCGCAGACGCATGGCCGGGCGGCCGCGGCCGTCGATCAGTTCCAGCGTGCCGCGACGCGGTTCCAGCCGGAAGGAGCGCGCGCCTTCCAGAGCTTCGATGAACTGCCGCTCCTGGCGCATGATGTCGGGCGCGCAGGCCATCTGGGTGGAGATCATCCGGCCGAAATCGACGCGGTTGCGGCTGATCTTCACCTCGCCGCCGATGCCGTTACAGCCGGCATTGCCGGAAACGCGGCCCTCGCGGGTAATTTCCAGTGTCGCCTGGCGGCGGCCGCGAATCCGTTCGCCGCGGATCTCCTGCACCAGCCAGCGTCCATCGATGCCGGCTTCCGGCTCCGGTCTGCCCGGACCCGCGCCGACACGCTCCAGCACGAGATCGGTATCGTCGCGACCGCCGGTCAGGACGGAGTAACGGCGGGTGGTGGTGAAGAGCAGACGGTCGCGGTCGCGGATTTCGGCGCTCAGCGCATAGGAACGGCGGCCACGAATGTCGCGGTCGTCATAACGCAGTACAAAAGGCACCGGCACCTGGCCACGCGGGCGGATGGTGGTTTCGGCAATCGTCTGCGACGGCGCATCCGCCAGCGAAACATCGATCAGGCGCACGGTGACGGTCGCGCCCGGCGGCAGGGCGATGCGCTCGCGATAGGAGACGCTGCCACGCAGGCTTGCCGGCGCGGCGACCGCACCACTTGCCGCAAAAAGCGGCGCAAGCGCGACAAGCCCGGCGAAACTGCGGCGCGAAAGAAGAGGTCGGTGGTCGGTCATGGTGCTTGCTCCGTGCTGGTTCCGTTCGAATTTCAACGGATGATAGAAAACGGCACTGAACGGGCGATGAACCGACGGGACTGCCCGTCGCTTTCAGGTTTCGTCCGTCACCTCCTCGGTGACGACAGAGGGGCCGTGCCTGTATTCGAGAAGGTCTCCGGGCTGGCAGTCCAGCGCCTCGCAGATCTTTTCGAGGGTTTCGAAGCGCACGCCTTTCGCCCTGCCGGATTTCAGGATTGAAAGATTCTGTTCGGTAATGCCGATACGGGCCGCGAGCTCCTTTGATCGCATCTTCCGTTTTGCAAGCATGACATCCAGATTGACGATGATCGGCACGGTCGTTTCCTAGATGAATTCGCGGTTTTCGTCGGCGATGCGCGTCGCTTCCCCCAGCACCCAGCCAACGACAATCATCAACCCGCCGGCAAAGCCCACAAGCATCTGCGTGCTCTCAAAAGAAAAGGAGATGCTCGGAACGGGATTGCCCACCGTCAGCAGAAAGGAAGCAGAGCCGGTCATGACGATCTGTGCCGGCAGCAATGCGGCAAGCGCGACACCGACCTGGATCAGCCTTTTGCCTGACGTCTGCGTAAAGACCTCGCCCCTTTCGAAAAGCCGGAAAAGAAGGACGGCAAACCAGAGCCCGCTAAGCACGGCCAGAAGCGGCAGAAGCCCGACGACAAAACCGGTGACACGCACGGTGTCGGTGAGCAGGTAAGGTGTGGCAGGCGGCAGGATCTGCCCTTCAATCACCGTCCGCAGGGTTTCCGTATCGGCCCATATGGCGACATAAGCGGCGATGAGGGTGCCTGCAAAAACGAAGGAAAGCCATATCAGGATACGGCTGACACGGGCGATGCGGCGGCTGATGGATGGGTCTGTCATCAGGTGATCCGGTGGTTTTTTGTCCTTTAATTCCTGTAAGACGATAAATTTATAACGTCAATCGAGACCGCAGGCCATCTTGCTGGGCTGATGATGCCGCTCATGCCTGCCGGCGGGCGCGCTTTGCATCCCACCGGCACACGAAAAAGGGGTCAGGGGGCTTCCATGTCGATATTGGCGATCTGGCCGCGCGTGTTGAGAATGAGCGACCAGCGCATCTGGCCCTTTTCGAAGGTGACCTTGAATCTGTGAAGATCACCCGCCTCGGTCGCCTGTCTTCCGAGATATTGCATGGCCGTCACCTTGCCACGGCGTCTGATTTCATCCGAAACCGCGCCCGCATTGGCCCGGACATCGGCGACGATGTCATCTTCGAAGCGCGAGAGGTTGAGGTTGCCGCTGCGTGCTTCCTCGAGAACGGTTCTGAGTGTGCGTTCCGCGGAGGCCGGGTCCTGACCACCCGCTGCCTGCGCGGGGAGTGAGACAAGGCAGGCCTGCAGCACCACGCTCACCACGGCGGCGGTGAATAATTTCTTCATCATCGAGATTCCTTTTTTCAAATGACGGCTGGATCGGCCGACGGCGGCCAATCTCAATCAGGAACATCGATTTTTCAACATTTTTTATTGTAAAACGATAATTATTTATTTTGAGGCAGTGTCCTTCCGTCGGTGGATAATCGATCTCGGAAGAGGCTGCTACTTTGCCGTGGCAGCCCTGCGCCTGCTCAGCCGCGGAAACCGTTCCGCAGCGCTTCGAACTTCGCGAGTTGCCCGGCCAGCAGTTCCTTGTTCTCGTCGCGGCGGACGAAAATCTTGAACATGGCGCCGCCGGCGGCGTTCATGAACCAGACGGAACAGGAGCGACGACCGTGGAAGCCGCGATCGACGAAGGTGATGCCGGCGCAATTGTCCTTCTTGATGTGACCACCGATGGGGCTGTCGCCGTGGATGTTGAACCAGCCATGGCTTTCGCTGCCTTCCGGCAGGTGGCCGGGCACTTCCAGCACGATGTCGCCGGTCTGCACGATCATCAGGACTTCGCCCCATCCGCGCATCTCGTTCCAGATGGCGTCGAACTGGTCGGCGGCGGCGGAAACGGCCGCACCTTCGGGCAGGATCGCCAGGATTTCGGCAGGCGTCACCTCGGCCTTGGCGGCAATGGCCTCCACGATGCCATCGGGCTTTTCGGCAAGGGCTGATGCGGCGCGGGCCTGCCTGTCGTCATCGGTCTTCTGGGCTGCAATGCTCATCGGACGGCCTCAGGCGGCAATCGAACGGCGCTCGCCATTCTTGTCTTCATGGATGATGACGTCGAAGCCTTCGAAATGCGGGCCGGAAAGATATTCCACCTTGCCGCGGTTTTCGCCGGCCTTGGCGTGGGCGGCGCGGAACTGTTCGGATTTCGTCCAGGCAAGGAAGTCGTCCTTGGTGGCCCAGACGGTGTGCGAGGCGTAAAGCGTATGGTCGTCCGCCTTCGGGCCTTTCAGCATGTGAAATTCGATATAGCCCGGCAATTCGCTCAGGTGCGATTTGCGCTCGCGCCAGATGGATTCGAAGGTGTCTTCATAACCCGGCACGACACGAAAGCGGTTCATTGCGATAAACATGAAAGTCTCCCTTTAAGTTTCCTGTTTCAGTCAGGATATCCGGCCCGGATGGGGTTGGGAAGGGGTTCACGACAAAGCGAACAAATTTACTCCACTTATCGATTGCGCGGTGTATAAACATGTGTAAAGAACTCAAGATTAGTGGCGCGGGCAAACCGGCGCCGGGTCGTGTTTCAGGATAACGCCATGTTGAATTCCCGCCTTCGTTCCTTCGTTCTCGCCGCCCTCGTGCCCGCCGCAATCACCTTTGCCGCGCCGGCTGCCATGGCTTCGGACAAGGGTAATCCGGAGGCGAAACGCATCGTCGCAGTGGGCGGCACGGTGACGGAAATCCTTTATGCGCTGGGTGCAGGAGATCGTATCGTGGCGCGCGATAGCACCAGCAGCTATCCGGCCGATGCGCTCGCCAAGCCTGACATCGGTTACATGCGAGCGCTGTCGTCGGAAGGCATCCTGTCGCAGAAGCCGGATCTCATTCTTTCGGAAGACGGCTCCGGCCCGGCCGATGTCATCGCCATCCTGAAGGCAAGTGCGGTGCCTTTCGTCACCGTCGATACGCCGCCGAGCGGCGACGCCATTCCCAAGAAGATCGAGGATGTCGGCGCGGCCGTGGGTCTCTCGGACAAGGCGAAGGCGCTGGCTGCCGAGACCAGGGCTGGGCTCGATGCACTCGCCAAGGATGTCTCCGCCATCCCGGAAAAGGGCAGGAAGCGTGTTCTCTTCGTGCTCTCCACCGCCGGCGGCCGCATCATGGCGGCGGGCAAGGATACCGAAGCGGCGGCGATCATCGAAATGGCGGGCGGCATCAATGCGGCTCAGGAGATCACGGGTTACAAGCCGCTGACGGATGAGGCGGTCATTGCTGCGGCACCCGACGTGGTGCTGACCATGGCGCGCGGCGACCACGCCGCCAAGGCGGATGAGACTTTCGCGCTTCCCGCTTTCCAGTCCACGCCTGCTGCCGCAAGCAAGACGCTCATCAGCATGGATGGGCTTTATCTCATCGGTTTCGGCCCGCGCACGCCTGCCGCCGGTCGCGAGTTGGCAAACAAGCTCTACCCTGACGTGGTGAAGCCGTGAGCCTTGCGATCTTGAGTTCCACCGAGGGCGGCGTTGCCGGCGACAGATCCCGCCAGGGGGTTGTCGCCCTTGCCGTGCTCGTCGGCATCCTGCTGTTTGCCTGTGGCGTGTCGCTTGTCAGCGGACCCACGGGCGTCGGCATTTCAGAGCTCATTGCCTATCTTACCGGCGGCGCGGATCAGCTCGATGCGCGCGACAGGATCATTCTCGAGGCCGTGCGCCTGCCGCGCACCGCGCTCGGCATGTTGATCGGCGCCGGGCTTGCCGTTTCAGGGGCGATGATGCAGGGCCTGTTCCGCAATCCATTGGCCGATCCCGGCATTGTCGGCGTCACCTCGGGTGCGGCGCTGTTTGCGGTCGCGGCGATTTCCCTTGGGGAAGGCGCGCTTGCCACGGTGGCGGTGTTTTTCGGCCCGCATTTCCTGCCCATCATGGCATTCTTCGGCGGGCTGCTGAACACCTGGGTGCTTTACCTGATCGCCACCAAGGACGGCGCGACCTCCACCACCACGCTCATTCTGGCCGGCATTGCGGTGGCGGCAATCAGCGGCGCGCTGACCGGGTTGATGATTTTCGTGGCGGATGACCGGGCGCTGCGCGACATCACCTTCTGGTCGCTCGGTTCGCTCGGCGGTGCAACGCCCGCCAAGGTGCTCGCGACCCTGCCTTTCATCATCGTCGTTCTCGCCATCATTCCCTTCGTTGCCCGCGGGCTCGATGCGCTGATCCTCGGGGATGCGGCTGCCTTTCACATGGGCATTCCGGTGCAGCGGCTAAAACGGATCGTCATTCTGGCCGTTGCCGCCGCCTGCGGGGCGAGTGTGGCGGCGGCCGGTTCCATCGGCTTCGTCGGCATCGTCGTGCCGCATCTGCTTCGCCTTGCCATTGGCCCGTCGCACCGCTTTTTGCTGCCGGCGTCGGCACTTGGCGGGGCGGCGCTTCTGCTGCTGGCCGACAGTTTCGCCCGCACGGTGGCCGCACCTGCGGAACTGCCGATCGGCGTCGTCACGGCGCTCATCGGCGCGCCGGTCTTCCTGTTCCTGCTCTTGGGACGCGGCGGCTTTTCCATGCGGAACATGTCATGATCCGGGCCGAAAACCTCACCCTCATCCGCTCCGGCCGCCGGCTGCTCGACACGGTCAGCGTCGATCTGAAGCCCGGCAAGGTCAATGTCATCATCGGCCCCAACGGTGCCGGCAAATCCACGCTGATGAAGGTTCTCTCGGGCGAGATGCGCGCCGAGAGCGGCTCGGTGGCCTATAATGACATCGACCTGCCGGCCTTCACACCGGTCCAGCTTGCGCGTCTCAGGGCCGTGCTGCCGCAGAGCACCCAGCTTGCGTTTCCTTTCACGGCGCTCGAAATCGTGCGCATGGGGGCTGTCGCACAGGGGTCGCGCGCGCCGGAAGAGCAGGCCCGCCGGGCGCTTGCCAAGGCCGGGCTGCGCGGTTTCGAGCAGCGGTCCTACAACATGCTCTCAGGCGGCGAGCAGCAGCGGGTGCAGTTTGCCCGGGCGCTGGCGCAGGTGCCTTTTCCGGTGGAAAATGGTGAGGCGCGGGCGCTCTTCCTCGACGAGCCGACGGCCAGCCTCGATATCGGCCACCAGATCGCCGTGCTGGAAACGGCGCGCGACTTTGCAAGCGGCGGTGGGTTGGTGCTCGCCATCCTCCACGATCTCAATCTTGCGGCGGAATTTGCCGATCAACTTATCGTCATGCATGGCGGCCGGGTGACGGCGAGCGGTCCTTCGCTGGAAACGATCAACGACGAGACCATCGCCAGGGTTTATGGCATTGGCGGCGTCGTCGGCCGGTTGCCCGCGCGGCGTATTCCCTACGTGCTGCCGCAGTCGCGGCATCGTTAGGAGCGCTCTTAGCTTTCCGGGCGCGTGGCGATGAAGAGCGCAGAGCCCAGCATGACGGCGGCGACGATGGCTGCCCGTAGCGGCGGCGGCTCGCTCAGGAACCAGAAAGCGGCGTAGCTGACGGACATGGCCGAAAGCGCCGCGATCTTGGCGTTGCGGGCGATTGCGCCGCGTTCGCGCCATCGCTGCAGGGAAGGGCCGAATCTGGGGTGGGCCAGCAGCCACGCCTCGAGTTTTGGTGAAGAGCGCGAAAAACACCAGAGCGCCAGAAGCAGGAACGGCGTGGTGGGCAAAACGGGAAGAAACGCGCCGACAATGCCGGTCGCGACCATTAGCCAGCCAAGACAGAGGTATAAAAGGCGCATGCCTAGCCGGTATCATGAGTTCAGCACTCAGGATAGAGCGGCGGGCCCAAAACCATGCGGTCCCGTTGCCGCAGGTTCCGGCCGCACCTGAAAAACCAAGGGTTTTTTGCCATCACATTTGCCGTGATCGGGCCGCTACGTCCTGTCGCAGAGTGCCTTTAGGGTTGAAAGCGCGACGCTCAGTCTTTATCCCCTTGGGCCGCGATGCCCGGAGCATAACCGGGCCGTCAACAGGAAGAAGAAGGAAAACACCATGGCCAAGCTGATCCACTCGATGGTCCGGGTGCTGGACGAAAAGCGTTCGGTGGAATTTTACAAACAGGCTTTCGGCCTTGAAATTGCGGAACGCGCCGAGTTCGAGAATTTCACGCTGATCTATCTCAGCAATGCCGAGGGCGATTTCGAGCTGGAACTGACCGTCAACCGTGGCCGCGAAGTGCCCTATGCGCTGGGCGACGGTTATGGCCACCTTGCCGTCAGCGTTGCCGATGTGGACGCCGAACACCAGCGCTTCATCGAGGTCGGCCTTTCTCCCGGCAAGATCATCGAGGCCGATTATAAGGGCCAGCCTTTCGCAAAATACTTTTTCATCTGCGATCCCGATGGTTACAAGATCGAAGTGCTGCAGCGCGGCAACCGGTTCAAATAAGCTCTGATGGAGGCAGGCATGGCAGAGGCAGGCGTCAAACTCGAAGACAGCTGGAAGCGCGTTCTTTCCGGCGAATTCGCCAGCCCCTACATGCTCAAGCTGAAAGAGTTCCTGCTTGCCGAAAAGACCGCCGGCAAGCGCATCTTCCCGAAGGGCGCGGAATATTTCCGCGCTCTCGATCTCACGCCTCTCGATGAGGTGAAGGTCGTCATTTTAGGCCAGGATCCCTATCACGGGCTTGGCCAGGCGCATGGGCTGTGCTTTTCCGTCCAGCCAGGCGTGCGCATTCCGCCTTCGCTCGTCAATATCTACAAGGAATTGCAGGCCGATCTCGGCATTCGCCCGGTGGGTCACGGCTTTCTGGAAAGCTGGGCGAAACAGGGCGTGCTTCTGCTCAATAGCGTGCTGACAGTGGAAGAGTCCCGCGCCGCCTCGCATCAGGGGCAGGGCTGGGAAAAATTCACCGACGCCGTCATCCGCGCTGTCAACGACGAATGCGACCATGTCGTCTTCCTGCTCTGGGGCTCCTATGCCCAGAAGAAGGCGGCCTTCGTGGACCAGCGCAAGCACCTCGTGCTGCGCTCGCCGCATCCGTCCCCGCTTTCGGCCCATAACGGCTTTTTCGGCAATGGCCATTTTTCCAAGGCAAACGCCTTTCTCGTCTCCCATGGCCGCCAGCCGATCGACTGGCAATTGCCTGAAACGGCGGGCAGTGACAAAAACCTTCTCTAGATACTCATAAAATGTCTTTACGCTTTGCGGTTGTCGGGATTAAAGATAACCGGACTACAAAGTGAAGGATTATGCCCGTGTCTCTCCTGTCTGCCGAAACCTCTGTCTCGCTGTCCGATCCGCTGTCGATCGTCGATGCTTTTGAGGATCATTTTTCCGAGCATATGGAGATGGAACGCGACGGTGCGACAGTGCGGTTCAAGACCGAATATGGCCATGGCAGCTTCAGCGCCGAAGGCGGCCATTTCGCTGCAAGGGTCAGCTGCATTTCCGAACATATATTGATGTCGGTAAAGGCCATGGTGGCCGAGCATATCGTCGAATTCTCCGGCGAGACGGGGCTGGATTTCCGCTGGAGCGGCCATGGCGCGCAGCAGCGTGAACTGCCCAATCTTTTCGTCGGCAAGGTCGCCCGCGCCTATAATCTGACACCGCATATGCGCCGGCTGGTGGTATCGGTCGAAAGCGGCATCGAAAGGCTGCTGACCGGCGGCATGCATGTGCGCCTGCTTCTGGTGCCGGATCAGGCCCGCGCACCGGTCTGGCCTTATCTTGCGCCCACCGGGGCGATCGTCTGGCCGGCGGGCGATGATCTTCTCACACGGCGCGTCTACACCATCCGTTCTGGCGATATCGCGCGTGGTGAAGTCGATATCGACTTCGTCATGCATGAGGGCGACCACATGCCGGGCGCGACCTTCGGTGCGACGGCGAAGCCCGGCGATGTTCTCGGCATCATCGGCCCGAGCGGTGTTTGCCCGGAAGCCGGGCGTTATGTCTTCGCCGGTGACGAGACGGCGCTGCCGGTGATGCTGCGCATGGCAGCCGAAATGCCGGCTGGGAAAAAGCTCAACGTCTATGCTGAAGTCGATGACGAAGCCGAGCGGCAGGAGATCGTCTGCGCGGCGAATGTCGAGTGGACATGGCTTTATCGCCGCGGCAAGCCCGCCGGCACCGCCGGCCTCATTGAAAAGGCGTTGCGCGACCATGCCTGGAGCGCGGATCATGAAGGCCTGCACGTCTTTGTCGCCTGCGAAAAATCCGAGGCGAGGGCGGCAAAATCCTTCCTCACCGACGAGATTTCTTTCCCGAAAGCGTCGCTGCGCGCCGTCGGCTACTGGACCCTGGGCGTCGCTGACGATCATTGAACTGCCCCATCGGGCTCGTTGAACAGTCGGTTTTATCGTTCACCATTCGGGAACAATCCGTTCCCGTTGTCCACTCTATGCCTGAGAGCGCTGTTACCCCATCTTTACGCCATGAACAGGGCAGGCCCAACCATGAGGCTCGCCAGGCAAAAAGGGGTTTATCATGCTCAACCAGATCAAGGGCCTGCACCACGTCACGTCGATGGCGGCGAGCGCGCGTCAGAACAACAGTTTTTTCACCGATACGCTCGGCCTGCGCCGGGTGAAGAAGACGGTCAATTTCGACGCGCCTGACGTCTATCACCTGTATTATGGTGATGAAGTCGGCACGCCCGGCTCCGTCATGACCTATTTCCCGTTCCCGCATATCGCTCGTGGCCGTCCCGGCACCGGCGAAGTGGGCACGACGCTGTTTTCCGTTCCCGAGGGATCGCTCGGCTACTGGCAGGACCGTCTTTCCAAGGCCGGCGTGGATGGCCTGAAGGCCGATGAAGCCTTTGGCAACAAGCGCCTGCATTTCGCAGGTCCCGATGGAGACGGTTTTGCGCTGGTTGAAGTCAGGGACGACAATCGTGCGCAGTGGATCGGCAACGGCGTCGGCGCGGATCAGGCGATCCACGGCTTTCAGGGTGCCTCGTTGCGACTTCGCGATGAAGGTGCGACGGCCGAGCTCTTGAAATTCATGGGCTATCAGGAAGTGGATCGCCAGGACGGCGTTCTGCGCCTCGGTATGCCCGGCGGTAACGGTGCTGACTTTATCGACATCGAAACCATGCCGAATATCTCTGGCGCGCGGTTGGGTGCAGGGTCCGTGCACCACATCGCCTTTGCGGTCGAAAACCGCGAAAAGCAGCTGGAGGTGCGCAAAGCGCTGATGGATACCGGCTATCAGGTGACGCCTGTCATCGACCGCGATTATTTCTGGGCGATCTATTTCCGCACCCCGGGCGGCGTGCTGTTCGAGGTGGCCACCAACGAGCCCGGTTTCGACCGCGACGAGGACACCGCCCATCTCGGCGAGGCGCTGAAGCTGCCGACCCAGCATGCGCATCTGCGCTCCGTGCTGGAAGAGCATCTGGAGCCGCTGGGCGACGAGAAGGCGGTTTAACCGCTCGATAGCGTTTGGCAGGACATTGCCACGTATTTCTTCTCCCCGTTTGGGGAGAAGGTGGCCCGAAGGGTCGGATGAGGGGGCAACGTCAGCTATAGATCGCACCCGTGCCCCCTTCATCCCGCTGCCGCGACCTTCTCCCCGGCGGGGAGAAGAAACAAGCCGCATCCGTTTGCTCCATCTGATCGCCCCGCCTGGCCGAAGAGGCCGCGCGGAAGCCGTTGAATCTCCTCCTTTCAGAAAGGATTCTCCCATGACCAAGGACAGCTATTTCCACAAATCCCGCGCCGGCGTTGCGGGTGCTCCGCTTTTCGTCTTGCTGCACGGCACCGGCGGTGATGAAAACCAGTTCTTCGATTTCGGCTCGCGTCTGTTGCCTGAGGCCACCATTCTCTCGCCGGTCGGCGATGTTTCCGAACACGGCGCGGCGCGGTTTTTCCGGCGTACGGGCGAGGGCGTCTACGACATGGCCGACCTTCAGCGCGCAACCGAAAAGCTCGCCGATTTCGTCAAGGCGAACCGGGAGCATTATCAGGCCGGTCCGGTCATCGGCCTCGGTTTTTCCAATGGCGCGAATATTCTTGCTAATGTGCTGATCGAACAGCCCGAGCTTTTCGATGCTGCGGTGCTGATGCATCCGCTCATCCCGTTCGAGCCGAAGACCTCCCCCGCCAAAGCCACGCGCCGGGTGCTGATCACCGCCGGTGAGCGCGATCCGATCTGCCCCGTACCGCTGACCAAGGCGCTGGAACAGAACCTCAAGGCGCAGGGCGGCACGGTGGAAACCGTGTGGCACCCGGGTGGGCATGAAATCCGCTCCGGCGAGATCGATGCGGTCAGGGGTTTTCTGGCGGCTTATGGGGCGTAAAGTGCGCCGCTACTATCGGCTTTCTCCCTCAGGTGGGGAACTCAGGCGCATGTCAGTTCCTGACAAAGCGTCACACAAACTCGACGTCATCCTCGGGCTTGATCCGAGGACGACGGAGGAGAGGTTTGGGCACTAGCAACCGCAGACTAGGCTATTCCCGCCCCAGCCTCAGCGATATCCACATTGCTGCAGCTGCGCCTCGTAACGCATCGCCATGTTGGCGGAGCGGCGGGCGGCCTTCTGGACCGCGGAATTGTTGCGCCAGCTGCCCTTCGCATAACCGCCATGGCCGGAATAATAAGCGAGGTAGAGATTGTAGGGGTCGTTCAGCGAAATGCCGTTTTCGCGCCGGCTCTTGGCGTGATACCAGCCGACGAAGTGGATGGCGTCGGTGAAATCGGTGCGGCTCGCCGACCAGCGGCCTGTTTCACGCTGGTAAACACTCCATGTGCCATCAAGCGCCTGCGCATAACCATAGGCCGTCGACTGGCGTTTCCACGGAATGAAGCCCAGAAGCTTGGTGCGGGGCGGCCGTGCATAGGGGCGGAAGGCGGATTCGGTGTAGATCGTCGCCATCATGACAGGCACGGGCACGCCGAACTCGCGCTCGGCCGCTTTTGCATCGCGCCGCCAATTGTTGAAGATGCCGTTCCGCTGCTCGAAAATCGCACAGGCATTGGTCACCTGCGACGGTGCGGTGGCGCAGCCGGCGAGAACGAGCATCAGGAAAACAACGGCAGATACGCCACGCATAACGGAACCCTTTCGTTCCGCTATTCTTAAATTGCTAACCATTAACGTCGGGTTTTAAGACAAGGTTAATTCAAATGCCGCCGATCAAGGGCCTGTTAACCCGCTGAAAATTCCTGTGTCCGGGATGGGGCGAAACCGCCTCCCGAGCGCCTTTTTCAAGATGCGTTTATCCCCGCGCATCCCCGGTCCCGCCGGCCCGGCTATACTCGGCCCATCCCGGTCATCAGGCGTGCGCGCGGCGCAGGATGGGCGGGGCAGGCGGCCGAAACCGGGGAGTTTCCCGATGTCACGGTTGAGGCGGCCGGCATATGCCCATCCTCCAAACAGGAACCGGTTTGGCGGGCGGGTCATATGTGAAGCCGGGGCCGCATCGTCTGCAAACCCTGCACTACCCTTTGATACCCCCGCAGCGATGCGGCCCCTTTATCGCTTCCCGACGTTGCCCCGGAATTCGCGGCAACGATACCGGCGCATATTCGAAAAAAGCGTTCTCTGTACAAAAATGAAAACCGATAAAATTGTAGCAATCGGCTTAAAGCGGCTGAAAACAGTCGTGTGCCATTGTGGGATCACAGACGGGGAGCGGCCTTTGAAAGAGACGCTTCCACGAAACAGAAATCGAGACCGGCACAAGCCGGCGGATCGCAAAACGGGGTATGAAATGCTGAAGAAGATTATTGCTGCCGCCATCTGCGGAATTGCCGTTGCTTCCATGTCCACCCATGCCGATGCGGCCGGTGCTGCCGGTTTTGCCCGTGGTTTTGCCGCCGTCGAGAAGTCCGCCGTGACACAGATCGGCATTTCCGCGCAGGGCGGTTTTGATGGCTGCGTTCTTTCCGCCGGCCAATGCGTTTCCACCATCGCCGCGCCGCTGACGGGCGAGCGTCGCGAGGAACTGCTGCGCGTCAACCGCGATGTGAACGCCACAATGGGTGCGCTCGATGATTATTTTTCCGGTTTTGCAGCCGATGTTCCGGCAACGCCGTCGTTAAGCCTTGGCGATTGCGGTGATTGCGCCGCGATCAAGCGTGCTGCGCTCGCCGGCGCCGGCTGGTCTTCGAGCGCCCTGCGCCTTGCCTTTTCGCTGAACAATGACGGATCGCTCGAAAAAGTGCTGATCGTTACCACCGACAAGGGCGATATCGTCCTCGGCAACGCCGTCCTTTCTCCGGCTGAGCGCGAAACCGCGCTCTGACCTTTGGTTTGAGCATCGGAAACAGTTTTCGATCCGATGCTCCATTCTTTCATGCCTGCCAGACTACGCCGGTTTTCCTGACCCGTATGGGTTCAGGAAGCCGGCGATTTTTTTCGTTCCGCCACGGCAATGCCGGCCAGCGCCATGATGAGCGCCATGATCTGATAGGTGTGCAGGGTTTCACTGAGCACGAAGACGGACAGCAGCGTGCCGAAGACGGGCACGAGGTTGATGAAGAGGCCGGCGCGGTTGGCGCCGATCTGTTCCACACCCTTGATGTAGAGGATCTGCGCGATGAGGGACGCAAAAATGGCGGCATAGACCACCAGCACCCATCCCTTTTGATCCGGCCAGATGACGCTGTCGCGCGACATTTCCCAGAAAACCAGCGGGACGGAGGTGAGAAGGGCAAAAAAGGCGGGGATGGCCATCAGCGTGCGCCAGTCAACCGTGGGTTTCCAGCGCAGAATGACGGTGTAGATGGCATAGACCAGAACCGCGAGCAGCATGACGGCGTCGCCGACATTCATTTCCAGCTGCAGCAGCGAGACCGGATCGCCATGCGACGCGAGCAGCGCCACGCCTGAAATGGTGAGGCAGAAACCGGCGATCTGGCCGAACAGCACGCGGGTGCGGAACAGGATGAAGTTCAGCACGAAGATAACCATGGGAATACCGGCCTGGATGACGGCGGCGTTGATGGCCGAGGTGTGCTGCAGGGCCGTGTAGAGAAACACGTTGAAGGCTGTGTAACCGACGCTGCCGAGCACGAGGAAATAGGGCAGGCGCTTTTTCACCACCGGCCAGTCCTTGATGAGCTGCGGCACGGAAATGGCGAAGATGATGGCGACGGCAAAGACCCAGCGCAGGAAGGTGAAGGCCATGGGGCTGATGTGGCCGACGGCGAGCTTGCCGGCAACGGTGTTGCCGCCCCAGCAGAGCGTGGCGATGATGAGGGCGATATAGGCTTTGGAGGGCACGCTGATGTTTCGCTTCTTCACGGGGCGGGAAAACGGCTAAGGGGTGAATGGCGGTCTTGCGCCCGCGCTTGGCCCCCACGGGGCGAGATAATGCGGGAAATCCGCGCCTTGTCACGGAAAAAGCAAAATTCTCCATAAGAAACAGGGTCGCTTTCCGTAAAACAACACAGTATACATTCGCGGGTTTGGGTTTCCCATCGGGTTATCGGGCGCGCAAGCGCCATGAGCAGGAAAGCAAGAAATGACGAATGTTGTGGTGGTCGGCTCGCAATGGGGCGACGAAGGCAAAGGCAAGATTGTCGACTGGCTGTCCGAGCGGGCAGATGTCGTCGTGCGGTATCAGGGCGGTCATAATGCCGGCCATACACTTGTCATCGACGGTGTCAGCTACAAGCTTTCGCTTCTGCCGTCCGGCGTCGTGCGTCCCGGCAAGCTTGCCGTCATCGGCAATGGCGTCGTGGTCGATCCGCATGCGCTGATCGCCGAAATCGGCCGTCTGGAAGCGCAGGGCGTGAAGGTGACACCGGAAAACCTGCGTATCGCTGACAATGCCACGCTCATTCTTTCGCTGCACCGCGAACTGGACGGCATGCGCGAAGACGCCGCCTCCAACAGCGGCACCAAGATCGGCACCACCCGCCGCGGCATCGGCCCGGCCTATGAAGACAAGGTTGGCCGTCGCGCCATCCGCGTCATGGATCTCGCCGACATGGAGGCGCTTTCCGCCAAGGTCGATCGTATCCTGACGCATCACAATGCGCTTCGTCGTGGTTTCGGCGCCGCTGAAGTGTCGCATGAAACCATCATGGAAGAGTTGAGCTCGATTGCCGATCGCATCCTGCCGTTCAGCGAAACCGTGTGGCTGCTGCTCGACAAGAAGCGCCGCGCCGGTGCGCGCATCCTGTTTGAAGGTGCGCAGGGCTCGCTGCTCGATATCGACCATGGCACATACCCTTATGTGACCTCTTCCAACACGGTTGCCGGCCAGGCCGCTGCCGGTTCGGGCATGGGGCCGGGTTCGCTGGGTTACATTCTCGGCATCACCAAGGCTTACACCACCCGTGTTGGCGAAGGCCCGTTCCCGACCGAACTGAATGACGAGATCGGCCAGTTCCTGGGCGAAAAGGGTCATGAATTCGGCACCGTCACCGGCCGCAAGCGCCGCTGCGGCTGGTTCGACGCCGCACTGGTGCGCCAGTCGGTCGCCACCAATGGTATTACCGGCATCGCACTCACCAAGCTTGACGTGCTTGACGGTCTCGATGAGCTGAAAATCTGCGTCGGCTACAAGCTGGACGGGCAGGAAATCGATCATCTTCCGGCCAGCCAGGGCGCGCAGGCGCGCGTCGAGCCGATCTACGTCACGCTGGAAGGCTGGAAGGAATCTACCGTCGGTGCCCGAAAATGGGCGGATTTGCCTGCTCAGGCAATCAAATATGTCCGTCAGGTCGAGGAATTGATCGGGGCGCCTGTCGCGCTTCTGTCGACAAGTCCGGAGCGTGACGACACCATACTTGTGACTGATCCGTTTGAGGATTAATGTCCTCGGCGATCTAGATTCATAAACCATATCGGGCCGGTACGTCGCCGGTCACGACGAGAAAGTGCTTATGGCGGATTTTGTAGCAGTCATTCGCAAGGCCGTGGATGGCTTGGCGAACAATACTCCCGAAAACCGGGCGAAGGTTTACGACAAGGCGCGCAGTGCGGTTGTGCGCCAACTCGAGAATATGAAGCCACGTCCGCCGGAAGAATTGTTGCGCCGGCAGATCGCCAAGCTGGACGCCGCCATCGCCGAGGTGGACAGCGAATATGCCGAGGCGCTTCCCGCGCTTGAGGATGATGACGCTATCTCCCCGGCAGCCGAAGAGACGGCGGCATCCTACTACCAGCAGGATGCTGCCGACGCAGACGAGGCCCGCGCTGCCGAACCTGTGGAACAGGCTGAGCAGGAAGAGGAACGGCACGAGCCGGTCTATGAAGAGCCCGCGCCTGCACAGCCGGAGCCGGTTTACGAAGAACCGGCTGAAGAGGAAGAGCCCCGGCACGTCGAAGCCGTTGCCGATGAGGAGCAGCGTCACGGCGAACACGAGCCGGAAGAGCTTTATGATGCGCCGGAAACGGTTCATGCCGCTCCGGCCCCGGTACACGTTTCCGACGAGGCCGTTGGCACCTATTTCACGCGGGCGGATGAAGAGCCGGCTCAACAGCCGGAGCCTGAAACGGCGCCCGGCCCCGCCGATGATTCCGTTCCTTCCCATTGGGCACAGCCGGTGGATGAGGATGACTGGCGCAAGCTCGATGAAGCGCGGGATGACGATCTGCGTCCGGCCGCCGAGGAATATGAAGAGGTTCGCAACGAGACCGACGAACGTCCGCTCGTTGCCGGTTACGCTGCGCAGCATTATCAGGAACCGGAAGTAAGCTTCGAGCCGGCCCCTTACGAAGACGATGAGCGTCGCGAGGCGGACGACCATTTGGGCCCTGCCGCCGTGGAGCACGCGCCCGCCTTTGGTGGCCGGCACGATTTTGACGAACATCGCCAGACGGAAGAGCAGGCTCCGAAAAAGGCAGCCGTGGTCGAGGATTTCTCGTCCTATTTCCAGGATGCGGATATTGCCATTCCCGCCAAGGACGCGCCGGCGCTGCCGCGCGCGGATAACGATCCCTTCGGTGATCAGGCCGCGGCAAAGGACAATAAGGAACGCACACCCTGGGACGATCTGGACGAGCTGATCGGTTATGACGGCGCGTCGCCGTCCACCCGTCAGGCTTCGGACGAAACGAATGGCGTGGGCGCTGCCGCCGCGACGCCCGCCTATATGGTCAAGAAGAAGCCGCGTCGCAACTATGCGTCGCTGGTGCTTGCCCTTGTCGGCGTGGCGCTGCTTGCCGGCGGCGGTTATGCCGTGTGGATGAACCGCGATGCGCTGAACGATATGGTCGGCGGGCTGGTCAGTTCCGCACAGAACGGCGGCAACACTCAGACCTCTTCGAACGGCACGGGTGAGGCGCAGACGCCGACACCGCCGGCGACCCAGCAGCCGCCCGCCACCGGGCAGCAGCCGACAACCCCGACCAACCATCAGACCCCGACCCATGGCGATGACGGCTCCGTCACCGGCACCAAGTTTACCCAGCGGCTTCTGGCCGATGGCACCGAGCGTGACGAGGGACCTGCCGCCGGTGCGAACGGCCAGCCGGTGACGGCCGAAGGCCAGTCGGTCTATGAGCAGAATGTCGCGCCGCCGCCCGCGGGCGAGGCTCCGGCCAATAATGCCGGCGTACCCGCCGGAACCCCAGCGGGTACGCCGCCGGCACAGCAGCCTGCCGCTGCCGCCACCGGTGACCGCATGTTCCTTTATGAGGAAGTGCTGGGCCAGACGGTGCCGACCGCCATTCAGGGCAGCGTTTCCTGGTCGCTGCAGCAGGAAAGTGACGGCGAAGGCAAACCTTCGCCCACCGTGCAGGGCCAGATCACGGTTCCTGGCCGTGGCCTCAGCGCGCTCATCACCTTCAAGCGCAATACCGATCCGTCGCTGCCGGCGAGCCATCTGATCGAGATCGTCTTCTCGGTTTCGCCCGGCTTCGAAGGTGGGGCCATCGACAGTGTCCAGCGCATTGCGATGAAGAGCACCGAGCAGGATCGCGGCAACGCGCTGATCGCGGTTCCGGCCAAGATCACCGACGATTTCCACATGATCGCGCTCAACGACTTCCCGGATGCGATGAAGACCAATCTGGAGCTGCTGAAGAGCCGCAACTGGATCGACATTCCGGTGTCGTACCGCAATGGCCGGCGTGCGCTGCTGACCCTGCAAAAGGGCAATGACGGCATCGCCGCCTTCGACAAGGCGCTCAGCGAATGGGCGGCGGCAGCGCCGGCGACCGGACAGTGATGATTTAAGGGCGGCTCAGGCCGCCCTTAACATTTCAACATATCCAAGCACTGGCTTATTGCCCGGCGAGATTCCCTCTTCCGTCATACCGGCCTTGAGCCGGTATCCAGCCAGCCCTAGCCCTTGGGCTGAAAGGACTCTTCTCGCCGCGTAGACGCGCGTCGGCTGGATTCCGGCTCAAGGCCGGTATGACGGTCGATGGGTTGTCATGGTGAGGACTCAACGGTTGGCAACGGGCGTTGCCGGACATTTATCCCCGTTTGGCTTTCACACATAAAAAATCCTCGGCCGAGGGCCGAGGATGATGTCGTTCGTGGATGGCGTGCTCTCCTTAAGAGAGTGCCGCCTTAAGCATCCACCACGCGTAAAGCACGCGCGGCTTCCAGCGCTTCCTTCTGCACCGCTTCCTGCACCTTCTCGAAGGCGCGAACCTCGATCTGGCGCACGCGTTCGCGGCTGATGTCGAACTCGGAGGAGAGTTCTTCCAGCGTCACCGGGTCTTCGGCAAGCCGGCGGGCCTCGAAGATGCGGCGTTCGCGGTCGTTCAGCACGCCCATGGCCTTGGCCAGCATGCGGCGGCGGGTTTCCAGTTCGTCCTGCTCGATCAGCACGGCTTCCTGGCTTTCATGGTCATCCACCAGCCAATCCTGCCATTGGCCGGATTCGCCCTCGGACGCCTTGATCGGCGCATTCAGCGACGCGTCGCCGTGCAGGCGGCGGTTCATCGAGATGACTTCTTCCTCGGAAACCTGCAGCTTGGTGGCGATTTCCTTGACGTGCTCCGGCTTCAGATCGCCGTCGTCGATCGCCTGGATGCGGCCTTTCAGCCGGCGCAGGTTGAAGAACAGGCGTTTCTGATTGGCCGTCGTGCCCATCTTCACCAGCGACCACGAGCGCAGGATATATTCCTGGATCGAAGCCTTGATCCACCACATGGCATAGGTGGCCAGACGGAAACCACGTTCCGGATCGAACTTCTTGACCGCCTGCATCAGACCGACATTGCCTTCGGAGACGACTTCGCCGATCGGCAGGCCGTAACCGCGGTAACCCATGGCGATCTTGGCGACGAGACGCAGATGGCTGGTGACGAGCTTATGGGCGGCGTCGCGGTCGCCATGCTCGGCGTAACGCTTGCCAAGCATGTACTCTTCCTGCGGCTCCAGCATCGGGAATTTGCGGATTTCGTCGAGATATCTATTGAGACCGGCTTCGCCGGCCGTAATCGTAGGCAAACTATTGCGGGCCATAAAGCACCCCCTTATCTATGGTCTGGAACGGCACCCTCATGGATTGGCGATTACTCGCCCAAGGCACACCGCTAGTGGCGGGTCGTTACCGACCCCGCACGAACCCATGTGACAGATATGTACGCGTCCGCCGCGTTTCAAGCGAACGCTGCGTTCACACATGCGTTATGTTGGGGCGACACCCTCTTTGACCTGTTTAACTTTCGAACGGTAGATTCGTTCCGAAAAACCGCCAAGGCCGGAGCGCACCATCAGCTCATACATGACCCGCCGGCGCATGGGATTATGAAGGCGAACCACCTTCGAGCCGAGGAACTGCGTCTCGACATGGCCCAACCCCTGCAGATCGGGATCGGCGGCAATCGCGCCGGCATAGGTCGCGTGAAATTCCCGCCGGCAGACATAGGTCTTGTATTTGGTCATGCCGAAGCAGACGAGGTTATGGCCATGGGTGCGAAGGAAATCGGCGACGCCCACCGTCACCTCCGGCCAGGCGGGGTTGAAGGTGTCGTCGAAGACGATGACGCCGTGCGGCGCGATCACCTCCATCGCCAGTTTTGCATCGGCCAGCACATGGTGCAGGTGGTGGCCGCCATCGATGCTGAAGAAACGGGCCGGGCCGATCTTCGAGGTGATGTCGGCGGGTGCCAGCCGGGTGCTGTCACCCCTGATGATCAGTTCCTTATCCATCGCAAAACCCAGCCGGCGGCCGTTTTCCATCAGGCGCTCATATTGATCGAGGCTGCCATCTTCGGGCGGGTCGAGATCGAACAGGTCGACGCCCAGTACCTTTTCCTGTGCCTGGGCGAATTTGCGCAGCAGGAAATAGGAGCGGCCATAATAAACGCCGATTTCCGCCATGCCGCCATCGAGCCCCCGGCTCGTCTGCGCCTGCAACAGCGCCTTGAAGACAAGCGCATCGGGCGGATCGATATAGCCTTCGACGCTGCGCAACTCCTGAAATATAAACCGGCGGTCTTCGATATTCATTCGCGAGAGATCCCGTCATCATGCCGGTTCCGTTCGAGGGAGGCGAATTGAACGTTCGGCGTTTCCTGCGGCGTCAGTGGTCGCCAAGCTCTTGTGCGGCCACGGTTTTCACGGCGGCGGTTTCAAGCTTTGCGGGGCCGAGGAGGTGTGACGATTGAAGCGAAATTGGGGCGGTCTATAAAAAGGACCGACTGCGGAATATCGCTATCCGCTAATCTTTTTTTATTATCCGGGGCTTCCGGCGAAATACATGGCGCAGTTTTTTTGACCGCGCCATGCAGGTTTTTCAGCCGCGCAATGCGGCGAGCAGCGCTTCCATGTCATCCGGCAGGTCGGTTTCGAACTCCATCACCTCGCCTGTACGGGGATGTTCGAAGGCGAGCAGATAGGCATGCAGCGCCTGGCGCGGAAAGCGGCCAACGGTGCTTTTTGCCGGTTCTTCGAGCAGGTTCGCCTTGGTGCGGAAGGCGGCGCCATATTCGGGATCACCGATCAGCGGATTGCCGATATGGGCCATATGCACGCGGATCTGGTGGGTGCGGCCGGTTTCCAGGCGGCATTCCACCATCGAGGCGAGGCAGGTGGCGTCCGGTCGTTCATGGTAACGCTCCATCACCTCATAATGGGTGATCGCCTCGCGGGCGTCATCCGAATCCTCGTGTTTGACGGCGCGTTTGGTGCGGTCGGCACTGCGGCCGAGTGCTGCGTCGATGGTGCCGCGCAGGGTGCGCGGGCGGCCCCAGACGATGGCCTTGTAGGCCCGCTCCAAAGGTCCGGTGCGGCCGTGATCGGCAAATTGCGCGGCGAGATGCCGGTGGGCATTGTCGTTCTTCGCCACGACCATGACGCCTGACGTTTCCTTGTCCAGCCGGTGCACGATGCCCGGCCGCTTGACGCCGCCAATGCCGGAGAGGCTGTCGCCGCAATGGTGGATGAGGGCGTTGACCAGCGTTCCCGTCCAGTTGCCGGCGCCCGGATGCACGACGAGCCCGGCGGGCTTGATGAGCACGATCAGGTCTTCATCCTCATATTCCACGTCGAGCGGAATGTCCTCGCCCTTGGGTTCCGGGTCTTCCGGTTCCGGCATCACGATCTCGATGCGATCGCCGGGATGCACCTTCTTTTTCGGCTCCGTCACCGGCTGGCCGTTGAGAGAAACCGCGCCCTGCTCGATCAGGGCCTTCAGGCGGCTGCGGGAGAAGTCGCCGCTCACCTCGCCCGCCAGCCAGGAATCGAGGCGGCCTTCGGCGTCTTCCCCGGCAATCAGGACTTTCCTTGCGTCTCCGCCTTGTTTAAAGGGGTCGTTCATTCTTATTTTTCCGATCCATCAGCATTTCAGGGAACCCGATGACGCAGATCGAGCAAGACGAACAGGAAGACAAGCCGCTTGATCCGGCCATGGAAAAAGTTCGCCGCAAGATGATCCGTTTGCAGATCGTGTCGGGCTCCGTGATGTTTATCAGCCTTATGGCCGTCTTCGGTGCGGTTGTCTACAAGGCGATGGGGCCGTCGAAAGCGGTTCAGACCCAGAACGAAGCGCCAAACCTTGCCGTCCCGACCGGTAATGGCCCGCTTGCCGTCACCGCGAGCCTGCCGCAAGGCTTTGTGATCGACAATGTCAGCTATTCCGGCGGCGACATGCTGTTTTACGGCCGGCTGGCCAATGGCACCCGCAAGGCGCTGGTCTTCAACGTCGCGGCCGGCCGGTTCCTTGCCGATGTGACTGTTGATGGCCAGTGAGGGCGCTGACCGGCTGGATGGGCGGGCGCTGATCCCGGTCGAAGATCCCGCCGATCCGCGCATCGCCGCCTTTCGCGATATTCGCGAGCGCGACCTCACCGGCCGGCAGGGCCGTTTCATTGCCGAAGGCACGGTGGTGCTGCGCATGCTGGCCGCCGCCCACAAAGCGGGCGGTGCCTTTGCGGCGGAAAGCATCCTCATCCTGCGCAACCGGCTGTCCGGTGTTGCGGATATTCTTGCCGATTTCCCTGATGATGTGCCTGTTTACGTGGCTGAAGCGCCGGTGCTTGACGGCATTGTCGGTTTTCACCTGCATCGCGGCATTCTGGCGCTCGGCCGCCGGGTTCAGGATCGCGGGCTCACCGAAATGACGGCGGCGCTTCCTCCGTCTTCGCTGGTGCTCGTGGGCTGCGGCATTTCCAATCACGATAATCTCGGGGCGATGTTCCGCAATGCGGCGGCCTTTTATGCCGATGCGGTGTTTCTCGACGAGACCTGCTGCGATCCGCTCTATCGCAAGGCGCTGCGTGTTTCCGTCGGATCAGTTCTTTCGGTTCCCTATCATCGCGGCGGCGGTGCGGTGGAGATGCTGGAGCGGCTTTCTGAGGCCGGGTTTGCGATCTGGAGCCTTTCGCCTGGTGGCGAGACCGAGATCCGCAATATCCCCCGCTCCGAGCGCATGGCGCTTGTCATCGGCACGGAAGGCGAGGGGTTGCCGCAATCGGTGCTCTCGCGGTTTCATACGGCACGGATCGCGCAGTCGCCGCAGCTGGATAGCTTGAATGCGGGGACGGCTTCGGGGCTGGCGCTTTATCAGATGGCGGGGGTGATCGGGCGGGTTTAGGCCATCGGTGGGTGTGGTTTACCCCCCTCTGCCCTGCCGGGCATCTCCCCCTCAAGGGGGGAGATCGACAAGCGGCCAGGTTTCGGCCATCTCGACGTTTGAGAATGAAGTGATGTTAGTGCTTCTTGCCGATCTCCCCCCCGAGGGGGAGATGCCCGGCAGGGCAGAGGGGGGTAAAACCACACCCTCAGTGTTTCCGCTTCTCCATCACCACCTTCGCCCGCTTCGCAAGGCTGTCCCGCCCCGATGAGCCGGAGGCCTTGGCAAGCAGCCCTGGAATGGGCGATGTCTCGCCCTCCTGCGCCGCCGTGAGCGCGATCATCTCAGCGGCGATGCGGGCGATTTCGCGGCGGATCGGTTCGTCATTGCCGGTGCCGCGCACATTCAGCAGGCGCTCGGTGAGCGCGGTGCCCTGATTGCGGATATCCTCGATTTCCTGTTCCAGACCTTCTGACGCCGGCGCCGTTGTCTTCTCAACCGGTGAGATGGCTGCCTCCTCGGCGGCGACCGCCGGTGTCGCCTCTGCTTCGGCGACGGGTGCGACTTCAAGCGCGGCGGCTGGGGCCGGCTGTGGCGGCGGGTTTACCGCCTTCTCAACCGGCACGGCAGGGTTCGGCAGACGAATGATCATGTCGTTGGCGCGGCCGCCGGTTGCGGCAAGCTGTTCCTTGAGACGGGCGGCTTCCTGGTTGCGCAGCGTCAGCATCGTGTCGAGATCGGCGTTTTTCGCCATGAGCGTAGCGACCTGTTCTTCCAGCCGGGTGACCTTGCGGCTTTCGCGCGCAACCGCCGTCATGGCTTCCTTGTTACGGGCCGCCACGTCCTGCAGTTCACGGGTCGCCGTCTCGCCTTCCTTGCGGAAGCGCGTGGCGCTCTGCTTGGCCTGTTCTGCCTCCAGATCGCGGGTGGCAGCGAGGATTTTCGAATCATCCAGTTCGCGCGTCAGATTGGTGAGGCGGGCGGTGAGATCGGACATCTGGCTGGCGCGCTCGTTGGCGGCCTGCTCCTGTTGTGCGAGGTTCGCCTGTATGATGCCGGCGCGTTCTTCGCTGGCATCAAGCGCTGCGCGCAATTCGCCGATTTCCAGCGTCAGCTCCTCGATTTTCAGGGAGAAGCTGCGATTCTGCTCGCCAAGGCGATAGGCATCGCTGGAAGCGGCTTCGTTGGCGAGGCGCAGCGAGGTGTTCTTTTCCCGTTCCGTATCCAGTTCCTGGCGGACCTTGGCGTTTTCGGCGGCGTAGAGCGCACGCGCCATGTCCTTCTGGGCGCGGACTTCCTGCGGGCTGATGGGCATTGTCGCGCGTATGCGGTTTTCCGTATAGGCGACGATGCGGCGATGGATCGCGGGTGCGATCAGCAGGGCCAGCAGGGTTGCGGTGAGAAAACCCAATCCGAAGAGAATGGCATATTCGATCACGCGGGACAGTCTCCGAAACTCAGATACGCGCGCATTCGGAAAGAGGGGCGCGAAAGCACGTTACGCTATTATTGCAACCGTGGGGAGGGGTGTCGCACCGTCAAAACCGGCCCGTTATTTCCTCCCGCCCCGGCTTTAGCGAATCAGAAGGGGTTCCAGGTCGGCTGCTGGGTGAGCTTCAGGTAGCCGACATTGATGCCGAGGCGCGCGCCGATGCCGGTGCGGATGGGCGCGAGGGTCACGTCGCTGCTCTTCAGATAGGTCATGCCGACGCCGGCGACGATGAAGGCGGAGCCGCTCACACCGCCGTAACGGCGGTAAAGCGCATCGACGGAGGGCAGGTTATAGACCAGCATCATGGCGCGGGTGCCCTGGCCGCCGTAATCGAGGCCGAGCGACGGGCCCTGCCAGAAGACGGGGTGCTGGCCGGCGTTCTTGGTGTAAAGCGTGCCTTCGCCATAGGTGAGGCCCGCGACGAAAGCGCCGGAGCCTTCCTGCCCGAGAATGTAACCGTTTGGAAGACCGTATTGCTGGAAGGCGCGCTCCACCACCTTGGCAAGACCGCCGGTGGTTTCACCGAAGAATCCGTGGCCTGCATCCACGACTTCCTGGAACGAATATTGATCGCTGTTCTGGGCCGAGGCCGGTGCGACCCACATCAAGAGGCTCGCAAGGAGCGCGACAATCTTTCCCAGTCCGAGGCGTGCAATGGTGCGGGTTTTCGTAAGGCGCATCGTCATGTCCGTCCGTCTGTTTCGTTAGCGCATAAGCCCGAAAATCCGAATCGGTTTTCGAAAGGGCCGGTCGCGCAGAGTCAAAGTTCTACAGCATGTTTCGCGCATCCTTGCGGATACACGGGGCTCCAGTGTGGCCTGTTAAGGCATTTGGCATTTTGAAACCATCCTATTAACAATCGGTTTACCAAATATGGTGTCATTATGGCTTAACAATTTCCACACCGTCCGCGCCTCCCTTGCGCAGGAGAGAATTTTATGACCAGCAAACTCAATATCACGCTGTCCGGTCCCGATCTGGCGGCTCTTCTGTGCAGCCGTGTGTGCCATGACGTTATTTCTCCTGTCGGCGCCATCAATAACGGCCTCGAACTTCTGGACGAGGGCGGCACGGATGACGATGCGCTCGATCTCATCCGCACGTCAGCCCTTAACGCATCCGTGCGGTTGAAGTTCGCCCGCCTTGCTTTCGGTGCTTCCGGCTCCGCCGGCGCGTCCATCGACACCGGTGAGGCCGAAAAGGCTGCCCAGGATTTCGCTGCCGCCGAAAAGAAGGCGGAAGTGAGCTGGAACGGCCCGCGCGCCATCGTTGCGAAGAATCGTGTCAAACTTCTGCTCAACCTTTTCCTCGTGGCTTACGGCGCCATTCCGCGTGGCGGCAATGTGGATGTGCTGCTGGAAAGCCCCGACGGCGACGCCAGGTTCGAAATCACCGTCAAGGGCCGGATGATGCGCGTGCCGGCCAAGTTCGCGGAAATTTATGAAGGCAGGCTGGAAGAGGCGGTCGACGCCCATTCCGTCCAGCCCTATTACACGCTGCTTCTGGCCGAAGAGGCCAATATGGCGGTGGAATACAAGGTGCATGACGATCGCATCGTGTTTACGGCGAAGACGATTACGGAGTGATCGTTTCGATGCGACAGTGACGCCATCAGGGGTCGGGCCGGCTTTTGCCAGTGCCCGGCCTTTTTCTTTTCAGAGGAGGAGGTCTCATGATCCGTGTCGAAACCGCGCGTCTCCTGCTGCGGCCGCATGCCATCGAGGACGAAGCACGTTATTGCTCCTTCTGGAGCGCGGATGTTCATCCGATCCCGGGCGTGAGCTCGATCGCGCCGCTCGATCCCGAACTCGCCTTCGCGCGGCTTCTGCGTTTCATCGGCCACTGGTCCGTCTTCGGTTTCGGCCCCTTCGTGGTGGAGGAAACCGCCACGGGACGAATCGTCGGCGAGGTGGGGCTGGCCCATATGCGCCGTGGACATGGCGCGGATTTCGACACCGCGCCGGAGGCCATGTGGAAGATTGACAGGGATCTGACCGGCAAGGGTGTGGCCAGCGAAGCGGTACAGGCCGCCCTTGGCTGGTTTGATGCCAAGGGCATATCGAACCGGATCGTCTGCATGATCGATCCGCTGAATGCGCCGTCGCTCGCGATCGCCGCCCGTTTCGGCTTCTGTCCTTTCCGGGAAACGACCTTCCGCGACAGTCCCGTGCGGCTTTTCGAGCGGATCGCGGATATCTAGCGCTCGGCATAACAGGAAGCGTTTGCGAGCGAGCCGCTGTCTCGATTGCGTTTCAGGACGACCTGAAACCTGTTTGAGGTCTCGGCAGGCGGCGGTTTGAACCAAGGGTTGGTCCATATCAACTCCTGGAGCATCCCATGCGCTATTTCATTCTGGCGATACTCGTCATCTTTTCCACTGCTCAGGCCGCAAGGGCGGAAAGCGGTATCGGCTTTAAACAGATCGAATTGCCGGATGAGGGGGGCGCGAGAACGCTTGCCGTTTCATTATGGTACCCGGCCGCGCCCTCGGGCAAAAGCGAGATCGTCGGCGAAAATGCCGCATTTTACGGTCTTGAGGTTCAACCGGGTGCCTCTTTTCTTAAGGATTCTCGTCCGCTCGTGCTGCTGTCGCACGGTTTTGGCGGTAGCTGGCGCAACCTGAACTGGATTGCCGGCGAGCTTGTTCGGGAAGGTTATGTCGTGGCCGCTCCGGATCACGGCGGCGAATCATTTACCGAAGAAAATGCGACCGAGATCGTTCCATTGTGGGAACGGCCGCGCGACATCAGCAGAACGCTGACGGCCTTGCTTGGCGATGATCGATTCGCCGGCAGGATCGATGGGACGCGCATCGCGGTTATCGGCCATTCCCTCGGCGGCTGGACCGCGATGGAACTGGTTGGCGCGCGATACAGCGCCGATCTTGCCCTGAGGGATTGCGGCGCAGAGAAGCGCCCGCCGCAATGCAAGGCTCCCCGGCTGCTAGCCAAAGTCGGGGTTGTCGGTGACGGCAAGGCCGATCCGCGGCTTTCGATGGATTTGAAGGATGCCCGCATCCGCGCTGCCATCGCGCTGGATCTCGGGCCGGCCGCGGGTTTCCTGCCGGAAACGCTGCAGGCCGTCAGCGTACCGGTTCTGGTTCTGGCGGCAGGTGTGGAGACACCAGAGATCGCCGCTATCAAGGCCGATTCCGAATATATCGCCCGGCATCTGCCAAAGGCGACGACGGTTTATCGGGACATACCGGATGCCAGCCATTTCAGCTTCATGCAGATTTGCAAGCCGAACGGCGAAAAGATCGTGGAGGAACTTTCACCGGGTGAGGGTTTCGTCTGCCGGGATGGCGGCGGCAGGGACCGCGTGGCCATCCATGCGCAGATCGCGGAGGCAATCCTCGGCTTTCTGAAAGTGGAAATGCGCTAAGTTGGATTTTCGGGACGCCTCGCGACCGTAATGGCCGCAAGGCGTCCCTCTTTCAAACAGCGTTTACCTGATAGTGCCGATAAACGAGGTCTTCGGGATCGGAACGAGGTGCTGCCGGATCGAGCCTTCCGCCGATTCGTTCGGCGACGGCCGCTGATTTGCGGTTTTGCGGCGAGACGTAGCTAACAAGCGTGGGCAGGCTCAGGGTCCTGAAGGCCCAGTCGCGCAGCGCCGAGGCGGCTTCAGCGGCATAACCGCGCCCCTCATGGCCTTCGTAAAGCAGCCAGCCAAGTTCCTTTTCCGGAAACAGCGGACCGTGATTGATGCCGACCTGGCCGATACATTCCCCCGTTTCGCCAAGCTCGATCATTAGCGCGCCATGGCCGAAAAAGTACCAGTTGGCGAGATCGTGGCAGAACACGCCCCATGTTGAGGGCAGGTCGTATGGTCCGCCGACACCGATGGAGCGCGGCGACGTCATGAAGTTCCGATAGGCGGGGAAATGCGCCATGGTCAGCGGGCGCAGCGTCAGGCGATCCGTCTTGAGGGTTGGGATGGCGTGGTTCATGTACCGGCGTCCTTTGGCGATGCGTGGCCAGGTCTTTCTCTCCTCATTGCTGTGCTTGTCACAGGAATCCGGTCGACGCGTCTGCGCGGCGGAGAGTCCTTTCAACCCAAGGACTTGGGATGGCTGGATTCCTGTGACAGGCACAGCAATGAGGGAGAGAAAATCGCAACAAAAAACCCGCCGTTTCCAGCGGGTCTTTTAAAAACTGTCCTGTTCCGGATTGGATCAGGCGGTTTCGAGGAATTCCGTGGCGCCGTCAGGCTCGCGCAGAACATAGCCGCGGCCCCAGACGGTTTCGATGTAGTTTGCGCCGCCGGCGGCGTTTGCGAGCTTCTTGCGCAGCTTGCAGATGAAGACGTCGATGATCTTCAGTTCCGGTTCGTCCATGCCGCCATAGAGGTGGTTCAGGAACATTTCCTTGGTCAGCGTCGTGCCCTTGCGCAGCGAAAGCAGCTCAAGCATCTGATATTCCTTGCCGGTCAGGTGAACGCGCTGGCCGCCCACTTCAACCGTCTTGGCATCGAGATTGACGATAAGCTCGCCGGTGGCGATGACCGACTGCGCATGGCCCTTGGAACGGCGGACGATGGCATGAATGCGGGCAACAAGTTCGTCCTTGTGGAACGGCTTCGTCATGTAATCGTCTGCGCCGAAGCCGAGGCCGCGAACCTTATCCTCGATGCCGGCCATGCCGGACAGGATGAGGATCGGCGTCTTGACCTTGGAGAGGCGAAGCGTTCTCAGAACCTCGTAACCCGACATGTCGGGCAGGTTGAGGTCGAGAAGAATAATATCGTAATCGTAGAGCTTGCCGAGGTCCACGCCTTCCTCGCCGAGGTCGGTCGTGTAGACGTTAAAGCTTTCCGACTTGAGCATCAGTTCAATGCTCTGCGCTGTTGCGCTGTCGTCTTCAATAAGTAGAACCCGCATAATTATCCCCTTTGCCGCCCGCGAACCGGTAAATCATTGCCTCGCGCGATGCGGATCCAGACGTTGCCTGATTTGCAGGCTGCCACCAAATGGTTAACAAATTCTAATTGCCTTTGGCAAGGTGTATCGAATTTATTAAGCAAAGAAGGCATTTCGCTGTTTTTGCACGTGAATCCACCATCGCCAAAATTGAAGCTCAACGTGAGGATTTCCCGCTAAGTGATTCAATCGACTCTTACATCGTCTGGCCCGTTTTTTTGGACCTGGCATTTACCGACCCTTAAATGATCGTGTTTATCATTAACGATGCCCGTAAACGAAAGGTTAACGACGGCGGTTTTTTATTAACGTCGGGTAACTTTTGGGAATCATTCCGGGACAGGGGTCAACCCTTACGGAAAAACGGGCGGGTTAAACGGGCCGGTCAGGGGGCATAGTGCCTTTTTTGATCCGGGTCTCGCTATCCATGGAGTATTGCGTATGAAGTCGCGTGACAGCCTGGTTCGCCTGAAGGAATTTCAGGTCAATGAAAAACGCCGGCAGCTTAACCAGCTGCAGCAGATGATGTCCGAGTTTGAGCGGATGGCAAAGGAACTGGTGCATCAGATCTCTCTGGAAGAGAGCAAGTCGGGCATTACCGATCCGACACATTTCGCCTATCCGACCTTCGCCAAGGCCGCGCGCCAGCGGGCGGATAATCTTCAGGTCTCGATCCGGGAGCTGAAGGCCCAGCAGGAGGCCGCCGAGGCTTCGCTGGAAGAGGTGCAGGCCGAATATGAAAAGGCCGCCGCACTGGAAAACCGCGACGGAGCCATCCGCGCCCGCGCCTGACCACAGGCGCAAAAGCTGACGAATGATCGTCCTCATTGACGGCTGCCGGTGGATCAGGAGGCGGCTTTCAATGACGGGACGCCATGCATTTTTTTAAAAGGCCGCTCCTTAAGGGCGGCCTTTTGTTTTGCGGCGTCGCCGGTGTTTCCCGCCGGGACGGTCATGCCCGATTTCGATTGTCCGGAAGTTGGGAAAGGCGTATTTTACGGGGGTTCCGACCGTGAGCCGGAGGCTTTTACGCGCACGCGCCCCGTGCAGGCGCGGGCGGCTATTGCAGGGAGGAAAAAATGGCCCGCCAATATATCGATTGCCGTGAATTCCCCAGTGACAGCAGATGCACCGTTGCCATTTCCGCCGATTCTCAAGAAGAGCTTATGGAAGCGGCCGTGCAACATGCCGTGGCGGTGCATGGCGCAGAGGATACGCTGGAATTCCGTGAAGAAGTCCGCCGGAGCATGCATGCCGGGACGCCGCCGTTGAAGGTGGCGTGATTGCTGGCACACCTGAAAATCTCTCCGCCGTCATGCCGGACTTGATCCGGCATCCAGCCGACGCGCGCCTGCGCAACGAGAAGAGTCTTTTCAGCTCAATGACTGAGCTTGCTGGACCCCGGCTCAAGGCCGGGGTGACGGAGTGTGGATGCTCCGTTTTGGCCAAAACACCCGTAGATAGCTGCCATTACGCTCTTTATGTCTGCCATTTTACCCCTGGATCACATCCGCCCATTCGGCATGGCGCAATGTCTGGGCCTTGAAGAAGGGGCAGAGCGGAATGATCTTCCAGCCGCCCTTGCGGGCTTCATCAATCGCATGGGCGGCGAGCGCCTGGCCGACACCCTTGCCGCGCAGCGCATCGGGCACACCGGTATGGTCGATGATGATGAGGGAAGGGGAGGTGCGCGAATAGGTCATCTCCGCCTTGTGGCCGTCGATTGTCGCCGAATATTCGCCGTGCGATCCGGTTTCGGTGGTCTTGATGTCCATGGTCTCTGCCTCCGCATTGCTGTTCGTTTTCGCCACTCTAACGGCTTGCGCCTGAATTGAAACAGCGCGATAGCGAACGCAGCGGACACAAACCGGCGACAATCACCGGTTCTGTCGGGCAGTTTTCAGGAGAAATCCGAAATCAAACCGAAAGCCCCGTCGATGATCCGGCGGGGCGTTCTGGAATTCGGTTTGGGGCGCGTTACCGCGCCGGCGCACTGTTTAGTGGCGATATTGCTGAATGCGCGTGGTGCGCAGACCGGCGAGGCCATGATCGGAGATCGAGGACTGCCAGGACAGGAATTCTTCAACGGTGAGCGTATAACGCTCGCAGGCTTCCTCGAGGCTCAGCAGTCCTCCGCGTACCGCGGCAACCACCTCCGCCTTTCTGCGAATGACCCAGCGACGGGTATTGGCAGGCGGAAGATCCGCAATCGTCAGAGGGCTGCCATCGGGGCCGATGACATATTTAACTCGTGGGCGTATCATTTCGGTCATTGGACACTCTATACAAACTCAAGACCATATGACGGGAACTCTATCCCGGTACCTTTAAAAATTGCCTAAGCAGCTCGTGACAATTTATTAAGAATTTGAACGGTTTCGCCTGATTTGTTCGAGTCGCCTTATTTTGCCGGGAAAAAATTTTTCCAAAAATCGCAATTTTTCTCTCTCATCGGTTGTTTCCGTCAGAGTGCCGCAAGCGAAAGGCACGTTTTCCCGCTGCCCTGGGTAAATTCCGCCGTTCCCTCATGCTGCAGCCGCAGGCGGTCGCCGGCATCGAGCGGAAGGATCGATGTTGCCGACTGCTGTGTGCCTGAGGTCGATGCATTTCCTGTCATGCCGAAACTGGCCGCCGCACCGTTGATGAAAAGCGTCACCCGGTGGCCGGAGGAGGAGGCCACGGCGAGCGACAATGCTGCCAGATAAAGGCCCTTTGCCGGAACGACGAGTTCACGCCCGCCGGTTCCCACGGGTTCCCCGAGCGCAAATCCGCCCTCGGCGATGAAGAGCACGGAAAAACCCGCCGCCGAGCCATTGGCGGGTTTCGTCGTGCCAGAGGGCATGCCGGCGACGGCGAGTGGGCGGTTGGGCATCGAGACCCGGCCATCGCCGCTGCACAGAAGCGCCGTGTGCCAGGAGGTGCCATCCACACTGGTCTTGATCGAAAACCCGTCATGGCCGGCAAGGCCCATTTCCGCCCGGCCGCTCCAGCCGGACTGGAACAGCAGCGTGGCGGTATCGGCTTTTGCCGCCTTGTTGATCGTCATGCGGTGGCTGCCGTCTTCCTCGGCATGGGTAAAGAGGCTGGCGGGGGAGGCAAGCGCCAGCCGGTTGGTGTCATCGGCCTCCGCGCCGATCCCCAGCCGCTCCTGCCGGCCGGTGGCCGGCAGCGGCATGTCGCGCCAGCTTCCGTCTTGCAGCAGGCGATATTTGCTCTCGGTCGCAAACCATGCCGTCCAGCCCGGCTGCGGTACTATAAAGAGCCACGCGCCATCCTGCCGGAACGCGAGCCTGCCGCCCTTGCCGGCCCAGTCGCCGGCGGCGTCCGGCGTCAGCAGGAAACAATCGCCCTCGGCCGCATTTTCGGGCGGGGCGGCAACGGCAGCCTTGATGGTGAGCTGCACGATTGCATCCAGCCTTTGCAGGGCTTCGTTGTGGGTGACGTGTTTTTGGGCCTGTGAGGGCAGGATGTAAGGAAGCCGAAGTCTCGCCGTCTGTTCCGTCATGATGTGCCTTCCGCGTTGTGGTGTTTCCTTGCGGGGCATTGTGACGGGGGGACGTGGGGTGGGGATGAGTGGGGATGGATTATTTTTTGTTGGGCCTTGGTGGGCGCGGCTTACCCCCTCTGCCCTGCCGGGCATCTCCCCCTCAACAGGGGAGATAGACTCGCGGGCAGGCTTCGCCCATCTCAGCATTTGCGAATGAAGTGGTGGTAGTGCCTCCGGCTGATCTCCCTCCTTGAAGGGGAGATGCCCGGCAGGGCAGAGGGGGGTGAAGCCTCATACGCCGAAGCGGAGATCGATCCGCGCTTTGCAAGAGCCGAGGAAACGCGCCGAGCGCCTGTTACCCCGCGTGTTCCACCGCCATCGCCCCCTCGGCAATGAAGTCCGGATTGGCCAGCGCATCCTCGCCATCGCCCCTCACCGCATAGACAAGGGGCCTGCCCTCGCAATCGAGCGTCCTGCCGCCTGCGGCGCGCAGCACGGCGTCGCCGGCGGCCGTGTCCCACATCATGGTACGGCTGAAGCGGGGGTAGATATCGGCAGCGCCTTCCGCCAGCATGCAGAATTTCAGCGAGGAGCCGACGGAAATGCAGTCTTTCAGCCCGTGTTCGGCCACGAAGGCTTCCGTTTTCGCCGTGCAATGCGAGCGGCTGATCAGCGCCACGGGTGAAGCGCCGCGCTGACGCGCCCGGATGGGGTGGCGCGAAAGGATTGCGCCTTCGCCTGATATTGCGAGCTTTTCGGCGGCGTTTTCGTCACCCGTCCACGCCTGTCCACGGCAGGGGGCGTAAACGACGCCGGCCACCGGAACGCCATTGCGGATGAGCGCGATATTGACGGTGAAATCGTCCTTGCCGGCAATGAATTCCTTGGTGCCGTCAAGCGGATCGACGAGAAAGAATTCCGCACCGGTTTCCGGCAGGATGCCGTTTGAGACAGCCTCTTCGGCCACCACGGGGATGTCAGGAAAATGGAGGACCAGCGCCGCAAGGATGATCACCTCGGCACGCTGGTCGGCCTCGGTCACGGGCGAACAGTCGTCCTTGTATGACACATGTGGGCCGGCGCGATGGACCGCCATGATGGCCTGCCCGGCGTCCAGCGCCGCTTTCGTCAATATGTCGATCATCTCTTTGCCAATTGTATCCCGTCTGCGGGATATCGCCGTTCCGATATTCGCTACTCCTTTGCCCGCTGCCCGTCAAATAATGGCATTGGACAATGCTAAAATAAGCATCCAACCGTCATTTTTTCAGCACTTCCTGCCAAAATCATGGCTCTTTTGACCGGGAAAGCGGCAGTCCATGTGGAAATTCCAAATTTTGTGCAGGATCGCCCGTTTTTGACTTCACATTTTTAACGAACACGATATGCATTTTGAGGGTGGGGGTCTGCCTGAAAGGCTTCCCCTATAATTAACATAACGAGGCGTGACCCATTCGAGGTCGTGCCCGGGGGAAAGACATGGAGTATTTTATCCAGCAGCTCATCAACGGGCTGACTCTTGGATCGATCTACGGCCTCATCGCTATCGGCTATACGATGGTTTACGGCATCATCGGCATGATCAACTTCGCCCATGGCGATATTTTCATGCTTGGCGGCTTCGCCGCCCTGATCGTTTTCCTGATCGTGACATCTTTTGTCGCCGGCATTCCGGTGGCGCTTCTTCTGCTTCTGATGATGGTCGTCGCCATGCTGATGACCGGCCTGTGGAACTGGGTGATCGAGCGCGTCGCCTACCGCCCGCTCAGAGGTTCGTTCCGCCTGGCGCCGCTGATCACTGCCATCGGCATGTCGATCGCGCTGTCCAACTTCATCCAGGTCACCCAGGGTCCGCGCAACAAGCCGATCCCGTCCATGGTGACGGAAAGCTATCATTTCGGCGCCATTACCGTCTCGCTGAAGCAGCTGATCATCATGGTCGTCACCTCGGTGCTGCTCTTCGCCTTCTGGTACATTGTCAACAAGACCCCGCTCGGCCGGGCGCAGCGCGCCACCGAACAGGACCGCAAGATGGCCGCATTGCTCGGCGTTGATGTCGACAAGACCATCTCCATCACCTTCATCATGGGTGCGGCGCTGGCTGCGGTCGCGGGCACCATGTATCTGATGTATTATGGCGTTGCCTCGTTCAGCGACGGCTTCATTCCCGGCGTCAAGGCGTTTACCGCGGCCGTTCTCGGCGGCATCGGCTCGCTTCCGGGCGCTGTTCTCGGCGGTCTGCTGATCGGTCTCATTGAATCGCTGTGGTCGGCCTATTTCTCCATCGCCTACAAGGATGTCGCGGCATTCGGCATTCTGGCTTTCGTGCTGATCTTCAAGCCGACCGGTATTCTCGGTCGTCCGGAAGTCGAGAAGGTGTGATCCCATGACCAATATCGCTTCCGAAAACGCCGCTTCCAGCCCGAGCCTGATGGCGACGGCCCTGAAGGAGGGCCTGATTGCGGGCCTCATCTCGTTCGGCATGTTCATTCTTTATGTCGGCATCGTCACCTATCAGGATATCAACAACCAGCTGATCTGGGGCACCCGCTGGGGGCTTCTGGCGATCTTCGTCGGCATTGCCGCGGTCGGCCGCTTTCTCGTGGTCGGCTTCATCAAGCCGTCGCTGGACCGCCGCCGGCTTGCCAAGGCGAAAAGTGGCATTCTGGAAATCTCCGAGGAAAAAGGATTTTTCCACAAGCACTTCCTGAAGCTGGCGCTCGTCCTGCTGCTGCTTTATCCTGTTATCGCCGTGCAATTGTTCGGCTTTCAGGGCTCGCTGAAATTCGTCGACAATTTCGGCATCCAGATCCTGATCTATGTGATGCTGGCCTGGGGCCTGAACATCGTCGTCGGCCTCGCCGGCCTGCTCGATCTCGGTTATGTGGCCTTTTACGCGGTCGGCGCCTATTCCTACGCGCTGCTGTCAAGCCATTTCGGCCTGTCCTTCTGGGTGCTTTTGCCGGTGGCGGGCATTCTCGCCGGCTTCTGGGGCATCATTCTCGGTTTCCCGGTTCTGCGCCTTCGCGGCGACTATCTGGCGATCGTCACGCTGGCCTTCGGTGAGATCATCCGCCTCGTGCTTTTGAACTGGACGGCCGTCACCAAGGGCACCTTCGGCATTTCCGGCATCGCCAAGGCTTCGGTCTTCGGCATCTGGTCCTTCGATGTCGCCGCGCCGAACAATTTCGCCAAGGCCTTCGGCCTGTCGATGTCGTCGGCCTATTACAAGATCTTCCTGTTCTACGTGATCCTGCTTCTGTGCATGCTGACGGCTTACGTCACCATCAAGCTGCGCCGCATGCCGATCGGCCGTGCATGGGAAGCGCTGCGCGAGGACGAAATCGCCTGCCGTTCGCTCGGCATCGACACCGTCATCACCAAGCTCACCGCCTTTGCCACGGGCGCGATGTTCGGCGGTTTCGCCGGTTCGTTCTTCGCCGCGCGGCAGGGTTTCGTTTCGCCGGAAAGCTTCGTGTTCCTGGAATCGGCCGTCATCCTCGCCATCGTCGTACTTGGCGGCATGGGCTCGCTGACAGGTATCGCCATTGCGGCGCTCGTCATGGTCGGCGGCACCGAGCTTCTGCGTGAGATGGAGTTCCTGAAGCATGTCTTCGGGCCTGACTTCACGCCGGAACTTTACCGCATGCTGCTCTTCGGTCTCGCCATGGTCATCGTCATGCTGTTCAAGCCGCGCGGTTTCGTCGGCTCGCGTGAACCCACGGCCTTCCTTAAAGAACGCAAGGCCGTCTCCGGCAGCTTTACCAAGGAAGGTCACGGTTGATGGCTTCCGGAATGACGAACATGACACCAAACACCACTGGCGATACGATCCTCAAGGTCGAACATCTCTCGATGCGCTTCGGCGGCCTGATGGCCATCAACGACTTCTCCTTCGAGGCGAAGCGCGGCGAGATCACGGCGCTGATCGGCCCCAACGGTGCGGGCAAGACCACGGTCTTCAACTGCATCACCGGCTTCTACAAGCCGACCATGGGCATGATCACCATGCGCCAGCAGAGTGGCGAGGCGCATCTTCTCGAGCGCCTGCCGGATTTCGAGATCACCAAGAAGGCGAAGGTGGCGCGCACCTTCCAGAACATCCGCCTGTTTTCGGGTCTGACGGTTCTGGAAAACCTGCTGGTGGCGCAGCACAATGCGCTGATGAAGGCCTCGGGTTACACCATTCTCGGTCTTCTCGGCCTGCCCGCTTACCGGCGGGCGGTGGACGACTCGATCGAAAAGGCCAAATACTGGCTGGACAAGGCCGATCTGACCGACCGCGCCGACGATCCGGCCGGCGATCTGCCCTATGGCGCGCAGCGCCGTCTGGAAATCGCCCGCGCCATGTGCACGGGGCCGGAGCTTCTGTGCCTCGATGAGCCGGCCGCCGGTCTCAATCCGAAGGAATCGCTGGCGCTCAATGCGCTGCTGCGCGGCATTCGCGATGAAGGCACGTCGCTGCTTCTGATCGAGCACGACATGTCCGTGGTCATGCAGATTTCCGACCATGTTGTGGTTCTGGAATATGGCCAGAAGATTTCCGACGGTTCGCCGGACCATGTGAAGAACGACCCGAAGGTCATCGCCGCCTATCTGGGTGTCGAGGATGATGAAGTGGAAGACGTGATTGCGGAAGAACTCGACGGAGGAGCGGCCTGATGCCCGGTGAATCGCTTCTCAAAGTCCAGGGTGTCGAAACCTATTATGGCAATATCCGGGCTCTGGCCGGTGTTGATGTCGAGGTCAACAAGGGTGAGATCGTCAGCCTGATCGGCGCCAATGGCGCCGGCAAGTCGACGCTGATGATGACCATTTGCGGCAGCCCGCAGGCGCGCGCCGGTCAGGTGATCTTCGACGGTGAGGACATTACCCATCTGCCGACGCATCTCATCGCCCGCAAGCGCATCGCCCAGTCTCCCGAAGGCCGCCGGATTTTCCCGCGCATGACAGTGCTGGAAAACCTGCAGATGGGCGCCAATCTCGATAATCTCAAGCATTTCAAAGAGGACGTCGAGAAGATCTTCACGATGTTCCCGCGTCTGAAAGAGCGCCAGAGCCAGCGCGGCGGCACGCTTTCCGGCGGCGAGCAGCAGATGCTCTCCATCGGCCGCGCGCTGATGGCGCGTCCGAAGCTCCTGCTGCTTGATGAACCGTCACTCGGTCTTGCACCGCTGATCGTCAAGGGCATTTTCGAGGCGATCAAGAAACTCAACCAGGAAGAGGGGCTGACCGTCTTCCTCGTGGAGCAGAACGCCTTTGCCGCGCTGAAGCTTTCCGACCGCGCTTATGTGATGGTCAACGGCAAGGTGACGATGAGTGGTTCGGGCAGGGAACTGCTCGCCGATCCGCAGGTGCGCGCCGCCTATCTCGAAGGCGGACGGCACTGAAAGATTTTACTTGCGCCGGAAATCTTGCGGCGCAAGACTGCAAACGGCGGCCTGCCGTCCTTTCGGCCAAACCTTAAGGATCCCTGGCGGGGCGTAAACAATAAAATGCCCGGCGGGAAACGACGGGACGACAGACAAGGCAGGGCCAGGGCGTTTCCGCCCGGCACTGATGGGGAAAGAGATGCAGGGCCTTTTTTTCGAAACCGATAACGGCGTGCGTTATGTTCTGCGCGCACTGGTTGTTCTCTTGGGTTTCTGGACGGCGTGGCGCACGGGCAGATCGGTGGCCGATGGCTGGGGCGGTTATACGCGGGTGGTGATCTATACGCTCGCACTGGGGCTCGTCATGCGGTTTCTGCATTACGCGCTCTTCAACGGGCCGTTCATCAACGGCTTCTATTACGTGTTTGACGTCGTTCTTCTTCTGGTCTTTTCCAGCATCGGTTTCCGCATGCGCAGGACGAGCCAGATGGTCAATAATTACTATTGGCTCTACGACCGGACGTCGGCATTTTCCTACAAGAAGAAAGATTGACAGGCGGATTTTTCCGGCTGCACAATGCTCGTCAGAGTGGAACGGTTTCCTGTTCAGTGAAGGTGGGTACTGAACAGGTCCTTGCAATCAACCCATCCAAAGGAACTGGGAGTAAAGTAATGAAGAAGTCTCTTCTTTCCGCTGTTGCGCTGACCGCCATGGTCGCGTTTGGCGGTTCGGCCTGGGCCGATGTCGTGATCGCTGTCGGCGCACCGCTGACCGGCCCGAATGCTGCTTTTGGCGCTCAGATCCAGAAGGGTGCCGAACAGGCTGCGAAAGACATCAATGCCGCCGGCGGCATCAATGGCGAGCAGATCAAGATCGTGCTGGGCGACGACGTATCCGACCCCAAGCAGGGTATTTCGGTTGCCAACAAATTCGTTGCTGACGGCGTGAAATTCGTTGTCGGTCACTTCAACTCCGGCGTTTCCATTCCGGCCTCTGAAGTTTACGCCGAAAACGGTATTCTCGAAATCACGCCTGCCGCAACCAACCCTGTTTTCACCGAACGCGGCCTGTGGAACACTTTCCGCACCTGCGGCCGTGACGACCAGCAGGGCGGCATCGCCGGCAAGTACCTGGCCGATCATTTCAAGGACGCCAAGGTCGCCATCATTCACGACAAGACACCTTATGGTCAGGGCCTTGCCGATGAAACCAAGAAGGCTGCCAATGCCGCCGGCGTGACTGAGGTCATGTATGAAGGCGTCAACGTCGGCGACAAGGATTTCTCCGCGCTGATCTCCAAGATGAAGGAAGCCGGCGTTTCCATCATCTACTGGGGCGGCCTGCACACCGAAGCCGGTCTCATCATCCGCCAGGCGGCTGACCAGGGCCTGAAGGCGAAGCTCGTTTCGGGAGACGGTATCGTCTCGAACGAACTTGCTTCCATCGCCGGCGACGCCGTTGAAGGCACGCTCAACACCTTCGGCCCCGATCCGACGCTGCGCCCGGAAAACAAGGAGCTGGTAGAGAAGTTCAAGGCCGCCGGCTTCAACCCGGAAGCCTACACGCTCTACTCCTACGCCGCGATGCAGGCGATTGCCGGTGCGGCGAAGGCTGCCGGTTCCGTGGAGCCGGAAAAGGTTGCCGAGGCCCTGAAGTCCGGCACCTTCCCGACCGCGCTTGGCGACATCTCCTTCGACGAGAAGGGCGACCCGAAGCTTCCCGGCTACGTCATGTACGAATGGAAGAAGGGTCCGGACGGCAAGTTCACCTACATCCAGCAGGGCAGCTAAGCTCTTCTGTGACTTCCTATCGAAGCCCGGCAGCGATGCCGGGCTTTTTCTTTTTGTGGTCCGGCTTGCCATACTGGAGACAACAAGGCGGGAAACAAAGCCTCTCGGGAAAACTGCAATGAGGGGTAGCAATGACGATAAAGCGAACCGTGTCTCTATTCCTTGTTCTTGCTGGGCTGGCGGCGGTGCTGATAGGCGTGCATTTCTTCAGCAAATCCCGAACGACGCAATTATTTGGTGGCATCATCGCAAGGGTCGAAACGGAAAGGCCGGTGGTGGCGCTGACCTTCGACGATGGGCCGTCGGTGCGTTTTACGCCTGATGTCCTGACGATCCTGAGGGAGCGCGGGGTAAAAGCGACTTTCTTTTTGACCGGTAAGGAGACCGAAGAAAACCTGCCGCAGGCGCGCATGATCGTGAGCGAGGGGCATCAGCTCGGCAACCATAGCTATACGCATTCCAACATGATGTTCATGGGGCCGGCGCGGATCAGGGAGGAGATCGAGCGCACCGATGCGGCTATTCGCGCTGCGGGCTACGAAGGCGAGATCATGTTCCGGCCGCCCTATGGCAAGAAGCTGCTCACCTTGCCCTGGTATCTTTCACGGCATGACCGGAAAACCATCATGTGGGATGTCGAACCGGAATCGTTTCCCGATGTCGCCGACGATGCGGCCGCCCTCGCCAGTCACGTCATCGAGCAAACGAGAAACGGCTCGATCATCATCATGCATGTCATGTATCGAAGCCGCGAGGTGTCCCGGCAGGCGCTGCCCCTGATCATAGATGGCCTTCGTCAACGCGGGTTCGAGTTTGTTACCGTCGCGCAATTGCTCTGATATCGCTGCCGAACCTGTGGCTGTTCAGCCGATCCGCGCCAGAATAAAGTCGGCACGTTCCTCGATGCCTGATTTTGGAAGCACGACGCTATCGTAGCCAAGCGCTTCATAGTCCCGGACAAGACGTTCATACTCCTCGACCGCCGCGTCGAAATCATGCCGGCGTTCATCGTCGCCCCGATAGATTTCAGGCCAGGGCGGGGTGAGGAAAACCAGACGGTTATAGCGGTGCGTGTTTTTCAGCGTATCGATGAAGCCATCGCCGCCGACATGGCGTAGCGCAGAGGCGGCGTCGATCAGGCCGCGATCGAAAAAGACGAGGCCATCCGCTGGCGCCTTTTGCCGGTCTTCCAGGGCCATGGTGATCGCCCGGCGGGCGAAGGCCTCGATGTCGATCCAGGGCAGGGCGGTGCCGTTATTGCGGGTTTCTTCGATGACGATGCGCCGACCGGGCTCCTCGACGGTTACGAAACCGCGCCGGGCAAGTTCTGCGAGGAGGGTGGATTTTCCGCCGCCGGAGCAGCCGGAAAGGATGATGAAACGGTTCATGGGCGTTTCTCCTGTGTTGGGGATCAGGTGGATCGGGTGGTGATTTTTCGGCAGGCAGGGGTGAGGCAGGTTTCTTCTCCCCGTCGGGGAGAAGGTGGCCCGAAGGGTCGGATGAGGGGGCAAGCTCTCCGAATATCTCGACGCTTGCCCCCTCATCCCGCTGCCGCGGACTTCTCCCCGGTGGGGAGAAGAAACAAGGGGCATCCGCTCGGCCGGAAGCGGATACTCTGCATTCAAGCAGAAAATATATGTTTGCTGAACCTTACCGCACTAATTGTGCTCGTCAGCCCTGATGCAAAATATGCGCCGCCTTGACGGCCGCCGAAGCGCGGTTTTCGACGCCGAGCTTCACATAGATCTGTTCCAGATGTTTGTTCACGGTTCTGGCGGAAAGGCCGAGAATATCGCCGATATCGCGGTTGGATTTGCCTTTGGCAATCCACAGCAGAACTTCCGATTCCCGCGTTGTCAGGGCAAAGTGGTCCTTCAGCAGGTGGTCGTCGGATTTCTCATTGGCGGCTGTCAGACGGAAGAGATATTCGTCCGGTCCCATTGCGCCGAGGAAGGATAGCTGCAAAGCGGGCCGCCCGGCCTCGGTGATCGTCAGCGGTGCATCGCGGGCGGAATCCACCGTTGTCCTGTCGGCCAGCCAGCCGGAAATATGGGCAACGACAATCTCCAGCCCATCATCGCGGCCGGTGGCGGCGTTGACCAGCCGGGTTGCCTGTGGTGTGGACCAGTGGATCGCGCCGTTGGCGCGCACGGCGAGCAGGTGCCGACCGGCGGCATCCAGCGCCACGCGGGCGCTCTGCGCCGAGCGGGCATTGGAGAGATGCACACGGATGCGGGCGCGCAGCTCATCGATGTTGATCGGCTTGGTCAGATAGTCGACACCGCCGGATTCGAGCGCCCGCACCACATGTTCGGTCTCCGTCAGCCCGGTCATGAAGATGACAGGCACCTGGGCCACGGCGGCGTTGGCCTTCAGGCGGCGGCAGGTTTCGAAACCGTCCATGGCCGGCATGACCGCATCGAGCAGGATGATATCGGGCGTGATGCGTTCGGCAATGTTGAGCGCGGCCTGACCGGATGTGGCGATCAGCGCCGAAAAGCCTGACTGTTCCAGCGCATCGGTGAGGAACCCCAGCGCTTCGGGACTGTCATCCACCAGCAATACAATGTCTCTCGGCAGTGCTGCGCCTTGCCCGCTCATGCCTTGCCGTCTCCCCTGTCGTTCTCTTCAAACCGCTTTAGAAAATGGGCGTAACCGGCCAGATCGAAGGCCTGCACATAGGTGCCAAGCTCTTGCGTGAAGGGCAGGTTGTTGGTGTTGCGGGCGAGATCTGCGAGTTTTGCCTCTATGCCGCGTATGTAGCCTATTTCGCCGAGCCTCTGCAAATCCTTGATATGAATTACGCCGGGATGAACGATCTGCGCCGGCGGCTGGGGGATGGGTGCCGGGGGAAGGTCGGTATCGTAAATCCACTTCAGGCCGAGATGCACCGCAAGCCTGTCGCACAGGTGGCGGATATCGACCGGCTTGGCGATGGCGTCGTTGTGATTGTCTTCTCCGGCACCCGCTACGGTGCCGTCACCGATATTGGCCGAGAGCATGATGAGCGGAGCCGTCTGCCCTGCTTCACGCAACTTCGTCACAAGCTGCCAGCCGGACATTCCGGGCATGGAGATATCGATGAGAAAGAGGTCGGGCTGCACGCCTTCGATGAGTGTCAGGCATTCCGGTCCGCTCTGGGCGGTCAGCACCACGAAATCGAGCGGCGAAAGCACCTGCCGCATCAGCTCGCGGTGATCCTCATTGTCATCAACCACCACGATGGTGCGGCGCGGGCCGGAATAGGAGCGGATGGTCTTTTCTGCCGCAGGCGCGGTGCTTGGCCGATGCACGGCAGACAGCATGAGGCGGACGCGAAAGGTGGAGCCGCTGTCCTTCTCGCTGGAGACGGAAATCTCGCCGCCCAGCGTGTTGGTCAGAAGCCTTGTGATTGTCAGCCCAAGGCCGAGGCCCGGCATGGGGCGCACGCTTTCGGCCTCGCCGCGCTGGAAAGGCTCGTAGATGCGGGCGAGGTCTTTTTCGGCAATGCCGCGCCCGGTATCCGACACCGTGAAGCTTGCCACCTGGCTGCGATAGGCGACATCGAAGGTGACGCTGCCCTCATCGGTGAACTTGATGGCGTTGGAGAGCAGGTTGACGAGAATCTGGCGCAGACGCTTTTCATCCGTGCGGACATATTGCGGCAGGGAATGGGCGCGTTCGTGCCGGAATTCCAGCCCCTTGGCCTGCGCCTGCGGGCGGAACATGTCGACGATCTGGTCGAGGAAATCCTGAATATTGATCTCGTTGGAATAGACCTGCAGGCGGCCAGCCTCGATCTTGGAAATATCCAGAAGCCCGTCGATCAGGCCGGAGAGATGGTCGGCGGAACGGCGAATGACCTTGATGGCCGATTGCCGCGGCGCGGGAATGGTCTCATCGCGTTCGAGGATTTGGGCGTAGCCCAAAACAGCGTTGAGCGGCGTGCGCAATTCGTGGCTGAGGCCGACCACGTAGCGGCTCTTGGCGCGGTTGGCGGCCTCAGCCGTTTCCTTGGCGTCCTGAAGGGCGGCGTCGGTCTTCTTGTGGGCGGCGATTTCCTTCAACAGCAGCGTGTTCTGGCGTGAGGATTCCTCTTCCGCAACCACCCGGCTGTCATGGGCAAGAACCAGAAACCAGCAGACGATGCCGGCAATGACGGCAAAGACGAAAAACACGATGAGGATGGTGCGGTTGACCACGTCAGCCGTTGCCGGCGAGGCGGTGCCGACCTGATGGGCGATGAGCGCCAATATGCCGCCAATGGCGGTGACGGCGATGGCCGCCGCCATGCCATAACGTCCGAGCCTTGTGGCGAGTTTTGCAACCAATTGGTGGGGCAGGAAAGATTTTGCGACCGTCGCGACTTGATAGTTGAGCTTGGCCTTCGGCTTGCACATGTCATGGCAGCGGCTGTCCAGCGAGCAGCAGAGCGAACAGATCGGCGCCGCATAGGCTGGACACCATGCCATGTCTTCCGGCTCGAACGGGTGTTCGCAGATGGAGCAGGTGATGGCGCTCAGCTCGCGCCATTTCTGGCGCGGCTTGCGGGCCAGATAGAATTTGCCCTTCGTGCCCCAGGCGATCAGCGGCGAGGCTATGAAGGCGACGATGAGGGTGAGATAGGGCGCAAGCGAGGCAGCGAGTGCGCCGAAGGTGCCGAAATGCGCCATCAGCGCAATGGTGGCCGAAAGCGCCATGGAGCCGACGCCGACGGGATTGATATCGTAGAGATGGGCGCGCTTGAACTCGATGCCCGGTGGGGCAAGGCCGAGCGGCTTGTTGATGAACAGATCGGCCGAGATGGTGCAGAGCCAGGCCATGGCGACGATGGAAAAAATGCCGAGCGTTTCTTCCAGCAGGCGATAGATGCCGAGTTCCATCAACAGCAGCGCGATCACTACGTTGAAGACCAGCCAGACCACGCGGCCGGGGTGGCTGTGGGTGAGGCGGGAAAAGAAGTTGGACCAGGCGAGCGAGCCCGCATAGGCGTTCATGACGTTGATCTTCAGCTGCGAGACCACCACGAAGGCGACCATCAGCAGCATAGCCGCCGTATGGTTGGGGATCATGTAGCCGAAGGCGGTCAGGTACATCTGGGCCGGATCGGCGGCGCGGTCCACCGAGACGCCGGAACTGAAGGTCAAGACCACGAGGAAGGAACCGGCCAGCAGCTTCGGCACGCCGACGACGACCCAGCCGGCACCCGCCAGAAAGACCGCGATGCGATGGCGCAGGCGGCTCTGTCCCTCGGCGGGCAGGAAGCGCAGGAAATCCACCTGTTCGCCGATCTGCGACATCAGCGCGAGGATGACGGCAGACGCCGCGCCGAATTCCACCAGATTGAAATGGGCCACGGTGCCCGGCGGACCGGAGGCGTGATGAATGCCGGAAAAGGCCCGCCACAGATCGTATTTTTCCCAGTCCATCAAAGCGATGAAGATGAAGGGCAATACGTTCAGCACGATCCAGAAGGGCTGGGTGATGATCTGGAAACGGCTGATGAGGCGCACGCCGTGGGTGACGAGCGGAATGACCATGACGGCGGAGATGATGTAGCCGATCCAGAGCGGAATGCCGAGCGCCAGCTCCAGCGCGCCGGACATGATCGACGCCTCTATGGCGAAGAGCATGAAGGTGAAGGCGGCGTAGATCAGCGAGGTGATGGTGGAGCCGATGTAACCGAAGCTCGCGCCGCGTGTCAGGAGATCGATATCGACGCCGTGACGGATGGCGTAACGGCTGATCGGCAGGCCGACGGCAAGCATGGCAATGGCCGCGACGATGATGGCGTAAAAGGCGTTGGTGGTGCCGTATGACAGCGTGATCGCGCCGCCGATGGCTTCGAGTGCCAGAAAGGAAATAGCGCCGATGGCGGTGTGGGAGATGCGGTTGGACGAAAATTGCCGGGCGCTTTTAGCGGTGAAGCGCAGCGCATAATCTTCCAGCGTCTGGTTGGCGACCCAGCGGTTATATTCGCGCCTGACGGGGATGATGCGTTGCCGTGCGGCCATGCCTAGGATCCAGCCCCTTTCCGCAAAAGGTGTTTTGCCATTCTCACAGCCGCACCGACATGCCGCCATCCACCGTCAGCACATGGCCGTTGACGAAGGAGGAGGCGTCGCTGGCCAGAAACAGGGCTGCACCGGCGATTTCATCCGGCCTGCCCCAGCGTTCCAGCGGCACGCGCAGTTTGGCGAATGCGACCATGTCAGGGTTTTCGGCAAGGGCCGCATTGGTTTCCGTGGCGAACATGCCGGGTGCAATGGCGTTGCTGGTGATGCCGCGCGCACCATATTCGACAGCTATTGCGCGCATCAGCCCGGTCAGCCCCTGCTTGGCAACGGGATAGATCGCATCGCCCGGCCTGACGATGTGGCCGAGAATGGAGGTGATGGTGATGATGCGGCCGTAACCGTTGGAATTCATGGCTTGCGCGGCGTCTCGCGACAGCGAGACGGAGGAGGTGAGGTCGGTGCGGATAAGCTCCAGCACGTCCTCGTCGCTGAATTCGGAAAGCGGGCGGCGGTCGCGTGCGCCGACATTGTTGACGAGGATATCGAGATGGCCGAATTCGTCCATGATGCGGTGGACGAGGGCAGTTCCGGCGGCGGTATCGGCAATGTCGAAAGCGGCATAATCGGCTTTTCCGCCGGCTTGCCGAAGTGTGCCTGCTGCCTGTTCCAGCGCCTCGGCGTTACGGCCGGTCAGCCACACATGGGCGCCAGCCTCGGCAAAGGCCCTGGCGATTTCGAAACCGAGGCCGCGGCCGCTGCCTGTGATGATGGCGATGCGGTTTTCGAGAGAGAATTTTTTGAGAATGCCCATCGCTCACCTTCTTGCTTTAGAGCATCGGACCGAAAACCGTGTCGCGGTTTCGGAAAAGCCGATGCGGTTGGTCAAAGCCACGCAACGTCTTCGAGTTTGCGCATAGGCAAGAATATTCCACGCAGGGCAGAGGGCGAAAGGTCGCCTGTCCGGTCCGGCCGTTCGGTGGACATAAAAATGGCGTCGCCCGGTTGCGGGCGACGCCATGTCTTGGGTTATCAGGCAGCAGCCGACTTTGCGAGCGGCACTTCTGCAATCGTCTTCAGAACAACGGAAGCGATCTGGTAAGGGCAGCCCTGCGAGTTCGGACGACGGTCTTCGAGGTAACCACGGTAACCGTTGTTGACGAAGGAGTGCGGAACGCGGATCGAGGCGCCACGGTCGGCAACGCCGTAGGAGAACTTGTTCCACGGAGCGGTTTCGTGCTTGCCGGTCAGGCGCAGGTGGTTGTCCGGACCGTAAACGTCGATATGCTCCTGCCAGTTCTTGGCGAAAGCGGCCATGAGGGCTTCGAAATACTCCTTGCCGCCAACTTCACGCATGAACTTGGTGGAGAAGTTGCAATGCATGCCCGAACCGTTCCAGTCGGTATCGCCGAGCGGCTTGCAATGGAATTCGACGTCGATGCCGTACTGTTCGCAAAGACGCAGCAGCAGGTAACGGGCGATCCAGATCTGGTCGGCGGCGCGCTTGGAGCCCTTGCCGAATACCTGGAATTCCCACTGGCCCTTGGCCACTTCGGCATTGATGCCTTCGTGGTTGATGCCGGCTTCGAGGCAGAGGTCGAGATGTTCTTCAACGATTTCGCGGGCAACCGAGCCGACGTTCTTGAAGCCGACGCCGGTGTAATACGGACCCTGCGGAGCCGGGTAGCCCTGCTCGGGGAAGCCAAGCGGACGGCCGTCCTGGTAGAAGAAATATTCCTGCTCGAAACCGAACCATGCGTCTTCATCATCGAGGATGGTCGCGCGGCTGTTCGATGCATGCGGGGTGACGCCGTCAGGCATCATGACTTCGCACATGACGAGTACGCCGTTGGTGCGGGCCGGATCGGGATAGATCGCAACGGGCTTCAGCACGCAATCCGACGAGTGGCCTTCGGCCTGCTGGGTGGACGAGCCATCAAAACCCCAAAGCGGCAGCTGCTCGAGCGTCGGGAATTCGTCGAATTCCTTGACCTGTGTCTTGCCGCGCAGGTTGGGGACCGGCTTGTATCCGTCCAGCCAGATGTACTCGAGTTTGAACTTAGTCATTACGAACCTCTCATAGGTAACAATGCGAAGCCTTGAGGCCTCCCGTGGCTTTGACCACCGGAAGCGCATTCGCGTTCAAGGGCTGACGGGTTAGATGCATGCCGCGTGCCAGATTGGCGATATCGGGCGAATTCTTCGAAAAATCTTTCAGGGGCCCTGTCATGCAGGGGCTGCGGTATCACCTCGGTCCGCTTCTGCTGCACTGCGGCAGGCAAATTCACCCCTCATGTTTCATCATTGAATCCTGATAGATAGCCGACGTCTGGCGGGGAAATGCCCTGCTGCGGTGCAATGATTTCAATTGCGCGCGAGGGATCGGCATTTGCCCCAAAAACCGGCGCTTTCGGAATGGTTTTTCTTGTATATGAGACGATTAATGCCTATATTTTTCGCAACGTGATTTTTTTTTAATCAAACGGAGCGAATCCGGCGCTTGCGGGTTTGCTCCATACAAAAAGTGCTTCGATGCAAACAAAGTGAGATGATCGAAATGGCAACTGGCATTCATCGCGAGACGGCAACGATCTATCAATTCCCGGTCGGCGGGCGCGCGGGTCTTTCGAAGTTCCGCAGCAGCGGCCTGAACGACCTCGAGCGCCAGGCGCAGGAACCGCATATCGACTTCGGTTCCTGGTATCACGATGATGCGATCCGCGACGAAGAACGGAACGACAAGCCGCATTCCTGATCTGGCTTCTTGTGAAGTTTTACCGATTGCGGTGGGCCTAGCCACGTTTGCGTCTTCAACTCTTCAGGCCCACTCTGCGTCATCCTCGGGCTTGACCCGAGGATCCACGATGGGAGCGCCTATGGATCCTCGCCTCAAGGGCGAGGATGACGTCGAATAGGCGGGACGGTCGAACATAAAAGCCGGCGGATGTTTAGACCGAGCTTTCTCCCAAATCTCCTTCCCTGCATCTTTCGCCACCCCGCCTACGTCAATTGACGTATACGGTTTCGCGTCCGCGAGATCGATAGTCCCTCCCAGCAGCGGCCGCAGATGCCGCTGAGCCTCGATGAGAGGCCAACAAGGAGAGGGGTTCTTCCGATGATGTTCCGCAAGACGCTTAGTGCCGCGCTGCTTGGCGCGATCCTGTCCACCACCGCCTTCCACGGCGCGTTTGCAGCTGATGACACGATCAAGGTCGGCGTGCTGCATTCGCTTTCCGGTACCATGGCGATTTCAGAGACGACGCTGAAGGACGCCATGTTGATGCTCATCGACGAGCAGAACAAGAAGGGCGGCGTTCTCGGCAAGAAGCTCGAAGCCGTCGTGGTCGATCCGGCCTCCGATTGGCCGCTGTTTGCCGAAAAGGCCCGCCAGCTGATTTCGCAGGACAAGGTCGCCGCCGTTTTCGGCTGCTGGACGTCTTCCTCGCGCAAATCCGTGCTGCCGGTTTTCGAGGAACTGAATTCGATCCTGTTCTACCCGGTTCAGTACGAGGGTGAAGAATCCTCGCGCAACATCTTCTATACGGGTGCGGCACCGAACCAGCAGGCCATTCCGGCCGTCGATTATCTCGCCAGCACCGAAGGTGTGGAGCGCTGGGTTCTGGCCGGTACGGACTATGTCTACCCGCAGACCACCAACAAGATCCTGAAGGCCTACCTGATGTCGAAGGGCGTCAAGGAAGAGGACATCATGATCAACTACACGCCGTTCGGTCATTCCGACTGGCAGACGATCGTCTCCGACATCAAGAAGTTCGGCTCGGCCGGCAAGAAGACCGCCGTGGTCTCCACCATCAACGGCGACGCAAACGTGCCCTTCTACAAAGAACTGGCGAACCAGGGCATCAAGGCGGAAGACATTCCGGTCGTCGCCTTCTCTGTTGGCGAAGAAGAGCTTGCCGGTCTCGATACCGCACCGCTCGTCGGCCACCTTGCCGCCTGGAACTACTTCCAGTCTGTCGATGCTCCGGTCAATGCCGAGTTCATCAAGACCTGGCACGCGTTTACGAAAAACGACAAGCGCGTGACCAACGACCCGATGGAAGCGGCCTATATCGGTTTCAACGCCTGGGTAAAGGCCGTCGAATCCGCCGGCACGACCGATACGGACAAGGTTCTGGACTCGATCATCGGCGTTTCGGTGCCGAACCTTTCGGGCGGTTACTCCACCGTCATGCCGAACCACCACATCACCAAGCCGGTGCTGATCGGCGAAATCCAGGCCGATGGGCAGTTTGAGATCGTGCAGCAGACGCCGCAGGTGGTGGGTGATGAATGGTCGGATTACCTGCCGGACTCGAAGGATCTGATCTCGGACTGGAGGAAGCCGATGTCTTGCGGCAACTTCAATGTGGCCAGTGGCAAGTGCGGCGGCAAGGGTAGCTGATAGCGACGGTTGGTTGCCGCCCCCTTGTCGGGGGCGGTGACTTTGCACTCCTATCGCCCGAACTGAACAAGCATGCCCCCCTCTGCCCTGCCGGGCATCTCCCCCACAGGTGGGGAGATCGACTCGCGGCAAGGCGCCCCGCCCTCCTCATCGGTTGAGATAGAGCGATGCAGGCGCCCCTTGCCGATCTCCCCACCTGTGGGGGAGATGCCCGGCAGGGCAGAGGGGGGTGGCGGCACCCACAGACGGCGCTTTTATCGGAAACGCTCCAAGGAACCCGACATGACGATCCGATCTTTTCTCGGAGCCATCTTTCTCTGGCTCACCCTCGGGATCGCGGCGCAATCCTTCGCGCAAAGCGATCCGAAGGCGCTGATCGACCAACTCGGCACGGCGGACTTCAAACAGGCCGAAACGCTGATCGGGCAGATCGCCGCCACCGGCGATGCGCGGGTCGTGCCGGCGCTCGAGGCTTTCGCGGCGGGTGATCTTTACGTGCGCAAGACCGATAATCTGGTGTTCATGACGAAGCCGGCAGGGTCGAGTTTCACACTGATCGATCCGCTTTCGGGAGAAAGCGCCGGCGAAGCGCCCAAGGCCGCCGTCTCTAAGATCAAGATCAACAACAATCTTCGCCGCGTCATCCGTGCCGCTCTCGGCGGTCTGACCCTGCTCAGCCCGGAAAAATCCGTGCGGCTTTCGGCGGCGGATGCCGTCTTGAAAGCGCCGAGCGCCGAAAATCTCGAATTGCTGGAAGCGGCCATCGCCAAGGAAACCGACAGTGAGGTGCGGACCCGGATGGAGGAGGCGCGGGCTGTCTCGCTGCTCTCCTCCGACCGGTCGCTCGCTGAGAAGAAGGATGCGATCGCGACCATCAAGAAGCTGGGAGGGCGCGACGCCATCGGCATTCTGATGGCGGCCTCCGCTTCCGTCGATCAAAGCCTGAAACCCGATATAGACGAGGCCATTTCCAGCATCGAAAGCGCGCTCGCCTTCTGGGATTACGCGCAGAATGTATGGTACGGCCTGTCGCTCGGTTCCGTGCTGCTGCTGGCCGCCATCGGCCTTGCCATCACCTTCGGCGTGATGGGCATCATCAACATGGCCCATGGCGAGATGGTGATGATCGGCGCTTACTCCACCTTCATGGTGCAGGAGGTGATCCGCAGCCATTTCCCCGGCCTGTTCGACTGGTCGCTCGCCATCGCACTGCCAGCTGCTTTTCTGGTGACGGCCTTCGTCGGTCTCATCATGGAGCGTGGCGTCATCCGCTTCCTTTACGGGCGGCCGCTGGAAACGCTGCTGGCCACCTGGGGCATTTCACTCATCCTGCAACAGGGCGTGCGCTCCATCTTCGGCCCGACCAACCGGGAAGTTGGCAGCCCCGGCTGGATGTCCGGCTCCTTCAGCGTCGGTTATCTCAATTTCACCTGGAACCGGGTGTGGATTGTCTGTTTCTCGCTCTCGGTCTTCTTCGCGCTGCTGGTGCTTTTGAAGCGCTCCTCCTTCGGGTTGCAGATTCGTGCCGTGACCCAGAACCGCCGCATGGCCTCTTCCATGGGCATCCGCACACCCTGGGTCGATGCCTTCACTTTCGCGCTCGGTTCGGGTGTTGCAGGTCTTGCCGGCGTGGCGCTGTCGCAGATCGACAATGTCTCGCCCAATCTTGGTCAGAGCTACATCATCGACAGTTTCATGGTGGTGGTGTTCGGCGGTGTCGGCAATCTCTGGGGAACGCTGGTGGGTGCGCTGTCGCTCGGCGTGCTTAACAAGTTCCTTGAGCCGACGGTGGGCGCCGTGCTCGGCAAGATCCTCGTGCTTGTCCTCATCATCCTGTTCATCCAGAAGCGGCCGCGTGGTCTCTTCGCACTCAAGGGAAGGGCGATCGAAGCATGATTACCGGCTTCCTCCTGCGCGCGCTCGATCGCCGCATTTCCATCGCCATCGGCATCATCCTGGCCATCGCCGTGCTGGTGCCCGCCTCCAACCTGCTTTTGCCAGTAGACAGCGCATTCCGCATCCCGACTTACATCATGTCGATGCTCGGCAAATATCTCTCCTATGCGCTGCTTGCGCTGGCGCTTGATCTTGTCTGGGGTTATTGCGGCATTCTCTCGCTCGGCCACGCCGCCTTCTTCGCGCTCGGCGGTTATGCCATGGGCATGTATCTGATGCGGCAGATCGGTACGCGCGGGGTCTATGGCCATCCCGTGCTGCCTGACTTCATGGTCTTCCTCAACTGGAAGGAACTGCCGTGGTTCTGGCACGGCTTCGACATGTTCTGGTTTGCGGCGTTGATGGTGCTTGTCGTACCGGGCCTGCTCGCCTTCGTGTTCGGCTGGTTCGCCTTCCGCTCGCGCGTCAACGGCGTTTATCTCTCGATTATCACCCAGGCCATGACCTATGCCCTGCTGCTTGCCTTCTTCCGCAACGATATGGGTTTCGGCGGCAATAATGGCCTTACCGATTTCAAGGATATCCTCGGCTTTTCCGTGCAGGCGGATGGCACGCGCGCCGTGCTGTTCGCCATGACGGCGGTGATGCTGGCGCTTTCGCTGCTGATTGCCTCCGGCATCGTCAATTCCAAATTCGGCAAGGTGCTGGTGGGCGTGCGTGATGCCGAAAGCCGGGTGCGCTTCCTTGGGTTTAGGGTGGAAAACATCAAGCTCTTCACCTTTGTTGTGTCAGCCATGATGGCGGGCATTGCCGGTGCGCTGTTCGTGCCGCAGGTGGGCATCATCAACCCCGGCGAATTTTCCCCCGCCAACTCCATCGAGGTGGTGGTGTGGACGGCGGTGGGCGGGCGCGGCACGCTGATCGGGCCGATCATCGGCGCGGTTCTGGTCAATGGCGGCAAGAGCTATTTCACCGGTGCTTTCCCCGAATTCTGGCTGTTTGCGCTGGGCGGTCTCTTTATCGCGGTAACGCTGTTCTTCCCGAAGGGCATTGTCGGCACCGTGCAGCATTATCTCGTCGGGCGTCGTGAAAAGCGGGTCGCGCGGGCGGCAAGTGCAGCCGGACAACCGGGTAATGACAGTGCTGCAACAGCGGCGCAACAGGCGGCGGAGTGAGGCTGACATGAACACGGTTTCCGAAAACAGAACCAAAAGCCTGCTTTATCTCGACGGTGTTTCCGTTTCCTTCGACGGGTTCAGGGCGCTCAATTCGCTCTCCTTCGTGGTGGAGCCGGGCGAGCTGCGGGCCATCATCGGCCCGAATGGCGCCGGCAAGACGACGATGATGGATATCATCACCGGCAAGACCCGGCCGGATACCGGCACGGTGCTGTTCGAAGACAGCATCGACCTCACGAAAAAGGATGAGGCGGATATTGCCCAGCTCGGCATCGGGCGTAAATTCCAGAAGCCAACGGTGTTTGAAAGCCATACCGTCTGGGACAATCTGGAACTGGCGCTGAACCGCAAGCGCGGCGTTTTCGCCACGCTGTTCTACCGGCTGACGCAGGAGGACAAGGCGCGCATCGAGGAAATCCTCGCCACCGTGCGTCTCGGCCACCGCCGCGGCGATCTCGCCGCCAACCTTTCGCATGGCCAGAAACAGTGGCTTGAGATCGGCATGCTGCTGGCGCAGGAACCGAAACTGCTGCTGGTGGACGAGCCTGTCGCCGGCATGACGGATGCGGAAACGGCGGAAACCGCCGTGCTTTTGAAGGAGATCGCGAAGACCCGTTCGGTTGTCGTGGTGGAGCACGATATGGGCTTCATCCGCGAGCTGGGCGTGAAGGTGACGTGTCTTGCCGAAGGCTCGGTGCTGGCCGAAGGGTCGATCGATTTTGTGTCCAGCGATCCGAAGGTGATCGAGAATTATCTGGGGCGGTGATGGTGGTGTTTGCGGCGTTACCCCCCTCTGCCCTGCCGGGCATCTCCCCCTCAAGGGGGGAGATCGGCAAGCGGCTAACACCCTGCCTCATGACCAGTAGGCGATGGGACGAGCGGGAACGGCATCTGATCTCCCCCCTTGAGGGGGAGATGCCCGGCAGGGCAGAGGGGGGTAACGCCGCCCACCATACCGCCAATGGAGTTTTATCATGCTGACAGTCGAAAACATCAACCTCCACTATGGCGCGGCGCAGGCCCTGCGCGGCGTGTCGCTGAAAGCGGAGATGGGCAAGATCACCTGTGTTCTCGGCCGCAACGGCGTCGGCAAAAGCTCGTTGCTCCGTGCCGTCACCGGCCAGCAGGCCACCAGCGCCGGCACCATCCGTTTCGGCGATGCGGCGCTCGACGGGCTCGCACCTTACCAGCGGGCTAAGCGCGGGGTGGGTTACGTGCCGCAGGGACGGGAAATCTTTCCGCTGCTCAGCGTGCAGGAAAATCTGGAGAGCGGTTATGCGCCGCTGCCGCGTAGGGAGCGTTTCATCCCGGACGATATTTTCAGCCTGTTTCCAGTGTTGCAAACCATGCTGTCGCGGCGCGGCGGCGATCTCTCGGGCGGCCAGCAGCAGCAGCTTGCGATTGGCCGGGCGCTGGTGACGCGGCCGAAAATCCTTGTTCTCGACGAACCGACCGAGGGCATTCAGCCGTCGATCATCAAGGATATCGGCCGGGCGATCAAATATCTGCGCGACTCCACCGGCATGGCGATCCTGCTGGTCGAGCAATATCTGGATTTCTGCCGCGAGCTTGCCGATTACGTCTACATCATGGACCGCGGTGAAATCGTGCATGAGGGGCTGGCCGAAACGCTGGATACGCCGGAAGCGCGGCGGCATCTGACAGTGTAACGTTGAGCACGCCGATCACGGCATAAAAACGGCCGATTAATATTTTGAAAGTCTATGCGCCTGTGCATGGCTTTCATGCGTAATTTTAGCGTTTCATTAAGTAAAAGCCTATGGTATTGGGCGCATGAAATGCTGCATGCGAGACACAGAAGAAGTCTATTCGCACGCCGCGACTGTTGATCCCTTACATTTCCTGCACGCTCGACGTATCGTCGGGAAACTGTGCCAATAAAGGCGTGTCAATGATTCAAGACTTTGCAGTGGGCCGGGCTTCCCGGTTGGTGCGTTCCGCACGCAGCCTGTTCCTCGGGCTGGTGATCAGCGCAAGCGCAGGGGCCGCAGCGTCGGCATCGACCTGCGGTCAGGGTATTGGCCCCGGCATGGAACCGGGTCGGCACGACTTTTCCATTCTCTCCAACGGTGAAAAACGCGACGGCGTCTATTTTGTTCCATCGGCCTATGATGGAAATAAGCCGCTGCCGGTCGTGTTCGATTTCCATGGTTCCAACAGCAATCCGCATGGTCAGCTGAACCGCAGCGGCTGGGACAAGCTTGCCGAGCGTGACGGTCTCATGGTCGTGGCGCTGGCCGGCAGCCTGAGCGGCGAATTGCCGGGCACCCGTGCCTGGAATGTTCCCGGCGTCACCAAGCGGCCGGGCGGGCTCGATGAAGTCGGTTTCATCCGCGATGCCATCACCATGGTGAAGGGCAAGTTCTGCGTGGATGAGGAGCGTTTTTATGGCTCCGGTTATTCCGGCGGCGGGCGCATGCTGTCGCAATTCATCTGCAGCGGCAACGCGGACTTTAACGCTGCCGGCTTCGTTGCTTCGCTGCGCGCCGGTTATCCGCTGGAGACGGAAGGCAAATGGGGACCGGATGCGGCAAGCTGCCAGCCTGTGCGGCCAATGTCGATCATCGCCTTTGCCGGGCTGAAAGACCCCGCCAATCCCTATCAGGGCGGCGGCAAGTCCTATTGGCAATATGGCGGCGAAACGGCGTTGAAGCGCTGGGCCGAAATGGATGGGTGCAAGGGCGCTGCCAAAAGCAAGGTGGGAGAGAGCTTCACCGTCAATTCCTATGATGTCTGCAAGGCTGGCGCACGCATCCAGTCCTATGTCATCAACGACTGGGACCACGCCTGGCCGCGCGCCACCATGAAGGCCGAGGTTCTGGCCGCTAACGCCGTTGTCACCCGCAAGCCGGGCGGCGAGCAGACACCGAAGGCGGAACCGGCCGTGGAGCGCAAGATGCCCACAGGCGAAGTGACGCGCACGGTTGATGCGGCCGAAAGAATGTGGGATTTCTTCCGCAATACGGAAGGGCAGCTTGTCGTGGATGCCGTCGTCAAGAAGGATTGTGGCGTCAAGACCTCGTCCGCTTCCGCAACTGTTTCGGAGACCGCGTGCAGCAGCAACAGCAAGCCATCGGCCCTTCCGGTCGCCAAGACGCTCAACCTGTCCGGCAGCAACGCGCCCGTGGCAGAGGACGCGTTGTAACAAAGGCTGTTGAGGGCCGCAGCCGGCTGGACGAACTGTTCCAGGAAGGCTGCGCGAAAATCCGCCTGCCGGAAACCTTCTCAAACGAAGCGGAAGCCATCCTCATCAATTCCTCCGGCGGCCTGACCGGCGGAGACGAAATCGAATGGCAGGCCACGGCCGGCGCCGGCACCTCGCTTGTTGTGACCACGCAGGCCTGCGAAAAGGTCTACAAGGCATCATCAGGCACCGCCACCGTGACCGCCCGCGTTTCCGCCGGGCCGGGTGCGAAGCTGCATTGGCTGCCGCAGGAAACCATCCTCTTCGACCGTGCTTCCTTGACCCGCCGGCTGGAAGCCGATCTCGACCAATCCTCCGAATTCATCGCTGTCGAAGCCGTGCTGCTCGGCCGTAAGGCCATGGGCGAGGCGATGACGCATGGTCTCTTTCGTGACCGCTGGCGTATTCGCCATGGAGGCAGGCTGGTGCATGCGGAAGAACTTGTGCTTCAGGGCGAGGTGGCGGCGCTGACGGCGAAACCGGCGGTTCTGGCTGGTCAGGTCGCCTTTGCCACGCTTCTTTATATCGGGCCGCTGGCTGAGGCGCTTCTGCCTAAAATCCGGGCTATTGCCGGTGAAAGCGGCGGCGCCAGCGAATGGCAGGGCAAGCTTGTCGTTCGCGTCTCTGCCGAAGATGGTTTCTCCTTGAGAAAATTGCTTTTTCCGATCATTTCGCTCTTGCGAAACGGCGCGCCAGTGCCGAAAGTCTGGAATCTGTAAACCCTTAAGGTTGCCCCGCGACAGGCGTCCTTCGGGGTCTGTCAATACGTCGGATCTGCCTGCCGCAATCGCGCTGTTTGCGGGGCAGGCGCCAAGCTGCGGGACCACGATGAACCTTAGCCCAAGAGAAAAAGACAAGCTGCTGATTTCCATGGCCGCCATGGTGGCGCGCCGCCGGCTGGAACGCGGCGTGAAGCTCAACTATCCCGAAGCGATTGCGCTGATTAGCGATTTCGTGGTCGAGGGCGCCCGCGATGGTCGCGCTGTGGCCGACCTGATGGAAGCCGGCGCGCATGTCATTACCCGCGATCAGGTGATGGATGGTATCGCCGAGATGATCCATGATGTGCAGGTGGAAGCGACCTTTCCTGACGGCACCAAGCTGGTGACCGTTCACGAACCGATCCGTTGAGGGGTTGATATGGCGCTGGAACTTCGGCCCAATTGCGAATGCTGCGACCGCGATCTTGCGCCCGATAACAGGGATGCGATGATCTGCTCGTTCGAATGCACTTTCTGCGTCGACTGCGTGACCGGCGTGCTTGATGGCGCCTGTCCGAATTGCGGCGGCGAGCTGGTTCGCAGGCCCGTTCGTCCGGCGGCCAGGCTCATCAACAACCCGGCATCGACGAAGCGGGTGCTGAAAGCGGAAGGCTGCGCGGCAGCCACGGCCGCGTGAGAAAGACAAGGGGAGCACCATGAAACCAGGCGAAATCATTGCCGCAGAAGGCACCATCGAACTCAATGCCGGCCAGCCGACCGTGACGATCGAGGTGGCCAATTCGGGCGACCGGCCGGTGCAGGTGGGCAGCCATTATCATTTCTTCGAGACCAATGCGGGTCTCATCTTCGACCGCGACAGGGCGCGCGGCATGCGTCTCGATATTCCCGCGGGCACGGCGGTTCGTTTCGAACCCGGCCAGAAGCGGGAAGTGACGCTGGTGCCGCTTTCCGGCAAGCGTGAGGTTTATGGTTTCCGTCAACAGGTCATGGGGAGGTTATGAAATGGCGACGGCGCATTATCATGGAAGCTGCCAGTGCGGCAGCGTCAGCTTCGAGGTCGATGCCGATCTCGATCACACTGTTGTCTGCAATTGCTCGCGCTGCAAGCGTCTTGGCTCCACGCTCGCTTTCGCGCCGCGTGACAAGTTCACGCTGCTTTCCGGCGAGGACAAGCTGGCGGAATATCTCTTCAACAAACACAAGATCCATCATCTTTTCTGCTCCACCTGCGGCATCGAGAGTTTTGCTTATGCCGACGGGCCGGATGGAACGCCGATGGTGGCAGTGAACGCCAATTGTCTCGATGGTGTTGATCCCCGGGCGCTGAAGCCACAGGCTTTCGATGGCGCGGCGGCCTGAGCGATGGAGATGAGCCGAAACAACGTCTTCATGGCGGCCGTGCTTCTCAGCGCGACCACCGGATTTTCCATGCCGGCCGCAGCGCAGAGCGAGCCGGACTGCAAGGCGCCGCAGACGCAGGCGGACATGACCATCTGCGCCGGCAAGGATTACGAAAAGGCCGACAAGCAGTTGAACGCCGAATATCAGAAGCTGCGCAAGCTGCTCGCGGAGCGCGACAAGACAGCCGATGCGGACGGCAAGGGTGCGACCGACGCTCTGGTGGCTGCCCAGCGCGCCTGGGTGGCGTTTCGTGACGCCAATTGTGCTCTTTCAGGCTTTCAGGCGCGCGGCGGCTCGATGGAACCGATGCTGATTTCTTCCTGCATGGCCGATATGAGCGGCAAGCGGGCGGAAGAACTGCGTCAGCTGTCGGAAGGCTTCTGAACGCATGGGGCGGCGGATCACGATCGTCGGAAACGGGGAACTGCCGCCGGGCGTGGCTGATTTCATCGACCGTTCCGACATCGTCATCCGCTTCAATGATTGCCGGTCGCTGGGGCTGGGTGGCACGCGCACCGATGTGGTGGCCGTGTGCAACACCGGGCGGCCGGGCCTCGAAATGACCGAGGGAACCGAATGGCGCGAGAGTGACGGTGTGCGACAGGCCGCTGCCATCTGGTCCGTGCGGGATCCCGCAAAATTTTCCGAAATGGAACCGGACATACGCGCACGCTGGCCCGAACTGACCGATTTCTGCGCCGATTACACCGAAAGCTTTGCCGCCATCGCCCGCGAGACCGGCAAGAGCCACATCGTCATTCCGCGCGGTGTGCATGAAAGGCTCGATGTTGCGCTCGAAGCCTATGCGCCCGCGCCCTATGTCTGCCCCAGCACAGGCCTTGTCACCATCGCCCATGTTCTTGAGAACGTGAGCGGCGATGGTGACGAAGTGGCGATTGCCGGCTTCGGCCATCAGGGCTGGAGCGGCCATCCATTTGCTGCCGAACAACAGCTGGTAGAAGCCCTTGCGGGCGAGGGCCAGCTCACACGAATTTCTCCCACATCGATTTTCTCCGCGTCCGAAGGAGCCTGAGCCCATGCCTTACAAGATTTCCCGCGCCGCCTATGCCGGCATGTTTGGCCCGACCGTGGGCGACAAGGTGCGCCTTGCCGATACCGAACTCTTCATCGAGATCGAGAAGGACCACACGACCTATGGCGAGGAAGTGAAATTCGGCGGCGGCAAGGTCATTCGCGACGGCATGGGCCAGAGTCAGGCGACGCGGGCCGAAGGGGCGGTCGATACCGTCATCACCAATGTGGTGATCGTCGACCATAGCGGCATCTACAAGGCGGATGTGGGCCTGAAGAACGGCCGCATTCACGCCATCGGCAAGGCGGGAAACCCCGATACGCAGCCGGGCGTGACGATCATCGTCGGTCCCTCGACGGAGGCGATTGCCGGTGAAGGCAAGATCCTGACCGCCGGCGGCATGGATGCGCATATTCACTTCATCTGCCCGCAGCAGATCGAAGAGGCGCTGATGAGCGGCGTCACCTGCATGCTCGGTGGCGGTTCCGGCCCGGCGCACGGCACGCTCGCCACCACCTGCACCGGCGCATGGCATATCGAGCGCATGATCGAGAGCTTCGATGCCTTCCCGATGAATCTCGCGCTCGCCGGCAAGGGCAATGCCTCGCTGCCAGCGCCTCTGGAAGAGATGATCCTTGCCGGCGCTTCCTCGCTGAAATTGCATGAGGACTGGGGCACGACGCCTGCCGCCATCGACAATTGCCTGACGGTGGCCGATGAATACGACGTGCAGGTGATGATCCACACCGATACGCTGAACGAAAGCGGTTTCGTGGAAGACACTGTCGCCGCCATCAGAGGTCGCACCATCCATGCCTTCCATACAGAAGGTGCGGGCGGCGGCCATGCGCCTGATATCATCAAGGTCTGCGGCAACCCGAACGTCATTCCGTCCTCCACCAATCCGACGCGGCCCTATACCGTCAATACGCTGGCCGAACATCTCGACATGCTGATGGTGTGCCACCACCTGTCGCCGTCAATCCCTGAAGACATTGCCTTTGCCGAAAGCCGCATCCGCAAGGAAACCATTGCGGCGGAGGATATTCTCCACGATATCGGCGCGTTTTCGATCATTTCGTCCGACAGTCAGGCCATGGGCCGTGTCGGCGAGGTGGCGATCCGTACCTGGCAGACAGCCGACAAGATGAAGCGCCAGCGCGGCCGCCTGAAGGAAGAGACCGGCGAAAACGACAATTTCCGTGTCCGCCGTTACATCGCCAAATATACCATCAACCCGGCCATCGCCCAGGGCGTCAGCCATGAGATCGGCTCGATCGAAGTCGGCAAGCGCGCCGATCTGGTATTGTGGAACCCGGCCTTTTTCGGCGTGAAGCCGGAGATGGTGCTGCTCGGCGGCTCCATTGCCGCGGCCCCGATGGGCGATCCGAACGCCTCCATTCCCACACCGCAGCCGATGCATTACCGGCCGATGTTTGCCGCCTATGGCAAGCTGCGCACCAATTCCTCGGTCACATTCGTTTCGCAGGCGTCGCTGGATGCCGGCCTTGCCCAACGCCTCGGCGTGGCGAAAAAGCTGCTGCCGGTGAAGAATGTACGCGGCGGCATTTCCAAGGCGTCGATGATCCATAATTCGCTGACGCCGCATATCGAGGTCGATCCGGAAACCTATGAGGTGAGGGCGGATGGCGAGCTTTTGACCTGCGAGCCGGCCACGGTGCTGCCAATGGCGCAGCGTTATTTCCTGTTTTAACGGCATTTCATGGTGAGATTTATCACAAGGTGGATCGGCGGCGGCATGCTGCTGCTCCTCCTGCTCCTTCTGCTCGGTACTGTCCTGCCGCGCCCGTTTTTCGCCGATGAGGTGAGCGGGGGCGTGAAAGACCGCGAAATCCTGCTGTTATCCAACCCGATCCACACCGATATTGCGTTGCCGATCGATGACGATCTGCGGCGGGTCTTTTCCGAATTGCAGGAGGACGGCATTGCCGTCAACCACCCGGCGGCCGCTTATCTGGTGTTCGGCTGGGGCGGCCGGTCGTTTTATACCGAGACACCCACCTGGGCCGATCTGAAGCCCATGCCGGTCTTGCGCTCGCTGACGCTTGACCAGTCGGTGATGCATGTGGATGTGACGGGAGATTTTCCCGCCGATCTTGCCGGGGTAAAGCGCCTTCGCATTTCCGAAGCCGGATATCAGCGCCTCGTGGCGGCCATTCGCGCCAGCTTTTCGCGCGACAATGGCAAGGTGCGGCTGATACCGGGCGTCGCTTATGGCCTGACGGATGCGTTTTTCGAGGCGAATGGCCGGTTCAACGCCCTTGTCGGCTGCAATACATGGTCGGCTGCCATGTTGCGTGAGGCCGGCATTCGCACCGGCTGGTGGACACCATTGCCGCCGTTTCTGCGCTGGTCGGTGGCGCTGCATGATTGATCCTCGCAAGCCGTGGTTTTCCTCTGACAAAGCCTATTTTTATGCTGCACCGCAGCGCGTCTTGCGTTATGGAAACGGCAAAAGAATTATGCAGGGATCGATCCCAAGTGATCCCTGTAAAACGCCAGAACAGGAGACAAGACATGCTCGGCAAAAAAGTGCCCGCCGTTACCTTCCGCACGCGCGTTCGTGATGAGGCCGTTGGTGGCCCGAACCCCTTCCGTTGGCAGGACATGACCTCCGACGATTATTTCAAGGGCAAGAAGGTCGTTCTGTTTTCGCTGCCCGGCGCTTTCACGCCGACATGCTCGACCTACCAGCTCCCCGATTTCGAAAAGCTGGCGCCGGAATTCCGGGCGCTCGGCGTTGATGAAATCTATTGCCTGTCGGTCAACGACGCCTTCGTCATGAATGCCTGGGCCAAGGGCCAGAACCTCGAAAACGTCAAGGTCATCCCTGACGGCTCGGGCGAGTTCACCCGCAAGATGGGCATGCTGGTCGCCAAGGACAATCTCGGTTTCGGCATGCGCTCCTGGCGTTACGCCGCCGTCGTCAATGATGGCGTCGTCGAGCAGTGGTTCGAGGAAGAGGGCTATCAGGACAATTGCGAATCCGACCCCTATGGCGTTTCCGCGCCGCAGAACATTCTGGAAAACCTCAAGAGCCGCGCTGCGGCCTGATTGTGGGTTTGCGCAGGCCCGGCAGCGATGTCGTGTCTTCGGGCTATCGGCAGGAGGCGAAAATCTCTCCTCCGTCATCCTCGCCGTTGAGGCGAGGATCCATAAGCGCCCGAGGCGTGGATCCTCGGGTCAAGCCCGAGGATGACGTCGAAGGCGGAGAAAGGTTTACGCTTGGCCCGGCAGCAATGCCGGGCTTTGTCGTTCTGGCGGCCATGTGTCCCTAAATCGTGCCTTGAAATCCCCCCGTCTATCCGTCAAAAATCAGACCCCAAGACTGTTTCTGAAACGGATCATCCCATGCTGCGCGTCACCTCCTATCATCCGGCCGGAACCCCTGCCGACGAACCTTCCGGTTATGTCACTCTGGCGCATGACCAGCGGCATCTTCGCCGCAAGCTGCTGCATCTGCAGAATGACGAGATGGTGATGCTGGACCTGAAGGAAGCGGTGCTTTTTGCCCATGGCGATCTTCTCGTGGTGGAAAACGGCGACCTGATCGAGGTCCGCGCGGCTGACGAAAAGCTCTTCGAAATCAAGGCGAAGGATCGCCTTCACCTGATCGAGCTTGCCTGGCATCTGGGCAACCGGCATCTTTCCGCGCAGATCGAGGAGGAGCGTATTCTCATCCTGCGTGACCACGTCATCCGCGCCATGCTGGAAGGTCTTGGCGCTACCGTGCGTGATGTCGAAGAGCCTTTCCAGCCGGCCCGTGGCGCTTATCATGCCCATGGCGGGCATTCCCACGGCCATGATCACGGCCACCACCATCACGATCACGGCTGAGCCGTGAGCGAAGATCGCGGCGTTGCCGCGCTGCTGCGGCTCATGGCCTGGATGTCGCCTGCCTTTCCGGTTGGCGGTTTTTCCTATTCCGGTGGACTTGAAAAGGCGGTGGAGGATCGGCGCGTCGGGGATGCAGCGGCTCTGCGCGACTGGCTCGAAACGCTTCTGCGCTGCGGCAGCCTTTGGAACGATGCGGTGTTTCTGGCACATGCCTGGCGCAATGCCGAGGACGCCGCCGTCTTGAGCGAAACGGCCGATCTGGCGCGGGCGCTGGCCGGTTCGGCGGAGCGATACCGCGAGACGGTGCTTCTGGGCGATGCCTTCGTTGCCGCCGCCGGTGCCTGGCCGCATGCGGTTCTGGACGTGTTGCCCAAAGACGTTCCCTATCCCATCGCTGTCGGGGCAGTCGCCGCCGGTCATGCGGTGCCGCTCAGGGACACGATTGCCGCCTTTTTGCATGCCGGCGTCTCGCAGATCGTGTCGGCGGGCATCCGCCTCGGGGTCGCGGGACAGAAGGATGGCGTCGCCATTCTGGCTGCAAGTGAAGCGATCATCGCGGAGATGGCGGCGCGGGCGATGCAGTCCACGCTCGACGATCTCGGCAGTGCGACGATCATCGCTGACACGGCGGCCATGCGGCATGAAACGCAGGGCACCCGGCTTTTCCGGTCCTGACGAGCGAGCGGGTGCCACGAGTTTCTTCTCCCAGGCGGGGAGAAGAAACAAGCGGCACGATCCTTGCATATCTTGAAGCGTCCGGCTGGCGGACTATGGTGAAATAATACCAAAGCATATCGAAGGGAACAGAGCGGTGAAATCGGGCATGAAATCGGGCAATGGCCCGCTGCGCGTCGGTATTGGCGGGCCAGTCGGTTCGGGCAAGACGGCGCTGACGGAAAAGCTCTGCAAGGCGATGAGCGCCGATTATTCCGTCGCCGTCGTCACCAACGATATCTATACCAAGGAAGATGCGGAGGCGCTGGTGCGCATGCAGGCGCTGCCTTCCGAGCGTATCGTCGGCGTTGAAACGGGCGGTTGCCCGCATACGGCCATCCGCGAGGATGCGACGATCAATCTGCAGGCGATTGCCGGGCTTAATGCGCGCTTTCCCGATCTCGACGTGGTCTTCATCGAATCCGGCGGCGACAATCTCGCCGCGACCTTTTCGCCCGACCTTGCCGATATCACCATCTATGTCATCTCCGTCTGTCAGGGCGAGGAAATTCCGCGCAAGGGCGGGCCGGGCATCACCCGCTCGGACCTGCTGGTCATCAACAAGAAGGACCTAGCGCCCTATGTCGGGGCCGATCTGACCGTCATGGACAGCGATGCGACCCGCATGCGCAACGCCATGCCTTTCGTCTTCACCGATATGAAACGCGGCGATGGCGTGGAGCGCATCGTCGGTTTCCTGAAAGAGCAGGGCGGTCTCTGAAATATGGCAATATCCCGCCGTTTCGGCGCTTACGAGGTTTCCCGTTTTGTCGACGGTGTCTACAAGGCGCCGGTCGGCCATCTCATCCACCGTCAGGGTGCCGAAGCGCTGGCCGCTGCCCTTGCCGGCCATCAGGGCGAAACGGTGGATATGGACGTCAACTGCTTCGCATTGTCCGGGCCTGACGGCATCTGGCTGATCGATGCCGGTTGCGGCACCGCCTGGGGTGCTGCCTATGGCCATGCCCGCGCGGCGATGGTAGCCGCCGGTATTCAGCCGGCCGATGTAGGGCGTGTCATCCTCACCCATATTCATGGCGATCATGCGCTTGGCCTCATCGATGGCGACCGGCCTTATTTTCCCAATGCCGATATCTGGGTGCCCGAGGCCGATCTCGGATTTTTCAGCAGTGCGGAGGCGCGCAAGACCCTGCCGCCGGCCCGGCAGGGCGGCTTCGATCTTGCCGCGCGGCTGCTCGACATTTGTGGCCCGATGTTGCGGCCGATCCCGACAGGCAGGATTGCCGAGGACGTGGAAGCCATCGCCATGCCCGGCCATACACCGGGACATGCCGGGTACCTGATCGGCAATGGTGATGAGCGGCTGTTATTATGGGGCGATGTTCTGCATGTGAGCGACTTGCAGGTGAAGGATCCCGGTGTCGGTTTCGTCTACGATATCGATTCTGCGCTTGCTTACCAAACACGCCTTGAGGCGCTGGCCGAGGCCGCCGATCACGGCTGGCTGGTTTCCGGCGGTCATCTCGGTGGATTTTTCCGTGTCGAGCGGCAGGGTGACAGCTTCCGCTTTGTGTCGCAGCCGGACTGATTTTTCGATTTCGGACATGCAGAAGGGCGGAATACCCTAAGGCATCCCGCCCTTCGTCCTCTCCCGGTGTCTTCAGATCTGCTTCAGCGCCGCAACATCATTGACCTGCACGATGCGGCCGCGCACGGTGACGCCAGCTTTCTTCAGTGCCGAGAAGGCGCGTGAGAGTGCTTCCGGTGCAAGGCCAAGCTTGCCGGCAAGCAGGCTTTTCTGGAACGGCAGCCGCAGCGAAAAGGATGTGGCGTCGCGCGGTCCCTGATTGATGAGGTAATGGGCGACACGCTGCGGCGCTGTCTGCAACCGGTCATTGGCGATGCAGTCCATGCTGGCCAGCAGGCTGTTGGACAGGCAGCGCATGACGGCCTTGGCGATTGCCGGTTCCTGATCGATCAGGCTGCGGATTCTTGTGAGTTCGAACCGCGCCACGGTGCAGCTTTCCGCCGCCTGCGCGCTGTAACGATAGGTATCGCTGCCGAAAATCAGGCATTCGTTGAAGGTATCGCCGGGGCCGCTGACGCGCACATCCGCCTCGCGCCCGTGCCTGTCCAGCCGGTAAAGCCTGATGTAACCCGACAGCACGCAGTAGAAATGCTGCGCGGCTTCGCCTTCCTTGAAGAGCACATGGCGGGCATTCACATTGGTGATGGTCGCCGCTTCCATCAGCTTCAGCGCCGCTGCATCATCCGCTATCCCGATCAAGGGCGCGCGCAGCAGAATGTTCCTGTCCCTGTTGCTCAGCTTCACGGTCTTGTTCACGTCCATTCGGCTCCCGCTCAAACCTTTTGCCGGGCTGTCCGAAGCGATACGAAACCGGGGAAGTTCCTTCTCCCTCACGCCTATCTGCACAGAACTCATCGCATTATCCCTCGACCGGCAATTCCCGATGCGAGGGAGATTAGCAGTTCACCTGGAAAGCGAATTGATTTCGATCAAACAGGATTTGAGTTGTCATTTGGGACAGCGGGAATGCTGCGAGACCATTCCTGCTCAAGAATGTGAGGAGGAATATGGAGCGGGCGAGTGCCACATATTTCTTCTCCCCGCCGGGAGAAGTCCGCGGCAGCGGGATGAGGGGGCAAGGGTAGCGATGTCCGGAGAGCTTGCCCACTCATCCGACCCTTCGGGCCACCTTCTCCCCCTCGGCGAGAAGAAACAAGAGGCGGCGCTTTGTCCTTAAACGTCCACCCAAAAAGAAACGCCGGGCACATGGCCCGGCGTCTCAATCGTTACGCTGCAAACTTCACTCCGCAGCAAGCGGCGGCAACCGCAATATATTGCTGCCCTTGTCACCGGCCTTGTCGCCGCTGCCCTTTTCCATGCCGGCCACCCGTGCCTCCAGCGAAGAGAGAGCGAGGCTGTTTTCGCGGGCGATCTCCGAGAGTTTCTCGTTAGAGAGCGCTTCTTCCTCCTCTTCCTTCTTGCCGACGAAGCGGCCGAAGAGGTGGGCGAGCAGGCGCGACAGGTCGTCCATGATCAGGAAGAAGGCCGGGACCACGATCAGGGACAGCACCGTCGAAACGATGATGCCGCCGATCACCGCAATCGCCATCGGCGCGCGGAACGAACCGCCTTCGCCGACGCCGAGCGCCGAGGGCAACATGCCCGCGGACATGGCGATGGAGGTCATGATGATCGGGCGGGCGCGCTTGCGGCCGGCCTCCACCATGGCATGCACCCGTTCCATGCCGTGTCGGCGCATTTCGATGGCGAAATCCACCAGCAGGATGGCGTTCTTCGTCACGATGCCCATCAGCATCAGGATGCCGATGAGAACGGGCATGGAGAGCGCGTTCTGCGTGATGATGAGTGCGACGGCCACGCCGCCGATGGCAAGCGGCAGCGAGAACAGGATGGTGAAGGGCTGGATGACATCCTTGAACAGCAGGATGAGCACGACCAGCACCAGCATCAGGCCAAGCAGCATGGCGTTTACGAAGCCCTGCTGCATTTCGCCCTGCACCTTGGCGTCGCCGCTTTCGGCAAGGCGAACACTTGCCGGCAGGTCGGTTTCCGAGACGATGCGCTTGAACTCAGCCGTCGAGGTATCCAGCGCCGTGCCGAACGGGACGTCGGAGCCGATGGAGACCACGCGGTTGCGGTCGTTGCGCTTGATCGAGCTTGGACCTTCCGAATAGTCGATATCGGCAACGCTGTAGAGCGGCACCAGCGACCCGGAGGCGGTCTTGATCTTCAGCGCGCGGATGGTGGCGAGATCGCGACGTGTATCGAGCGAGGCCTGCACGCGGATCGGGATCTGCCGGTCATCAAGCGAAATCTTCGTCAGCTGGGCGTCGATGTCACCGATGGTGGCGACACGCACCGTCTGCGAAATCTGCTGCGGCGTGATGCCGAGGCGGGCGATTTCGTCCTTGCGCGGGCGGATCTGCAGTTCGGGGCGGGGCAATGCACCTTCCGAGCTGACATTGGCAAGGATGGGCGAGGCGCGCAGGCGGCTTTCGAGAATGCCGACGGCGTCGTTCAGGTCCTTCTCATTGGTGGAGAGGAAGTTGAAGGAGAGTTCGCGTTCCGCACGGTCGTTCAGCTTGATGATGCGGACATCCGGAATGCCGCGAACCTGCGCGAAAATATCCCGTTCCACATCCCATTGCGGACGTACGCGGCCCTTTTCCTCCACCTTCGGCAGATATTGGCCGATGAGCGGAATGGAGCCGAGCCCCTTGTTGACCACCAGCTTGAGCAGCGAATGGTCGATATGCTGCAGAATGACGTTAACGGTGGCGCGGCGAAGCTCCAGGTCCCCCTTGGGCGACGCGCCGCCAAGGATGAAGACGCTTTCCACGCCGTTGATGTCCCGCAGCGCGTGATAGATCTGCGTCGTCGTCCGATCTGTCTCGTCAAGCGTCGCATTGGGCGGCAGTTCCACCGAAAGTGTCACGCGTGAGGCGTCGTCCGGCGGCAGGAAGCTGCCGGGTACCTGGCTCAACAGCATGACGGAGGCGACGAGAAACGCGATCGCGCCGAGCAGCGTCAGATACCGCGCCCACCATTTGCGGGTGGTGGCGGTCACCATGCGCGTATAGGCCTTCATCAGCCGGCTGTCATTATCGTGGTGATCGTCCATCGCGTCTTCGGCGCGCATCAGATAGGCCGCCATCAGCGGCGTGATGAGACGGGCGACCGCGAGCGAGAAGAATACCGAGAAGGCGACCGTCAGACCGAACTGGATGAAGTACTGGCCGGGAATGCCGGGCATGAACGAGACAGGCACGAAGACGGCGATGATGGTGAAGCTGGTGGCGATGACGGCGAGGCCGATTTCGTCCGCCGCTTCCAGTGCCGCGCGATAGGGCGTCTTGCCCATCTTGATGTGGCGGGCAATGTTCTCGATTTCCACGATGGCGTCGTCCACGAGAATACCCGTGGCGAGCGTGAGCGCGAGGAAGCTGACGAGGTTGAGCGAGAAGCCCATGATATCCATGATCCAGAAGGTCGGGATCGCGGAGAGCGGCAGCGCCACGGCGGCAATCAGGGTTGCGCGCCAGTTGCGGAGGAAGAGCAGGACCACGATGACGGCGAGGATAGCGCCTTCGATCAGCGTGTCGAGCGCCGCCTTGTAGTTGCCATAGGTGAAATAGACGGCGTCATCGACCATTTCGATCGAGACATCAGGATGGTTCTTGCGCACCTGATCGAGGCTTGCCGCCACGGTTTCGGCGACCGAGACCTCGCTGGCGCCCTTGGAGCGGAACACCGCGAAGGTGACGGCGGGGTTGCCGTTGAACCGCGAGAAGGACTTCTGCTCCTCATAGGTGTCTGTGACCGTGCCGAGCTCGGAAAGCTTGACGAAACGGCCGTTGGAAAGCGCAATCGTGGTGTTGGCAAGCTGGCTCACATCGCGTGTGTCGCCGAGCGTGCGGATGGTCTGCTCGTTGCCACCGACCTGGCCGCGGCCGGAGCCGAGGTCGATATTGGTGCCGCGCAGCTGGCTGTTCACCTCGGTTGCGGTGATGCCATAGGCGTCGAGCTTTTCGGGGCTCAGCGAAACGCGCACCTCGCGGTCGGCGCCGCCATAGCGGTCGACCTTGCCGATGCCGGACTGGCCCTGCAGCGAGCGTTTGATCGTGTCATCCACAAACCAGGACAGTTCTTCCAGCGTCATGTTCGGTGAGGAGACGGCAAAGGTCTGGATCGCCTGTCCCTCGACGTCGATCTTGCTGACGACGGGCACTTCGATATCGGAAGGCAGATCGCTGCGGATCTTGTCGATGGCGTCCTTGGTGTCCTGAACCGCTTCTTCCGTCGGCTTTTCGATGCGGAAGACAACTGTCGTCGTCGACTGGCCGTCGACCACGGTGGACTGGATTTCGTCGACGCCGCTGATGGCGGCGACGGCATCCTCGATCTCCTTCGTCACCTGCATTTCCAGCTCGGAGGGCGAAGCGCCGCTCTGGGTCACGGTGACGGCCACGACGGGAACGTCGATGTTCGGAAAACGGGTGATCGGCAGGGTGTTGAACGCCTGCATGCCGAGGATCATCAAAAGCGCGAAGCCAAGCAGCGGCGCAATCGGGTTACGGATTGACCATGCGGAGAAGTTCATTTCATTCCCTCAGTCAGTTGGACACAGCCGCAGGGGCTTCCACCGGTCTTATCCGGTCACCATCACGCACGAATGCTCCAGCTTTCTCGACAACCTTGTCTCCAGCAGCAAGACCGCTGACAATCTCGATAAAACCGCCGTCTTCAATGCCGGTCTCGATCTTCACCTGCTTGACGATATCGCCTTCCACCTTGCGGGTGGTCGAGCCTTCGCGCCCGGAGGTGACGGCCGACAGCGGCAAAGCGAGCGCATTCGTCTCCTCGACGATGATCGCCGCGCTGGCATACATGCCCGAGCGCGCCGGGCTGTTTTCGGGCAGAACGACATGCACGGAACCGAGGCGCGTCGTCGGATCGACGGTGGGCGAAACGAGGCGCACCTTGCCCTCTATTTTCTCAGCTCCGCCGGCAACCGTCAAATAAGCTTTCTGGCCGACCTTCACCTTCTGGATATCGGTCTCGGACAGATCGGCGACGAGTTCGATCGCGCCGTCCTTGATGACGGTGAAAAGCGGGTTTCCGGCGCCGCTGGCAATCGCGCCGACCTTGGCGTTCTTGGCCGAGACGATACCGGTGACCGGGGTTTTTACACCGGTGCGCGTCAGCTTCAGATCAATGTCGGCGATCTGGGCGTCAACCACCTTGATGTCGGCTTCGCCGGCGGAGACGGCCTGGCGGGCGGCGTTGAGCTTGGCGGCGGCCACTTCGGCCTGTGCCTGGGTCTGTTCCACCTGCGAAACCGAACCGGAGCCGCTCTGGCCGAGCTTTGCGGCGCGGTCGCGCTGGCGGTTCGCGTCGCTCGCGCTCGCTTCGGCTTCCAGCACCTGCGCCTTGGCCTGGGCGACGGCAGCTTCTGCCTTTGCCTTGTTGGCTTCCAGCTGGCTTTTCTGCAGGATGAGGCTGTCGGAAGAAAGCACGGCCAGAACCGCATTCGCTTCCACCCTGTCGCCGATATCAACGTTCAGCGTGTCGATCGACAGGCCATCGACCAGCGGCTGGACGTAGATTTCGTCCACGGGGCGGATCGTGCCTGTCGCGATGATACGGTCCACGAGATCGCGTTTTGCGGCATGTGCGACGACGATGGAAGGCAGGTTCTGCTGTTTGACCGGTGCCTGCGCCTCTCCCTCGGCTGCTGCGGAAAGGGGGAGCGCCGTTGCGGAAAGAAGAAGGAATACAAAGCGGTTAAACGTGAATTTATGCTGCATGTGTCTTGGCTCGCGCAATATTCGATCGCATGTCCTGCAGCCTTGCGGCGTATATTAGAAGGTCATGCGATAGCGAATGTGAAACAAGGGATCACAATACTTCCTTTTCGATCCTCCCGATTCAAACGCCCCTCAACGCGAATCTCAAGCACCTTTGCCGAGTGCTTTCTTTACAAGATCAAATTTGGCAGTCTTGTGGGCGGGACTGTAATTCTTGTTGTCGTACAAATCAATCCGCATAGCCGCGATGGTTGGTATACATTTTTGTATAGGTCGGGATATTGCAATTCATCAAAAGGGTTACCAGTGAAAAAAACGCGCGGACGGTGCCGCGCGTTCCATGCATCCAGGGTAAATTCGACTACTTCAGCGCCGCATCGGTGATTTCGGTGGTGTAGGCGCCTGTCGGCTCCTTGGTGATGACAGGATCGGAGCCGCCGCCGAGCAGCGTCTTGACGGTGCGCTCGTAATCCGCCTTGTCCAGCGCGCCTTTCGAGCCGGCCGTCAGCTTGGCGACTTCGCCCATCATGCGCTTCTGGTGCTTTTCGGTCTGGGCGCCGGAGGCGTCGTTTTCGAGAACGATATCGGCGGCATCGTCAGGGTTTTCTTCCGCCCATTTCCAGCCCTTCATGGAAGCGCGGACAAATTTGACCATGTCTTCCTTGAACTTGGCGTCCTTGAGCTTGTCTTCGAGAACGTAAAGCCCGTCCTCCAGCGTTGCCACGCCTTCCGCCTCGTATTTGAAGGTGACGAGTTCCTCCGGCTTGATGCCGGCATCGATGACCTGCCAATATTCATTATAGGTCATGGTGGAAATGCAGGCGGCCTGCTTTTGCAGCAGCGGATCGACGTTGAAGCCCTGCTTCAAAACCGTGACGCCATCCGCACTGCCGGTGGTCGGGATTTTCAGGTGCGCCATCCACGACAGGAACGGGTATTCGTTGCCGAAGAACCAGACGCCGAGCGTCTTGCCCTTGAAATCTTCCGGCTTGGTAATGCCGGTTTCTTTCAGGCAGGTCAGCATCATGCCTGACGATTTGAACGGCTGGGCGATGTTGACGAGCGGAACACCCTTTTCGCGGGTGGCAAGTGCCGAGGGCATCCAGTCAACGATGACATCCGCGCCGCCGCCGGCCAGAACCTGCGCCGGCGCAATATCAGGGCCGCCGGGCTTGATATCGACATCGAGGCCCTCTGCTTCATAGAAACCCTTGTCCTTGGCGACGTAATAACCGGCAAATTGCGCCTGGGTCACCCATTTCAGCTGCAGGGTGATCTTGTCGGCGGCCTCGGCGCTCACCGCCGTCAGAAGTGACGCGCCGGCAAGAAGCATGGATGCAAGTTTCATTTTCATCGCTGTTCCCTTTTTCGTTATTTACGTTCGTCCCCCACGGACGGACGGATGCCAGAAGGTGACGGCCCGCTCCGCGAGCGCCACCAGACCGTAAAAGCCTGAACCAGCAAGCGCCGCGACGGCGATTTCGGCCCAGACCATATCGACATTGCTGCGGCCCATTTCCGCCGAGATGCGGAAACCCATGCCGACGATCGGCGTGCCGAAAAATTCCGCGACGATGGCGCCGATCAGCGCCAGCGTGGAATTGATCTTCAGCGCGTTGAAGATGAAAGGCCAGGCGGCGGGCAGGCGCAGTTTTATCAACGTCTGCCCCCAGCCGGCGGCATAGGTGCGCATCAGGTCGCGTTCCATGTGGCTGGAAGCGGCAAGTCCCTGAACCGTGTTCACCAGCATCGGGAAGAAAGTCATGATGACGACGACGGCCACTTTCGACTGCCAGTCGAAACCGAACCACATGACCATGATCGGCGCGATGCCGACAACAGGCAGAGCGGAGACGAAATTGCCGATCGGCAGCAGCCCACGCTGGAGGAAGGGAGACCGGTCGATGAGGATGGCGACGATGAAGCCAAGACCGCAGCCGAGCACATAGCCTGTCAGCACCGATTTGAGGAAGGTCTGGCGGAAATCGGCCCAGAGGATCGGCAGGGATGTGAGAAGGCGGGCAAGAATGGCGCTCGGTGCCGGCAAGAGGATTGGCGGCACGGCAAAACCGCGCACCACGCCTTCCCACAAGGCGAGAATGGCCAGCCCGAAGAGGAGTGGCACTGCCATGCGGCTCATGCGCTTTGCCGCCGGTGACGAGAAGCTGTGGCGCACCAGCCATTCGTTGAAGGCCCAGGCGGCAAGCCAGAACAGGATCGCGCCAAAAAACCAGAAGGGATTCGTCATGGCCGGGCTCCCATTCTCTTGAGGACGGCTGCGTGGGCGATGCCGATGATCGACACCAGCAGGGCCGCGACGCCGGCTGCCATGAACAGCGCCGCCCATATCTGCACCGTCTGGCCGTAATAGGAGCCGGAAAGCAGGCGCGCGCCGAGCCCGGCGACAGCCCCGGTCGGTAATTCGCCGACGATGGCGCCGACCAGCGCAATGGCGATGGCGATCTTCAGCGAGGTGAAGAGATAGGGCAGCGCCGAGGGCCAGCGCAGCTTCCAGAAGATCTGCGCCGGTGAGGCATTATAGGTGTGCATCAGGTCCAGCTGGAGGGTTTCCGGGCTTCGGAGGCCCTTCACCATGCCGACGACGATGGGGAAGAAGGAAAGGTAGGTGGAGATCAGCGCCTTGGGCAAAAGCCCGGAAATGCCGATGGAATTCAGGACGACGATGATCATCGGCGCGATGGCGAGGATCGGGATGGTCTGGCTGGCGATGATCCACGGCATGACGGAGCGGTCCATGGCGCGGTTATGAATGATCGCGACGGCCAAGAGGATGCCGAGGACAGCGCCGATGGCGAAACCCAGCAGGGTGGCGGAGAGCGTGACGCCGGCGTGGTAGATCAGGCTGCGCTTGGAGGTGATGGCCTTGTTGACGGTGGTGTCCCAGAGTTCCGCGACGATCTGGTGCGGGGCGGGAAGGACCGGACGCTCCTGCGCGAAGGTTTGCGGCAGGAGTTCGGAGAAGCTTGGCGTTTGACCGGCGCGGGTGGCCTGGTCGCGGGCGAAGGGCATGTTGAGGTAGATGACGGCGAGGTGCCAGAGGATGAGGATGGCGAGGAGGACGGTGAGGATGGGGAGGATGCGGTGGCGGAGGAGGGTCATTGGGGAGCCCTCTGTGGGTGGGATTTACGCTTACTCCGTGGGTGCGGCTTACCCCCCTCTGCCCTGCCGGGCATCTCCCCCTCAAGGGGGGAGATCGACTCGCGGTTGGGTCTCAACCATCTCAATGTTTGCGAATGAAGCGGTGATCGCGCCTCCTGCCGATCTCCCCCCTTGAGGGGGAGATGCCCGGCAGGGCAGAGGGGGGTAATGCTGGCGCTGACCTCACCCCTCATAGCCATGCCCCGCCTTCAACCCTTCACGCACGCGGTGCGCAATCGCCAGAAACTCCGGCGTCTCCCTGATCTCCAGCGGCCTTTCCCGCGGCAGGGTGGATTCGATCACGTCAGTCACTCTCCCCGGCCGAGGCGACATGACGACGATTTTCGTCGAGAGATAGACCGCTTCGGGAATGGAGTGGGTGACGAAACAGATGGTCTTGCCGGTCCTGTCCCACAGCTTCAGCAGCTGTTCGTTCAGGTGATCGCGGACGATCTCATCCAGCGCCCCGAAAGGCTCGTCCATCAGCAGCAGGTCGGCATCGAAGGCGAGCGCGCGGGCGATGGAGGCGCGCTGCTGCATGCCGCCCGAGAGCTGCCAGGGGTATTTCTTGCCGAAACCGCTGAGGTTGACGAGATCGAGCGTGCGGTCGATGCGCTCGCGCTGTTCCGCCTTGCTGTAACCCATGATTTCAAGCGGCAGGGCGATGTTTTTTTCGATGCTGCGCCAGGGATAAAGCGCGGCGGCCTGAAAGACATAGCCATAGGAGCGGTCCTTGCGGGCGTTTTCCGGTGTCGTGCCGTTGACGGTGATTTCTCCTGACGTGTGTTTTTCAAGATCGGCGATGACCCGCAGGAAAGTGGTCTTGCCGCAGCCGGAAGGGCCGATGAAGGAGACGAAATCGCCCTTTCCCACATCCAGATCGACATCGGACAATGCATGGACCGGGCCATCCCCCGTTTCGAAGGTGAGGCCCAGTTTTCTGGCGGAAACGACGGAATAGGGAGAGGCCTGGTTCATCTTGGCTGATTGTCGCTTTCCGTGAGCGCCGCGCGCGCCAGCGGCAGCATTTGGGTTTCCGTAAGCCTGGCGATCGTCACGCCGGGGTGGCGGTCGAGATCGAGCCAGCGCACTTCCTCTATCTCCGCCTGTGGCGTGACATCGGTATAGAGCCTTGCGATGAAGGTATGGGCGACGACATCGGCGCCGGTTTCATTGGCGGCTTCCTCGCGAAAGACGCCCTCGTAACGCACGGCATTTTCGGGAAGCATCAGGCCGATTTCCTCGGCAAGTTCGCGGTGAAGCGCCTGTTCCGGCGTTTCGCCAGGATCGATCTTGCCGCCCGGCTGCATGAACTGCGTGGTGCCGCGCTTGCGCACGACAAGCATCTGCCGCCGCTCGTTGAGGAGAACGGCTGCGGCGATGACGATTTCGCGTTTCGGCTCAGTGTTCACGGTCATACACCCGATGCCGGAATGCCTGCGCGTTCCACCTTGCGCGGCGAAACGAGTTCCTTCCAGGTGGAAAGCGCCCGGCTGACGGCTGGATAAGCGTCGCGGGCAATGAACTGGCCGTGGCCCGGCTGTGTTTCGATGGTGGCCTCCTCGATGCTGACGAGGCCGCGCGACAGGGTGTAGCGCGGCAGGCCTTTGACCTTCCGCCCTTCGAATACGTTGTAATCGATGGCCGATTGCTGGCTTGCCGCGCTGATGGTCTTTTCCAGCTGCGGATCCCAGACGACTATATCCGCATCGCTGCCGACGAGGATAGCGCCCTTTTTCGGATAGATGTTGAGGATCTTGGCGATGTTGGTGGAGGTGACGGCGACGAATTCGTTCATCGTCAGGCGGCCGGTGGTTACGCCATGGGTCCAGAGCAGCGGCATGCGATCTTCCAGCCCGCCGGTGCCGTTCGGTATCTTGCGGAAATCGCCGAGGCCGAAGCGTTTCTGCTCGGTGGTGAAGGCGCAATGGTCGGTCGCCACGCATTGCAGCGAACCGGAAGCAAGACCCGCCCAGAGGCTGTCCTGATGCTGCCGGTTGCGGAAGGGCGGCGACATCACGCGGCGGGCGGCGTGATCCCAGTCGGGGTTGGCATATTCGCTTTCATCGAGGATCAGATGCTGGATCAGCGGTTCGCCATAGACCCGCATGCCGTTCTGGCGGGCGCGGCGGATCGCTTCATGCGCCTGCTCACAGGATGTGTGGACGACATAAAGCGGCGCACCGGCCATATCGGCAATGATGATGGCGCGGTTGGTGGCCTCGCCCTCCACCGAGGGCGGGCGGGAATAGGCATGCGCCTCCGGTCCGACATTGCCTTCCGCCATCAGCTTTTCCTGCATCTGTGCGACGATATCGCCGTTCTCCGCATGCACGAAAGGAATGGCGCCAAGCTCGGCGCAGCGCGAGAACGAGGCGAACATCTCGTCGTCATTCACCATCAGCGCGCCTTTATAGGCCATGAAGTGTTTGAAGGAGTTTATGCCCTTTTCCCGGACCACCGTCTTCATTTCGTCGAAGACCTGTTCGCCCCACCAGGTGACGGCCATGTGGAAGGAGTAATCGCAATTGGCGCGGGTCGCCTTGTTGTCCCATCGCGCCAGCGCGTCCAGAAGCGACTGGCCGGGCTCGGGCAGGCAGAAATCCACCACCATGGTTGTGCCGCCGGCAAGGGCCGCCCGCGTGCCGCTCTCGAAATCATCGGCGGAATAGGTGCCCATGAAGGGCATTTCCAGATGCACATGCGGATCGATGCCGCCGGGCATGACGTAACATCCCGTGGCATCGAGCACCGTGCCGCCGGTCAGATCGGGCCCGATCTCGGTGATCCTGCCGCCTTCGATCTTCACATCGGCCTTGTAGGTGAGGTCGGCGGTGACGATGATGCCGTTCTTGATGATGGTGGCGGTCATTGGTGGATGTTCCCGGTAACGAGGACTGGCGAATAACGGTCGGGATGATCGGGCAGGAAAGTCTCGGCGTTCAGGACGGCCAGGATGGTATTGAGCATAGAGGAACGCTCTTCAAAAACCTCATGGTTCCAGAACCGCAGCACCGAATAGCCCTGTTTATTCAGCCATAGCGTCCGCTGCCGATCATGTGTGGAAGAGGCGTGTTGCGATCCGTCCAGCTCGACGATCAGCATTTTCTCGCGGCAGACGAAATCCGCGATGTAATGGCCAAGAGGAACTTGCCGGCTGAATTTGAAGCCGTTGAGTCCTCGATTTTTCAGTTCGTACCAGAGGCGGTATTCCGCATCGGTTTCCTCGCGGCGGAGTTTACGGGCTTGCGGGGTTTTGCCGGAATGGCGTTTCGATGCTTTTTTGCCGGTGTGATCGGCCATGATGCTTGCCCCCTCATCCGACCCTTCGGGCCACCTTCTCCCCGGCGGGGAGAAGAAATGGGAGACACCGTTGCAGGTTTTTATGACGTCGGTGGTGGTGGCGAAAACATTGCCGCGCGTTTCTTCTCCCCGCCGGGGAGAAGGTGGCCCGAAGGGCCGGATGAGGGGGCTTGCCATCGTGGGTACGATCATTGCACGATCTCCGCAGTCTCCAGCACCGCATGCAGCAGCACATCGCAGCCGGCGGCTGCCCATTCCGGTGAAATTTCCTCGGCCTCATTGTGGGAAAGCCCGTCCACGCAGGGGCAGAAGATCATGGTGGAGGGGGCGACCCTTGCCGTCCAGCAGGCATCGTGGCCGGCGCCGGAGATGATATCCATGTGGCTGTAGCCCAGTCTTTCGGCGGCGGCGCGCACGCGGCCGACCAGAACGGCGTCGAAAGTGACGGGATCGAAATGGCCGATGGCTTCGATCGAGCAGCCGACGCCGAGTTCTTCGGCGATTGCGGGCACCTCGCGTTCGAAGATGGCGCGCATGCTGTCGAGTTTCGTCTGTGAGGGCGTTCTGAGGTCGATGGTGAAGACCACCTTGCCGGGCAGCACGTTGCGGGAATTGGGCGTGAAGATCATCTGGCCGACGCCGGCGACAGCGCCCGGCTGGTGGGCCATCGCCACTTCCTGCACCTTTTCGAGGATGCGGGCGGCAGCTAGGCCGGCATTGACGCGCATCGCCATCGGCGTCGAGCCGGTATGCGCCTCCTTGCCGGTCAACGTAACTTCCAGCCACCACAGGCCCTGACCATGGGTGACGACACCGATCTGTTTGCCTTCCGCTTCGAGGATAGGCCCCTGTTCAATATGATATTCGAAATAGGCGTGCATCCTGCGTGCGCCCACCTCTTCTTCGCCCAGCCAGCCGATGCGTTTCAGTTCGTTGCCATAGGTCTTGCCGTCGGTATCGGTGCGGCTATAGGCGTAATCGAGATCGTGAATGCCGGCAAAGACGCCGGAGGCCAGCATGGCGGGCGCGAAGCGCGCGCCTTCCTCATTGGACCAGTTGGTGACGACGATCGGGTGTTTGGTCTTGATGTTCAGATCGTTCAGGCTGCGCACCACTTCCAGCCCGGCCAGCACGCCGAGCACGCCGTCGAACTTGCCGCCGGTCGGCTGGGTGTCGAGATGGCTGCCGATATAGACCGGCAAAGCCTCCGGGTCCTCACCGGGGCGCGTGGCGAACATGGTTCCCATGCGGTCGACGCCCATCGTCAGGCCCGCCGCCTCGCACCAGCGCTGGAACAGGCGGCGGCCTTCCGCATCCTCATCCGTCAGCGTGCGGCGATTATTGCCGCCGGCGATGCCGGGGCCGATTTTCGCCATGTCCATCAGACTGTCCCACAGACGGTCGCCATTGACCGTCAAGTTTTTACCCGCCGTCATGCAGTGTCGTCCTCACCTGTTTTGTTTTTTATCGAAGCAAAGCTTGTGCCGTTCCCTTTTTTGCCGGTTAAGATAACAGCCATTGCCTTGTGATGGCGATGGGGGATAAATTGACCGGCTGGTAAACATTGCAAATTCGCCATGGCGTCAGCAAGGGATTTTCGTGACGAATCGCACTAATTTTGCCTAAACTGTACGCGGCGATTATTTTTTAATCATACTGTAGCGGCAATTGCATTGAAAAGAAACAGAGAGCTGAGAATGGCCATACCGCGAGCAGCGAAAACACAGAAGCGGACCCGCATTCAGGAAGAAAAGCAGGAAGCGATTCTTGAAGCCGCGCTCAGTGTTTTTTCCACGAACGGGTTTCGCGGCTCCACCATCGACCAGATTGCCGAGGCCGCCGGCATGTCGAAACCGAACGTGCTTTATTATTTCCGCACCAAGGAGGCGATGCATCGCGCGCTGATCGAGCGGGTGCTGGATACATGGCTTGACCCGCTCAGGGCTTTCGACGCCAAGGGCAATCCCGAAAGCGAGATCCGCTCCTATATTCGCCGCAAACTGGAAATGTCGCGCGATTTTCCGCGTGAGAGCCGCCTGTTCGCCAATGAGATCCTGCAGGGCGCGCCGCATATTGAGGACGAGCTGAAAGGACCGCTGAAACAACTGGTGGATGAGAAGGCCGAGGTCATCCGCGCCTGGGTGAAGGCCGGACGGATGGCCAAATGTGATCCCTACCACCTGATTTTCTCGATCTGGTCGACCACCCAGCATTATGCGGATTTCGACGTGCAGGTGCGGGCGGTGCTGGGTGACAAGAATGGTGGCGAAGGCCGTTTCGAAGATGCGGCCCGGCATCTGGAGCAGCTTTTCATGGGCGGATTGCGGATAAACGGCTGAACGGGACCGTTCTCGCGAATATGTGATCGATTCTTTATGTCAAAACATGAGGAAAATTATCACCTTTATACTTTACTCCAAAACTCATCTTTATTATGGTGCCGGCATCCCGAACGTCCGGGGCATTGAAAAATCAACCGGCAGGTGAGGGAATGGCACGCAAGGAAAAGAAGAAGGCCGAACGCGGCGGCAAGCAGGGCAAGGGCGCGCCACAGACCGAAAAGGACGTGGCCGAACAGCAGCTTTCCGGGCCGAAAAGCTTTCTTTATGTCGGCGGCCGTGACTGTCAGGTTGCGCATCTTCGCCAGATCGCCAGCAATTTCGGTGCGGAACTCATTCATCATGATGGCGGCCTGCGCGAGGCCGTCTCCCGCATCGATACCGTCCTTCCCTCCGTCGACTGCGTTTTCTGCCCGATCGACTGTATCAGCCACGATGCGTGTCTGCGGGTGAAGTCGGGTTGCAAGAAATTCGGCAAGACGTTCATTCCGCTGCGCAATGGCAGCAAATCCAGTCTGGAGCGGGCGCTGCAGACGATGAATGAACGGACCTCCAGCGATGAGCGACGAGCGCAGTAATTTCCACGATGAAGATCCCGCGGTAGCAGAAGCCTGCCGTGTGGAACTGCACAAGATGGCCGAGCAGGCCGGCGACCCCGTCCTGACGGACATCTATGAAATCGTCGGTGAACGGGAGAGACGCAACCGCGTTGCCAGAAGCGGCGGCAATGTTGTGATTTTTCCCCATCTGCTTACCCGCCAGCCGGGTGAAACACCGGCTTTCGAAATAGGCGCGGCGGCTGAAGAGGGCCGCAATATTCTATCGTTTCGCTGGAAGCGGCGTTAGGGCTGAAAGCTAGCCCTTCGGCTTCAGAAACGCTCCCGCGCAGAGTACCAGCCACCCGACGATCATGCCGAGGCCGCCCGTTGGTGCAGCGTAGGGAAACAGGCTGTGGCCGGAAAAATGCCTGACAACGAGATCGCCGACAAAGATCGCCGTGCCGAGGCCGAGGATCAGGCCCGCCGGAATGGCGGTTCTGATGCGACCCGCACCGATATGCAGCGCCACCAGAACCGGCGCATGGGCCAGCGCCATCGCCGAGGCATTGCCGAGCATATAGGTTTCGCCGGTATGGGTGGCTGCGGCTGCAAGCATGACCCCGGCCGCGCCCAGCAGGCCGCCCAGCAACAGAATGAAGGCCCGCAATCTTTCACGGGGAACGCTTGCGATGGTCGCGCTCTGCGTGGTCATTGGCTGTCTGCCTCCTGGTTCTGCATGTGAAAGGCCAGCCGTTCCACCGGCGTCCAGATGATCTCGCGCAGCTTCACGTTCTCGATGGTTTCGTCCATGGCGCGGCGGAAGCAGAGCAACCATTCATCCCGCTCGGCGGGGCCGATGGGGGCGACGAAATGGCGTCGCCGCAACATCGGATGGCCGTGTTTCTCGACATAGACGGGCGGTCCGCCAAGATATCCCGTCAGATAATCGTAGAACTTCGCCTCGCTGCCGGAGAGATCGGCAGGGTGGATGGCGCGGCAGCGCGCTGCCTCCGGCAGGGTATCCATCAATTCGTAGAAGCGCCGGGTGAGCGCCCTGACGGTCGCATCGCCACCGATCGCTTCATAAAGGGTAATGGTCTCGCCGCTCATAATCCGCCTCTTGTGGCCCTCCGGTCCTTATCGCTCCGCAGAGCCGGAAGAGCAACAGGGCACTGGCGGGGTGCGACATTTGCGACAGGTCAAAGAGGACAGATGCCGGGCAAGCCCGGCATCATGCAAAACATCATCCGAAATTACGGATGAGATCGAGCCCCTTGTTCAGAAGCGTTTCGGCCTCATCCTGATTGGCGGCCTCGACGTAGCAGCGCATTTCCGGAGCATTTCCGGAAGGGCGGAAGTGGATGGTGCTGCCGTCGGTGAGCGCCACGCGCAGGCCGTCAATGTCGCTCAGCGCTTTGACGGAGCCGACCGGGGCGAGGAAGGCGTCGAGATTGGTCCGCGAGGCGCGCAGATGCGTCATCAGGGCGGCGCTTTTTTCCTGGGCGAAATTTTCAAGACGGTCGGCGGCGGCCACCGGCAGATTATAGGCGGCGGCGATCTGCGACAGCGGCTTTTTCTGTTCGGCCGAGAGAAGCAGCACGGCGAGGATCGGCAGGAAGCTGTCCCGCGTCGGTAATGGTGAAAGCGGCCTGCCGTTGAGTGTGAAGGCCGAGGCCGTCAGCAGGCCGCCATTGGCTTCAAAACCCATGACGCCGTTCCTGCCGGCGGCGAGCGCCTCAGTCATGCCGGCGATGACGAAAGGCGAGCCGACTTTGGTGCGGATGACCTCGAAGGAGCCGCTTGCCTCGATGCCCGAATTGGAGGTCACGGGGGTGACGACCACGCCGGCATCGAGGAAATTGGCGGTGATCAGGCCGATGAGGTCGCCGCGCAGCGGCACGCCGTTTTCATCGGTCAGCAGCGGGCGGTCGCCGTCGCCGTCTGCGGAAACGATGGCGTCGAGACCGTGCTCCGGCGACCATTTTTTGAGAAGCGCCAGCGTTTCCGGCGAAACCGCTTCGGTATCGACGGGGATGAAGGTTTCGGAGCGGCCGAGCGGAACGACATCCGCACCATAGTGGGCAAGCACATCGACAAAGAGATCGCGCGCCACGGTACTGTGTTGATAAACGCCGATCTTGAGGCCGGCGAGCACTTTTTCAGGCAGCAGCGCGATGTTGCGCTCGTAGAATAGTTCGGCTGCGATGGCGGAATGGTCCTCCGCCGTCGCCGCCTCGGCGCTTACGCCCTCCGCCTCGATTTCAGCAGCGAGAGCGGCAATCGCCGTCTCGTCCTGCTTGTCGATTTCGCCGTCCGGGCGGTAGAACTTGATGCCGTTGCGGTCGGCCGGGATATGCGAGCCTGTTATCATCAGCGCTGCCGCCTTCAGCGAAAGACCATAAAGCGCCAGCGCTGGTGTCGGCACCGCACCGCAATCGAACGGGGTCAGGCCGGCTTTTTTCAGCGCAGCGATGCAGGTGGCGGAAACATCCGGGCTCGAATCGCGGAAATCGCGGCCGACGAGAATGGGATCACCCGCCTTTGCCTGACCCGATGTGAGAAGGTGCCTTGCAAATGCCGTGGCATAGACGGCCGAGGCTTTTCCTTTCAGATCGACAGAGAGGCCGCGAAGGCCGCTCGTTCCAAATTTCAGGCTCATGCCAAACTCCGTTTCGATAAAATCTTTTGAGGGTCAAATGGATAATGCAAAAATATAACGGTTGAAAGAACCGTATCGATCCATTCAAGTCAATCATCCCTTTCATGGCGGCCGCGAATAGGCGATGATGGTGCAAACAAATGCGGGTAACCTAAAATTCACCCGTCATATTTAAACTTGTCTGTCGATAGCGGCTCTGGCGACGATGAGAACCATGTGTTGCCGGCCTTTTTTGTGGTTCGTTCGAGTTGGATTGGCTGATGTACAGGCTTCAAAAGGCGGGACATAAGCAGGCACGTCCGCTCGATGAAAAAACGGCGCCCGCCGCGAAACCCCATGGTTCCCTGCTGGACGATCTGGTGGATGAGGACGAGGTTTTCGAGCGCACGGTGCTGAAGGAGCATCTTGAGCCGAAACCGGCGGCGACTGCTGCCGAGCCGGCTCCGGCCGAGACGCCGGTGAAGACGACTTCGCCGAGCGGCAGTCTGGCGGCTGCGCTGCCCGGTCTGAAATATATCGACAGGATCGGTGTGGATGACGTCATCCTCTGGCTTCGCAAAGGCATCATCTGGGTCGTGCTGGCGATCATTCTCTGCGTCGCCGGCGCACTTACCTACGCCTATATGACGCCGCCGCGCTACAAGGCCTATACGGATATCGTCGTTAATCCCTCCAATCTGAATGTCGTCAATGACGGGGTGTTTTCACCCAACCAGCAGCGCGACACGCAGATCCTCGAGGTGGAAAGCAAGCTGCGCACCATCACCTCACGCAACGTGCTGGCGCGGGTGGTGGACGAGTTGAAGCTCGATCAGGACCGTGAATTCATAACGCCACCACTGCTTGCCCGGTTGAAGGCGATGTTCTCTTCCGCGCCTGACGATGGCGACAACCGGGTCGGTGCGCTTCGCTCGCTTGGCGACAGGGTGGCGGCGGAACGCGATCCGCGTTCCTTTGTCGTGACGCTTTCGGTCTGGACCAATGATGCGGAAAAATCCGTGACGGTTTCCAAGGCCATCGTGAAGGCCTTCGAAAGCGAGTTGTTCCAGACGACCTCGGATAGCAGCCAGCGCGTCGTCGACGATCTCAAGAAGCGGCTCGAGGAAATGCGCGAGAATGTCACCATCGCCGAAAAGCGCGTGGCCGATTTCCGTCGCGAGAACGGCCTGCAGGAAAATAATGGCCAGCTCGTCAGCAATCTCGCATCCGGCGAGCTGAATGCGCAGGTGCTTGCGACCCAGCAGCGCCTCATTCAGGAAGAATCGCGTCTCAAGCAGATGGAGGCGGCGATTGCCCAGAACCGCACCCAGAGCGACGCCATCTTCGACAGCCAGACCATGAACACCATCCGCGCCCAATATAGTACCCTGCAGCAGCAGATCGGCGCGATGACGCTGACCTATGGCGCCCGCCATCCGCGTCTTGCAACCGCGGGTGCGGAGCGGGCGATGCTGGAACGCGGCATGGCGGACGAGGCGCGGCGCATCCTGCAGGCGGCCAAGATCAATGTCGCCGAAGCGCGCTCCTCGCTGGATGCGCTGAGGCTGAAGGCCGTGGCGGAACGCGCCAATGTCTTTACCGACAATGACGCCCAGGTGCGGCTGCGTGATCTTGATCGCGACGCCCGCTCGGCGGCGGCGATCTACGAGACCTATCTGACCCGCTCGCGCCAGCTGGCCGAACAGCAGTCGATCGATTCCACCAATGTGCGGGTGATTTCGCAGCCGGTCGCACCCAATTCCAGAAGCTGGCCGCCCGGCAAGCTGACCTTCCTGATTGCCGGTGGCGTCGGGGGCCTGTTCCTCGGTCTCGGAATTGCCGTGGCTCTCGGCCTCTGGGGTTATCTGCGCCGGGACGATCATGCGGAAGCCGTGGCGCGTTAAGCCGTAAGGCGGCTCGTGCCGAGTTATTCTTCCGAGATAAGACCGTCATAAACTTCGAGCAGGGCGGCGGCGATGGCAGCACCCAGCGCATTGCCGGCATCGCGAATGCCGGCCTCGTCACCGTCGCGAACCGAAATCGCAAGATCGGAGGCCTCGTTGGCCACGATTTCTTTTGCCCGTTCTATCGCCCAGAGGCCGAAATCGCCGCGATTGTCGATCGAGATTGTTTCCATGGCCGGAGCCCTTCCGTGGTTTGATTTCCGCGTCCCTTAACCCATCGGCTGGAAAACCGGAATAGGCAGAAAATGTGGCGCACAACCTTCAGGCGTGTAAAATGCCTGCGGCATACGGGGATTTATAAAAATATTAATGATAGTTCTTCGTAGTGTTTGAAGCCTTATACCCTATGCATAAGCGTGAATATAACAATGAAACGATGCCTATATTGGACACCGGACAGATCATGACAGGGAGAGAGATGCCGGATGCGGAGGGGACTGGTCAGGTCTGGCCGGTTATTCCGCTTGCGGCGTTACCCATCACTGACGCGACCATCGATGAAACGGCGCGGGATTTCATCCTGCGTGCGACGACGGCGCGCGCCGCCGGTGCAAGACCGTTTTATTCGACGTCGGCAAACGGCCAGGTCATTGCGCTCTGCCATCACGATCGGGAATTCGACGCCATGCTGCGGCAGGCGGACCAGATCCACGCCGATGGCATGTCGCTGGTGATCTTCTCCCGCAAATTCTGCCCCAGGGCATTGAGGGAACGAGTCGCGACGACTGATCTCGTCCATGCGGTGGCGAAGCGCGCCGAAGAGACGGGCAGCCGGTTTTATTTCCTCGGCGGCTCCGAAGAGGTGAACCGTGCGGCGGTCGAGGAAATGCAGAGACTTTATCCGCGCCTCGTCTTTTCCGGGCGGCGCAACGGCTATTTCAGCCGGGCCGAGGAAGAGGCGATCCTCGCCGATATCGCCGCATCCGGGACAGATATTCTCTGGGTTGGTTTCGGCATACCGCTGGAGCAGCGTTTCGTTTCGCGCAATCTGGACAGGCTTTCCGGCATCGCTGTCATCAAGACCTGCGGCGGCCTTTTCGATTTTCTCGCCGGCAAGAACAGCCGGGCGCCGCAATGGATGCAGGATATGGGGCTGGAATGGCTCTACCGGGCGATGCTTGAGCCGAAGCGTCTTGGAAAACGTTACCTGCTGACCAATCCGATCGCCATATATTCGCTGCTGAAGTACCGCTTCGGGGCGTCGGGGCAAAATCGCTAGAGCATTGCGCCTCTCCCGCCCGATAATTTGAGATTTCTCTAACATATTGAATCGATGCGCTTCGCCGCCGAAACCCGTTGCAACTGCGAACGGGTGCGCTACACTGCACAAATATTATAAATTTATTCGAATCAGAGATATTTCGAGGCCACCAATGGTGATTACGTCCATTTCTCTTTTCATATATGGAATTGGCACCGTTACCTCTCTCGCCATGACCTATATCGAAGGCGCCCGCCGCGATAAGAGCTGGGATTTTTATCGGGTAACCGGCATTGTCCTTTGTTTCTTCTGGCCGGTGCTCGTGCCGCTGCTCGTCCTTGCGACGGCCTTTTCGTCGTTCGGTTTGCAGAAACGGCTTATAAATACAATCTCGCTCGGCAGGGAAAAGACCCTGAGCTAACCACGGCTGGAGTGATTGGAGACTTCAGGTCTTCTTCGCCGGCGCCTTGTAAGGCGTCAGCGTGATGCCGAGGCTTGCCATCACCCGGCCGATGGACATCAGCGGCGGATGGGTGGCGGGCAGCAGTGCGCCGGTTTTCAACCCGGCGGAAACGGCGCGCACCAGCGACAGGCACAGGCTGACGGCGTTTTTGGCGGCAAGCTGCAGTCCGCCTTTCAGGCCGGGGCGGCGGGCGCGGTCGATGCTGTAATTGATGATGCCGGTGCGGAGCGAGCGCTCCATGATCCAGCGCGGCGCCATGCGGCTTTCCGGCACATATTCGATAATGACGGCTTGCGCATTCCAGGCGAATTTAAAACCGGCCTTGCGGCAGCGGGTAAAGAAGTCCATGTCGCCGCCGCCGAGGAAGTTGAACTGCACGTCGAATTCCGGTTTCGGCAGGGTTTCGAACACCCGCCGGGAGATCAGGCAATTGCCCGATCCGTGGATTTGCTCGACCCGGCCGGTCGGCGCTTCGATGGAGCCGAACAGTGGATGCGATAAAACCGCCTTCGAAGCCGGGGCGTCGAATTCGCGGTTGACCGGTCCGCCGACGATATCGACGCCGAAGGACTTTGCAGCCGAAACCATTTCGGCAAGCCATTGGGGGGAGGCGGCCTCGTCGTCATCGATCATCAGCAACCACTCAGCCGAAGGATAAGTCTGCCGGGCGGTACGGAAGGCCGTGTTGATGGCGTAACAATTGCCCTGCGTCGGTTCCACCAGCGCCTGACCGGCCATGCCGCTCTCGGCGAAAAAGGCGCGCGCGACGGCGAGACCCTGCTGGCCTGCGCCATCATTATCGACAACGACGACGGCGAAGGGAAAATCGACCTTCTGGGCTGCGAGCGATGCGAGCGTCTTTTTCAGGCCTTCCGGCCGGCGGAAACTTGGAATGCACACCACCGCTTCCGGCATGATCTCGGACATGGAAACTCCTAAATTCCGGCAAGTGCGGCGGCGGAAAAAACGACGGCCCTGAGGCTCTGGCGCGGGCGGTTGAGGAAGGTATCGGCAAGCGCCGAAAAGGCCTCGCGGTAGCGGCGGGCGCGAAAGGCCTGCGCCACGGTATAGGCATTCATGTGGTTTTCGGACTTGCGGCGAAGCCGTCGCAGTTCCTGCGGGGAGACGGCTGCGATGATGGCGGGATCGGAAAACACGGCTTCGATGGCCGGTTCACAATCCCGGAAGGTCAAAAGCCTGTTCATCATCACGCTCGTCCTGTGCACCCGGTAGTCGAGCACATGGCGGCCGGGCAGATAGGCAAAACGGCCGGCGGCGGCGAGCCTGCACCAGCCGTACCAGTCTTCCGCATAACGCAAGGTCTCGTCGAAACCGCCAAAGTCCTGAAAGATGCGGGTCCTGACCAGCATGATGCCGCCGTTGACGATGAAGTTTCCGCCGAGCAGCGGCTGGAGAATAAAACCGTCAGGCTTTTCCCGGCGGCGAATGAGATTGCGCCGGCCGATCTTGACGCCGTTTTCATCGATGCGCTCGTAATCGCCATAGACGGCGACGACTTCAGGGCCGGAAATGCCGGCGCAAAGCGCTGCGATGGCGCCCGGTTTCAGACGGTCGTCGGCATCGAGAAACATCGTCCATTCGCCGCGCGCCTGCGACAGGCCGAAATTGCGCACGGCGGAAACGCCCTGTCTTCCCTGCGGCCGGGCCAGAAGTTTCACGCGCGGATCGGAAAAACCTTCCACCTTTTGCGCGGTGGTGTCGGTGGAGCCGTCATCGACAACAAGCACTTCGCGGATGGTCTCGCCCTGCAGCAACACGCTTTCGATCGCTTCCACGATGTAACGCTCGCCATTGCGAACGGGAATGACAATCGAAACGGAGACCAAGCTTTTCAACTCCATGAGGGGCGGCCCAAGCATTCTCACAGTGAAGTTACTACCGCATTAAGCGGAGCTCACCAATTATGACGTGGTATAGCGTCGGTTAACCTTGCAAATCTTTAATATCCTTTTGGCATGATTGGAATGTTATGTTTTGAGAATGAAAGCGCGGTGCGTCCTTCCGGACGCCGATGCGCCGGGGTTGCGGAGGCGGGTTGATGCGGATCGGGCGGCGGAATTTTCTGGGTGGTGCGGCAAGCGCTGGCCTGCTGCATGCCGTGGCCGGCCCGGCCTTTGCCGCGCAGAAGAAAGCCACGATCAAAACCGCCCCCTATGGCGCGGCCGTCTACCTGCCTGACCTCACCGCCGATAGCCGCATCGGCGAGGCGGTGGTGAAATATTGCTCGCGCATCACCCCCGTCACCGAAATGAAATGGGAGGTTCTGCGGCCTTCGGCTGAAGCGTTCGATTTCACCGCTGCGGATGCAATCGCCAACTTCGCGCGTCAGCACAAGCTTTCCATGCATGGCCATCCGCTGATCTGGTATGCCTCCAACGCGCCCTGGCTTGCGAGCATCGGCGGCGGCATGAAGGTCGAAAAGCTGATGGAGACCCATATCGTTACCGTGATGGAGCGATACAAGGACGTGATCCACAGCTGGGACGTGGTCAACGAACCGATCCCCGACGTGCCGGGCAATGTGCGTGCGCGGCGTGATGCCTGGTATTATGGCGCGGGGCCTGATGCCATCAAGAAGGCTTTCGAGATCGCCCATGCGGTCGATCCGAAGGCGCAGCTCGTGCTCAACGAATATGACGTCGAATTTGCCGTCGAGAAATCGCCGGCCAAACGCGCCGCTTTCCGCAATCTCATCCTCGAACTGCTCGAAAAGGGCGCGCCGATCAACGCGATCGGCCTCCAGGGGCATTTGCGCGGCGGCTGGCCGATCGCCAAGGACGAGCTTGCCGCCTTCACGACGGAAATGCGCAGTTACGGTCTTGCCGTTCTGGTGACGGAACTTGACGTGATGGACCAGACGCTGCCGGCGCCGGAGGCCGAGCGCGACATGCTGATCACCGGCCAGGTCCGCGAGTTTCTGGAAGCAGCTTCTGCAGGCGGCCCGCTTTCCTCCATCACCACATGGGGCATTTCGGATCAATATAGCTGGATCCGCTGGGCCTATCCGCGTCGCGACGGCACCGCCAACCGGCCGCTGCCGCTCGACTGGAGTTTCAACGAAAAACCCATGATGGCCGTCATCAATGAATTCCGGAACCGTGGTGCATGACTATGAATGCTGAAATGCCGCTTCCTCCCGTGCAAAAGGCGCTGCAAATCAACCTCCATCCCTTCGATGCTCCGCATGCGGCCCTGACCCTGCCGCATCAGCTCAGGGTCTGGGGCGGACAGGTGGATCGCATTCTCCTGACCGTCGATACGGGCCAGGTGGGGGCAGGCCGCTACAAGGGCAACGGTTTTGATGCGGCGCGCCAGCGTCTCTTCGACATGCTGGAGGAAATGCAGACCAACTATCCGCATCTGCATGTGGATATCGTCGATTACAGCGATGCGGCGCGCAGCGCGGTGACGCAGACCTTCTTTTCCCGCTCACCCATTCCCTATCCCGCCAAGGCTTTCGACGGCGGGCCTTTCCATGTCTATTTCCATGGTATCAAACGCGCCAATGCCCGTTATGTGCTGCATATGGACAGCGACATGATGTTCGGCGGCGGCAGCCAGAGCTGGTTCGCCGAGGCGATCGCGCTGCAGAAGGCCAATCCGGATGCGCTGTGCATCACGCCCTTTTCGGGGCCGCCGACGGTGCGCGGCGATCTCGATATTTCCCGCCATGTCGGCATGCCCGGCGTGAAGAACATCCCTGAGCCGCGCAAGTTGCCGTCACGCATTCCCACCTGGCGTTTCGCCACGGTGTCCACCCGCCTTTTCTTGATCGACATGGATCGTTTTGCGAAGCGGATCGGTTCGCTGGAGTTGCTGCGGCCCGATGTCAAACGGCGCATCCGCTCCTATGCCTATAACCAGCAGCCGGTCTCCATGCCCGCCGAGGAAGTGCTGAGCACCAACATGATGCGCAGCGGCGTCCACCGGCTCGATTTTCTCGGCACGGGCAAGGGCATGTATTCGCTGCATCCGCCCTATCGCTCGCCGGAATTTTATGCGGCACTCGCGTCCATCGTCGAGCGCATCGAAAAGGGCGATATTCCCGAGGGACAGCTCGGCGATTTCGATATCAACGGGTCGATGGTGGACTGGACCAGCGCGCTGGCTGCCAAGACGCGCTCCAAACGTTATGCGAAAGCGCTGCGCCATCTCATCTCGGCCAACGTCGGGCGGTTCAGCTAGGCTTGAGGGTGCCCAGTCGGCGCTCCGTCCCGTTGCCGGGTGGAGGCCTCAGTAGTCTGTTATGAGCTTGCTCCAGCTTTCCGAGCACAGCCCGCCAATATAGATATCGCCGGCCAGCGCCTTTTCCCTCAGCTCGTCATCCCGGGTCGCCATGCAGAAATAACCGTCATGGCGGAAGCTCATGTGGTTCTGGCGGTAAAGCGCGTTGATGAGAAACGGCTGCGACATGCCGGTGACATGGGCATAGTTCTCGTCATCGAAATGGCGGAACAGGGTGTTGAGCACATCGTTTTCGCAGCCGGCATCGCAGACGAGATTGAGCACATAGGCCGTTCGTCCCCGCTGGCCGAAAAACAGCGCAGCACCCATGGCATGGCCTTCGGCATTCTCGATCATCACGCCCTTCAGTTCACCGAGGCTTTCATTGGCCCTGCTCATCTCTATCAGCCAGTGGAATTCCTCGTGAGACCATTCCGGGCGAATGGAAAAACGCTCGATCATCGTGAGCGCCCTGCGGCGGAAGGTTTCGTAGTCAACGGTTTTTACCGTGGCGCCGGCCGCCTCCTGCGGTCTCAGACCCTTTTTCCAGCGTCTGAGGATTCCATCCACGAAACCGAGCGTGGTCAGGGCAAGTGTGGTTTTGGCCAGTTTGGAACGGCGCGGCATGCGCAGGGCAATGGTGCAGAAGGGCTTGAGCGCCTTGTGCCATTGCAGGCTTTCAATCGGCAACATGTTGCCCCCGGTCGCCACCCAGTGATCGGCGCTAACGGGTGAAGCCGTGTCCGAGAACAGCATGTCGTGTTTGGATGCCCGCATGCCCCGAGACAGGCGCGCCGCGCCGAGCGCACCCTGTTTCCCATCAGATGCGAAGGCGCAGAGCAGCCTTGCGGTAATGGTTTTCCCGTTCGCGACGAAACGCATGGGCACGGCGAGGATGACGCTTGTGACCCTGTTCTCCCCGGCGTCGTAGACAACGCTGCCGTTCTCCGGGCTGAAGGCGGGACTGCCGAAAAACAGTTTCTCGATATAGGAGCGGAAATTGAAGTTCCGTTCTTGCCCGTTCTTCTTGAAAGCGCTGTTGAGCACGGCCTCGACTGCGGGAACGTCGTCCCTGCGCATGGGGCGAACACCGGAGACACCTGGCTGAACCGGGCGTTGTGGCGACTGCCCACTATCGCCATCGCCCATATTGGTGTGTATCGGAACGTCCACCCTCGGCCTCCAGCTTTCGCGCATTGATGAAATCAACCATAGGAAGCGTATATTTGAATGTATTAATATAGATATAAAACCGGCAATCCACTAGGTCCGGAAATGTTCGTATTAAGATAAAATGTTATTATATCAGCTTGTTACTTTACTGGCCCTGCCTCATTTGAGGTTAACAAAATATACTTAGTTAAGCAACCGAAGGATGAAATATGGACCAATTTTCGCGGACGCTTTTTTGGGTTTTGAAGTTTAACTTTTGGAAATGACTGTCTCGTCCTTTGCCTCCCGCTTTCGGTTTCCTGAGAAAAAAGCGGACGATCGCGGTGCTATTTGCCCGTGCATCACGGATAACTAAAAAATAGGATTTGCGGGGGATATTCGTATTATCGAATATGAGAAGCACGAGTTTTAATGCGGGTGGCTTCAGGAAAGAGGGAGAGAAAAACCCCTTATGGATGCAGCGCATGAAGAACAGCGGCGGGGCTATTGGCGGGACGCGTTGTTTTACGTGACTTTCCTGTATTTCACGGTCGGCTTTTCGCCCTATATCTCGCTCTCATCGACCTATCAGGGCTCCGCCATGGCGGCCGGGTCCAACCTGCTCAACCAGTTGACGGCGATCATCCTGTTTTTCAGTTTCCTGGCCTTCATGGCGAAGGAGCGGTCGTTTTCCATCCTCTTCATGCCGCGCCTGCTGATGGCGGCGATTTTCGGCTGGTTTGTCCTGACTTCGGTGGCGGGCGAAGCGCCGCTGTTTTCGCTCAGGCGGCTTGTCATGTGCGCCATTATCTGTGTGCTTGCCGGCGGTTTCCTGCAATTGCCGCGCACGGAGCGGCATTTCACGACGCTGCTCGCCACATGCGCGCTGATCATATTGTTCCTGTGCTATTTCGGAATCACCGTGTTGCCCTCGCGCTCGATCCACCAGGCAAGCGATGCGCTGGAACCGCTTCTGGCGGGAGACTGGCGCGGGGTTTTCCGCCACAAGAACGAGGCCGCCTCGGTCATGGCGGTGTTGATCATCGTCGGCATTTATCTCAGCAAGCGCTGGTCTTTCATCGGCGGGCTGTCGGTGCTGTTGCTGTCGCTGGTCTTTCTGGTCAAGTCCGGCGGCAAGACCGCGCTTGGGCTGATGCCGATCATCATTGCGACAGGCTGGTTCATCCTGCGCTGGCCTCGCTGGCGCTACCCGGTCGTAACCCTGTTTCTGGCGGTCTTCGCGCTGGTGACCGTCGGTACCACCGTCGATCCTGTCTTTTCGCAGATGCTGACGAAGCTGGGGCTTGATGCCAGCTTTACCGGCAGAAGGGATATCTGGACCGTCGCCATCGACTATATCAGGCAAAGCCCGCTCCTCGGATATGGCTATCAGGCCTTTTGGCGCAGCGACGCCCTGATGTCGAGTTTTACCGAGAACAATACCTGGGCGACGACCGCGCCGGATTCGCACAATGGTTATTTCGACCTTCTGCTGGCCGGCGGCGTGCCGGGTCTGATGCTGGTGATGGTGTGGATCTATCTCCTGCCGCTGCAGTATCTCGGCAAAATGAATGACGCCACGCGCAACAGTCCGCTGACGCGGCTTTATGTCGGTGTATGGCTTTACGTGCTGCTCTACGGCTTTCTGGAAACGCTGTTTTTCCTCAGCACCGGGTTCGTCTGGTTCTTCCTCATCGTGGCGGTGATGGGCCTGCATCTGCAGGCCAATGCCAGCCTCGTGGAGGACGAGGCGGAGGGGGAACCGGACAGAACTGGGGCGGCCCCGATACCCCAACGGCGGCAGGTTTCCCCGGTTGTTCGTTCCAGGTGATATTTTGAAATGATTTTTCGTTGCGAATATGTAAAAGAGCCGATTGTTGCGCGCGTCTGCAGCTATTTTCGCTAAACATGCGCGGCTCAAGTCTTTGTTATTGTGCAAGTCGCATCGCAACCCCCGGGGGGTATCGACGCGGCGGCACTAAAAAACGGATCGGCTAGGTCAATCGATGGCAGATACAGGCGCCTGCGCGCTCGAAGCGGATGACATCCACAAGAGCTTCGGCACGCATGAAGTTTTGAAGGGCGTTTCGTTGCAGGCCCATAAGGGCGATGTCATCTCGATCATCGGGTCTTCCGGTTCCGGCAAAAGCACCTTTCTGCGCTGCATGAATTTTCTCGAAACGCCGGATCGCGGCCGTGTCATCATCAATGGCGAGGAAATCGCCACAAAAACCGGCCGCGACGGCAAGGCCGTGCCGAAAAGCTGGCGGCAGGTGGAAAAATTGCGCACCGGTCTCGGCATGGTGTTCCAGAATTTCAATCTCTGGGCCCATCGCACCGTTCTGGAAAACGTCATCGAGGCGCCCGTTCATGTTCTCGGCGTCAAGCGGCAGGAGGCGGTTGAAAAGGCCGAAGCCCTGCTGAACAAGGTCGGGCTCTACGACAAGAAAAACGCCTATCCGGCATTCCTGTCCGGCGGACAGCAGCAGCGCGCCGCCATTGCGCGTGCTCTCTGCATGGAACCGGCGGTGATGCTGTTCGACGAACCCACCTCGGCGCTTGATCCGGAACTGGTGGGAGAGGTTCTGAAGGTCATCCGCGATCTGGCCGAGGAAGGCCGCACCATGTTGCTCGTCACCCACGAGATGCGCTTTGCGCGCGATGTGTCCTCCCAGGTCGTGTTTCTGCATCAGGGCCGGGTGGAGGAGGTGGGGCCGCCGGCGCAGGTGTTCGGCAACCCCACGAGCGCCCGCTGCCGGGAATTCACCGGCGCGCTGGCCAATTGACCCTTTTGCCTGACAGTCCGTTTTAACAGGAGAGACTTGAATGAAATTCTTCGCCACGCTGCTTGCCGGAACGGCATTTGCGTTTTCCGCCTTCACCGCCAGCGCCGATGTGCGCTTCGGCATCATGAACGAGGCCTATCCGCCCTTCTTCGCCAAGGACGCCAGCGGCAAGTGGCAGGGCTGGGAAATCGACCTCATGGACGCCGTCTGCGCCGAAATGAAGGAAAAATGCTCGATCGTGGAACTGTCCTGGGATGGTCTCATCCCGGCGCTGCAGACGAAGAAATTCGACGTCATCTGGTCCTCCATGTCGAACACGGAAGAGCGTCAGAAGATCATCGATTTCACCGATAAATATTACAACACGCCGAGCAAGCTGATCGGCGCCAAGGGCGAAAAGGCGGGTGCGACGGCCGAGGACGTCAAGGGCAAGACCATCGGCATTCAGGTGGCCACGATCCAGTCTGAATATTACAAGAAGTACTTCGCCGGTGTCGCCGATGAGAAGACCTACCAGACGCTGGACGAGGCGTTTCAGGATCTCGCGGCTGGCCGTATCGACTATGTCTTCGGCGATTCCATCGTCCTCGACGCTTTCGTGAAGAGCGATGCGGGCAAGGATTGCTGCGCCGACATGGGCGATGTCGCCGACGACAAGGAAATCCTCGGTCTCGGCGTTTCGGGTGGCCTGCGCAAGGAAGACACCGAACTCAAGGCCAAGCTGAATGCGGCAATCGCCGCCGTACGCGCCAGCGGCAAATATGACGAGATCAGCAAGAAGTACTTCAGCTTCAATATTTACGGGCAGTAATTCGATCTGATCGGTCACGCATATGGCAAGCCTTGAAACCACGTTGCAACTTCTGTCTCCCTATCCTCCGGGATGGGGCGGCACCCTGTTGAAGGGTGCGGCGTCGACGCTTGCCATTTCCGCCGGCGCCTATCTGATCGGCCTTGCCATCGGCATGGCGGGGGCGCTCGGCAAGCTTTCGGGCAACAGGCCGCTTGGCCTGCTGCTCAGCCTCTACACCACCGCGATCCGCGCAGTTCCCGAGCTGATCCTCATCGTCGGGCTTTATTATGCCGGTACTGACGGTCTCAACCGGCTGCTGCTGCTGGCTGGTATGCCGCCGCTGGAGGTCAACGGTTTCGTTGCCGCCGTTGCGGTTCTGGGCTTCGTGCAGGGCGCCTATATGACCGAGGTGCTGCGCGGTGCGATCCTTGCCATTCCGAGCGGGCAGATCGAGGCGGCGCGCGCCTTCGGCATGTCACCCGCCCTACGGTTCCGCCGGGTGGTCTTGCCGGCGCTTTTGCCCAACGCCTTGCCGGGGCTTGGCAATCTCTGGCTTGCGGTGACCAAGGACAGCGCCTTGGTGGCGGTCGTCGGTTATCAGGAACTGGCGCTCGCGACGCGGCTGGCCGGGGCCAGCACCAAGCAATATTTCCTGTTCTTCCTTGCCGCCGCCCTGCTTTACCTTGCCATCACGCTTGTTTCGAACCTCGTTTTTTCGCTGGTCGAACGCCGCGTGCGGCGCGGCCAGCCGGCCCTGGCCTGAGGAGGGGACGGCATGGATTTTTCATGGGTCGCGAAATATTGGCCGCTTCTTCTTTCGGGTGCATGGCAGACGGTGGCGCTGCTTGTCATCTCCGTCAGCATCGGGTTTCTTCTGGCCATCGGGCTCGCCTTCGCACAGGTGAGCGGCGGGCGGACGACGAAAATCCTGGCGCGGGCTTATTGCACCTTCTTCCGGGGCACGCCGCTGCTCATCCAGCTCTGGCTGCTTTATTACGGCGTCGGCTCGCTTCTGCCGATGATCCCCGGCATCAGGCAAAGCTTCATGTGGCCGGTGCTGCGTGAAGGATTCTTCTTCGCGGCCGTCAGCTTCACGCTGAATTATGCGGCTTATGAGGCGGAAGTTCTGCGCGGCGCGCTGCTGGCCGTGCCGAAAGGCGAGCTGGAGGCGGGCAGGGCTTTCGGCATGGGCCGCTTCACCCTCATTCGCCGCATCTGGCTGCCGCGCGCCATCCGCATCGCGCTGCCGACCATTGCCGGCGAGGTGGTGATGCAGCTGAAGGCGACGCCGCTTGCTTTCACCGTGACTGTCATGGATCTCTACGCCGTCGCCTACAAGGTGCGGCAGGACACGCTGCTCGTCTATGAGCCGCTGATCGTCGTCACCGTCTTTTATCTCATTCTCACCGCCATCATCGCCCGCTGTTTCGGCCTTATCGAACAGCAGGTGCCCGTCCGGCGATAAATATTCAGGGAGTTATGACCATGAGCACAATCCGTATCCTCGACGGCGGCATGAGCCGCGAATTGCAGCGGCTCGGCGCCGTGCTGAAACAGCCGGAATGGTCTGCGCTGGCGCTTATCGACGCGCCTGAGATCGTGCGGCAGGTGCACCAGGAATTCATCGAAGCCGGCGCCGATGTCGTCACCACCAATTCCTATGCGCTGGTGCCCTTCCACATCGGCGAAGAGCGTTTCCAGAAGGACGGCGCATCGCTGATCGCCCTTTCGGGTAAGCTGGCGCGCGAAGCGGTGGATGCCTCCGGCCGCAAGGTGCTGGTGGCGGGTTCGCTGCCGCCGATCTTCGGTTCCTATGAGCCGCAGAATTTCGATGCGGGCCGGGTGCAGGCCTATCTGAAGGTGCTGGTCGATAATCTCGCGCCTCATGTCGACGTCTGGCTCGGCGAGACGCTCAGCCTGATCGCCGAGGGCGAGGCGGTGCGTGAAGCCGTTGCCGCGACTGGCAAACCGTTCTGGATTTCCTTCACGCTCAATGATGATGCGGCTGCGACCGGCGGCGAGCCTGCGCTTCGCTCCGGTGAAACGGTCAAGGCGGCCGCCGAATGGGCGGCGCAATCGGGCGCGGCCGCCCTTCTGTTCAATTGCAGCAAGCCGGAAGTCATGAAAGCCGCGGTTGAGACGGCCGCCGCCGTCTTCGCGGAAAAGGGTGTGTCACTGGAAATCGGCGTTTATGCCAATGCCTTTGAAGGCGAGCAGGGTGATTCCGCCGCCAATGAAGGGCTGCATGACACGCGCGCCGATCTGACAGACGATGTTTATTCCCGTTTTGCCTGCTCCTGGGCGGATGCGGGCGCGACCATGATCGGCGGCTGCTGCGGCATTGGTGCGGCGCATATCCACAAGGTTGCCACAGCGTTGCGGCGCGCGGCGGCCTGAAGCCCGGCGTCGCTTTTCAACGCCACCATCATAAATCAAAGCGGCAGTTTCAAAACCTGCCGCTTTTTTTGTACGCGGCTATTGACCTCAACTATAGTTGAGGAATTATCAGGACATGGAACACTGTTGAAGGACGTTCCATGAGCGATGATACACTTTCCATACGGATCATATTTGGCAGCGCCCGCAACCCGCGCTTCTGCGATGTTGTCGGCCAATGGCTGCTTGACCAGCTGAGGGCTCTGCCGGGACTGGAGCTGGCGGTCATCGACCCGCGCGAACTCGATCTGCCGCAGGACCACGCGCCCGAGCGCGCCTCGGTGCGGCAGCTTCGGCAAAGCCTCGATGGCGCCGATGCCTTCATCGTCGTCACCCCGGAATATAACCGCAGTTACCCCGGCGCGCTGAAGGTGCTGATCGATTCCGCCTATGACGAATGGGGCGCCAAGCCGGTGGCCTTCGTGTCCTATGGCGGGATTTCCGGCGGCCTGCGCGCCACCGAGCAGCTTCGCCCCGTCTTTGCGGAACTGCATGCGGTAACGATCCGCGATGTCGTCAGCTTCGCCAATCCCTGGGATCGTGTCGATGCCGCCGGCCAGCTCGATGCCGGCGCGGCGGCGGCAGGCGCGCTGGAGACGATGATGAACAAGCTTGGCTGGTGGGCGCGGGCGCTGAAACAGGCGCGGTCCGCAACACCTTACAAGGGGGCGTGAGAATGACCGAAAAATCCTTCGCGTTGAAAGTGACGCTCCTGTTCGTCGCCACGCTCACCATCATGGCCGGAACCACGGTCGCACCTTCGCTGCCGGCCATCGAGCAGACTTTCCTGTCGACGCCGCATGTGGATATCATGAGCCGCATGGTGCTGACATTGCCCTCGGTCTTCGTGGCTTTCTGCGCGCCCATTGCCGGTGTGCTGGCGGATCGCTTCGGCCGCAAGCGGCTGCTGCTCGGCGCGATCCTGCTTTACAGCCTTTCCGGCATGTCCGGCCTTTTTGCCGATAGCCTTGTCGGCCTGCTCGTCGGGCGCGCTTTTCTGGGGTTGGCGATCGGCGCCATCATGACGATCGGCACGGCGCTGGTGGGCGATTATTTCGAAGGCCCGGCGCGGGAGCGTTATCTCGGCCTGCAACAGGCCTTCACCCAGATCGGCGGCGTGGTTTTTGTGGTGGCGGGCGGTTTGCTGGCGGATCTGCACTGGCGTGCGCCCTTCGCGGTCTATGCCGTCGCCTTGTTCATTCTGCCGGCGGCCCTGTTCTTTCTGTCGGAACCGGTGAGGAGCGACAGCCGTATAAAAGCCGGCGGCGAACAGGACTTTGCGGTCAACTGGCTACTGGTGGGTGTGCTGGCGCTGGCGGTGTTTCTCGTCAATGCCCTGTTTTACACCATTCCCTCGCAATTGCCGTTCTTCCTGCGGGAGCTCGGAGTGTTTTCCGGCAGCATTGCGGGATACGCCATCGGCATTTTCAATCTGGCCGGGGCGCTGGCGGCGCTCAATTTCGGGCGATTGCGGGCAAGGGTCAGCGTGACCGCCATCATTGCCGCCGGGCTGGTGTCGATGGCGACGGGTTTTGCGCTGCTTGCCATGGCCGAAGGGCTGGTTGCCATGCTGTCATCGCTTGCGGTGGTGGGGTTTGGCCTTGGCGTGGTGATGCCGGGCATCATGTCCACCACCATCATGCTGGCGCCGCTCAGACTGCGCGGGCGTATCGCCGGCATCGTCACCGCTTCGATGTTTCTCGGGCATTTCATCTCGCCGCTGGCAAGCCAGCCATGGATTGCCCGGGTCGGTTTTGCAGGCGCCTATCGCGACATAGCATTGATATTCGCCGCCATGGCCGGGCTTGCCCTTGTCGCCCTGATCTTCCAGCGACGGAGCGACGCACGAAGATCGCGTTCTTTTGCCTCTAGCCGCTGACACCGGTGGTCGTGAAGGAATTATAAAGTTTTTGACTATAATCATTTTTCTGGAAAACAAACGGAAGGTGCACCGGCTGAAGAACCGGTTGATTTCATTCCCTTCCTCGAAATTCGGCGTGGCGTTTCCGCTTTGCTTGCGGAGCCGCCATGCCATCTAGGGCGGCGCGGCCTGTCCGTATTTGAAGGGACAGGCGGCTTTCCCGGCGCATGCATGAAGCAGATGCGTTGAGAGCCGATGATACGGCTAGCGGAGCTTCGATGATCGAGGCGCTTGACGTGCAATGTCAGTCTCGCCGAACACCTCCGGCACGGGGAAGGAGCGGTTTTTCAATGACCTGAGGTTCCCGTGTCTTTTCTTCAAAACGCCAGTATCCGCATCAAAATCCTGTCGCTCATTCTCCCGCTCTGCATTGTCGGCCTTGGCGCCACAGCCTTCATGTCCATGCACTACAAGCGGACGGACACGGCCTATTCGTATTTTATTGCCAACGACAACGCCGCTCTGGTGGAGCTTTCGCGGGCAAACCGCAACCTGCAGGCCATGGCTTATGGCGCCTATCAGGTCATGGCTTACGACACCAACATTCCTGACTTCAAGATCGTCAAGCACGAATACGAGACAGACAAGGTGGCTTTGATATCGCGCCTCAACCATGTCAAAACCATTTTTCCGGAGGAAGCTGCGGGGCTGGACAAGCTGTTGGGCCAGGCTCAGGGCATAATCACCTCGACCGACAAAGCCGTGGAATTCGGTTCGACCGATCGCAACAAGGAATCTGCCGCTGAACTTATGAAGGCCGACGCTTTGATCCGCTCGACCGGGAATGAAATCTCTGCCCTTCTGGACAAGCTTGCCAAGGGTGTTGTCAAGGGAAGCGACGATCTGACCGACAAGACCAATTCGACCATCTTCACTTCCCTGGTGGTTGTCGGCATTGCTTTTGCGATCGGCATCATTCTGGCGCTGTTCGTGGCGTCTCGTGGTATCACAACGCCGATTGCCCGTCTGCGCGAGCGCATGGTGTCGCTTGCCGGCGGTGAAACGGCCTCGGAGATTGACGGCACGGCGCGCCGGGATGAAGTGGGCCAGATGGCGAAAGCCGTTCAGGTGTTCCGCGAAAACGCCGTCGAGCGCATTCGTCTCGAGCAGGAAACCGAAGCCAATCGCAGCCTCTCGGAGAAAGACCGGATCGAGCGGGAGCAGCAGAAGGCAACGGAGGCGGCCGATGTCAAATTCGCCGTCGACAATCTCGCAGCCGGCCTCTCGAAGCTTTCGGAAGGCGATGTTTCCTATCGCATCGGCCAGCCTTTTACCGCGACGCTGGATGGCGTTCGCAACGATTTCAACACGTCCGCCGAAAAGCTGCAGGCGGCATTGACCAAGGTGGCGCAGAACGCCAGCGGCATCGGTGCGGGCGCGGACGAGATCAAGTCTGCCGCCGACGATCTGGCCAAGCGCACCGAGCAGCAGGCCGCAGCCGTGGAGGAAACAGCCGCTGCGCTTGAAGAAATCACCACGACGGTCAGGGATTCCACCAAACGCGCGCAGGAGGCGGGCCAGATCGTCAGCCGCGCCAAGGCGGGCGCCGAACAATCCGGCCAGGTGGTGCGCCGCGCCGTGGTCGCCATGGAGCAGATCGCCAAATCGGCCAATGAGATCAGCAACATCATCGGCGTGATCGACGAGATCGCCTTCCAGACCAACCTGCTTGCGCTGAATGCCGGTGTGGAAGCCGCCCGTGCGGGCGAGGCCGGCAAGGGCTTTGCCGTGGTGGCGCAGGAGGTGCGTGAGCTTGCCCAGCGCTCCGCCAACGCGGCGAAGGAGATCAAGGCCCTGATCACCACATCGAACGACCAGGTGCAGCAGGGCGTGCAGCTGGTCGGTGACACCGGAAAGGCGCTGGAGACCATCGTTTCTGAAGTGCAGGAAATCAACCGGCACGTCGTCTCCATCGTGGAGGCTGCGCAGGAACAATCCTCCGGCCTGCAGCAGATCAATACGGCCGTGAACCAGATGGACCAGGACACGCAGAAGAACGCGGCGATGGTGGAAGAAACCAATGCCGCGAGCCACAGCCTGGCCAAGGAAGTGGCGTCGCTCAACCAGCTGCTCTCCCAGTTCAGGCTCGCCGATGGCGCTTATCAGCAAAAAAGCCAGCCTGCTCCGGTTCGCAGCGCCGCCGGCAACGACAAATATGTGGCATCCCCCGTCCGCGCGCTGGGTCGCAAGATCGCCTCGGCGTTTTCGGGCAACGCCGCTGTCGATACAAAGGGCGACTGGCAGGAGTTCTGATCGCTATTTCAGGGCGCTTCCATGGTCCTGGCGCCGGGTTGTGTATGACTGGGGTTGGCGGGCCTGATATCGCCCGCCCGCCTGAGAACGAAAAATGCCGCACGGGCCTGATCTCCCGCGCGGCATTTTTTGAGCGCTGCATGTCGGAATTATTTACTTTTCCGCAGACCGCCGTTCCTATCCGAAAGATTTGCCGGATCGGAAATTATCTGGCCTGCATGGCGCGAATAAAGGCTGGGCTTCCGCTATCCAAATCGTTGTATGTAATTCGCTTGCTTGCGATGGCGTCGATTAATCGCGTGCAGAAGATCATGTCGACGTTGCTGTTCGGGCTGACATTCATGGCTTCAGCCACGGCAATCTTGGAACTCTTGGACTTTTTCTTGGTTGTTTCATAGCAATTTTGAACCGCCCTGCGTTTGACGGCGGGACTTCCTCCTATGACTTCCTGATCCCTTTCGAAACTGGGGTTCGTCTGGCACCCTGAAAGGATGAGAACTGATACGGATACAGCAATAATTGCCTTGATTTTCATGGATTAACTTTCCCTTTTACCCCGCCAGATGGCTCATGCTGGAGCAACCCAACCAGACCCGTCGATCAGGAGTATTGTAGCCATATTGCGGCAAATACATCCGGGTGATTACAGGAATATGTTCACAGAACCCGCGCCGAAGGGGTTAGTCGCTTTGGAAGACAGGCATAAAGCTCTATGCAGCCTTCTAAGTGGAGGATTGCCATAAACGATGTCAGGGTAAGATAAATGGCGCACCCGACAGGATTCGAACCTGTGACCTTTGGAATCGGAATCCAACACTCTATCCAGCTGAGCTACGGGTGCAGCAGTCACGCTTGAATCGCGTGCAGCGGTTGGTTCATACCTCAGCTTTGTTTCCGCATCAACGTCTAAAAATCAAAGATTTGCGAAAGTTAGCCTGTTTTCGGGCGGGGCCGGGCGTGAGGGCGTGTTGTGAGGTCATCGCACGCTTTTCCGTGGCGGCGGGGCGTTACGTCGTTTGACGTATTGTGTTTTTACCGGAATAGATTTTCCCTTATAAGTAGTATGTTATCGCCGAGCCAGACCGTTGTCCTGCCCTATTATCGAAGTGGCGGCCGGATTGCTGCAATGCCTTTCAAACACGGCGCGGGAGTCGATTTTAGCCCCTCAAAATTGGTGGGTAAATAGTCATACTTTTTCTGTTTTGCCAACCGCGATCCGGAGTCCGTGGTTGCTTCGCCGGCGATTAACTGTCAAATTATTATACAATATTAGTATCATCTACATTTATTTGGGATACAGTTTCGCAACGTTGTCGGTTATGATTTCGGCAAGGTAAAGGAACGAATCAGGCGGGGGATCGGATGGCTTTGCGATTGGCACACAGCAACGGGCCGCGGACGGAAAAGGCCGAAAGCGGCAGCGCGGAAGCGGCGCACCTCACGGCGATCGACTATGGGTTGCTGACGACTGCGATCAGCTATCACTTGCGGCACTCGCAACTTGCCGTGGCAAATGGCTTTGCCGATGTGCTGGCCGAGCAGGGATTGCGGCCCGCCGATTTTTCCGTGCTCGTCATCGTCGGCGGTAATCCGGGCCTCAAACAGAGCGATGTGGCTGAAGCGCTCGGCATACAGCGGGCCAATTTCGTCGCGATCGTCGACAGCATGGAAGAGAAGGGGCTGCTTGTCCGCCGCAAATCGGAAGAGGACAGGCGCGTTCATTTCCTCGACATGACGGAGGAAGGCAGCAGCCTTCTCGACCGGCTTTCCAATACCTGGCGGGACCGTGAGGAAAAGCTCATCGACCGGATCGGCGGCAAGAAGGCGCGCGATCAGCTTCTGGCTCTGCTCGGACGCCTGCGCGACTGACCGTCGAAGAGAGCCTTGGGCAGTCCGGGTGCTGGGCGGCTGCAGGGTGCGGCCTGATGTTCCCGTCTTTCCATGGTTTGCGATATCGGCAACCATCTTCCCGCGCTGGTCTTTCACGTCAGCCTGATCGGCAGCGGGCCGAATTGCGTTGCAATTCTCCCGCGAAACCGCCAAGACGCATAAGCATCTTCACGTCTTGTGGCGTGAAGGCGCAATCATGCGATCGACTGGAAAGGCCCGGGACGGGAACGCCATGCTGAATATCGATACGAGTCATCCGCTTTATCGCCCCCTGTGGGTCCGGTTGCTCATTGTCGGCTTTTGCGCCGCATGGGCCGTCATCGAATTCGTCAATCGCGAGTTTTTCTGGGGAACTATCGTTGCCGGCGTCGGGGCTTATGCGGCCTATGAATTGCTGCTGAAGTTCAAACCCGCAAGCGATGCCGACAAGGGCGGGAATGGCACGGATGAGCCCGCCGCCGAAAGCACGCCCACCGATAAGAACGATGCGGGCTGAAGCGCCGCTCATCTTCCGTTTTATATATTTTCCGAGATAAGGCGACCCGGCATTTTCAGCGGAAATGCTCGCGCGTTCGCAACATCCGGATCGCCTGGTCGATCAGGAGATTGGCCGCCGTCATGCGCAGCGTCGCATTGTGCCGGAATTGCGGCTTCACCCGGTCGGGATGATTGAGGCGGGCAAAAGCGCGCCGCTTTTCCGCAAGCGTTGCGGCCGTGTCGGTTTCGTGGATCGCCAGTTCCGCGGAGACATCGGCAAGCGAGGTCTTTTCGAGATGAGCCGGCATTGCTTCCGGCTCGGGCTCCGGTTGAGGTTCCGGCGGTGGCGCGGGCTCAGCCATGAAGGCGAGATAGGCATCGAGATTGCCGTTCGAGGGCAGCGGCGCTTCGATATGCGTGTCGAGGACGAAACCCGAGCTGAAACCGGCAATGCGGTGACCGGCGGGCGGTGGCGGTTCCACGCCTTCCTCTTCTTTTTCCTGTTTCAGCCTTTCGACGACCGATTGGAAAACGGATTGTCCGAAGAGCATGCGGCTGTTCCCTCGCCGGTCTGACTATCCGGCCTTTATGCACTGTGAAGGTGGTGTCTGGCTTGCCGCCGTTACGGGCCGGTCAGCTTGCGGCTCTCATCCAGAACCAGATCGTAGAGCAGGCGGGCGCTGGGCGGCAAAACCCGGCCCTTGGTGGTGATGATGCTGTAGGGCTTCACAACCAGTTCGAAATCTGTCGGCAATATGCGGGTTCGGCCGATATCGGCCTGCTGGCCGGCAACGAATTCGGCCATGTCCTGGGCGATCGGCGCAATCGCATCGGTGTTGCAGATGAGGGCGAGCGTCAAAAGCATGGAGGGCGTGTTGATGATGTTGCGCGGCATGGTGACGCCGTGGGTCAGAAAGACATCCTCCATGGTTCTGCGCAAAAGCGCGCCGGGCGGCTGGAAAACCCAGTCGTAACCGGAGAGATCCTGCAGGGTCACGGGCTCGCCGCGCAGCAGGGGGTGGCCTTCGCGCACGACAAGACAGGCGCGCTCGATGCCGATTTCATGGATGGAGAAGAGGCCGGGGTCGAAATCATCGGGAATGCGGCCGATGATGAAATCGTGGCGCGCGGCCAGCAGTTCGCGCGCCAGCACGTTGCTGCTTTCCACCTGCACGTTGATTTCAATGCCGGGATAGGTGTCCATGGCGCGCCTTATGGCGGGAACCACGAGGCTGATGGCAGGCGCGGTGACGGCGCCGATATAGACCGAGCCGCCGCTGCCTGACTTCATCTGGTTGAGCTCGCGGCTCGCCTCGCGCAGTTCCAGCAGGATGGTGCGTGCGCGGCGCGCCAGCGCCTCGCCGAATTTCGTCAGCACCACCCCGCGCGAGGCCCGCTGACAAAGGGGTGATTTGACGATCGCCTCCATTTCCGCGAGCATGCGCGAGGCTGCTGGCTGCGTCATGTTCATGGCGGCCGCCGCTGCGCTGACCTGCCCGTGCTCCTCGATCATGACCAGCATGCGCAGGTGGCTCATCTTCAATCCGGCCCGCAGCAAAGGGTTGTCCTCAAAGACGAAAAGGGCCTCTGTTGTTTGCGCCTGCTCATACACTTTTTGGTTGTTCATTCGTGGTTTTATACCCCTCATCGGTTTTTGTATCGATTTAATATATCATAATTGATATATGGAAACTGATTTATTCTATTTGACAGTTATATGGATTCAGAACAATTTGCGGAATGCCGGGGAGGAGCGGCAGCTGTTCCATTTCGCAATTGCGAAATCGGGGTGAGCGCAACGCGGCTTCTTCCTCTGACGGCATGAATTTCATGGTGCACCGCAACATGCGGGCTCCAGAGAAGGGCTCAAGGGAGAGAGTTAATGAAGTCCATTATTTCGCTGATGGCGGCTTGTGCCATCGGTGCTGCTTCTTTCGCAGTGCCGGCTTTTGCACAGGACAAGGGTTCCGTTGGTATCGCCATGCCGACCAAGTCGTCCGCACGCTGGATCGACGACGGCAACAACATCGTGAAGCAGCTTCAGGAAGCCGGTTACACGACCGACCTGCAGTATGCCGATGACGATATTCCGAACCAGCTTTCCCAGATCGAAAACATGGTCACCAAGGGCGTCAAGGTCCTCGTGATCGCATCGATCGACGGCACGACGCTGTCGGACGTCCTGAAGCAGGCTGGCGAGCAGGGCATCAAGGTCATCGCTTATGACCGCCTGATCCGCAACAGCGGCGATGTCAGCTACTACGCAACCTTTGACAACTTCCAGGTTGGCGTTCTGCAGGCGACTTCGATTGTCGACAAGCTTGGCGTGAAGGACGGCAAGGGCCCGTTCAACATCGAGCTGTTCGGCGGCTCTCCTGACGACAACAATGCGTTCTTCTTCTATGACGGCGCAATGTCGGTTCTCCAGCCTTACATCGACAGCGGCAAGCTCGTCGTGAAGTCCGGCCAGACCGGCATGGACAAGGTCGGCACGCTGCGTTGGGATCCGGCAACGGCCCAGGCCCGCATGGACAACCTTCTGTCCGCTTATTACACCGACGCCAAGGTTGACGCCGTTCTGTCGCCTTACGACGGTCTCTCCATCGGCATCATCTCCTCGCTGAAGGGCGTTGGTTATGGCACGAAGGACCAGCCGCTGCCAGTCGTTTCCGGTCAGGACGCTGAAGTTCCCTCCGTCAAGTCGATCATTGCAGGCGAACAGTATTCCACCATCTTCAAGGACACCCGCGAACTCGCCAAGGTGACCGTGAACATGGTCAACGCTGTTCTGCAGGGCAAGGAGCCGGAAGTGAACGACACCAAGACCTATGAAAATGGCGTCAAGGTCGTTCCGTCCTACCTCCTGAAGCCGGTTGCCGTTACCAAGGAGAACTACAAGCAGGTTCTCGTCGATGGCGGTTACTACAAGGAAGACCAGCTGAAATAAGCTGAAGACACATGCGGGGATGACTTGGCGTCATCCCCGTTTTTCCATAAAAATAAAAACGCCGGAATTAATCGGGCGCTGGATTGCGATATGGCCAATACCATTCTCGAAATGCGGAACATCACCAAGACGTTTCCGGGCGTGAAAGCGCTTGAGAACGTCAACCTCAAGGTTAAGGAGGGTGAGATCCACGCACTCGTCGGTGAGAACGGCGCGGGGAAGTCGACCTTGATGAAGGTCCTTTCCGGTGTTTACCCCGCCGGCACCTATGAGGGCGAAATCCACTATGAAGGCGCAGTGCGGAATTTTCGCGCCATCAACGACAGTGAAGATATTGGTATCATCATCATTCACCAGGAGCTGGCGCTCGTGCCGCTTCTGTCGATTGCGGAAAACATCTTCCTTGGTAACGAGGTCGCCTCGAACGGCGTCATCAGCTGGCAGCAGACCTTCAACCGTACCCGCGAACTTCTGAAGAAGGTGGGTCTGAAGGAATCGCCGGAGACGCTGATCACCGATATCGGCGTTGGCAAGCAGCAGCTGGTCGAAATCGCCAAGGCGCTGTCAAAGAGCGTGAAGCTGCTCATCCTCGATGAGCCGACGGCTTCGCTCAACGAAAGCGATTCCGAGGCGCTGCTGAACCTGTTGATGGAATTCCGCAAGCAGGGCATGACCTCGATCATCATCACCCACAAGCTCAACGAAGTGCGCAAGGTGGCCGACCAGATCACCGTGCTGCGCGACGGCATGACGGTGAAGACGCTCGACTGTCACGAGGAAGAAATCAGCGAGGATGTCATCATCCGCAACATGGTGGGGCGCGATCTCGAAGATCGTTATCCGCCGCGCGATGTGCCGATCGGCGAGACCATTCTCGAAGTCAAGAACTGGAACGCCTATCACCAGCAGCATCGCGACCGTCAGGTTCTGCATGATATCAATGTCACCGTGCGCAAGGGCGAAGTGGTTGGCATTGCCGGTCTGATGGGGGCAGGGCGAACCGAATTTGCGATGAGCGTTTTCGGCAAGTCCTATGGCCACAAGATCAGCGGCGAAGTGCTGATCGACGGCAAGCCCGTTGACGTCAGCACCGTGCGCAAGGCGATCGATGCCGGTCTCGCCTATGTGACGGAAGACCGCAAGCATCTCGGTCTCGTGCTCAACGACAACATCCTGCACAATACCACGCTCGCCAATCTGGCCGGCGTGTCGAATGCCAGCATCATCGACGACATCAAGGAAATGACGGTGGCGAGCGATTTCCGCACGCGCCTGCGCATCCGCTCGTCGGGCATCTTCCAGGAAACGGTCAATCTTTCGGGCGGCAACCAGCAGAAGGTTGTGCTCTCCAAGTGGCTGTTCTCCAATCCTGACGTGCTGATCCTCGATGAACCGACCCGCGGTATCGATGTCGGCGCGAAATACGAAATCTACACCATCATCAACCAGCTCGCTGCCGACGGCAAAGGCGTTCTGATGATCTCATCGGAAATGCCCGAACTGCTCGGCAATTGCGACCGCATCTACGTCATGAACGAAGGCCGCATCGTCGCTGAATTGCCGAAGGGAGAGGCGAGCCAGGAAAGCATCATGCGCGCTATCATGCGCTCAGGGGAGAAGAACTCATGAGTTCGGCAAACACCACAAACGAAGAAAGCAACGTCATCTCGGTCGGGTCGTATATTCGCTCCAATATCCGCGAATACGGCATGCTGATCGCGCTCGTCGCTATCATGGTTTTCTTCCAGTTCTACACCGGCGGCATCCTGTTCCGCCCTGTGAACCTGACCAACCTCATCCTGCAGAACTCGTTCATCGTCATCATGGCGCTGGGCATGCTGCTCGTCATCGTGGCCGGGCATATCGACCTTTCGGTCGGCTCCATCGTCGCCTTCGTCGGTGCGATCGCGGCCATATTGACCGTGCAATGGGGCATGAACCCGTTTCTTGCGGCGCTGATTTGTCTCGTCATCGGCGGCATTATCGGTGCTGCCCAGGGTTACTGGATCGCCTATCACCGCATTCCGTCCTTCATCGTGACGCTGGCGGGCATGCTGGTGTTCCGCGGCCTGACGCTGTTCGTGCTGGGTGGCAAGAACATTGGCCCGTTCCCCACCGATTTCCAGATCATCAGCACCGGCTTCCTGCCTGATATCGGTGGTATCGAAGGTCTGAACACCACCTCGATGATCCTGACATTGCTGATTACGGTCGTGCTGTTCTATCTGGCCTGGCGCCGTCGCGTGGTGAACGTGAAGCATGGCATCGACGTCGAGCCGTTCGGTTTCTTCATTGTGCAGAATCTGCTGATCTCAGGTGCTATTCTGTTCCTCGGTTACCAGCTGTCCACCTATCGCGGCCTGCCGAACGTTCTGATCGTGATGCTGGTTCTGATTGCGCTCTACAGCTTCGTGACGCGCCGCACGACCATCGGCCGCCGCGTTTACGCCATGGGCGGCAACGAGAAGGCGACCAAGCTTTCCGGTATCAACACCGAACGCCTGAGCTTCCTGACCTTCGTCAACATGGGCGTGCTGGCCGGTCTTGCCGGCATGATCATCGCGACACGCCTCAATTCGGCAACGCCGAAGGCTGGCGTGGGCTTCGAGCTCGATGTGATCGCGGCCTGCTTCATCGGCGGTGCTTCGGCTTCCGGCGGCGTTGGCAAGATTACCGGCGCGGTTATCGGCGCTTTCATTATGGGCGTCATGAACAACGGCATGTCGATTGTCGGCCTCGGCATCGATTTCCAGCAGATGGTCAAGGGCCTCGTGCTGCTCGCCGCCGTGTTCTTCGACGTCTACAACAAGAACAAGGGCTGATCGGCCCCAACCCTATCGCAGTCAAAAAAGTGGCCGGTTTCCGGCCACTTTCATAAGATGCAGGCGTTATGCGCCGCGTAGAAGAGACAAGGCGCTTTGCGCCGGAGGAAGGAAATCCCGTGCTCATTTCACAGATCAAAGATGCCAGTGGCAAAATCACCGTAGCGGTTCGCGAAGAGGGCGGGCAGGCGCACGCCGTCAAAGGTGCGGAGTCGGTTTACGCACTCGCCATGGAAGCCGCCAATGGCGGCAAGAGCCTTGCCGATGTCATTTCCGCCCATGGTCTGGGCGATGCTGTCGATCTTGAAAAGGCCTACGCCGAAGGTCGCTTCCTGCCGCCGATCACCCATCCCGATCCGGCGCACCTGCATCTGACCGGTACTGGCCTTACCCATCTCGGTTCGGCTGCGACCCGTGACAGCATGCACAAGAAGACCACGGAAGCCGCCGAGGAAAGCCTGACGGATTCCATGAAGATGTTCCGCATGGGTCTCGAAAACGGCAAGCCCAAGGCCGGCGAAAAGGGCGTTCAGCCCGAATGGTTCTACAAGGGCAACGGCCATGTGGCGGCGGCGCCCGGCGCGGCTCTCACCTCTCCGTCCTTTGCGCTCGATGGCGGCGAAGAGCCGGAAATGGCCGGCATCTACGTGATCTCGGACAAGGGTGAGGCGGTGCGCATCGGCTTTGCCGTCTCGAACGAGTTTTCCGATCACGTCACCGAGCGGATCAACTATCTCTACCTCGCCCATTCCAAGCTGCGCCCGGCAAGCTTCGGCCCGGAAATCCGCGTCGGTGCTCCGCCGTCCGATATTCGCGGCACCTCGCGCATCCGCCGCGGCGACAAGGTGATTTTCGAAAAGCCGTTCGTTTCGGGTGAGGACAACATGTCCCACACCTTCGCGAACCTTGAATATCACCACTTCAAATACGGCCTGTTCCGTGCACCGGGCGATGTGCATGTGCACATGTTCGGAACGGCGACGCTCTCCTTCGCAGAAGGCATCAAGCCGGAAGCGGGCGATGTCTTCGAGATCGAGGCCGCCGGTTTCGGCCTGCCGCTGAAGAACCCGCTTGCGGTTGATGCGGAAGAAGAGATCACCGTTCGCCAGATCTGATCTGCGGACTGCGCGTGAAAAATGGTCGGGGGTGGGTCATCCCTCCCTCGACGTCATCCTCGGGCTTGTCCCGAGGATCTGCGACCGATTGATTTTACGCGACGTGGATAGATCCTCGGGACAAGCCCGAGGATGACGCAAGATGATAGCTCTTTCATCCCATTCATTGTCCCTTTCGCGTCGGGTAACTTTCAGGCGCTTGCCTCATCCGAACCCCCACAGTTTGCCTTCCCCAACCTCCACCGAATTACCCGCCGGATCGCGGATATAGACGGAATAGCTGTCATTAGGCCAACGGTGGTAATGTTCGATGGGAATTCCAAGCTTTTCGAAACGAGTCTTCCAGCCGTCCACTTCCGACTTGTCCTTCGCGTAAAAACAGAAATGGCCTTGCCCCACCGCACCGTGGCGCGGGATCGGATTGTCGGGGTCGGCCCGGCGGGATTGCTGCGGGTCGAAGATCAGCAGCATCTGCTGCCCGCATCTGAAGAAGATGAATTGCCCGGGCAGCCTGCGCACCACCTCCAGCCCGAAGACATCCCGATAAAAGGCCTCGGCGGCATCGAGATCATCGGCGTAAATCGCGGTTTCCATAAGGGCGGCTGGTGGGCGCATGGTTTCCTCCGGTAGTCCATGGGCTGTCCGGTGCGGGGACAGACGGCTTTAAATTTTCGCGCTGTAGGTGAGCACCGTCAGATCGTGTTTGCCGACACCACGTTCCAGAACGGTCCAGCCGCAACCGGTGTAATAAGTTTCCAGACCGCGCTGGCAGCAGAGATAGCTGGTCTCGTGGCCGAGTTCGGCGACCCTTTGTGTTGCCGCCTGCATGAGCGCCCGGGCCACGCCTGAGCGCCGGCGATCTTCCTCCACCCAAAGGGCGGCGACCCAGGGAAGATATTGCGGCCGCTCTTCCAGATCGCAATGGATGAGGAAGGCGGAGCCGACATAGTCGTCGCCGTCATGGGCAACGAAACCGGTGGGCAGCGTATGGGGGTTGGTCATGTCTTTCAGGTGCTCGGCGACGTCGCCCACCTGAAGACCGCTATCCTGCCACCATGCCGTCCAGACCCGCTCGGCGATGACGGGTCCATGCGACTGGCAGTCGCGATAGTCGGAAATGCTGTACAAGGCCGTCTCCTGGCCGGCTTTCCTCCCGCGGGCGGAAGCCGGATCATGCTTTCAAATCGATGCGGAGATTAAACCGGGTAGGAAGGGGTTTCGCAACCGCCAACTTGTCGCGCCGGATCAGGATTTCGTTGCCGTCACATGCAGCCATGCGGTCGGGAGATTGTCGTAACCGCTGCCCTGCCGCGCCTCAATCTCCACCGCCGTCCAGTCAAACTGTCCGTAAACGTCTTTCAGCCAAGGCTTCGAAGGATAATTGTAGTAACGGCCGAACATGTCGCGTCCTTCCGTCTCTCCCGCCTTGAAGCTGGCATAAAAAACGCCGCCCTGTTTCAGCGCCGTGTGGATGCGGCCGATAATGCCCGGCAGGGCGGGACGGGGCACATGCAGCAGGCAGGCATTGGCCCAGACACCGTCATATCGCTCACGCTCATCGATATTCTCGAACAGCAATGTCCTGACGGGAATGCCGAGCCGGATTTCCGCCGCTTTCGCGATGTCAGGCGTTCCATCGGTGGGATGAACGTCGAAACCGGCGGCCAGCATGAATTCGCTGTCCTGACCACCGCCGCATCCCAGTTCGAGAATGCTTGCGCCCTCTGGCAAGCGCGCCAGAAATGTCTCCAGATACGGGCGGTCCGCCGCCTGTCCCCGTGATGTATAGGCTGCGGCGTTATCAGTATAAAAGCCGATTGTATCGTCGTCCTTGCCGGCCATCATCTCAGCTCTGTGACTGGCTCTGCGACTGCTGCACGGTGACCGAAACGCTCAGCGTCTCACCCGCCGGGCCGATGCGCATTCCTGATATCGGCGCGCAGTCGCGGTAGCAGAGACCGGATGCGATGCGCACATAACGGTCGTCGGGGCAGATATTGTTGGCGGCGTCGAAGCCCACCCAGCCCAGCCCCTGAAGATGCACCTCGGCCCAGGCGTGGGTGGCGGTCTGTTCCTCCACCTCTTCCATCATCAGATAACCGGAAATATAACGCGCGGGCAGGCCCATCAGCCGGGCGGCGGAAATCAGGATATGGGCATGGTCCTGGCAGACGCCCTTGCCCGCTTCCAGCGCCGTTTCCGCCGTGGTTTCGATGTCGGTCGAGCCGGGAACATAGTCCACCTTGTCGTGAATATTCTCCATGAGGTTATGCAGGCGGGCAAGCTCGGTTTCGCCCACGCTCACCTTCACCAGTTCGCGCACAAGCTTTCCCGGTTTCGTGCGCGGTGTTTCCCGCAGGAACAGCCAGAGCGGTGCATTGCCGATGTGGTGCCCGACAACGCCGGCCTTGTCCTGCGTGCTCACCGTGCCGCTTGCCACGACCTTCACCCGCTTTTGCGGGCCTTCGGTTTCCACCAGCGCGACGCGGTTGCCGAAATGGTCGTCATAGCTCACTTCGACGGTGGCGCCATCGACCGAGACATCCCAGTCTTCGACCGTCTGGCTTGGGCCGGTCTGCGGTGTCAGGCGCAGCCGCTGCAAAGCATAGGGCATCGGCTCGTCATAGACATATTCCGTCGTATGGGTGATTTTCAGACGCATAAGCTGTCCCCGTCCACGCGCTTATTGATAGAAGCGGTAGCCTTCCGTGATTTCCTGTCCCAATTGTCCGTTGCGGTTGACAAATCTCTCCAGAAATTCGTGCAAGCCCTCATCCATCACCCGGCCGATGGTGGTCGTGCGCAGGCTGTCACGAATGCTCTCGGCCGTGTCATGCGCCTTGTGCCTCTCGCTGTAGTCCTCGGCGATGTAGTTGAGGTTGCTGGCGATCTTTTCATAACAATAGGCAAGCGAGCGCGGCATGCGGCCGTTGAGAATGAGGAAGTCGGCAATATTGGACGGCTTGTATTCCGCATCATAGACCCAGCCATAGGAGCGGTGGGCCGAGACCGAGCGCAGGATGGATTCCCACTGCGCATTGTCGAGCGACGACCCCACATGCGCCACCGCCGGCAGCAGCACGTAATATTTGACATCGAGAATGCGGGCGGTGTTGTCGGCGCGCTCGATGAAGGTGCCGATACGGGAGAAATTATAGAGATCGTTGCGCAGCATTGAACCGTGGAAAGCGCCGCGCACCAGACCGGCGCGATGTTTGATGACATCGATGGTCTGCGGCAGCTCGGCGTGGCTGAGCTTGCGGCCGAGGATGTTCTTCAGCTCGATCCAGAATTCGTTGGTGGCTTCCCATGTCTCGCGCGTCAGCGCCGTGCGCACCATGCGGGCATTGTTACGGCCCGCCTCGATGCAGGACATGACGCTGGAAGGGTTGGCCTTGTCCCGCAACAGATAATCGATCGCATTCGCCGCCGTCACCTTCTCGCGCGTTTCGAGAAATTCGTCGTGCACGCCGGCGCTTTGCAACACGCCGTCCCAATCCTCATCGCCGCTGCCGCTGCGTGTCAGTGAAACGCGCAGGCCCGCATCGATCAGCCGGGCGATGTTTTCAGCGCGCTCGATATACCGGAACATCCAGTAGAGCCCGTTTGCCGTTCTGCCCAGCATGGCTTAATCCTCCAGTACCCATGTATCCTTGGTGCCGCCGCCCTGGCTGGAATTGACCACGAGCGAGCCCTGCTTGAGGGCAACACGGGTCAGGCCGCCGGGAATGATCTGCACCTTGTCCGAGACAAGCACATAGGGACGCAGATCGACATGGCGCGGCGCAATGCCGTTTTTCACCATGATCGGCACGGTGGACAGCGACAGCGTCGGCTGCGCAATATAGTTGGAGGGGCGGGCCCTCAGTTTTTCTGCAAACAAAGCGCGCTCGCGTTTCGTCGCGGTTGGGCCAACCAGCATGCCGTAACCGCCCGAACCGTGGACTTCCTTGACAACGAGATCGGCGAGGTTGTCGAGTACGTATTTCAGGCTGTCCGGCTCCGAACAGCGCCAGGTCGGCACGTTTTCGAGAAGCGGCTTGCGGCCGGTATAGAACTCGACGATCTCGGGCATGTAGGAATAGATAGCCTTGTCATCGGAAATGCCGGTGCCGGGCGCATTGGCGATGGTGATGTTGCCGGCGCGATAGACATCCATGATGCCGGGCACGCCGAGCGCCGAATCCGGCCGGAAGGTCAGCGGATCGAGGAAATCATCATCGACGCGGCGGTAGAGCACGTCGATCGCTTCGTAGCCGCGCGTGGTGCGCATCTTGACCTTGCCGTCCATGACGCGCAGGTCGGAGCCTTCCACCAGTTCCACGCCCATCATGTCGGCGAGGAAGGAGTGCTCGTAATAGGCGGAATTATAGATGCCGGGCGTCAGCACCGCGACGCGCGGCTTGCCGGAACAGCCGGGCGGTGCGAGCGAAGCGAGCGACTGGCGCAGCAGATAGGGGTAATCCTCCACCCGGCGCACGCGGTTTTCGTGGAAGAGTTCCGGGAACATCTGCATCATCGTCTCGCGGTTTTCCAGCATGTAGCTGACACCTGAGGGGGTGCGGGCATTGTCTTCCAGAACGTAGAACTGGTCTTCGCCGGTGCGGACAATGTCAGTGCCGACAATATGGGTATAAACGCCGCCGGGCGGAGTGAAGCCGATCATTTCCGGCAGGAAGGCTTCGTTTTTCTCGATGATTTCGCGGGGAATGCGCCCGGCGCGGATGATTTCCTGCTTGTGGTAGATATCGTCGAGGAAAGCATTGAGGGCGAGAACGCGCTGTTCGATGCCCTGGGCCAGTTTGCGCCACTCGCGGCCGGAGATGATGCGCGGGATGATATCGAAGGGGATCAGTTTTTCTGAACTATCGGCATGGCCATAGACTGCGAAAGTAATACCGGTTTTCCGAAAGATGTTTTCCGCGTCTTTTGATTTCTGGATCAGGTGAGCCCTGTCCTGTCGGCTGTACCACTCGTTATAGTTTTCATATGGGCTTCGCGGCGTGTCGTCCGCATTTATCATTTCGTCAAATGCCAACTTCGATGTCCCCTTTTTTGCCATATGAATACAACGCCAAATGCAATGCAAGAACTATGCAGGCCTCCCCGAGAAGATTTTTTACCGCCCTAGAGTTTTAAAAAAGAAGCGTTTTTTCGGTTTCAGCCTATAAATGCGGCATCGGCAAATTGGTTGCGCGGTGACGAGGGGTGTAATGGGGTGGTGTCGCTGTGTGCGCCGTGGGCGAATGCATAAATTTTGTTCGTTCGCTTTCGGTTGATGAATATCCGGCGTCGCATCAGAAAATCTGAAAGATGCGATCACGAAAACGCCTTTGACCTTGGGTCGGGATGCGGATACCGCCATGCTGATACCCGGTTCGATCATTCGCCGGTTTGCGTGAAGCCGCAGAAATATCAATTCGCCGCCTGTCCCGGTTACGGCATCATGCGGCACAGTGGATGTTCCCATGTCACTCGACCGTCTGGCTCCGGCCATCTTCGTCTTTCTCTGGTCGACCGGCTGGGTCACCGCCAAATATGCGGTCTATTATACCGGGCCGCTGACCTTTCTCTGTCTGCGCTATCTTCTGGCGGGAGCGCTGCTGTGGGCGATCTGCCGCTTTTCCTCCATCCAGTGGCCGCAGCGGCGCGTCGACCTTTTCCGGGCGATCCTGTCCGGCGTCTTCCTGCACGGTCTTTATCTTGGCATGATCTGGTGGGCGATCGGGCAGGGCGTGCCGGCGGCGATCGGCGGCATCATCGCCGGTCTGCAGCCGCTGATGACGGCGGTGGCTGCCCGCTACATGATCGGCGAGAAAATCTCGCCCTTGCAGCGCGCGGGCCTATTGCTTGGATTTGTGGGCATCGCCATTGCCGTGCTGCCGAAGGTCATGGCGACGGGCGCATTTGGCCTCTCCGTGCCGCTTTACGCCGTGGCGGTGAATGTGCTGGGCATGACGTCGGTTACCTATGGCACCCTCTACCAGAAGAAATATGTCCATGGCGGAAACATCATGGCGGTGGCAACGCTGCAATATGTCGGTGCGCTGCTGGTGACGGTTCCCTTCGCGCTTTTGCTGGAGGATGGACATGTGGACTGGAGCCTCGGCCTTGCTGCCACGCTCGCCTGGTCCGTGGGTGCGATCTCCATTGGCGCCGTGGCGCTGCTTCTTTATCTGATCCGGCGCGGGCAGGTCTCGCGGGCCGCTTCGCTGATCTATCTCGTGCCGCCGCTTGCGGCCGTGGAAGCTGCGCTGCTTTTCGGCGAAACACTGACACCGGCCATGATTGCCGGCACTGTTTTGGCGGTGACGGGGGTCTATCTCGCCAACCGCAAACCTGCCGCAACGGTTGTTGTACGTTAATTACTACAACCGCATATTAGGGGTTTGTTAACCATAAAATTATACCTCTCGTTAATCCAAAGATTTGGCGGGGGTTACATGTCTATTTCACGTCGTGGTGTTCTGTTCGGATTGCCGCTGTTTCTGGCCGGCTGCGCCAATACGGGTATTGGCCAGCAAAGGCTGAATTATGGGGCAAAGCCGGAAGAGAAATTCCCGCTTCCCGCCATGCATCTCGATAAGGTCAAGCCGGAGCTCCGCCGGCAGGAAGTCACTTACGACACCAGACACCCGGCCGGAACGGTTGTGGTGGATACGCCGGCGCGGCGGCTCTATTACGTTCTGGGCGATGGTCGCGCCATGCGCTACGGCGTCGGTGTCGGTCGTCAGGGCCTTGCGCTGAAGGGCGATGCCTATATCGGCCGCAAGGCGGAATGGCCGTCCTGGACGCCGACCGCCAATATGATGCGCCGTGATCCGCGCAATCTGAAATTCGCAGCCGGCATGCCCGGTGGCCCCAGCAATCCGCTCGGCGCGCGCGCGCTGTACCTCTATCGCGGCGGCAACGACACCATGTTCCGCCTGCATGGCACCAACCAGCCGCAATCCATCGGCCACGCCATGTCGAGCGGCTGCATCCGCATGCTGAACCACGATATCATCGATCTCTACAGCCGCGTGCCGGTGGGTTCGAAGGTCGTCGTCTTGCAGGCGTGACGTAAAGGCGGATTTTTCCGCCTTTTCCACGCAAGAAAATGCCTGTACCCTTGGGTTGATTTTTTCGGCGGAAGGCCAATTTTATGCTGAAGAATCAACCATGTGTAGAATGCCTCCCTTTAGGTATTTAAGGGAGTTCTGCTATATCGGAAACGTGATTTCCGGTGTTCGAGACGTGTATCCATAAAGGCTTAAATGCGCTGTATCGAGCGCGGCATCACTTCAACGGGGACACATGACCATGGCAACTTTCGACTCTCTCTCCCGCTATCGCCCGCAGGCACTCGGAGCGCTGCGCATCATGACGGCGCTGCTTTTCATTGCGCATGGAACGCAGAAGCTGTTCGGTTTTCCGGCATCGCAGATGGATGGCTCCCTGCCGACGATGCTGCTGGTGGCGGCGCTTCTGGAACTCATCGGCGGCATTCTCGTGCTGATCGGCCTGTTCACGCGCCCGGTCGCCTTCATCCTGTCCGGCCAGATGGCGGTCGCCTATTTCATGGCGCACGCGCCGAGCAACTTCTTCCCGGCCCTGAACGGTGGTGATGCCGCCATCCTGTTCTGCTTCATCTTCCTCTATCTGTTCGTTGCCGGTCCGGGCGCCTTCTCGGTGGATGAGCGCCGGGCCTGATCTGCCCGAACTGTCATCGATCTCTTTTGCCGAAGCTCCGCATGGTCACGCCATGCGGAGCTTCTTTTTTTGAAAAGGATTGAAACTTCGGCCGCGGCCGAAGCATAGAAGCTTGTTTTCAGGTTAGAACGCGCCATCCTGAACGCAGTAGGAAAATTGATCCGTGACCCCTCAGAACACTATCACCCGCGAATTGCTGCTTCTCGCCCTGCTGTCCACGCTGTGGGCTGCATCCTACACTTTCATCAAGATCGGGGTGGAGACGATACCGCCCATCACCTTCATCGCATTGCGCACGCTGATTGCCGGTCTGCTGCTCTACGTGGTGATCCGGCTGCGCGGGCTGCGCCTGCCCACGGATTTTGCGACGTGGCGGCTGTTCTTCATTCAAGCCTGTATCAACAGCGTTCTGCCCTTCACGCTGATTGCCTGGGCGGAACAGAGCATCGATGCCGGTCTCGCCGTCATTCTCAATGCGACGACGCCGATCTTCACCTTTCTTCTCACAGCGCTTGTGATCCGGCACGAGCCGGTCAGCGGGCGCAAGCTGTTTGGCACCATCGCCGGCATGACGGGCGTGTGCCTCATCATCGGTGTCGAAGCCTTAAGCGGTGCGGGGGAGGCGATATGGAGCCAGCTCGCCGTGCTGACGGCAGCTTTTTCCTATGCCTGCGCGGCCATTTTCAGTAAAAATTTCAAAGGGCTTGATCCGGTCATGCCGGCCGCCGGTTCACTCATCTGCGGTGCTGTCCTGCTATTGCCCGTGAGCCTGATCGTTGACCGACCCTGGACGTTGTCGCCTTCGGCGGCGTCACTGACCGCACTGGTGTGCCTCAGCGTCTTTTCGACCGCGCTCGCCTTCATGATCTATTTCCGGCTGATGCAGACGCTTGGTTCGGTCGGCACCACCTCGCAGGCCTATCTCAGGGTGCCGGTCGGCGTCGCCATCGGCATGGCGTTTCTGGGGGAGATGCCGACGCCTGCCATGTGGGTCGGTCTTGTCTGCGTCATTGCCGGTGTGCTGGCCATGACCCTGCCGTCAAGGCGTCGTCGGGTCGTGCAGGGTGGGTGAGGGTAAAGCAAAGATCCGCTGGTCGGCTGTGGCTGCGGGGCTAGATTATTGGCGAGTGCGTGCCGCTTGTTTCTTCTCCCCGTCGGGGAGAAGGACGCCCGGCAATGCCGCGCGTCCTCAATCCACTCCGTGCAACTTAGCGGTTGCGGCCGCGATGGCCGTTGCCGGAAGCGCGCTTTTCCTGGCCGTTGCCGCCGGCAGGGGCGTGGCGGTTGGCGCCGCTGCCGCCGGGCTTGCGGGCCGGGCGGCGTTGCTTGCGCGGGCCGGCCGGGCGGCCTGCATCGCCTTCCGCCGTCTTGACGCGCTTGAAGTCGGAGGTGACTTCCAGATCGTTGTCGGCATCGCGCGGTGCATGGTGGCGGGACGGGCGGGACTCGCCATTGTGACGTCCGCCTTCACGCGGGCCGCGCTGCTGGCCACCATTGTTGTTGCGGCCGCCGCGGTTGTTGTTGGGGCGCGTCGGGCTGGCGAGACCGGCCGGACGTTCGCCGGATGCGACCGGAATATCGATCTTCATCAGCTTTTCGATGTCATGCAGCAGACGGGTTTCGTCCGGTGCGCAAAATGCGATGGCGATGCCGTCGCGGCCGGCGCGGGCGGTACGGCCGATGCGGTGGACATAGGCGTCAGGCACTTCCGGCAGGTCATAGTTGAAGACATGCGTTACGGCCGGAATGTCGATGCCGCGGGCAGCGACGTCGGTTGCGACCAGTACCTTGATCTCACCATCCTTGAAGCCCTTCAGTGCCCGCTCGCGCTGGCCCTGGCTCTTGTTGCCGTGGATGGAGGCGACCTTGAAGCCGATATGTTCGAGATGCTTGTAGAGCTTCTCGGCACCGTGCTTGGTGCGCAGGAACACGATGGCGCGGCCATCAGGGTTCTCGTTGAGCGACTTCTTCAGGAGATCGGTCTTGTCGTTCTTGCCGGCCACGAAATGCACGTACTGCTCGACCTTGTCGGCAGCCTTGCCCGGAGGCGTCACTTCGACCTTGACCGGATCGGTCAGGTAGTTATGCGACAGATCGGCGATCGCCTTCGGCATGGTGGCCGAGAACAGAAGCGTCTGGCGCTTGGCCGGGACCATCTTGGAAATCTTGCGGAGGTCGTGGATGAAGCCGAGATCGAGCATCTGGTCCGCTTCATCAAGCACCAGATAGGTGACCTTGGAGAGCGAGATGGCGTTGCGGGCGATGAGATCAAGCAGGCGGCCGGGGGTCGCCACCAGAATGTCCGTGCCCTTTTCGAGCTGGAGCTGCTGCTTGTTGATCGATGCGCCGCCGACCACCTGGTTGATGCGCAGCGGCGTCTTCTTCACGAAGGAGCGCAGGTTTTCACCGATCTGGTTCACCAGCTCGCGCGTCGGGGCGAGGATAAGGGTGCGGCAGGTGCGGTTTGCCGGGCGGTCCGCCTGCTTCATCAGCATTTCGATGATGGGCAGGCCGAAAGCGGCGGTCTTGCCGGTGCCGGTCTGTGCGAGGCCGATCAGGTCGCGGCCTTCGAGCAGCAGCGGAATGGCCTTTGCCTGAATGGGAGTAGGGGTCGTATAGCCAAGCTGGGTAACGCTGGCCACGATCTTTTCGGAGAGGCCGAGTTCGCTAAAACTGGTCAATATAATGCCTTTCGGGGCGCCAAAACAAACTCATCCGGAGCAGGGCTGCTGTCCGGTGGTCTCGGCGTCAAGAACCCCGCGTGAATTGGGAACTTGTGGGTTGGAATAACTTTCTGCGCATCAGTGCGGCACATGCCGTCTTCTGTATTCTTTGCGCTTTTCCTTCATGCGGGCCAGATTCCTTTTTTAAGGAAGTTTTTCTGGTCATACGCTGCAGCTCACGCGGCTGCCAAAGGTGAAAGCTTGAGGGGCATGTGGGCGTTTTGTGCGTCAAAGTCAAGCAATAGTTTTGTAACACGGCCGCAGGAGGGCGCATGGCAGCCATGCATCTCGGTGGCCGGCGAATACCGTGACGGCACAGGCGCAGGCGAAGAATTATGGTTAAAAAAGGGTAACGGCACCGTCGGATACATAGCAAAGATCGATTTTCTCACATAACGTTTTTGCGACGGCGTCCAGAACTATTTGATTCGACAAGAATGGACTGCAGGGTGTGGAGTATCGATTGACCGAAGGCTGCGGGTTGCTGGAAAAGGCTTGCAGGGCTGTGGCCGCCCTGGACCTGCCCGCGTGCATCAAGGACAGCGAGCTGCGCTATGTCGCGGTCAACGCCGCCTATGGCCGGGTCATGGGACGCCCGTCCGGAGCGTTCAAAGGATACACCAGCCTTTCCCTTTCCGCCGATATTCGCGATGCCGAGCGGGAGGACAGGGAGCGCCGCTCGCTGGTCTTCGCCACGGATGAGATGATCGCCTGCCATGGCGCGGATTCGTCCGGGCCATATACGCTTCGTTGCGAACGTTTCACCGGTGACGATGGCAATCTGTTCCTGTTCGAAGTGTTCGAGGACATGCCGTCCGCCGTCGTGGAGATTTTTCCTGACGCCGGCAGCGCTTCGGACCTGCTGTTTGACAGCGGCGTGATCGATCTCGTTGATGCGGGTATCGTCATTTATGACCGCGAAAACCGGCTGGTCTACTGCAACGCCCGGTTCAGGGAGTTCTACAGCGCCCTCGGTGTCGAACTGAAGGCCGGCGTCCCGCTCGAGACGCTGATGAGGGCCATTTATTTTTCGAGCGGCTACCGCGATGCGAAAGAAGACGATCCGGCATTCGAAGGGTGGATGCAGGAGCAGTTGCGGGAGTTTTCCCTGCCCTATCTCGAAAGGGTGGAGCAGTTTGCCGATGGCCGCTGGGTGCGCATGGTCAACAAGCGGCTGGAAAACGGCATGCTTGTCGGGCTGCGGGTGGATGTCACCGAGTTCAAGGCGCATGAGACGCTTCTGAGCACGCAGATCCGCGAGACCTGGCTTCTGCGCGCCGCACTGGAGCAATTGCCGGTCGGCGTGTTCCTGAGGGATCAGGACAGGCGGCTGACCTTTGCCAATGCGGCCTATGAGAAATATCTGGGCGGCAGCCTCGCCGACCATATCGGCAAGACCGAATGCGAGATGTTTCCGGAGGAAGGCCTGCAGTTCCAGCGGGAAAACGAGCATATTCTGCGAACCGGAGAGGCCGTTGAAAAGACGGGAAGCGTTCCGCTTTCGGATGGCAGGGTCGTTCCCGTCATCACAAGGCTCGGCCGGGTGGCGACGCCTGACGATGAATATTATCTGGTGGGCTCGGTCACCGATGCCAGCCTGTTGCAGGACCGGGAAAAGGCGCTGATCGCGGCACAGGCCGAGGCTGAGGCGCTGCACCGCCAGCTCGAAGCGGTTCTCCATGCCCTGCCGGTGGGCGTGCTGCTGCTCAGCGCCGATCTCGTCATCGAATATGTCAATCCGTTCTTCTATGAGGTCTGGGGCGAGATCGGCGGCGAGAAGTCGCTGGTCGGCAAAAGTTATCGCGAATTCATGGAGATGAATTTCGACAGCGGCCTTTATGACTATGGCGACAGACCTTTCGATGAGGTCTATGGCGAGCGGGTGCAGCGGCTTCTGCAGGAGGAGGTTTTTGCGCCACGTGAGGTGCGCAGCAAAAGCGGCAAGGTTACCGTCATTTCGAAAACCCGGCTCGAAGGCGGGAAAATCCTCAGCACCTATGCCGATGTCACCGATGTGCGCATGCGCGATGTTGAGATCAGCAAGGCAAAGGCCGAACTGGAGCGGGTCGGCGAATATATGCAGGGCGCCACGCGCGCCATGGCGCAGGGGCTGGTGCTGGTCGAGCAGGGCACGATCATCATGTCCAACGAGGCGATGGCGCGCATGTTCGACGTGCCGCCGCATCTCCTGGAAAAGGGCTGCAACTGGTCGGGCTTCTTCGCCCATTGCGCCGGGCGCGGGGATTTCGGCACGACTGACGAAGCGGCCGGGACGCTTGCCGCCTGGAGGGAGAATATCGCCGCCAACCGGCCGTTTTCCTGGCTGATCCATGTCGCCGGCAAAAGCTGGCTCAATCTGGAAGCCACCAACAGTTCCGGCAATTACTGGCTCATCATCGTCACCGATGTGACCGAGATGAAGCTGCGTGAAGAGGAGTTGCAGCGGCTGCTGTCGCGCGCGGAGGCGGCCGATCGGGCCAAATCGGAATTCCTGGCCAATATGAGCCATGAAATCCGCACGCCGATGAATGGCGTTCTCGGCATGGCGGAGCTTCTGGCCAAGTCCAATCTCGATACGCGGCAGAAGACCTTTACCGATATCATCGTCAAGTCAGGCAACGCGCTTCTGACGATCATCAACGATATTCTCGATTTCTCGAAGATCGAGGCCGGGCAGATGAGGCTGCGCAGCGTGCCTTTCGATCCGGCGGAGGCGGTCGAGGATGTGGTGTCCCTCCTGTCCTCGGCGGCGCTGGAAAAGGACATCGAGCTGATCGTCCGTATCGATGCTTCGGTTTTCGGCAAGGTCATCGGCGATGCCGGGCGCTTTCGGCAGATCGTGACCAATATCGTTGGAAACGCCGTCAAGTTTACGGAAACGGGGCATGTGCTGGTCGAGCTTTCGGCGCGGTCGGCGGAAGCGTCCGAGGCCATCCTGTCGCTGCGCGTCGAAGACAGCGGCATTGGCATTCCGGCCGACAAGCTCGAAACCATCTTCGACAAGTTCAGCCAGGTCGATGGCTCCGCGACGCGCCGGCACGAGGGAACGGGGCTGGGCCTGGCGATCACGGTCGGCCTCGTCGGTCTGTTTGATGGCGCGATCAATGTCGTCAGCGGCGTCGGCAAGGGATCGACCTTCGAGGTCAATATTCCGTTTCAGGTGATCGAGAGACAGCGCGAGCTTCCGCTTCTTTCCGTGGCGATCGACGATATCCGTGTGCTCGTGATCGACGATAACGATGTCAATCGCCGCATATTGACGGAGCAGCTGAGAAGCTGGGGCGTAGACGGCCATGCGGTGGAAGACGGGCCTTCCGGCATCGCCGTGCTGCAGGAGGCAGCTTCGCTCGGATTTTCCCTCGACGCCATCATTCTCGATTATCATATGCCCGTCATGAACGGGTTGGATGTAGTGGAGCGCATCCGGGCGGATGCGCGCTTTGACGACATCGCCATTGTTTTCCTGACCTCCATGGATGTTGTCGGTGACGAGACGCTCTTTACCGATCTCAACGTGCAGGCGCATCTGATGAAGCCGGCGCGGGCGCGGCTCCTGCGCTCCACTCTGTTCGATGTGGTGCGGGATGTGCGGCTGAAGCGCGCCCGGCAGGCTCCGTCCCCGCGTGAGACAGGCCGCGGTGAGGGCGCCATCCGGCCGGAAAACGGCGCCGTCGAAAGGAAACAGCGGGCTGATATATCACCGGCGGTGCCGGCGCGGCATCGGCCCAGCCTTGTCGATGTGCTGGTGGCCGAGGACAATGACGTCAACCAGATTGTTTTCACCCAGATATTGCAGCAGGCGGGTCTGCGTTTTCTGATCGTCGGTAATGGCAAGAAAGCCGTACAGGCGTGGCAGGAGAAAAATCCTGCCATCATCCTGATGGATGTCTCGATGCCGGTCATGAACGGGCATCAGGCGACGCAGGCCATCCGCGCGGCCGAACAGACCGCCGCCGACGGCAGGCATGTGCCGATCATCGGCGTTACCGCCCATACGCAGGAGGCGGATCGGGAACTATGCCTGGAGGCGGGCATGGATGATTATCTGTCGAAGCCCATCAGCCCGGAAACGCTTGAAGACAAGATCGCGCAATGGCTGGGCGAAAACATGCCGCGCCGCGACGCGCCGGGCGTCTGAGTTTCCGACTAGAATATGCTTCTGCCTGGCGTCAGCCGAAGGGCTTGGTGCCGCAGAGCATCTCGCGCTTCCCGGCAAATCCTTTCCGGCGCTCCAGCTCAAAACTGGCGGCGATGAGGTTGCGGCGAACGAATCCGGCGGCGGCATAGGTGGCGAATGTGCCTCCCGGCATCGTCTTTGCGAAAAGCGCCTGCATGATCTCCAGCGACCACATGTCCGGATTGCGCGCGGGTGCGAAGCCATCGAGAAACCAGGCGTCGAAACTTTCCGCGCTTGCGGAAATGCCGGCGAGCGCCTCGCCGCAAACCACCGTCAGCTGCGTTTCGTCATCGAGCTGGATCTCGACCCGGCCTTTCGGCTCGGCAGGCCAGAGGGCGGTGAGCGCCTTGCGTTCGGCATCCACTTCCGGCCATCGGGAAAGCGCCCGGTCGATTTCCTCCGCCTTCATCGGGTAGAGTTCGAAGGAGATGAAATGCAGCCTGGAGCGGCCGTTGCGGGCCTCTTTCCATTGGCGCCATGTCTCGCAGAGGTTAAGCCCGGTGCCGAAGCCGAGTTCGCCGATGCGGAAGACACCCTCCCGTTCGAGCCAGCGCTCTGGCAGGCCGTTTCCGGACAGGAAGACATGGCCGCATTCCAGCCTGCCGTCCGTCTGGCAATAAAAATGGTCGTCAAAGGCCAGTGAATAGGGCATATCCCCGTCACGCCAGTCGAGCGCGGTGTGGCTTTCTCCGGCCGGTGAACCGGTCGCAGCGCCGGTCTCTGGGCCAGTATCTGTGAAAGTGTCGTTGGAATGTTTCATGGCTAAAGCCGATAATCCCGGTTTCGAACAGGGTCAATCGCCAAGATTGCCGGCTTCCATGCCGCTCCTCATCATCGGCGGCGGCATTATGGGGCTGTGGGCCGCCGTCAAGGCGGAAAGGCTCGGCATCGAGACGTTGCTGGTGGAGGCGGATCGCCCCGGCGGCGGCGCCAGCGGCGGGCTGCTGGGCGCGTTGATGCCGCATATGCCGGATCGCTGGTCGGACAAGAAGCAGTTCCAGTTCGATGCCCTCGTTGCGCTGGAAAAAGAGATCGCCGGGCTGGAGGCGGAGACCGGGCTTTCGGCGGGCTACCGCCGCTCAGGCCGGATCATTCCACTGCCGAAGCCGCATCTGCGCGCCATTGCCGGGCGACACGAACGGGATGCGCTGGAGAACTGGGTGTCGGGTGAGCGCCGGTTCCATTGGCATGTCGGCGACAGCCCTTCGGTCGCGGGCTGGGTGGATGATGCGGCGGGTGAGGCAGGTTTCGTGTTCGATACGCTGGCGGCGCGGGTCTCGCCGCGTGCGATGATCGCCCTTCTTTCGGCTTTTCTTGGCAAGACGCGGCATGTGCGGCTGGCGCAGGGTTGCCGCGTCCTTTCGCTTGACGCGGATGCCGGGCGGGCGGTGCTGTCGTCAGGCGACGAGGTTGCTTTCGGCCATGTCATTGTTGCCAACGGGCATGATTCTTTTCCCTTGATCCGCGATGCTCTCGGTCTGGAGGCGGGCGTTACGCTCGGGCAGGCGGTGAAGGGGCAGGCGGCGCTTCTCGACGCGGCGGTCGACCCGGCGATGCCGGTCGTGTTCCTGAACGGACTTTATATCGTGCCGCATGAAGACGGCACCGTTGCGATCGGCAGTACCAGCGAAGATTGTTTTTCCGATCCCTTAAGTACCGATGAAAAGCTTGAAAAACTGCTTGCCGACGCGTCTGCCGTTGTTCCCTCGCTTGCCGGCGCGCCGGTGCTGGAACGCTGGGCCGGGCTGCGGCCGAAGGCGGTGGGGAGGGACCCGATGGTGGGCGCGATCCCCGGCCATCCGAAGCTCGTTGCGCTGACCGGTGGCTTCAAGGTCAGCTTCGGTCTTGCGCATTTTCTTGCCGATGCGGCATTGCAGACCGTGTGTGGTCACACGCCTGTCATCCCCTCAGGCTTTCACCTTCAACAACACGTGAGTATTGCCGTCGCGGACTTTAGAAAGTTCTGATCAGGCCGCCCACGTCGTTAATCTGTCACGCAAATCACTTATCTGCTGGCCTGCAAAGAGGCCGGTTTGTCCGCATTTGCGGCGAGGTGACAGCGCATGCGATACGCCATTCATTTCACGCCTTCCCCCAATGACCCCCTGACGCAGGCGGCCGCCGCGTGGTTGGGGCGCGATGTCTATTCCGGTCAGGCGGTGGAGCCGCCCGGCACGATCGACCTCGGCATGCAGGAGATTTCCTACCATACGGCCCTGCCGCGCCGGTATGGTTTCCATGGCACGATCAAGGCTCCCTTCCGCCTTGCCGAAGGCCATTCCGAAGCAGCGCTTTTGCGGGACCTGATGTATTTTTCCGGCAGGCAGGATCCTTTCATGTTGCCACAACTGGTGGTGGCAAGGCACGATAATGTCTTCAGTCTTGTTCCCGAGCGTCCCTGCGAAGTGCTGCATTTTTTTGCCGCCCGCGTGGTGCAGGAATTCGACCGCTACCGTGCGCCGCTTTCCGAGGCGGAAATCGAGCGGGCGGATCCCGACCGGCTTTCGGCCTCGCAGCTCACCAATCTGCATCGCTGGGGCAGCCCGCATGTGATGGACGAGTTCCGGTTCCAGATGTCGCTGACGGGCGGAGTGGAAGCTTCCAGCACCCAGAGGATCGAGCGGGCCGTGCGCAAGGTTTTCGAGCCGTTGCTGACCCGGTCCCTGCAGTTCTCCAGCCTTGCGCTTTTCATCGAGGATGAACCGGGCGCGCCTTTCCGCGTACACTCGCTTCACCCCATGGGTCGCGTTTCCGCCCGCAAGATTGCCTGAAGAGCACATCGCCGCAATCGTATACAAAAAAGCATCGGAATGTCGGCAAGATTGATCTCGACATTCCGGATGCGGATGCTACCGTTCGGATATCGCATATCTGAAGCGTCTGTTGTGCCCTTTCCGGGTCGTCGCGTTTTGGAGGTCTGTTTTATGTCTCCCTAATCGGTTTCCGCTTTGGGAGAGATGTTCTGGGTGGCTGCATGATTTCCGAAAATTACTCCCGTAATCTGGTGGGCTACGGCCGCAATGTTCCCGATCCGAAATGGCCGGGCGGTGCGCGCATCGCCGTGCAGTTCGTCATCAATTACGAGGAGGGCGGCGAGAGCTGCATTCTCGATAATGACAAGGCGTCGGAATCGCTGCTGTCGGAAATCGTCGGTGCGCAGCCCTGGCCCGGCCAGCGCAACCTGAACATGGAATCGATCTATGAATATGGCTCGCGCGCCGGCTTCTGGCGGCTGTGGCGCATGTTCACCGGTCTCGGCGTCACCACCACCGTTTATGGCGTGACGGCAGCCATGGCCCGCAACCCCGAAGCCGTTGCGGCGATGAAGGAAGCGGGATGGGAAATCGCCAGCCACGGTTACCGCTGGCTGGAATACAAGGATTTTTCCGAAGAGGAAGAGCGCAAGCATATAGTCGAGGCCGTGCGTCTGCACACGGAGGTTACCGGCGAGCGTCCCTATGGCATGTATCAGGGCAAGCCCTCGGACAACACGCTGCGTCTTGTCATGGAAGATGGCGGTTTCCTCTATTCGTCGGACTCCTATGCCGACGATCTGCCATATTGGGTGAAGGGCGTGAAGGACGAGCCTTTCCTGATCATTCCCTATACGCTTGAAACCAACGATATGCGTTTCGCCACGCCGCAGGGTTTCAATTCCGGCGACCAGTTCTTCACTTATCTGAAAGATGCTTTCGACGTGCTTTATCAGGAAGGTATTGAAGGCGCGCCGAAGATGATGAGCGTCGGCCTGCATTGCCGTCTTGTCGGCCGCCCCGGCCGTGCGGCGGCGCTTCGCCGTTTCATCGAATATGTGCTCGGCCACGAGAAAGTGTGGATCCCGCAGCGCATCGAGATCGCCCGTCACTGGCATGAGCATCACAAGCCGGAGGCGCTCTGATGGTGACCCGTGAGGACTTTGTCGCCCGCTTCGGCGGCGTGTTCGAACATTCGCCCTTCATCGCAGAACGGGCCTATGATGCCGGCGGAGCGGGCCTGGAACTGACGGCGAAGGCGGTTCACGCTGCGCTTAGCGGGCAGTTTCGCGTCGCTTCCGAGGCGGAAAGGCTCGGCGTGTTGCGGGCGCATCCCGATCTTGCCGGCAAGCTGGCGATCGCGGGCGAGTTGACAGCCGACAGCCGCAACGAACAGGCCGGTGCGGGGCTGGACCGTCTTACCCCGGAAGAACATGCCCGTTTTACCGAATTGAACAGCGCCTATACCGAAAAATTCGGCTTTCCCTTCATCATCGCGGTCAAGGGGCTGAACAGGCACGATATTCTCTCGGCGTTCGAGACACGTATCGGCAATGATGCGGCCGAAGAATTTGAGACTGCGACGGCGCAGGTGGAAAAGATCGCCTGGCTGCGTCTTTCCGCGATGCTGCCGGAAGGCTGAATTGGCGAGTTGGGGTCGTTCTGCTAGAATCGCGCTGACTGGAGATGGAGATCATGAGACCTTCCGAGGTGCTGGAAAAGAACAGGGAAGCGATCCGCGAAGCGACAAAGCGCTTCAACGCGGCAAACCCGCGCGTGTTCGGCTCCGTCGCCCGTGGCGAGGACCGGCCGGACAGCGATCTCGATATTCTCGTGGATGCGCTGCCGGGGGCAACCTTGTTCGATCTGGGCGGCCTGTTGGAAGAGCTATCGGCCATCATGCGCGGCACGGAAATTCATCTATTGACGCCGGGGGACTTTCCCGAGCGCGTCCGTGTGAAGGTTCTACAGGAAGCGAAGCCCGTATGAGCGCCGAGCGACTGCATGTTTATCTTCAGGACATCAGACAGATTGCTTCGGAAACCATCGACTTCGTTCGATTGAAGACAAAGGACGAATTTCTGGCTGACCTGGTCCGTCAACGGGCGGTGGCGATGAACCTTCTGATTATCGGCGAAACGACGGCGCGGATAATGGAAGAGTTTCCGGCTTTCGTGGCGGATTTTCCGGATATCCCGTGGGTCAAGATGCGCGGCATGCGGAACAGGATCGCGCACGGATATCTGAGCATCAATCTGGAAACCGTTTGGGATACGACACAGACGGCGATACCGGATCTTCTGGACAGACTCTTACTTCTGCAAAACTGGCATGCCCAAGGTGAATGACATTTGACCGATTTTCTCGACGTAAAACCCCTCACCAAAGAGGCATTCGCATCCTTCGGCGATGTGATCGAAATCACGCCTTCCTCCATGCGGCACATCAATGGCGGCCAGACCGAACGGCATCATGCGCTTGCCGCACCCGAGGCTGCGGGCGAGGGCGCATGCATCATCCTCAACATCTTCCGGGGGCAGCCGCGGGTGTTCCCGCATAACATCGAGATGATGGAGCGGCATCCGCTCGGCAGCCAGAGTTTTTCGCCGCTGTCCAGCAGGCCTTTCCTCGTCGTCGTTGCGGAAGATGACGGAGGCCGTCCGGCGCGGCCGCAGGTATTTCTGGCGCGCGGGGACCAGGGTGTGAATTACCGCCGCAATGTCTGGCATTATCCGCTGATGCCGTTGCAGGCGGTTTCGGATTTTCTGGTTGCCGACCGCGAGGGACCGGGCGACAATCTGGAAGAGTATTTTTTCGATAAGCCCTATATGATCGCGGAGCCCAGCCTATGACCGGTTTGACAACCCATGTCCTCGATGCCGCCCATGGCACACCCGCCGAAGGGCTGACGATCGAGCTCTACCGGCTCTCCGGTGATCGCCGCGAGAAGCTGAAGACGGTTAAGACCAATAGCGACGGCCGTGTCGATGGCGGGCCGCTGCTTGTCGGCGACAGTTTCAAGGCCGGCGAATATGAACTGGTTTTCCATGCCGGTGATTATCTGCGCGGCAAGGGCATCGCGCTTCCGGAACCGGCCTTTCTCGACATTGTCCCGATCCGTTTCGGCATTGCTGATGAGAGCGGCCATTACCATGTGCCGCTTTTGCTTTCGCCCTATAGCTATTCCACCTATCGAGGAAGCTGATCGCCATGATCTTTGCCGCCATTGCCGATATTCACGGAAACTGCGCCGCACTCGAAGCCGTGCTGGAGGATATCGCCAGGCTTGGCATCAAGGACATCGTCAATCTCGGTGATTGTTTCAGCGGTCCGCTGGAAGCGGGATTTACCGGCGATGTGCTTGTTGGCAACTGGATACCCAGCATTCGCGGCAATCATGACCGCGAGCTGATCGAGCGCGCGCCGGAGGAGATGGGGAGCTGGGAACGACCCGCGCATGCGCAGCTGAGCCCAGCCCATATGGACTGGCTGCAAACGCTGCCGTTCAGCATGGTGTTCAAGGACGTCGCCTATTGCTGCCACGGCTCACCGCGCGGCGATCTGGAATATTGGCTCGAGACGCTTTCGCCGGAAGGCGTTTTGAAACTGCGGCCGCTCGCCGAAATCGAAGCCATGGCTGATGGTATCACCCAGCCGCTGATGCTGTGCGGCCACACGCATATTCCCCGTGCCGTGCAGCTTTCCGATGGCCGGCTGATCGTCAATCCCGGCAGCGTCGGCTGCCCCGGCTGGAAGGACGACACGCCTTTCGACCATCACGTCGAGGCCGGCCATCCGCTCGCCACCTATGCCGTGCTGGAAGAGACCGGGCGCGGTTGGCAGGTCTATTTCCGGAATATCCGTTACGACAATCTGGCCATGTCCGAAATGGCGCGGGTCAACGGCATTCCCTATCTGGCTGATGCACTGGAGAACGGCTGGCTGAAGCGCTAGTCATCACCCCTCGCTGGTCATCACCACGCAGGCGTAGGATTGCGCCTTCAGTTCCTTGCAGGCGGAAACGGCCGAAGACTGATCTTCGAAGCCGGTGAACCGGGCGCGGTAGAGCGTCGCCGATCCGCTTTGTACTGCTTCGGTATAGGGAGCGATCCCGGCATAGCTGCCGATGTTGGAACGGGCATTGGCGAGCAGCGAGCGTGCGGCGGCTTCGCTGTCGGTTGCGGCAATCTGCACTTCCCAGCGGCTTCTCTGGCCCGTGGGCTGGCCAATGGCAGCGGCGGGTGCGGGTTTCGGAATGGCGGAGACCTGGATCATGTCGGCCATCTGGTTGTTGGCCGTGGCGATCTGCATGGCGACCGGGTCGGAGCGGCGTTCGGCGAACATGGGGAGCGGCACGGCTGCGGGCGGCACATCGAAGGTGCGGCTGACACTGGCGCTGGCGACGAGCTGTTCGGTATTGCGGCTTCTCGATGCCTGCGGCACGGCCTTGTCGAGAAGGGCGGCCATCTGCGCATCGCGACTGCGCGCGGTCTTGCCGCCCAGCACGACGCCGACGACGCGGCGGCCATTGTGATTGATGGCGCTGACGAGGTTGAAGCCGGAGGCATTGGTATAACCGGTCTTGATGCCGTCCATGCCCTGATAACGATACATCAGATTGTTGTGGCCACGGATGCGTTTTCCCCGGAAACTGAAGGATTCCATGGCGAAGAGGCCATATTCCTTGGGAAAGTCGCGCTGCAGCGCAAGGCCGAGCTTGGCCATGTCGCGCGCGGTCGTCACCTGCGATTTGCTGGGCAGGCCGGAGGCGTTGCGGAACACCGTCTTGGTCATGCCGAGCTGGCGGGCCTTGCGGGTCATCATGTCGGCGAACCGCGCTTCGGAGCCGCCGAGGTGATCGCCCATGCCTTCGGCCATGTCATTGGCGGATTTGACGATCATGCCATAAACAGCCTCGCGCACGGTGAAGGTCTTGCCCTGTCGCACATAGAGCTTCGAGGGGATAACGGCTGCACCATTCTTGGACATCGTTATCTTCTGGTCCCAGCGAAGCCGCCCGGCGTGCAGCGCCTCGAAGGTCATGTAAAGCGTCATCATCTTGGTGAGTGATGCCGGGTGGTTCAGCACATCGGCATTTCGGGAGGCCAGAACCTTGCCGGTATTGGCATCCATGATGAAATGGGCATAGCCGGCCTGCGCAGGGGATGCCTGCAATGAGAGGATCGCGCAAAAGAAGGTGAGTGCGAAAACCCATGCACCCGCCATTCCCCGTTTGACCGTTCCCGACATAATCCACCCCTTTTTGTTCGATCGCCGCGATGGACGAAGTTTTACTGACACTTTCCGGCAACAAAACCGCTAAAACTTTAGAGATCGTTTTCATGCTTAATTAAGTATGAATTTCAACCCGATGGCTGCCCTCACAATTTTCTTGAAAAGAAACCAACCATCCGGTATGTTTACTGTCATGACAAATGCACATGAACGCAAGAAGCAGCCTGAGATCGTGCGCCGCAATCTTCTCGATTGCGCGGCGAAACTTGCTGCTGACCAAGGTGTTGCGGCGCTTTCCGTGCAGGCGGTGGCGGACGCGGCGGGGGTGACGAAGGGTGGGCTGTTTCACCATTTCGCCTCCAAGCAGGCGTTGCTGGAAGCTGTCATGGCGGACCTTCTTTCGGCGCTGGATGCGGAAATCGACGTGCTCATCTCACAGGATCGTGAAGCCCATGGATGCTTCACCCGGGCCTATGTGAACGCGGTTTTTGCCGATCGCGACCGGGAATCGGGCAGGCAGTGGGCTGCGCTATCGGTATCGATGGTCGGTGAACCGTCGCTTCGGCGCATGTGGACCAGCTGGTACGAAGGACGTCTCATCCGTCACAAGGAAACGGATGAGGGGGTGGTATTGGAGCTCGTAAGGCTTGCAGCTGACGGCATCTGGTTTGCCGATCTTCTGGCCGATGACGGCAGGGCAGGTGGCGACAGGGCGGCTCTCAAGGCCCGGATGATCGCCCAGACGAAGAAGGAAATGGAACGATGAACGCGGCAATCTTCACCTATGGGGCGCTCGTCGCGGCCATTGTCTGCGAGGTCATCGCCACCTCTTTCCTGCAGCAGTCGCAGCAATTCACCCGGTTGCTGCCGACAGTGCTGATGGCGCTGTTTTACGGTGCGGCATTTTATCTGCTGTCATTCACGCTGCGGGCGCTGCCGGTCGGTGTGGCCTATGCGATCTGGAGCGGGCTCGGCATCGTGCTGATTTCCGGCATCGGGTATTTTGTTTTCCGGCAGACGCTTGATCTCGCCGCCGTGGTCGGCCTCGGCTTCATCATCACCGGCGTGGTGATTGTGAATGTGTTTTCGAAGACGGTGGGGCATTGAGGGTGGTTATTTGCATGTGGGATTGGTGACAGAGGGCGATATACACACTCCGTCACCCCGGACTTGATCCGGGGTCCAGTGCGGTCAAGTCCTTGATCGCGAAAGGCTGATTTCTCACGGCGCAGACGCGCTGTGGCTGGATGTCGGATCAAGTCCGGCATGACGGAAGAGAGACTACCGCCCTCTGTCACCATCACGCCAGAATACTGCGATCCACATCCGTAATCAGCCGCTTGCCGCAAAGCGCCATGCTGACATCCATCTCCTTGCGGATGATCTCGAGCGCTGTCGTCACGCCCTGTTTGCCATCGGCACCGAGGCCATAAAGGAAAGGCCGGCCGATATAGGTGCCCCTGGCGCCGAGCGCGACCGCTTTCAGCACATCCTGACCCGAGCGGATGCCGCCATCAATATGCACCTCGACCTTATCGCCGACGGCGTCGACGATCTTCGGCAGCATCGCGATGGAGGAATGCGCGCCGTCGAGCTGGCGGCCGCCATGGTTGGAGACGATGATGGCGTCGGCGCCGGTATCGAGAGAGGCGCGCGCATCTTCCTCGTCAAGAATGCCCTTGAGGATCAGTTTGCCGCCCCAGCGCTGCTTGATCCATTCGACATCCTTCCAGGACAGGCGCGGATCGAACTGTTCCGCCGTCCAGGAGGAGAGCGATGACAGGTCGGAGACATTCTTGGCGTGGCCGACGATGTTGCCGAAGCTGCGGCGCTTGGTGCGCAGCATGTCCATGCACCATTTCGGCCGCGTGGCCATCTGCCAGATGTGTTTCGGGGTGAATTTCGGCGGGGCGGACAGGCCGTTGCGCAGATCCTTATGGCGCTGGCCGAGAATCTGCAGGTCGAGGGTCAGCACCAGCGCAGAGCATCCGGCGGCCTTGGCGCGGTCGATCAGATTGTTGACGAAGTCCCGGTCCTTCATCACGTAAAGCTGGAACCAGAAGGGTTTCGAGGTGACGGAGGCGACATCCTCGATGGAGCAGATGCTCATGGTGGAGAGCGTGAAGGGCACGCCGAACTCCTCCGCAGCCTTGGCGGCCAGCATTTCGCCATCGGCATGCTGCATGCCGGTGAGGCCGGTGGGGGAGAGCGCTACCGGCATGGAGACCTTCTGGCCGACCATTTCGGTCGCCAGCGACCGGTCGGTCATGTCAACCAGCACACGCTGGCGCAGCTTTATCTTCGAAAAATCATCCTCATTGGCGCGGTAGGTGCCTTCCGTCCAAGCGCCGCTATCGGCGTAGTCGAAAAACATTTTTGGCACACGGCGCTGAGCCTGTTGCTTCAGGTCCGCTATGGTCAGGATTTTGCCCATGGATAAAGCCTTCACATTTGAATGATGGCTTCACATAACATGAATGGGATGGCTGCAACATCAAAATCGACGGGGTTGATCACCAGAAAGCCCGCAAAAACAGTTCGGCTCCCAATAAAAGCAGGCAGATGAGGAACCAGCGCCGGAATGTCGCAGGGCTGACGATGTTACGGATCTTCTGGCCAAGCCACATACCGAGAAGTGCCGGCAGGATGGCGAGCGCGGACAGCGACAGATGCTCGACATGGAAGGCGCCCTGCGAGGCGAGGCCTGCGGCGAGTGCGACGGTGGAAACAGTGAAGGAAAGGCCGAGCGCCTGCACGAGATCGTCGCGGCTGAAGCCGAGCGACTGGATATAGGGCACGGCGGGAACAACAAAAATGCCGGTGCCGCCGGTCAGCAGGCCGGTCGCCAGTCCAATGGTCGGGGAGAGCTTCGGTTCCAGTCTCGCAGGAATGGCGAAGGGCTTTGCGAAGAGGCTGTAGGCCGCGTACGCCGCAAGGCACAAACCGAGCGCCGACGTGGTCCAGATGCCGGCGCCTGCCGTCATCAGCCGGACGCTGAGAAGCGTGCCGGCGGCGATGGCGATCATCATCGGCCAGAGCCGCGCCACGATAGCCCTGAAATCCGGGCCGGCCAGCAATTGCCAGATATTGGTGATGAAGGAAGGGAGGATGAGCAGCCCTGCGGCAACAACCGGCGGCATGAAGAGGCCGAGCACGCCCATGGCGACGGTGGGCAGCCCCATGCCGGTGACGCCCTTGACGATGCCTGCGACGGTGAAGGTGGCAAAAACCATCAGCATGGTGGTTGTGTCTAAATCCGGCACGGGCGCACTCCAGAGGTCATTCGCATTTTGGCCGGGGGTGCCAGCCAGACATAGAAAGCGAGCGGGTGCGGCACGGTTTCTTCTCCCCGCCGGGGAGAAGGTGGCCCGAAGGGTCGGATGAGGGGGCGACGTTGCCGTATCTCACCACCCTTGCCCCCTCATCCCGCTGCCGCGGACTTCTCCCCGGCGGGGAGAAGAAAGACGCGGCACCCGCTCGATTCAATATGTGACTGTGTAAATGAGTTTGTGGCTAAGTGCTTCGGCCCAAGCCGAACTATGCAAGCGTGCTTTTCATCGCCTTGCCGGCCACGTAGGTTTCGACGACGGTGCGGTCGTCGCCCATGGTGAGCATCAGGAACAGTTCTTCCGTCAGGCTTTTCACTACTTCCATCTTCAGCGCCATGGCGGGGGTGGAAGAGGCGTTGAGCACCGTGATGTCGGCGTCCGTGCCGGCTTCCAGGGTGCCGATGCGGTCGACCATGGAAAGCGCCTCGGCATTGCCGCGCGTCATCAGATACCAGCTTTCCAGCGGGTTCAGGCGTTCGCCCAGCAATTGCTGGATCTTGTAGGCCTCATCCATGGTGCGCAGCATGGAATAGCTCGATCCGCCACCGATATCGGTCGCAACCGCGATCCGCACCGGCTTTTCGCGACGCTGCAGCTTTTTCATCGGGAAGAGGCCGGAGCCGATGAACAGGTTCGAGGTGGGGCAATGCACGGCCACGGCGCCAGTTTCCGAGAGCACGTCCGCTTCGCGCTCGGAGAGGTGGATGGCGTGGCCGAGCAGGGTCTTTTTGCCCATCAGGCCGTAACGCACGTAGATATCGGTATAATCAGTCGCTTCGGGGTAAAGCTCGCAGGTATATTTGATCTCGTCCAGATTTTCCGAGAGATGCGTTTGGATGAAGAGATCGGGAAATTCCTGCGCCAGCGCCTGGGCTGCTTCCATCTGCTTCGGCGTGGAGGTGATGGCGAAGCGGGGCGTGATGGCGACGTGGTTGCGGCCCTTGCCGTGCCAGTCGGCGATGACAGCCCGCGTCTCGTCGTAGGAGGTCTCCGGCGTGTCGAGCAGGCCCTGCGGGGCGTTGCGGTCCATCATCACCTTGCCGCCAACCATCAGCATGTCGCGCTTCATGGCTTCGGCAAAAAAGGCGTCGGCGGAGGTTTTGTGCACGGAGCAATAGGCGGCGGCAGTGGTGGTGCCGTGGCGCAGGAGTTCGTCGTAAAAATGCGTGGCGATGCGCTGGGCATGCGCGGTTTCAACGAAACGGCATTCTTCCGGGAAGGTATAGGTGTTCAGCCATTCCAGCAGATTGGCAGCGTATGAGCCGATGACCTGCATTTGCGGAAAATGCAGGTGCATGTCGATAAGGCCGGGCACGATGAGATGCGGCCGGTGATCCTTTTCCTCGATGTCATCAGGCGCTTGGCTGCGAATATCGGCATAATCGCCGATGGCGGCAATCTTGCCGTTTTCGAGAAGCAGGCCGCCATCTTCGATATAGAGATAGCTTTGCGTATCGTCGATCGAGAGCGGCGCGCGGCGGAAGCTCAGCAGGCGGCCACGCAGCAGAACCATGCTCATTCAGTCTTTCCTTCGGCTTTTCCTGTCCCGGACACCGCGCTTTCATACCAGGCGGTCAGCACCTTGCGCTCATCCGGGGTGATGGCTGTGATGTTGCCGGGAGGCATGGCATGGCTGCGCCCGGCTTGCAAATAGATTTCACGCGCGTGGGCGGCGATCTGTTCGTCGGTTTCGAGCTTCAGGGATTTGGGTGTGAAGGGCACGCCTTCCCACACCGGCTCGGCCGCATGACACATGGAACAGCGGCCCTGAACCACATCACGCGCCTTGGCGAAATGGGCGTCGCTGACGAATTGCTGCTGCATGGGGGAGAGGGTGGCGGCCTTCTGTTCCTCTTCGCCGGTCAGCACTTTCGGCACGGTGGAAAGCCACATGATGACGATGAAGATCAGCGCAGTCAGCAGCCAGGTCCATGTCGGTTTGCCCTTGCGGGCGTGGGTGGTGTTGAACCAGTGGCGGATGGTGACGCCCATGAGGAAGACGAGTGCGGCGATGATCCAGTTGAACTGCGTGGCAAAAGCCAGCGGATAATGGTTCGACAGCATGAAGAAGATGACGGGCAGCGTCAGGTAGTTGTTGTGCAGCGAGCGCTGCTTGGCGATGCGGCCGTATTTCGGGTCCGGCGTGCGCCCGGCGATCAGATCGGCAACCACGATCTTCTGGTTGGGAATGATGATGAAGAACACATTCGCCGACATGATGGTGGCGGTAAACGCACCGAGATGCAGGAAGGCGGCGCGGCCCGTGAAAACCTGAGTATAACCCCACGCCATCGCCACCAGCGCGACATAGAGCACGATCATCAGGCCCCAGGTATTGTTGCCGAGCGGCGATTTGCAGAGGAAATCATAAAACAGCCAGCCGATGGCAAGCGAAGCGAGCGAAAGACAGATGGCCTGGAACTGGGTAAGCGCCAGTACCGAATGATCGATCAGGAAGAGATCCGCGCCGCCGTAATAAACGATGCAGAGCATGGCGAAGCCGGAAAGCCAGGTGACGTAGCTTTCCCATTTGAACCATGTCAGGTGCTCGGGCATCTGGGCGGGGGCGACCAGATATTTCTGGATGTGATAGAAACCGCCGCCATGTACCTGCCATTCCTCGCCATAGGCCCCCGGCGGCAGATGCGGCCGTTTGACCAGCCCGAGATCGAGCGCGATGAAATAAAAGGATGAGCCGATCCAGGCGATGGCGGTGATGACGTGGAGCCAGCGGACGGCAAAAGCCATCCATTCCCACGCAATGGCGTATTCGTACATGCGGTTCCCCTGATCCTTGTGCAGCGCACCTTGCGAGAAATTTGACCGTTAGGAAAGTGAAAAGCAAAGGTTGGAACGTGATTGTTCACAATCCGATGCCTTTGTGTCCGCAATCTCGTTTCGGTTCGCCCATGCACGCGGGCTGGCCCGGTAAAGTTGCAGCCGCTCATTCCTGTCGCAGTTTGTGCTTAGCTGGCTAACGCGACTCAGCTATTATCCTTTGTGCAGTCTGCTGATGTGCTAAAATATAAGGCTGCGGAGCCCGCGGGCGCGCCTCGTCGGAAATCCATTCCGGTTTTACGCCGATGCGCAGGGTTTCAATGACATGTTTCGCTGGCGGTTCTTCCGAAAGCGGGCGCTGCGAACCCTGGGTGGGGCAGATCAGGGGGCAGGTATCGCAGTTCCCGGTGCCGTTGTGTCCGGGTGGGTGTTGATGTGAAATTTGAATAAAGGGACGCAATGATCTTCCGGCGGCCGCCGTTGTTTCAACGGAGACCATGCCGATGCGCCTTGTTCTGACGGTCCTCTTCCTGCTTTTGGCATTCAGCGCCACCGCGCTTGCGCATGAATCCCACAAGGGGTTCAAATATGAAAGCTACTGCTGCAATGGTGACGCCGAAACCGGCGACTGCCAGATGATTCCCACGCGAAGCGTTCGTGTGACGCCTGACGGTTATGAGGTCTCGCTCGCACCCGGCGATCACCGCATGGTCACCCGACGCCACGTTTTCAGCTGGTCGCAGCGCGAGGCAAGACGATCAGAAGATGGCGAATATCATCTCTGCCTGTTTCCGGATGAGGATACGCCGCGCTGTTTCTATGCGCCGGACATGGGGTTTTGAGGCGGTTGTTGCTGCCGGCTTTCCTCGATCCGCTTCAGTATCCAGTCGCGAAACAGCCTTATCTTGCGAATGTTCCTACGGTTTTCAGGGTAGACCAGCCAATAGTTCTTTCCTTCGCTGCTGAGGTGCTCGAAGGGTTGATAAAGTCGACCGAGGGCAATCTCATCGGCGTAGAGTTCAGGGGTGAGCATGGCCACGCCCTGGCTGGCGATTGCCGCGGCGGCTTCGAAGGCCTGCACATTGAGGCGGCTGCGGGGATAACGGTCGAGGCCGGGATTTTCGACGCCCACTTCCTGAAACCACTGGCTCCACCAGACATCGCCGGGATCGATAATGCGCAGGCGCAGCAGGTCTTCCGGTTTGTGCAATCCGCCGATGCTTTCGGCAAGGCTCGGATGCAGCATCGGCGTATAAACGCCGCGCAGCAGTTGATGGTAGATCAGCCCTTTGCCGTTATCTTTGCTCCAGCGAATGGCGACATCGCAGTCTGACTGGGAAAAATCGATCAATGTGCTTGATGTGTCGAGCCGCACGGCGATTGATGGGTGTTCCAGCTGGAAGGCGCCCAGATGCCGCGAAAGCCAGCGCGACGCAAAAGTCGCGGTGGAATGGATTGTCAGGGTCGTGTCGGAGGTGTCGCGCACATTATCGACGGCCTCCCGCAAAGTGTTGAAGGCTTCCGCAACCTTCGGCGCCAGTTTCTGCCCGGCCTCGGTCAGCACAACCTGCCGCGCCTTTCTGATGAAGAGCGGCTCGCCAACATTCTCCTCCAGCAGTTTCACCTGATAGCTGACCGCCGTCTGCGTCATGCCCAGTTCCTCGCCGGCCTTGGTGAAGCTCAGATGCCTCGCTGCGGCTTCGAACACGCGCAGGGCATTCAGGGGGAACTGGCGGGACATTTTCATGGATAAGTTCTCTTTATGTCAGCGGCCAAAGGTTTCATTGGTTTTTATTCGGAAAACAGAGCATTTTTAGCTCAATTCATCAACTGAGCTTCTGACATTTTTGAATGGAGACGAACATGCGCACAGCACTTTTGCGCGCGTGGTCCCGCCTGCGTGCGGGTCTGCGGACAGCGGAACGGTTTACCCTTGAAAGCCTTGCGCCAGACAATCTGGCGGATGAAAGTCTGCCGGATGGGCTCAGGCGTGATCTTGGTCTTGAGGATGGCCGCGTTGATTTTCGTTGCGACGGGTTTCGGCAGCGGAAAATGCTTGCAGTAACTCGGCTGCCACAAGGGCCGCTATGATTGCAGGCCGCTTGTCCCTGACGCCATTGCCACCGATGGGCAGGACGAGTTTTTCAAGGCGGGAAGGGGGTTCTCCCTCCCGTTCCAGCCAATGGGCGAAGGTGGCGCGTTTGGTCTTGGAGCCAATCATGCCGACATAAGCGAGATCGTCGCGGGCCAGCGCTTCCCTGGCGATGAGGAAATCAAGGGCGTGATCGTGGGTGACGATGATCGCAGCCCCGTTTGCCGGAATTCTCGCAACGAGCGCCTCCGGCATGGGGGTCAGCACGGATGTGACCTCCTGCGGAAGACCGTGCAACTCGTTTTCACGGGTTTCCACAACAGTCAGGGTCAAGGGCAGGAGCGACAGAGCCTGCGCCAGTGCCTTGCCGACGTGACCCGCCCCGAAAATGAAGATGGCCGGCTGTTGTGCGGCTTCGCCCTTCAGCCTTGCCTCGAGCGTTGCCGCGAGTTCCGCTGTTACGCGCCGGAACCGGAGCAGGGTGCGCCCGCCGCAGCATTGGCCGATTTCCGGGCCGAGCGGAATATCCATGCGGTCTTCGGCGGCACCGCTCCTCAACATCGCGCGGGCGTGGTCTATCGCCATATATTCAAACTGCCCGCCGCCGATGGTTTCCCACATGCCGTCTTGCGAGACCAGCATGAAGGTGCCAGCCTCACGCGGCGATGAGCCTTTCACAGCCTCGATTTCCACGAGGATTGCGGGGACAAGGCGGGCGAGGAACGCGGACAGGGGGATATCAGGCATTGGCGCTGGCCCCCTCACACCTTCTTCAGCCGTTCCACCGCCATCAGCACCCGTTCGGGCGTTGCCGGCGCGTCAAGCCGTGGGCAGACCTTGTAATCGGCGACGGAGGCGACGGCCATGGAGAGCGCTTCGAGAACCGAGATCGCCAGCATGAAGGGCGGTTCGCCCACGGCCTTGGAGCGGCCGATGGTGGGTTCGGCATTTTCCGACCATTCCGCCAGCTTGACGTTAAAGCTCTTCGGCCGGTCGGAGGCGAGCGGGATCTTGTAGGTCGAGGGAGCGTGGGTGCGCAGCCGCCCCTTGCCGTCCCACCATAATTCCTCGGTCGTCAGCCAGCCCATGCCCTGCACGAAGGCGCCTTCTATCTGGCCGATATCAATGGCCGGGTTCAGCGACTTGCCGACATCGTGGAGAATATCGGCGCGTTCCATCATATATTCGCCGGTCAGCGTATCGATCGACACTTCCGAGCATGCCGCGCCATAGGCGAAATAATAAAACGGCGTACCGCGACCGGCGGCGCGATCCCAGTGGATTTTCGGGGTCTTGTAAAAACCGGCGGCGGAAAGCTGCACGCGGGCGAAGTAGGCCTTTTTGATGAAGTCGTTGAAGGCGATTTCCTCAAGCCCGATCCGCACCCGGTTCGGCAGGAAGACGACTTCTTCTTCCGGCACGTTCCAGTTCTCGGCGGCGAATTTGACGAGCCGCTCGCGGATCTGGCGGGCGGCGTCATAGGCCGCCATGCCGTTGAGATCGGAGCCGGAGGAGGCGGCGGTGGCCGAGGTATTCGGCACCTTGCCCGTGGTCGTGGCCGTTATTTTCACCCGGCCGATATCCACCTGGAAGGCATCGGCCACCACCTGCGCCACCTTGGTATAAAGGCCCTGGCCCATTTCTGTGCCGCCATGGTTCAGGTGGATCGAGCCGTCATTGTAGATATGCACCAAGGCACCCGCCTGATTGAATGCGGTCATGGTGAAGGAGATGCCAAATTTGACAGGGGTGAGCGCGATGCCCTTGCGGATGATCGGGCTCGTCCTGTTGAACTCGACGATTGCCTGCCGGCGCGCACGGTATTCGCTGGAAGCTTCCAGTTCCTCGACGATGCGGGCGATGATGTTGTCTTCGACCTCCTGATGATAGGGCGTCGTGGTGCGCTCGGAGCCGGTCTCTCCGTAGAAATTCAGCTTGCGGACATCAAGCGGGTCCTTGCCGACGGCATAGGCGATTTCCTCGATGAAACGTTCAGCCCCGAGCATGCCCTGCGGACCGCCGAAACCGCGAAAGGCGGTGTTGGAAACCGTATGGGTTTTCAGCGGCCGGGAGGTGAGGTGTACATGCGGATAGAAATAGCTGGAGTCGGCATGGAAGAGCGCGCGGTCGGTTACCGGGCCTGACAGATCGGAGGAAAAACCGCAGCGCGCCGCATAGGTGGCGTCAACGGCGTGGATGCGGCCTTCCTCGTCGAAGCCCAGCTCGTAATCGACGCGGAAATCATGGCGCTTGCCGGTCGCCGTCATGTCCTCGTCGCGATCGGGGCGGATTTTAACGGCTCGGTTCAGCCTCTTGGCGGCAATGGCGCAGAGGGCGGCAAACTGGTTGCCCTGCGTTTCCTTGCCGCCGAAGCCACCGCCCATGCGGCGCACCTGCACCGTGACGGCGTTGGACGGCACCTGAAGCATATGGCTGACGATGTGCTGGATTTCGCTGGGATGCTGGGTGGAGCTCCACAGCGTTACCTCGTCATCCTCACCGGGCACAGCCATGGCAATGTGGCTTTCGAGATAAAAATGCTCCTGCCCGCCGATCCGCATCGTGCCGGTGAGGCGGCGGGGCGCCACATCCATTTCCAGCTTGGCATCGCCGCGTGTCAGCGTCATCGGATCGATGACGAGCGCACCGCCATTTTCAATCGCCGTGTCGATATCGGTGAAATGCGGCAGGTCCTTATAGGTGATCTTCGCCTTGCGGGCCGCCTTTCTGGCGATATCGCGGGTCTCGGCGAAGACTGCGAAAATCGGCTGGCCGTGGAACTCCACCTTTGTTTCGGCCAGCAGCGGTTCGTCGTGACGGCCGCCGGAAGATATATCGTTTTCGCCGGGCACATCCTTGCCAACCATCACCCAGAGCACGCCCGGTGTGGCTTCTACCTCTGACAGGTCCATGGAGACGATTTCGGCATGCGCGCGGTCGGAAAGGCCGAGCGCGCCGTGAACGAGGCCGGCGGGTTCGGGAATATCATCGATATATTCGGCGCTGCCGGTCACATGCTTATGCGCGGAATCGTGCCGGAGCGAGGCATGCATCGGGCCGTCGATTTCGGTCTTCGTCTTGTCGAAGCTTGTGGTGTCCATGGTTCAAGCCTCCTCCAAAGTGAAGCGTGTTAGTTCCTGCTTCTCCCCTGAAGTCTCAAGGAAAAACCGCGTCAGCAGGTTCTTGGCCGTCAGTTGCCGATATTCGGCCGTCGCACGCCAGTCCGTCAGTGGCGTGAAATCCTCATCCAGCGCATCGCGCGCCGCATCGATCGTTTCCTGCGACCACTCTTTGCCGAGAAGCGCTGCCTCCAGATGCGCGGCCCGTTTCGGCGTGCCGGCCATGCCGCCGAAGGCGATGCGGATATCTTCGACCGCGCCATCGGCGTCAAGCGTCAGGTTGAAGGCGGCGCACAGCGCGGAAATATCCTCGTCGCGCCGCTTGGAAATCTTGTAGACGGCGTAACGGCTTTCCGGCTTCCGGAACGGAATGAAGAGTTTTTCGACGAATTCGCCGCTCAGCCGGTCCTGTTTGCCGTAATCGACGAAATAGCTTTCCAGCGGCAGGCTGCGGTTGCCGGAAGACGAGCGCAGGGTGAGCGTCGTGCCGAGTGCGATCAAGGCGGGGGGCGTGTCGCCAATGGGCGAACCGTTGGCGATATTGCCGCCGATCGTGCCCATATTGCGCACCTGCTCGCCGCCGAGCCGGTCAAACAGCCGGGCAAGCGGCGGAAAATGTTCTGCAATGGTCTTGAAGGCCTGGCTGTACGTAACGCCGGCACCGAGCGTGATGCCGTTCTCATCCACAGCGATGGTCTGCAGATCCCCGAGATTGTTGATGAAGATGACAGGGTTCAGCGCCCGCATCTGCTTCGTCACCCATAGGCCGACATCGGTGCAGCCGGCAACGATGGTCGCCTTCGGCTCGGCAGCGTAAATCTCGGTCAGATCGGAAAGCGTTGCCGGAATGATGGTGCGATCCTCGCCTCTGACGACGGTGATCGTCTCGTTTTCGCGGATCGCCCAGAGCCTTGCCATGATGTCGGTGCGGTCGCGCTGCAGCGGGTCGAACAGCGCGCTTGGGCGCGCAGTGGCGATCTTTTCGGCGGCCTTCACGATCGGCTCATAGCCCGTGCATCGACAGAGATTGCCTTGCAGCGCCTTTTCGATATCAGCGCGGCCGGGGTTTTCGCTGGTAAGCCACAGGCCATAAAGCGACATGATGAAACCCGGCGTGCAGAAACCGCATTGCGAGCCGTGAAAATCCACCATGGCCTGCTGCACGGGGTGCAGCGTGCCGTCGCGGGCGGCCAGATGCTCAACGGTCACGATATGGGTGCCGTGCAGCGAGCCCAGAAAGCGGATGCAGGCGTTGACGCTTTCATAACGCAGAGAACCATCAAGCAGCCGCCCGACCAGCACCGTGCAGGCGCCGCAGTCACCTTCCGCGCAGCCTTCCTTGGTCCCGGTCAACCGCTTGCTGATGCGGAGGTAATCGAGAAGCGTGTCCGTCGGTCCGAAATCCTTCAACGAAACCGTTTCGTTGTTGAGGATGAAGCTGATCGCGTCCTTCATGCAATGCCCTGCTGTTTTGACCAGCTGCCGAGCCGGTTTCTTGTGATTATCTTGACGTATCTATGCACGCTCTTGCGCGCATATCGATTTCCGTTTTGGCAATTCATTGTTTCCATAACGGAAAGAAAATCTGGCAATTATTGCGCCGTCCAGCCGCCATCCACGGAAATATGGGTGCCGGTGATGTTGCTTGCGGCGTCGCTGGCCAGAAATATGGCGGCGGCGGCCACGTCATCGACGGTGACGAACTGCTTGGTCGCCTGCAGCTCCAGCATCACGTCGTTCTTCACCGCTTCTTCGCTGATGCCGCGCACCTTGGCCATCTCAGGTATCTGCTTTTCGACGAGCGGCGTGAGTACATAACCGGGACAGATGGCGTTGACGGTAACCCCGGTCTGGGCAAGCTCAAGCGCTGCCGTCTTCGTCAGGCCCATGATACCGTGTTTGGCCGCCACATAGGCCGATTTGAACGGTGAGGCGACGAGACCGTGGGCCGAGGAAATGTTGATGATGCGGCCCTTGCCGGCCTTCTTCATCAGCGGTATCGCGGCGCGCATGGTATGGAAGGAACTGGTCAGATTGATGGCGATGATCCAGTCCCATTTTTCCGTCGGAAACTCCTCGATGGGCGCGATATGCTGGATGCCGGCATTGTTGACGAGCACATCCACCGAGCCGAGTTTTTCGTGCGAGGACTGGATGAGGTCGGCGATCTCGTCCGGTTTCGTCATATCCGCGGGGTGGTAAAGCACACGCCCGCCGCTTTCGGCTTCCAGCAACAGCCGCAGTTTTTCGATCTCGTCTTCGTCGCCGAAGCCGTTCAGTACGATATTGGCGCCCTCCCGCGCAAATCTCTGCGCGATGGCAAGACCGATACCGCTTGTAGAGCCTGTCACGATAACTGTCCGATGCATGCTTTCCCCTTTTTGCATTACTTCGCACATGTTTAAGCAGCGTATGCCCAAAGGGGGCGGGCTGGCAATCGCGATTTCGGGTGAGGGTGACAGAGGGGTGAATCCGGCCACGCCCATCCATTTTTTCGAAGCTAAGCATCCAGATTTTGCGCCAGATTTTGCATTTGCCTGCGGGGGCGTCGGCCCCTATCTCTGAGGCAAGCAAACAGAGGTATCGTTTATGGAACTCGGTCTTTACACATTCGCGGATGTCAATCCCAACCCCGCCGATGGTCGCGGGCCGGAAGGCGCGCGCCGTCTCAAACATCTGCTGGAGGAAATCGAGCTTGCCGATCAGGTCGGGCTCGATGTTTTTGGCCTCGGTGAGCATCACCGTCCGGATTATGTCGTGTCCTCGCCCTCAACTGTGCTGGCGGCAGCCGCCGTGAAGACGAAGAACATTCGCCTGACGAGCGCCGTTTCGGTGCTGAGTTCGGATGATCCGGTGCGGGTGTTCCAACAATTCTCAACCGTCGATCTCCTGTCGAACGGCCGGGCCGAGATTATGGCCGGGCGTGGTTCCTTCATCGAATCCTATCCGCTGTTCGGTTACGATCTCGAAGATTACGACGTGCTCTTCGCTGAAAAGCTCGATCTGCTCTTGGCGCTGCGCGAACAGGAAATCATCACCTGGTCCGGCACCAAGCACCCGGCCATCAATGGGCGTGGGGTTTATCCGCGTCCGTTGCAGGAGCGTCTGCCGGTGTGGATCGCCGTCGGCGGCACGCCGCAATCGGTGGCGCGGGCTGGCGCGATGGGGCTGCCGGTGGCGCTTGCCATCATCGGCGGTGAATATCGTCGCTTTGCGCCGCTGTTCGATCTTTACCATGAGGCTGCGCGCAGGGCGGGTCAGGAAAAGACCAAGCTGCGCACCAGCATCAACGTGCATGGTTTCATTGCCGACACCACCGACAAGGCGGCCGACCAGTTTTACGGCCCGCAGGCGGAGGTGATGAACCGCATCGGTCGCGAACGCGGCTGGGGGCCGACGAACCGTGCCCATTTCGATGCGGCGCGCGGACCGGAGGGCAATCTCTTCCTCGGCGAACCGGAGCTGGTGGCGGAAAAGATCATCAAGGCGCATGGCGTGTTCAGGAATGATCGCTTCCTGCTGCAGATGGCCATCGGCCTGATGCCGCACGACCAGATCATGCGCGGCATCGAGCTTTATGGTACGAAAGTCGCCCCGATCGTCAGAAAAGAATTGACGGGGAGCGCCGATCCGGTGAAAGCCACGGCCTGATTATTACAAGGCGGGCGCTTTCAGACCCGCCAGACAGAACGACGGACAGAGACATGGTCATTTCCACCGAAGAAGAACTGGTTCTGCTCAAGGATATCGGTCGCCTTTGCGCCGTTGCCATGCAGACCATGGCGGACGCGCTGGAACCCGGCATCACCACGGCCGAGCTGGATGCTATCGGCCGCAAGGTGCTGGAGGATAATGGCGCGCAATCGGCGCCGGAGTTCTGCTACAAGTTCCCCGGGGCAACCTGCATCAGCGTTAACGAGGAAGTGGCCCACGGCATTCCGGGACCGCGTATCATCAAGGCGGGTGACCTCGTCAATATCGATGTCTCGGCCGTGAAGAACGGTTTCTTCGGCGATACCGGTTCGTCTTTTGCCGTGCCGCCGGTGAAGAAGGAAATCGAGCGCCTCTGCCGCGATGGCAAACGCGCCATGTGGACGGGTCTTCAGCAGGTGAAGACCGGCAGGCCGTTTGCCGATATCGGCAATGCCATCGGCGCTTTCGCGAAAAAGAACCGCTATACGCTGATCACCAATCTGGCGAGCCACGGCATCGGCCGCTCGCTGCATGAGGAGCCGAAGGAGCTGGCGACCTGGCCGGACAAGGACGAGCGCCGCATCATGCAGGAAGGCATGGTGTTCACCGTCGAGCCATTTCTGTCGACGGGAGCTTATTGGGCCGAGGACGGTGATGACGATCCATGGACGCTCTATAGCGATCCGAGTGCGCCGACGGTGCAGTATGAGCACACGGTTGTGGCGACGAAGAACGGGCCGCTGGTGCTGACGCTGGCCGAGTGAGGGTGGGGCTGTCGGGTTTCCATCTCCTCATCCCTGTGCTTGTCACAGGGATCCAGCCAGCCCAAGTCCTTGGGCTGAAAAGAGCCCTCTCGTCGCGCCGACGCGCGTCGGCTGGATTCCTGTGACAAGCGCAGGAATGAGGGTTGGAGGGCGCGGTGCCGTATCCTTCACCTGAGGTCTCGCACCGATAACGACCGCTTATGACGCCGATCAAAATAACTCGCTTGTCCCTTATCTGCCCCGTTGCGATAAGCCATGCATGAGCATCGACAAGCCACTTTCCGCCAAACATCTGACCGCACTCGGATTTTCCGGGGCGCTGATGATGGCCTCCGCCATGGGTTTCGGCCGTTTTTCCTTCACGCCCATCCTGCCCGGCATGATGGCGGATGTTCCGCTCTCGGCGGGGGATGCGGGGATCGTGGCTGCTGGCAACTTCGCCGGTTATCTGGCGGGTGCGGTTCTGGCCGCCTATTCATGGGGGTCGGGGCGGGAGCGGCTGGTGGCCCTTTGCGGCCTCTTTTCCACCGCTGCGCTGCTTCTTGCCATGGCCGCTTTCAGTTCCGTCGCGGCTTTCACCGTCATCCGGTTTCTTGCCGGTGTCGCCAGTGCAATGACCATGATCTTCACCTCGCAAATCGTTATCGGCCACGCCATGAAGGCGGGCAGGGACACGATCCAGGCGCTGCATTATGGCGGCGTCGGCGCGGGTATCGCGATTTCTTCGCTTGCGGTCTATCTGATCGGCGTCGTTTTTGACGGCGGTGGTTCCTCGTGGAGAGAGGAATGGATTGCGGGCGCGGTCTTTTCCTTCGTCACATTTCTTCTCGTCTTTCGCGTGCTTCCCGCTGGCCCGCCGCGACATGCATCCGCGGTGGCGGAGCCGCCGCTTCGCTGGACACGGCCGCTGGTTCTGACGACGCTCGCCTACGGGCTTTTCGGCTTCGGTTACGTCATCACCGCCACTTTCATCGTGGCGATAGCGCGCATGGCCGCCGCCGGTGCTTTCGTTGAGTTTCTCGCCTGGTTCATCACCGGTTGCGCCGCCGCCATTTCGCTTTTCCTCTGGAAACCGGTGCTGAAATCGCAGGGGCTGAAACGTGCTTTCGTGATCGTGCTGGCGCTGGAAGCCGTCGGCGTCTTCGCTTCGGTGATGCTGCCGCCCGTGCCGGGTGTTCTCGCCGGCGGCCTGCTTCTCGGACTGACCTTCATGGTCATCACCGCCTATGGCCTGCAGCTCGGCCGGGAATTTGCCGGGCCGAGCCCGCGCCGCGCCTTTGCGCTGATGACGGCCGCTTTCGGCACGGGCCAGATTGTCGGGCCGCTTGCCGCCGGCTGGATTGCTGAGGTGACGGGAAGTTTTACCGCGCCCAGCATTCTCGCTTCGGCCGTGCTCGTCGTCAGCATTCTCCTGATGCTGCCGGTGCTCGCCACGGAGCGGCGGAGCTAGGCCACGGGTCGTCTTTTCCTGCCTTTAATCTGGTGTTTCCCTTGGGGATTGTCCGCCGCGCACGCCTTACATCTTGTTAAGGTCAGCGCTTCTTCATTGCTGTGCACAAATTTCTGCCCTAGGTTCGGGCCATCTAGTGCTTCGCCAATAATGGCTGATTTCAAACGCGCGTGAGTTCGAAACGTGTTTCATTCCTTCTTTCCCAAACCGAAAATCTTCTTCACGTCGGCCATTATCTGGGCTTTTTTCGCCATTCTTGGATGGTACTTCATCGTTGAAGGGTTAGGTCGGTCTTGGGGCTATGTAATGCCTGAACAGGAACCCTACGATCTCAGCTACTTCCTGGTCCCGGCGAATCTGTTCTTTTACGGCTATCTCGCCTTGTGCCTGGCGGCGTTCGGCGGCGTGTGGACCGTTATCGCCAAGGATCATCCCTGGAAATACTGGTCCATCTGGGGATCGTTGCTGATTATCGCGGTGACCTATTTCGGCGTTCAGATTTCCGTCGTGATCAACAATTTCCGGCGGCCTTTCGGCGATCTTCTGCAAAATGCCCTTTCGAAACAGCCGGGTATCGAGGTCTGGGATTTCTACAGTCTTCAAATCGTCTTCGCCAAGATCGCCTTTCTCAGCATGGCCGTTTCGATCCTGACGGATTTCTTCACCAGCCATTATATCTTCCGCTGGCGAACCGCGATGAACGACTTCTACATGTCGAAATGGGAAAAGCTGCGTCACATCGAAGGTGCGTCCCAGCGCGTTCAGGAAGATACGATGCGGTTCTCCTCGACGCTCGAAGGGTTGGGCATCACGCTGATCAATTCGGTGATGACGCTCGTTGTGTTCCTGCCGATCCTGTTTGCGCTGTCGTCCTATGTCTCTGAATTGCCGATCCTCGGCGAAGTGCCGCATGCGCTGTTCTGGCTGGCGATTGTCTGGTCGGTGTTCGGTACGGTGCTTCTGGCGACGGTCGGCATCAAACTGCCCGGCCTGAACTTCCGCAACCAGCGTGTGGAAGCGGCTTACCGCAAGGAGCTCGTCTATGGCGAGGACCACGCCGACCGCGCTCAGCCGCCGACAGTCAAGGAACTCTACTCCAATGTGCGGAAGAATTATTTCCGCATGTACTGGCACTATCTCTATTTCAACGTCGCACGATATTTCTACATTCAGGCCGATGCGGTGTTCCTGCTTCTGATGCTCGTTCCGACCATCGTGGCGGGCAAGATCACCTATGGTATCTACCAGCAGATCGCCACGGCCTTCGGTCAGGTCAGCAATTCGTTCCAGTATCTCGTCAATTCCTGGACGACGATCATCGAGCTGCTTTCAATCCACAAGCGTCTTGTGGCCTTTGAGGCTGCGATTGACGACAAGCCCCTGCCGGATATTGATGAGCGTTATCTGAAGCGGGAAGCGGAAGCCGGTGAACTGGCGGCCAACAAGCCCTGAGTAAGAAAAGGCGGCCCCTCGGCCGCCTTTTGCACCTGTTGCTTCGGTCCAAGGAAGAAGCCCGAGGATGATCCGCGGTCGGGTTTAACCTTCGGTCTTCTGCTTCTTGCGCGCCTCGATCATCGGCATGGCTTCGGCATAGCTCACACAGGCGACATCGGTCTTGTGGCAGACCTCGCGCAGCAGCCGCTCATAGGCATTCCAATAGGCGCCGCCATTCATCTTCACGAAGTGAAAGCCCATCTGCAGGGGAATGCGCTCGCCATTATACTGCCTGTCAAAAGCGGTGCGGAAGGCGGCATAGGCGCGTTCCTCGAATTCCTTCGAACGATCCGGCGTCTCGATGCCGATGGAGTGGCGGATGAAGAGATTGTAGTCCATGGCGATGATCGGGCGGTTGCCCGGTCCTTCGGGAACGAGGGGCAGGCCGAAATGTTCGATGCCTTCGCGCTCCACCGGCCATTCCGGTCCCTTGGTGATGCTGGTGGCGTCATAAACGAAGCCGTGTTTTTTCTGCGCGGCGGTCAGCGCCGGGCCCTGTGAGAGATAGGGCGCACGGAAACCGTTGATGTTCTTGACCATCTCGCGCCAGCCTTCGGGCTCTTCGCCCTTCTTGCCGATCATCTGCCAGGCGTTTTCCAGCGTGCTTGTGAAGGTGGTGAATTCGCCATCCCATTGTTCCGCGGTCCACTGGCCGCCATCGAAATGGCCGCAGGTGTGGTTGCCGATCTCGTGACCTTCGCGATAGGCGGCCCAGATGTTTCTAAGCCTTGTCTCCACCTCTTCCGGCGACTGGCCGAAACCGACATTGGAACGGCCGGCCTTCTGGCCGGGACCCTGATAGGTCTTGGCGCTGGTCTTCCTGTCCATCACCAGCGTGCAGGCGAGGAAATAGGTGAAATGCGCGCCGACCTCCTTCGCCGTCGCCCGGCTTCTTTCCCACAGCGTATTGTCGCCCGCACCGTCGAAGGACACGATGACGAGCTGCTTCGGCTTCTGCGCCTCTTCGGCAAATGCGGGAAGGGCGGCGAGAAGCGACAGGGAAAAAGCGGTAAATGGGCGAAACATCAGTTATCCGTCATATGAAACACCGTGGCCTTTTGCGGGTGGAATAAGGCGAAGCTTTGAATAGTCTGGCGTTTTCATGACTTTCGGCCTAATTCCTGTTCTCAACTGCGGTGATAGGGCCGCTTCGTTCCACCGGGGGACCGTGTTCCATGCTTTTTCTCGCACTCTGTCTTGCCTTGTTTTTGCTGACGCATCTTTTGAAGGTGGTCGCGCCGCAATTTCGCGCCCGCATGATCGCGACGATGGGCGAAGGCCCTTTCAAGGGCGTTTATTCCGTCGTCAGCCTCGTCACGCTCGGGCTTGTCATCTATGCCTTCGGCGAAGCAAGGCAGGAGACGGGCATGTTGTGGTATCCGCCGGTCTGGATGAGCCATATCGCCGTGACCCTGATGCTGCCCGCGATGATCTGTCTTATCGCCAGCCTCATACCGGCTGGCCATATTGCGACGAAGACCAAGCATCCGATGGTCCTTTCCGTCAAGATCTGGGCGCTCGCCCATCTTCTGGCGAATGGCGAGACGTCTTCGATCCTCCTCTTCGCATCGTTTCTCGCCTGGGGCGTGGTGATGCGGATTTCGCTGAAGCGCCGGGAACGCGCGGGTGAAAAAGTGGTCCGCGACTTCGTTTCAAGCCGCTATGATCTGGTGGCCGTTGTCGGCGGCATCGTTCTGTGGGGTGCTTTCATCCTGAAACTGCACGAATGGTTGATCGGCGTTCAGCCCATCGCCATGTAGGAAATCAACGTTTCCCCCTTACATATCAGGCAAAATAGGCTAGAAGGCCGACCATGACCCGGTTGGCCTGACTTTCGTTGACCCGGGTAAGCGGCTTGGTATGTCCGCGAACGGATGGATCGGCGACGATCTCCGCGCGGGTAACGGAGAATTTGATGGCAAACGAAAATGATACCTTTATCCGCGAAGTGAACGAGCAGATCCGTTCCGAGCAGCTGTCGCGCTTCTGGGGCCGTTACGGTATCGTGGTCGTCGGCGCCGCCATTCTCGTGGTTGTGGGCGCCGCCGGCGCCGGTATCTACGAATACTGGAACACCAGCCGCGCTTCCAACTCCGGCGACCAGTTCCTCGTGGCGCTGAAACTTGCCTCGGAAAACAAGACGGATGAGGCGCTGAAGGCCTTCGCCGATCTCGAAACCTCCGGTCACGGCAATTACCCTGTTCTGGCGAAGTTCCGCTCGGCCACGCTGCTTTCGCAGAAGGGCGATGCGGCCGGCGCCATCGCCGCCTTCACCGCCATCGGCAACGACACCTCCGCACCGCAGGTCTTCCGCGATACCGCCAAGGTGCGTGCGGCATGGCTGCTGGTGGACAACGGCACCTATGACCAGGTCGTCGCCCTTGCGGAGCCCTTGAGCACCGACGGCCAGACCATGCGGGCGTCTGCCCGTGAGGCTCTGGGTCTTGCCGCCTATAAGGCTGGCGATTTCGCCAAGGCCAAACAATGGTTCGAGCAGATCATCAGCGACACGCAGGCGCCGCGCAACGTGACGAACCGCGCGCAGATCATGCTCGACAACATCACCGCTTCGGGCAAGGCTGCTTAAAGCCGCTTCGCCACGTAAGATCGCTCCGGCATTTCTTCGCATTGCCAAAGCGATCCAACTCTTTATTTTACGCATGTCTTTTGCCCAAAACAGGTAACGTTTTGGGCAGACTTGCTCTAGGGAACCAAGATCAATGAGCTTCACCGTCGCCATAGTCGGGCGCCCCAATGTCGGCAAGTCCACACTTTTCAACCGTCTGGTCGGAAAGAAACTGGCGTTGGTGGACGACACGCCGGGTGTCACCCGTGACCGCCGCCCCGGCGAGGCGAAGCTGGTCGACCTGCGTTTCACCATCATCGATACCGCCGGTCTGGAGCAATCCGGGCCGGAAACGCTTCAGGGCCGCATGTGGGCACAGACCGAAGCGGCGATTGACGAAGCCGATGTGACGCTGTTTGTCGTGGACGCCAAGGCGGGCCTGACACCGGCCGATGAGACGCTGGCCGAAATGCTGCGCCGTCGCGGCAAGCCGGTGGTGCTGGTGGCCAACAAGTCGGAAGCGCGCGGTTCCGACGCCGGTTTCTACGATGCCTTCACGCTGGGTCTCGGTGACCCTTGCCCGATTTCGGCCGAACATGGCCAGGGCATGATCGACCTGCGTGACGCCATTGTCGGGGCAATCGGCGAAGACGCCGCTTTCCCGCCTGAGGTGGATGAGGCGGAGACGGATATCGTTCTGCCACGCGGCGAGCCGGGCAGCGAGGACGAAGAAGACGAAGAGCCGGTTTATGACGAGACCAAGCCGCTGCGCGTCGCCATCATTGGCCGGCCAAATGCAGGCAAGTCGACGCTCATCAACCGTTTCCTCGGTGAAGACCGCCTGTTGACCGGCCCGGAAGCCGGCATTACCCGCGACAGCATCTCGGTCGAATGGGACTGGCGCGGCCGCACCATCAAGATGTTCGATACTGCGGGCATGCGCCGCAAGGCCAAGGTGACGGAGAAACTGGAAAAGCTCTCGGTCGCGGATTCGCTGCGTTCCATCCGCTTTGCGGAAACCGTCGTCATCGTGTTCGACAGCACCATCCCGTTCGAAAAGCAGGATCTGCAGCTGGTTGACCTCGTCATCCGCGAAGGCCGCGCCGCCGTGCTCGCCTTCAACAAGTGGGATCTGGTCGAAGACCCGCAGGCCTATCTTGCCGATCTGCGCGAAAAGACCGAGCGGCTTCTGCCGCAGGCGCGCGGCATCCGCGCCGTGCCGATTTCCGGCCAGACGGGCTATGGCCTCGACCGGCTGATGCAGAATATCATCGATACCGACAAGATCTGGAACCGCCGCATCTCGACCGCCAAGCTGAACCGCTGGCTGGATTCGCAGACGACGCAGCATCCGCCGCCGGCCGTTTCCGGCCGCCGCCTGAAGCTGAAATATATGACGCAGGTAAAGGCCCGCCCGCCGGCCTTCATGATTTCCTGCACGAGGCCGGAAGCCATTCCCGAGAGCTATACGCGTTACCTCGTCAACGGTCTGCGCAAGGATTTCGACATGCCGGGCGTGCCGATCCGGGTGCATTATCGCGGGTCGGACAATCCGTTTGAGAGCAAGGCGAAGAAGAGGCGGTAATCGGCCGCCGCTTTTGAAGCTCGGCGCTGCGGCGTATTTCTTCTCCCCGTGGGGAGAAGATGGCCCGAAGGGTCAGATGAGGGGGCAACCTCTCCGTATATCACGACCGTCGCCCCCTCATCCCACTGCGGCGACCTTCTCCCCGGCGGGGAGAAGAAACAAGGGGCACCAGCTCGCTCCAATTTCACTGTCCGGTTTTGAAGAGTAAAAACCATGTTGATCAAGCAGACCGACTATTTCAGGATTTACCGGGTCATCAACAGCCTGCTCCTCAGCCAGAATGCCGATCCTGCTTCGGCCTCCATGTATTTCAGCACCTTCGGCGCGTTCATCCTGCAGCAGCATTACAAGGTGAAGGCGGTGCCGAAGGGCGGGCTCGCGGCCTATAATCTCGGCGGAACGGTTTTGCTGTTCGCCGATCATCGCGAAGACGGTTATGTGACTGGCGCGGGCGAGAATTTCCACTGCTGGGTGGAGGCGGATGGATGGGCGATCGATTTCATGGCGCCCGCTTTTTCGCAAGGGGCCGATACGCTTGCGGTACCGGCAAAGATGTTCCAGCGGCCGCTCTCGGCCATGGCGGCCTCCATCAACGATCTCGGGCAATCCGGCGATTTCTTTTACCGCTCCGAGCCGGAAGCCACGGCCAAGCGCTTCGCCGACTGGCACAAACAGGCGATGATCGGCGATATGGCGAGCGTTGCCGCCAACTGGTTCCGCAAATCGCCCAAACAGATGGCGGCGTCGCTCTCGGTAACGGATCGGGATGGCAAGGCGCGGACCGTGCCGCTGTCCGGCCAAACGCTTGCCGGAGCATGGTGAAGGCAGGTTACGCGGTACGGCGTCGATCCCGAAGGTTTGGTAGGGAAAGGCCTTTTGATTTATAAGGGCGCCGGTGCTACGCAGACTGAGCTGCAACAGGAACGGGATCGACGTGCTCCTATGGCCGATGACACCATTTCAATAAGCTTCACGCCCGACCCGAAACATGTCCCTTCCTATGTCTACGGCTATCAAAATCAGGCTTATGAAAATTACAGCATGATTTTCGACAAGTCCTGGGCTCGCCATTTTTCCTCAGCGCGAGTCAAGCTGTCGATATTTGCGGGGCTGGCTGCGGCTTTCATCTATTCCATAAGCCTGCCGTGGTTTCCGGGCGTCTGGCCGGTGGTCGGTTATTGGGTGTTCGCCCCCGCACCGATCGTGGCTCTCGCCATCTGGTTTATTATCTGGCAGGGCGCGAGACGGGAGGCGAAATCCTATTATGAGGTTCTCGCTCACTGGAATATCGCCCACGAGCGAATGTATTCACCTCAAACGCAGATCGAGATCGGGCCTCAGGGCTACAAGCAGGTCACACGGCTGGACACCGTGCAACTGAGCTGGGCGCGCTATCATCTCGCAATCACGCCACCGGATAGTCTGGTGCTGGTTTTCCATGGGACGGTGGTCGTGATACCCAGCAGTGCCTTGCCGATCGCGCCAAAGGATGTTGTCGAGAAGATCAATCACTGGTGCGCTGCCCAGCAAAAAGAGCTTCTGCCCTTATCCTGAAGCGGCATCTCGAGGGATGTGGCGGGGTATCATCCGCAAAAAGGACGGCCAGCGTGTTCTCGCGGCAGCCGCCTGACGTCAATCAGCAGCCCGACCCCGTTCTAAAGATAACGGCAGTCGCGTCCTGATCGCCTTGTGACATTCCCGCTCGGTTTCGTCCACTGTTCCCAAAGAAAATCTCGGGGATTGCCTTCATGCAAGTTGGGAACGGGATAACAGCGGCAGCGATTTCCCGGCGGCGTGGATGACATTGTCGAGAAATTGCCTTGAGGCCTTTTCCCAGCTGTAGCTTTTGGAGAGCGCCAGCGCCGCCTGTGGCGAACAATGAAGCGCCGCCAGGCAGGCATCGCGAAGATTGTCGTCCAGCGCGCCGGCGGCGGGGTTGCCGCCAAGAATGTCGATCGGTCCGGTAACGGGGAAGGCGGCCACGGGCACGCCGCTTGCCAGCGCTTCCAGAATGGTGTTGCCGAATGTGTCGGTCTTCGAGGGGAAAACGAAGACATCGGCCTGCGCATAGGCATCGGCGAGGTCCTCACCGGTCTTGACGCCAGTGAACAGCACATCAGGATATTTTTCCTGCAATTCATGGCGGGCCGGGCCGTCACCGATGACGATCTTCGAGCCCGGCAGGTCGAGGTCGAGAAATTCCGGCAGGTTCTTCTCCACCGCCACACGTCCCACCGTCATGAAGATCGGCCTCGGCAGGTCGAAAGGCAGCTTTGCCTTCGGGCGGGGATGGAAAAGCTCGGCGTCGATGCCGCGGCTCCAGCGCTTCAGGTTGCGCACGCCGCGCGCTTCCAGCTCGGTCTCAAGGCTCGGGGTGGCCACCATGCAGGTGTTGCCGCCATTGTGGAACCAGCGCACGAAGGCATAAAGCCAGCTTTCCGGGACGGGGAAACGCGCCGCCACATATTCGGGAAAGCGTGTGTGATAGCTGGTGGAAAAACGCATGCGGTTCTTCACGCACCAGCGCCGCGCCATGAAGCCCAGCGGCCCTTCCGTCGCGATATGCACGAAGGAGGGCTGGCTTTTTTCGATCTCCGCCGCCACACGGCGATAGCCGGCGACGGAGAGGCGAATTTCCGGATAGGTGGGGCAGGGGATGCTGTAAAAACTCTGCGGCGTGACCATGCGCACATCCACACCCAGCCGCGCCAGTTCGGTGTTGGTATTTTCTATCGAGCGAACCACGCCGTTGACCTGCGGGTGCCAGGCATCTGTGACAATCGTGATTCTCGTCATGAAACACTGATCCTGCTCATCTGCGCGCGGGCGAATCCCCATTGCCCGGCTTCTGTCCGTATATGCGGCGTGCGTGTTACAGGATCATGTCAGGGCTTTTGACAGCGGGGAAGCGGCTGAGAGGAGGCTCTCCGCCGCGTAGACGCACGTCGGCCGGTTTCCGGTGACAAGCACAGGAATGAGGGGCAGATAGGGGGCTATCCCACCAGCGGAAGCAGCTCGGGGCTGATCAGCGCGCCGTGGTGACCGATGACGGTTGCCGCCGCCCTTGCGGCGAAGGTGGCCGCTTCCTCCGGGGAACTGCCGGTCACATAACGGGCGAGGAACGCGCCGTTGAAGCTGTCACCGGCGCTTGTCGTATCCACCACGTCCACGGCCTTTTCCGCCGGGGCGTGGCTGCGGCTGCCGCCGAAATCGAGCGTCGCACCCTTGGCGCCGTCCTTGACCACGATGTTTTCGACGCCGAGTGAACGATAGCGGTCGATGGTCGCTTCAACGGAAGCATCGCCGAAATGGCTCGCCTCGTCATCGAAGCTCGGCATGACAAGCTTGGCGGCGCGCGCACCGTTGGAAATGGTCTCGAGCATGTTGTCCTTGTCCGCCCACAGGCGCGGGCGGATGTTGGGGTCGAACACCACGAGCTTGCCCGCCGCCTTGGCGCGGCGCAGTTCCGCCAGAAACGTATCGACATCATGCGCGGAGGCGAGAATGGCGAGCGTGATGCCGGAGAAATAGACAACATCGGCGCTTTCGACCGTTTTGCGCAGATGATCCGCGTCCGCGGCCAGCTGTCTTGCCGCGGCGGCGTTGCGCCAGTAGCTGAAGGTGCGCTCGCCATCCTTCAGGTTGATGAGGTAAAGGCCGGGTGTGCCGCCCTTGATACGGCGGATTTTTTCGGTGCCGATGCCGGCATCGGCAATGAAGGCCAGCATGTCTTCCGAAAGCGGATCGTCGCCGAGTGCGGTGAAATAATCGACCGACCAGTCTTCCGGCAGGCAGGCGCGGGCATACCAGGCGGTATTGAACGTATCGCCCGCAAAACCCTTGCGCAGCAGCCCGTCGCCGGCCTGCGACAGTTCCACCATGCATTCGCCAATCGACAGAAACCGTCCGCCCACGCTGTCATCCTCCCGTTTTTTCCAGCCATGCGGCTTACGACGAGTGCGTGCCGCTGACAAGGGCGGTTTTGGCCGTTTGTGCATGTGCGAAGTTCCGGTTTACGCGGCCGCGTCGGCTTTATATTCTCCGCTCAAACCATCAGGAGATCGCCCATGCCGCTAACCCATGCCCCGGTCCACAAACCCCAAGCGCAATCGGACTGGTGGAAGGGAGCGGTGATCTATCAGGTTTATCCGCGCTCGTTTCAGGATACGACCGGTGACGGATATGGCGATCTTGCCGGGGTGACGAAACGTCTGCCCTATATCGCCTCGCTCGGTGTCGATGCCATCTGGCTCTCGCCCTTCTTCACCTCGCCCATGGCCGATATGGGTTATGACGTTTCCGATTATTGCAATGTCGATCCGATGTTCGGCACGCTTGCCGATTTCGACGCCCTGATGGCCGAGGCGCACCGGCTGGGCTTGAAGGTCATCATCGATCAGGTCATTTCGCACACCTCAGATCAGCATCCCTGGTTCGTGGACAGCCGTGCCAGCCGCACCAACAGCAAGGCCGACTGGTATGTCTGGGCCAATCCCAAGCCGGATGGCACGGCGCCGACAAACTGGCTTTCCGTGTTCGGCGGACCGGCCTGGGAATGGGACGGCGTGCGCAAGCAATATTACATGCACAGCTTCCTCGCCTCGCAGCCGGACCTGAATTTTCACAATCCCGAGGTTCAGGATGCTCTTCTCGAAACCGTGCGCTTCTGGCTGGATCGCGGCGTGGACGGTTTCCGGCTCGATACCGTCAACCACTATTTCCACGACAAGCTTTTGCGCGACAACCCGCCGCTTTTCGACGAGGAAAGTTTTGGTCTCGATGCGTCCGACGTCAATCCCTATGGCATGCAGGATCATCTCTACGACAAGACCCGGCCGGAAAACGTGGCTTTCCTGAAGCGTTTCCGCGCGCTGCTCGATGAATATGAAGGCCGCGCCACGGTGGGCGAGGTGGGTGACGGGGCTCGGTCGCTGAAGACGGTTGCGGCCTATACGTCCGGCAACGACAAGCTTAACATGTGCTACACCTTCGATCTGCTGGGACCGGATTTCAGCGCCAAACACTTACGCGGTTCGGTCGAGACCTTCGGCAAGGTGGTAACGGATGGCTGGGTCTGCTGGGCCTTTTCCAACCATGACGTGGTGCGACACCTCAGCCGGTTTTCTGAAGGTACTGAAGAACAGACACGGGTTGCGAAGCTCGCCATCTGTGTCCTCGCCAGCCTGCGCGGCTCCATCTGCCTTTATCAGGGCGAGGAGCTGGGTTTGACCGAGGCCGAACTTGCCTTCGAGGATTTGCGCGATCCCTACGGCATCCGCTTCTGGCCCGCCTTTAAGGGCCGTGACGGGTGCCGCACGCCGATGGTGTGGGAGACCGGCAAGCCGAATGCCGGCTTTTCAAGCGCTGAAAAGCCCTGGTTGCCGGTGCCCTATGTCCATGCCATGCAGGCCGTGGATGCGCAGGAGCGCAAGCCGGATTCGGTTCTGAACCACTATCGTGCGGTTTTGTCTTTCCGCAAAGGTCACGGCGCGCTGCGCGATGGGGACATGCACTTCATCAAGACCAATCTCGATGTGCTGGCCTTCACGCGCCAGAAGGGCGACGAAAAACTGCTGTTCGTTTTCAACCTGACGCGCGACGCCCTGGAATTTCCGATACCGAAAGGCATGCGGGTCACGGATATCCTGCCGATGCCGGGTTTCGCGCCGCTGTTCGATGCGGGGATTGTCAAGCTCGATGGGCTGGATGTGTTTTGCGGGACAGTTGTATGAGCGGTCCATTCGTCATCGGAAACGCTGCCGACTATCGGGATGACTGGTGTCTTTTGCGACACCGCCTGTGGCCGGATACCACGCCTGACGAACATAGGGCGGAGTTGCAGGACGTCTCCGACGCCGGGGCTGGATTTATTGTCCACGATCCGGCGGGAGCGGCCATTGGTTTTGCCGAGGTCAGTCTGCGGCGGGATTACGTCAACGGCTGCGACACGTCGCCCGTGGCGTTTCTCGAGGGAATTTATGTCGAGGAGACGTTTCGCAGACAGGGCGTTGCCGCAGCGCTCGTGGTCGAAGTAACCCGCTGGGCCATCAGCCAGGGCGTCACCGAACTCGCATCCGATGCCGATATTGCAAATGTCGATTCCCATCGCATGCATGCGGCGCTGGGATTTGAGGAAACGGAGCGGGTGGTTTATTTCCGCAAGCTTCTGCCTTCGGATTGAGGGGCAGAGGCACAGCAGATGCTTCCCTCATTCCTGTGCTTGTCACAGGAATCTAGCCAGCCCAAGTCGTTGGGCTGAAAAGACTCTCTCGCCGCGCAGACGCGCGTCGACTGGATTCCTGCGACAAGCACAGGAATGAGGCTGGCGTTTCATGCGTGTTTCCCGTCTTCCGCCGAGGCATTTTCCGCCAATCAGATCAGCGCAAACCGATCCACATCCACCATGCCCATATCCGAAATCTTCAAATGCGGAATGACGGGTAGCGGCAGGAAGGCCACTTGCAGGAAGGGTTCTTCCAGCGTCGTGCCGAGCGCATAGGCTGCTTTTCTGAGTGTGTGCAGCGTATCGCGAACGGTCTCATAGGGTTCGAGGCTCATCAGCCCGGCCACGGGCAAAGCGATCTCGCCGGTGACCCTGCCGTCTTCCACCACCACGAAACCGCCCTTGATTTCGCCGAGCCGGTTGGCGGCCAGCGCCATGTCGTCCTCGTTGACACCGACGACGCAGATATTGTGGCTGTCATGGCCGACGGTTGAGGCGATCGCGCCCTTCTTCAGGCCGAAGCCCTGAACGAAACCATTGGCGTGGTTGCCGTTCCTGCCATGGCGTTCGATGACGGCAACCTTGATGATGTCGTTCTCAAGATCGACGGTGGTCTGGTTGCCATCCGTCGGCAGCTTGTAGCGGCGGTGCTCGGTAATGATCTTGCCGGGAAGCACGCCCATGACCGGGCTTTCGCCCTCCGTGACCGGCACGCCGAAATGGGCCGCCAGCACCGGCCTTGCCTTGACGCTGTCGAGACCGACGGGTGCAACTGGTTTGCGCGTGGCAAACAGGGCGTCATCGACGATCCGGCCGCCGGAAAGCACCATGCTGGCCTTGCAGTTCTGCAGGCTGTCGACGACCACGAGATCGGCGCGCCAGCCCGGTGCAACGAGACCACGATCGCGTAGACCGAAGGCCTTGGCGGCGGAAATCGAGGCGGCGCGGTAGATGGCGAGCGGCTCGACGCCGCTGGCGATCGCCGTGCGGATCATATAGTCGAGATGGCCCTGTTCGGCGATATCGAGCGGGTTGCGGTCATCGGTGCAGAGCGCCAGATAGGGCGACAGTCGCTCGGTTATGATTGGCATCAGGGCGTGCAGGTCCTTCGAGACCGAGCCTTCGCGCACCAGAATATGCATGCCCTTGCGGATTTTCTCCAGCGCCTCCGGGGCGCTGGTGCATTCATGTTCGGTGCGGATGCCGGCGGCGAGATAACCGTTCAGCGCCGTTCCGGACAGAAGTGGCGCGTGCCCGTCGATATGCTGGCCCTGGAAGGCCTCGAGCTTTGCCATGCACACCGGGTCCTTGTGGATGACGCCGGGAAAATTCATGAATTCGGCAAGGCCGATGACCTTCGGATGATCGCGGAACGGCAGCAGCTTTTCGATCGGCAGATCGGCGCCTGATGTTTCCAGATGGGTCGCGGGCACGCAGGAGGAGAGCTGCACGCGAATGTCCATGATGGTTTCCATGGCGCTGTCGAGGAAGAACTGAAGCCCCTCAACACCGAGAACATTGGCGATCTCGTGCGGGTCGCAGATGGCGGTGGTAACGCCATAGGGCAGAACGCAGCGGTCGAATTCGTGCGGTGTCACCAGTGACGATTCGATGTGGAGATGCGTATCGATGAAACCCGGAACGACGATTTTTCCGGAAATGTCGATTTCCTGTCGGCCCTTGTAGTTCTCGCAGGTGCCGACGATGGTGTCGCCACATATGGCGATATCCGACGCGACGAGTTCTCCGGTAACGAGGTCGAAGAAGCGTCCGCCCTTGAGAACCATGTCCGCCGGTTCACGGCCCGTACCCTGGTCGATGCGCGTTTCAAGTCTGGAATTCATGCGGGTTTCTTCGGCTCCTGGTTTGCGTCGTATGCGATAGTTTTCACTATTTACATTCTAAGGTTGTTTCTTGGTCTATTTGGATTGATTCTTTGGGTTTTAAATATATCCGGAGTAAAAAATTTTCATATTTGTGTTATCTAATCTTTCGAGGTTCAAGTTTAGGCAAATTGGGAAGGCTTGACTTCACCTTTGTAGTTTAACCGGTTACACGCCGGCATTTTTACGAATTACGGTTTCAGGCTATCATTCCCGGGAAGGAAAATAAAAGCATCTGATGCTCAAACGAATTTCCACCCAGCAACTGACGCTTGGCATGTTTATCGAAGCGGTCGAAGGAACGCTTTCGAACCAGGGATTTTTAAAGCGGCACCGCTTTCTTTTGCGGCATGAGGAATTAATGCGTCAATTGAAATTGAGCGGCGCCGAAAGCATCGTCATCAACACGGCCAAGGGGCACGACACCGAAGGCAGCAAGCGTTCTGCAGCCGTTTCACCGCCATTGTGCAATTGCCCGGAAACCGTGGCTGCCGTTACTCATGCCGTACGCTCGGCCGCCGATACCATTGCCGAAACCTTTGCCTCCGCTGAAGCCGGCGGCAGTGTCTCGCTGAAGGGCATGGCTGCGGCGGCGGGCAAGATTTCCGATGCCGTGCAGTCGAACCCGGCGATTTTCATCGGCGTCACCCGCCTGAAATCGAAAGACGAAACGACCTTTGTGCACTCGGTCTCCGTCAGCGGCCTGATGATTCTTTTCGGTAATTATCTCGGGCTCGACAGGGGAACAGTCAATCTGCTCGGCATCAGCGGGTTGCTGCATGATATCGGCAAGGTGGAAATCCCCTCATCGATCCTCAACAAGGCGGAAGGATTGAGCGCCAGCGAGCGGGAGATCATCAATCTTCACCCGGCATTCGGCCGGGATATATTGTCGCGCAACGCGCAGATGCCATCAATGGTGCTTGATGTCTGCTTCAATCATCATGAGCGGATGGATGGCGGCGGTTATCCGAGTGGCCGTGCGGGTGGCGAGATCAGCCTTTACGCCCGTATCGCGGCGGTCTGCGACGTCTATGACGCCGTGACCTCGGTCAGGCCCTACAAGAAGCCGTGGACGGCGAATGAAGCGCTGACATGGATGCTGCGCCGGGAGGGGCATTTCGACATGCAGCTTCTGAAAAAGTTTGCCCTGTGTATTTCGGCCTCGCTGCCGAGGGGTTAGCTGCCGAAGATGATCGCCATGTTGAGGCTGTCGATGTGACGCCCGTCGATCAGGACGGCGTCGCGCGCTCGGCCTTCATGCACAAAACCGATCTTTTCATAAAGCGCAATTGCTCTCGCATTGTCCGCATGTACGCTTAGCTCGACACGATGCAGCCCGCATTGACGGGCGGCATCGAGTGTCCGCCGCATCAGCCGCGCGCCAAGTCCCTTGTCACGATAGGCGGGCAGGATGCCCATGCCGAGCGTGCCGCAATGGGCGCGGGTTGCTCTGCTCTGGCGGCGAATATCGCACCAGCCGGCCACCTCCCCATCCGCAATCGCCACGAATTGCGGATGGTCGTTTTCGATCATGTCGAGAACGAAGGCGCGAACCGAATCGAGCGGCGGCGCCTCCAGGAAGCTCAGATATTTCCGCTCGCGCGATACCGCATCGAGAGCACGGTGAAAGCTTTCAACGTGCTCCGCCCGGATGGGTTCGATGCTGATGGCGTCGGTAGCCACCATCATGCCGCCTTGGTTTTCGCCTTGCGGGTCAGATGCACCACGACATTCTCGATCATGCGCATGCCGGCGTCCTGGCCGAGCGTCATGATCGATTCCGGGTGGAACTGAACGGCGGCAACGGGTTCCTTGGCGTGTTCGATGCCCATGATCGTGCCGTCCTCGCTTTCCGCTGTGATGATGAAATCACGCGGCAGGGTGGCGGGGTCGGCGAAGATCGAGTGGTAACGGCCGACGGTCACTTCCTTGCCGAGACCGGAGAAGACGAGGCCGGGTTCCAGCACGCGGATGCGCGAGGGCTTGCCGTGCATCGGCACCGCAAGCTGGCGAAGCTCGCCGCCATAGGCTTCCGCCAGCGCCTGAAGGCCGAGGCAGACGCCGAAGATCGGCAGGTCACGGGCGCGGGCGGCCTTGATCGTCGCCTTGCAGTCGAAATCCGTCGGGCTGCCCGGTCCGGGCGAGAGCACGACCAGATCGGGCTGGAAGCGATCGAACACATCAGCTGCGACCGGCGATCTGACAGTGGAAACCGTGGCACCCGTCTGGCGGAAATAATTCGCCAGCGTGTGCACGAAACTGTCCTCGTGATCGACGAGCAGGATCTTGACGCCGTTGCCCACCTTGGCCGCATCGCGCTTGGTGGCGGCCGAGTTGGTGCCCTTTGCATCGCGAATGGCTGATATCATGGCGGATGCCTTCAGTTCGGTTTCGGCTTCTTCTTCCTGCGGGTTGGAATCGTTGAGCAGCGTCGCACCGGCGCGCACTTCTGCGATGCCGTCCTTGATGCGGATGGTGCGCAGCGTCAGGCCGGTATTCATGTCGCCGTTGAAGCCGACCATGCCGATCGCGCCGCCATACCAGGCGCGCGGGCTCTTTTCATGGCCTTCGATGAAGCGCATGGCCCACAGCTTGGGCGCACCGGTGACGGTGACGGCCCATGCGTGGCTGAGGAAGCCGTCAAAGGCGTCCATATCGTCGCGCAGGCGACCCTCGATGTGGTCGACCGTGTGGATGAGGCGCGAATACATCTCGATCTGGCGGCGGCCGATGACCTTCACCGAACCTGGCTCGCAGACGCGGCTCTTGTCGTTGCGGTCCACATCCGAGCACATGGTCAGCTCGGATTCGTCCTTTTTCGAGTTGAGCAGTTTCAGGATCTGCTCGCTATCAGCAATCGGATCGTCACCGCGCTTGATGGTGCCTGAGATCGGGCAGGTCTCGATGCGGCGGCCGGAGACGCGCACGAACATTTCCGGCGACGCGCCGACCAGGTATTCCTGATGGCCGAGATTGATGAAGAAGGAATAGGGCGAGGGATTGATCGCCTTCAGGCGGCGCGAAATCGCTGATGGATTGCTTTCGCAGCGTTCCATGAACTTCTGGCCGGGAACGACCTCGAACAGATCGCCGCGGCGGAAGCTTTCCTTGGCCTTCACGACAAGTTCGGAATATTCGCCGGGACGGTGATCGCCCTTGGGCGGGATCGTGTCGGTGGTCTTGAACGGCTCGGGTGTGATTTCGGAGGACTTGCCGTCCGTCGTCACGCCGGCCTTTTCGAAATCGTAGCGGTCGATCCAGGCCTTGGCGGAATAGTGGTCAACGACGAGGATTTCATCGGGCAGGAACAGCACCATGTCGCGCTGGTCTTCCGGCCGCGCCAGCGACAGCTTGATCGCGTCGAACTGGAAAGCGAGATCGTAACCGAAAGCGCCGAACAGGCCGATGGCCGAATCCGCATTCGAATAGAAGAGGTCGACGATGGCGCGCAGTGCGGTGAAGACGGTCGGGATCTTCGAGCGTTCTTCTTCGGTGAAGACGCGGTCCGGCTCGTTGACGGTGAGATCGAGGCGGCGTGTGGTGGAAGCGCCAAGCGTGAGATCGGGCGTCGCCTTCAGCTTTTCGGTGATGAAGCCAAGCAGCACTTCGCCACGGCCATTATAGGCCTCGATCCACATCTTGCGGCCAAAACAGGAGATACCGAGCGGCGGATCGATGATGGCCGTATCCCAGCGGGTGTAACGGCCGGGATATTCATAGTTGGACGAGAATACCGCGCCGCGATGGGAATCGAGCTTTTCGATATAATTATCGATGGCGTTGGCATAGTCGGCGGGCCGGCGTTTTCGGCTGACCTTGATGCCGCCTTTCGTCTCGTAGGTTTCCGCTCCGTCATCCTGAATGATCGTTACCATTTCTTTCGTACTTCCTGTTGTTCAGGCCCGATGACAGGCGGCAAAATAACAAAAAAGCCGCCTGAAAATTCGGGCGGCTTGGACTTTGTCTGAAGACATGACTGGTCAAGGCCGCGAAAAGCTGCCCCACCACCAGTTAGCAATGTTCTTAGACACGATATTCATGGGAAAATTGTTAGCGTGCACGATCCGCCTTGGCAAGCGGATTTCGGCAAGGGAGTGAACCTTACCGGCCGCCGCTGCGTTGCTCTCCTGCCGAAACGGTCAGGAGTGCCCCGAAAAATGCTTCATCGTCTGTGTCTTCTGGTAGCCACCCTCGCATTGATTTCCGCCTCTGAACCGCCGGCGCAGGTACCGGTGCCGCAGCCAAAACCGGGCGAGGGGCAATCCTCCACCCCCTCTGAAAAACCATCGGACGAGATGCCGCAAAGCCCGGCGGAAGCGCCGAAACCGGCCCCTAAACCGCAGCGCCCGGAAGAGCAGAAACCGGACGCGAAGCCGCAGGCTTCGGAGGAGCAGAAATCGGATGATGAAAAGACACCCGCTGATAAAGGTTCCGATGACGCCAGAAAGGAAGGCGAGGGCAAGGACGACGGGGAGCGTAAGAAGCCCGGTGACGAGGCGGCCAAACCCGACGAGAAACCACCGGAGCCGGTGAAACCGGAAGATCCGGCCGCACTTCAGGCATGCCTTGGCGCGTTGAAGGAGATCGGCGCTGAGTTCAAGCAGCTTGAGCCGATCCGCGATGCCGAGCAGGGCTGCGGCATCGAAGCGCCTGTCGAGCTTTCCGTGGTTCTGCCCGGTATCAAGCTGGAACCATCGGGCACCATGCGTTGCGAAACCGCGCTTGCGCTTTCCCGCTGGACCAAGGAGATGATGTTGCCGGCGGCGGCTCTCGCTTTGCCGGAGAAAAAGGTGACGGCCATCGCCAATGCCTCGACCTATATCTGCCGCAACCGCAACAGCGCGGAAAACGGCAAGATTTCCGAACATGCCAAGGGCAATGCCGTGGATATTTCCACCATTTCCTTCGACAAGGGCGAGCCGCTGGTGATGAAGCCGCGGGTCGAGGACGGGACGCCGGAAGGCGCTTTCCAGCGCACGATTACGGCCGCCGCCTGCCTGTTCTTCCGCACGGTTCTTTCGCCCGGCAGCGACGCGACCCATCAGGATCACCTGCATCTCGACGTGCTGGAACGCAAGGGCAGCTATCTCTATTGCCGCTGACAAAAAAGGGGCGACCCGAAGGCCGCCCCGACTGGAGATGATATTTCCGCCCGGATTTAGAATTTCTGGGTCAGGGAGATTTTGAAGGTGCGGCCTGCTTCCGTATAGAAATCGACCGGCTGGTTGACGGTGCTGACGGAATTCGGGTTCACGTCGCGGACGCCGACCCCATTCCAGTATTTCCTGTCGAACAGGTTGTAGATGCCGGCCTGGATGCGCAGGCCCTTGGTCTGTTCCGGCTCCCACCAGCCGGTCAGGTTGAAGACGCCGTAGCCGGGGGCATCGAAGGTGTTGGCCACCCTGTCGTCACGCACGCCGGACGAGAAGACGCCGGTCAGTTCCGTACCCCAGACATCCTGCGCATAACCGACGCCGAGGACGGACTTGAACGGCGCGACCGTGCGAATGAACTCGTTGGTATCGGTGTCCTTGCCATAGGCGTAGGCAAGCGAGGCATGGGCGAAGAAGCCGTTTGCGAGATCCTTGCGGACCTTGGCTTCGACACCGGAGATTTCGACATTGTTGCGGTTGCGATAGGTGAAGAGCGATCCGTTGCCCCTGCCGCCGAAGCCGGGGAACAGGGTGGTCGAGGTCGTGTATTGCTCGATGAAGTTCTTGTACTTGTTGTGGAACAGCGTCAGGCTTCCGGTAAGGTCGCCGGAGGCATAGTTCGCGCCGATTTCGAAACCATTGCTGGTCTCGGGGTTGAGGGCGGAATTGCCGACAACAGCGTAACCGGAGCTGATGTTGGAGAAGTTCAGGTACAGTTCGTTGATCGTCGGGGCACGATAGGCCATCGACCATTGTGCGAAGAGCTGCAGTTCCGGGGTGACGTCGTAAGTTGCAAGAAGCTTCGGCGAGAAGCGCGAGCCGCTGTTGCCGCTCGGCAGGCCGAAGGTTCTGTAGCCGCCATTGCTGGAAACCGAACCGTCAGGGTCGTAGTCGTAGGAATCGAAGCGCAGGCCAGGGGTAAGACGGAAGCCGTTGCCGAAGGCGATTTCGTCATCGAGATAAAGGCCGAGGCTCTTGCCGCTCACGTCAGGCATGTCCGATTGCGAAGACGAGGTCGATCCGGCCGTATTGGCGAACAGTTCCTGGCTGAAATCGGTCGTCATGGCGTTGCCGCCGAAGCGGACTGTGTGCTGCACGCCGCCAAGCTCGAAACCGGATTCGAGGCCGCCGACGATGCCGAATGCGCTATTGCGCATGCTGTCTTCGCGAATATAGAGCGAATTGTTGGTCAGGCGGTCGCCCGCGCCGGACTCCTTGGAAAGGCGCGTCCAGTAAAGCGAGAGATTGGCGGCGTCGATCACGCCGTCGGTCGAGGGCGCCTCGTATTCATAATCGAGCGATACGCGGTCACGCTCGGTGTCCTCGTAGCCCCGGTAGTCGCCGATCCGGTAGGTCGATCCCGATACGCTGACGCCCTGCAGGGTCCTCATGTCGCTGCGGTCTCTCAGCGAATAACGCTCGGCCGTCAGCCCGATGCGGTGACCGCCTTCAAGATCCTGGCGGATCTTGAACATCAGGTTGCTTTCATAGGTATCGGCGGGGTTGGGCTTGGTGCGGCGCGTTCCGTAGACGTCGGCCGTACCCTTGTTGTCCGTCTCGTTGCCGCGCTTGTAGGAACCCTGGAACAGGACCGAGGTGTTCTCGATCTTCTTGGCGACGGCGATCGATCCGCCGACACTTCTGTCTTCGCTGTCATAGGTGGTCTTGGCCACACCACCCCAGTCCCTGCCTTCGCCGATCAGGTTTTCCGGCTCGAGCGTGCGCAGCACGAGCGCGCCGCCGAGAGCACCGGAGCCGATGCGGCTGGAATCGGCGCCGCGCACCACATCAACAGTCGAAAGCGAGGAAAAATCGAAGCTCGAATTCGTATCACTGAGAGTGGTGGTGGCCTGGCCCTGACGGGCGAAATTGTTGAAGTAGGGAACAGGAATATTATCGATCAAAGTGACGACGCGCGCGCCGCCGAGGCCGCGAATGAACAATCCGCCGGGCCTGCCGGGCTTGGCATCCACGTAATCGACGCCCGGTTCCGTGCTGTTGCCGAGGTCCTTGATGCTGGCGATGTCCTTCTTGCGGATGTCTTCCGCTGTGGTCTGGCTTGCCAGCGGCGTGTCGGCGACGGCATTGGCGCTTTTGACACGCTTGCCCTTGACCACGATCTTTTCAAGCGTGGTGGTGCCGTCCGCCTGCGAAGCGGCATCCTGTGCCCGTGCGGGGCCGGCAAGCGGCAGGAGAGAGATGGCAGTGCACAGAAGCAACGCAGACTGCGTGCGCGAAATGGACATGAAGTACCCCCAGGTAGGCGCGCGAATGGGCCACGGCGTGCGAAAGCACGCCGCGTTTGCCGCCGCGGCTGAAACTGTTTTGATTGTTACGGGCGAGCCGATAAGCGAGGACTAAAAAACATGATGATAACTGTCAACATATTATATATGACTTTTTACATCATGTTTTAAAGCATAACGGTATGTTGCAAAAATACGACGCCTATCCTCGGCGGAGTCCGGCTGGTGAATGGGTGCGAAAACGCCGCGATACGGTCAAAGTCCCGACATTGCCGCTTGCTAGGATATTCGCAGCCAGTTTACATGGCGAAACAATAAACAGATTATTAATCGGATACGGAAATGAAGTCTCTTGAACTGCTCGTCGAGCGGATCATTCTCTCCAGCCGCTGGCTGCTTGTGGTCTTTTATCTCGGGCTCGTCGCGGCGCTCGCGGTTTATGCATTTTCCTTCATGCTCAAGTTTCTGAAGGTTGCAAAAAACGTCTTCACTTACGACGAAGCGGATATGATCCTTGCCATGCTCGGGCTGATCGATGCGGCGCTGGTCGCCAGCCTGATCGTCATGGTGATGATCTCCGGTTACGAGAACTTCGTCAGCCGCTTCGACGAGTCGGATGCCGAGGTTTCGTTTCTGGGCAAGCTCGACTCGGGCAGCCTCAAAATCAAGGTCGCGTCGTCGATCGTGGCGATTTCATCGATCCACCTGCTGCAGATATTCCTCAACGCCAGCCAGTATACGGACAGCCAGCTGATGTGGTTCACCATCATTCATCTGGCTTTTGTCGTCTCGGCGGTCATGCTCGGTTTCCTCGAAAAACTGATGGCAAAGCCGAAGGACAAATCCGAAAAGCCGGTGCTTTGATCAGGATGGTCCAGCCGATATGAAGGTCGCAATCCCGTCCTGGCCATGCTGCATGTTTCTCGCTCCGGGCAGCGCGTCCCGGCGCGGCGAGGGCGCGTGAATGGCGAAGACGGAGCGCCAGGCCAGACTTTGTGACGATCTGTCGGCTGCGGCCGACAAATCCCAATGGCTGGAGGCGCTGCGGGAGGTGATGCGCGCCTTCGGTTACGCCTATGTGACCCTGCTGCGGTTACCCGGCGGCCAAAATGTTTATGCCTTGCCCACGGTCGTTGAAAGCAGCCTGCCGATCTGGGTTGTGAATGCGATGACCAAGGATGGCGCACTTGGGGATTGTCCCGTCATCAAGCGCGGCGCGTCATCGATGATGCCGCAATATTGGTCGCTGCAGGACCCGGATATTGCCGGTGGACCGCTGCTGCATGCGGCGGCCTCGCTAAGCAGCATGGGCATTACCTCCGGTCTCATGGTGCCGGTGCACGGCATGTACGGCAACCGGCATCTGATGAATTTCGCAGGCGATCGCGATGTCCTGCCGCAAGCCTCGCTGAACGAGCTGAGCATGATCGTGCTGCATGCGCTGGAGGTTTATGACCGCCTTTGTCGCGCCAATTCCAGGGGTCCCTCGCCACTGACGAAACGGGAACTCGACGTCGTGCGCTGGACGGCGCAGGGAAAGACCTCCGTGGAGATCGCCGAGCTTCTCTCCATCTCGGAACATACCGTCAATGCCTATATGAACAACGCCATCCGCAAGCTCGACTGCGTCAACCGCACCCAGCTCGTGGCCAAGGCCATACGCCTTGGCCTGATAGACTGATCGATCCTGTCGTCCGGGGGAGGCCTCTGCCCTACCGGTCGAGAACCGAGCGAAGCTCGACGAGATTAGAGCGCACCCGCAAAACGTAAAATCCCATGGTGGCGAGGTGCGACGGCATGATCCAGCCGCTTTCCTCACCATTGGAAATGATCGCCGGCTGGATGCGCAGCGCCGCGCGGGTTTGCAACAGCGTGTCGTTCCACAGGTTGGTCAGGTTACGCTCGCGGATGACCTGTGCGAAGTCCGATCCAGCGGCGGAAAGCACGCCATAATAGCCGTAGAGCTGGCCATAAGCGAACCAGAAACGGTCATCGGCGCGGGTGTCAAACCAGCCGCCATTATAGTTTTCCGAACGCTCGCGCAGGATCGCCGATGTCGAACCGATGTCGCCGGCGATACGGTCGATGAACTGGATCAGGTTGTCGGCGCGGGTATCGAAGACCGCCTTGCAGGCCGTGAGTTCGCCGTTGAAGGCCTGGAAGCTGCGGATGGCGGCGCGGTAATAGCTGGGGGTCGGCGTCTTCGGGCCGAAGGGATCGAGACCGAAATACCAGGAATATTCGCTGAACTGCATGTTGCCGCGCGCTTCCTGGAGATTGTTATTGATGCCGGAGGTTCCGCGCACGCGGCCGAGCGTATCCACCAGTTCAACAGAGGTGCGGCGCACGGCCTGGTTTACACCGCGCTGGAACGAGGCCTTGTTGTCCAGAAACGGCGTGCTGTCCCAGTCCATGCCGAAGAGGCCGAGACGATAGAGCAGCATGGAGGAAATCCAGGCGTTCTGGTTGACGTTGAAATCGGTGAGATCCGCGGCGGCGTCGACGATGGCCGAACGCTGGCAAACAGGCGCGGATGTGTTGGCGGCGGCACCCGTTGCGCCGGCGGGCGAAGTCGGGCTGGCGGCCGGCAATTCCTGTCCGGGCGGCACGGTACGTTCGGCAAGCTTGTAGCGGGAAATGTAATCCGGATCGAAATTGCTCCAGACCTGCGTTTGCCAGACGAAATATCCGTAAAAGCCGGCAAGCAGGATGAGAACCAGAGCGATCGGGCCCTTGATGATCCAGTTGCGGCCTTGATACCAGCCATGGGCAGCCATGAAGGGCCACAAAAGCCAGGCGACGAGAAGACCGGCGGCCCTGCCGATGGCGCTGAAGGCTGCCTGAATCCAGGCGGTGATCCGGTCGATCATGTCGTCATAGTCTCCTCTGCCCGTGGGGCTGGACGCCGGAAGAAAGAACCTCGGTCCGGCCGCACCCTTCGGCGCTTCGTATAAACCGCGGTCATTTACTGTCTTCCAGATATGTCCCGGTCAACCGGGATACAACATGATTGCGAAACTTTTCTCAACCTGCGGTCCGCGCCGGCCGTTATGGCTTTCCACACCGATTGTGGAACAACGGCCGCCGCGGAACCGAAGGGATATGCGGTTAGAGGCCGAGCTTGGCGATCTCGTCATTCAGCCGGTCGCGCGCCTTTTTCGGCAGTTTGCCGTTCTTGACGGCGTCCAGATTGGCCGGTGCCGCATCGCCAACGACGACGAGCGCGATCATGCCCATGCCGAGATGCGGTGTGCATTTGACGACGTAGGCGCCTTCCTTCTCGACAGTCACCTTCACCGTCTCGTTCATCTTGCCCTTGAAGTCGGCGACACCCTCAGGGATCATGTCCTTCACGGCTGCCGCATCATGACCCTTGTCGACCGGGACGAAGGTGATGACGTCGCCGATGGCGGCCTTGACGGTCGCGGGTTCGAAAACCATCGCCTGGCCGTCGCTGCCCTTGTTGAGCATCTTCACTTCGATTTCGGCAGAAAGGGCGGGAAAGGCGAAAAGACCTGCGAGAATGGCGAGGCCGGCGAATTTGGCAGTTCTGTTCTGCATAATTTTGCTCCTGAGAGAAAGCACATCCACGCGAATGTGTCGCTGTCGTCTTAGCCCGGGAGCAGGGCAGCCATCTTTGCGGAAAATCAAATGCGGCAACCGGACGCAGATGCTCACTCGCCCTTGAACGTCTCCACCCAGTGGCGGCGGCAGAAGGAAACATATTTCTCGTTGCCGCCGACATCGATCTGCGCGCCTTCGGTCACGACCTTTCCTTCATTGTCGAAGCGGGCCACCATCGTTGCCTTGCGGCCGCAATGGCAGATGGTGCGGATTTCGCGAAGCTCGTCGGCAATGGCGAGGAGTTCTTTCGAGGCAGGAAAAAGCTTTCCCTGGAAATCCGTGCGCAGGCCGTAGGTCATGACCGGAATGTTCAGTTGGTCGACAATCTCGGCAAGCTGCCAGACATGGTGTTCGGAGAGGAAATTGGCCTCATCGACAAAAACGCAGGCGACCGGCCCTTCGGCATTGTGGGCCGATACCTCGGCGAACAGGTCGGTATTTTCATCGAAGGTCAGGGCGTCGGAGGAGAGGCCGATGCGCGAGGCAACGCGACCGACGCCCGCCCGGTCGTCAAAGGCCGCCGTGAAGATCAGCGTGCGCATGCCGCGTTCGTGATAATTATAGGACGCTTGCAGCAGCATGGTCGATTTGCCGGCATTCATCGTCGAATAATTGAAATAGAGTTTTGCCATTATCCACTCCCGGAGCACCCGCGTTTGAATGCTCCAACCTCTTCAATCGGCACACCGCGCCTCACAAACCGGTTCCGGTTCTCCAGCCGATGTTGCATACAGCGTCTTTTGACGAGGAAGACGCGGATTGAAAAGTATGGCCGTGGGAAAAACACAGATTTCTACGGCCTGCCCTTTTTCGACATTGCACCGCTGAATACCGACATTTTCACCATTTTGTCGCAAACGGTGGGCCAAAGCACGCAAATGCACGCGAGTTGATTGTGTCCGGCAGATATTGATAATGGCAAGGGAACGAAAAAACAGGGAGCAAGCGATGTTTGCAAATAGAAGTCGCTGTCTGGTCTTGGCCGCAGCAATCTCCTCCATGACGTTCAGCGCGGCCAGCGCCGCCGAACCGGCAAGTTGCGGCACGGTGCGTTTTTCCGATGTGGGCTGGACCGACATCACCGCCACAACGGCGACAGCCACCGTCCTTCTGAAAAGCCTTGGCTATGAAACGGACGTCAAGCTTCTCTCCGTCCCCGTTACCTACACGTCCCTCAAAAACAAGGACATTGACGTCTTCCTCGGCAACTGGATGCCGACCATGGAAGGCGATATTGCGCCTTATCGCGAAGACAAGTCTGTCGAGACGCTTCGGGAAAACCTGACCGGCGCCAAATACACGCTGGCGACCAACGCCAAGGGCGCCGAACTCGGCATCAAGGATTTCAAGGATATCGCCGCCCACAGTGCTGATCTTGGCGGTAAGATCTATGGCATCGAACCCGGCAATGACGGCAACCGCCTGATTCTCGACATGGTGACCAAGGACAGTTTCGGACTGAAATCATTCGAGGTGGTCGAATCGTCCGAGCAGGGCATGCTCTCCCAGGTGGCCCGCGCGGAAAAATCCGGCGAGCCGATCGTCTTTCTCGGCTGGGAACCGCATCCGATGAATGCGAATTTCAAGCTGACCTATCTGACCGGCGGCGACGAGGTCTTCGGCCCCAACCTCGGCGGCGCGACGATCCATACCAATGTCCGCAAGGGTTACGTCGAGGAATGCCCGAATGTCGGCGCTTTCCTCAAGAACCTGCAATTTTCCCTGCCCATGGAAAACGAGATCATGGGCAAGATCCTGAATGACGGCCTTGAGGGCGAGGCGGCTGCAACCGCCTGGCTGAAGGCCAACCCGGCGGCGATCGAACCCTGGCTCGCCAACGTCAAGACCAAGGACGGCAGCGCCGACGCCCTGCCCACCGTAAAGAAGGCTCTCGGCCTTTAAACCGCAAGACTATGCATGACTGCATCCGGCCTGCATGGCAGGCCGGATCAGCGGGAAATAACGATGCCCATGCATGACCTTGCCTGTGAATTTTCAGACATTGAAGGTCATGCGCCAGCACCGCGTCCGGCAGTTTTATTGCCGGCCGTCATTTCTGCATTGGAGCAATTCCGGTAAAACGGGATGACGATGCTCCATTCCTTTGTTGTCTGCGCAATTCCGGACGCAAAACCGCTACGCATTTTTGCTGGAATTGTTTTAATTCACGAAAGGTCTTTTCTTACCGTGGAATGGCTCAGCGCTCCTGAAAACCGCCTGCCCGTCGGCCGATATGCCAAGGAGGCCATTGACTGGCTGACCGGCAATCTCGCTTTTTTCTTCGATTGGCTTTCCTTCATTTTCCAAAGCGTCATCAACGCCCTGCTTTATGTGCTGCAGGCGCCGCATCCGCTGGTCATCGTCGTGATCTTGACGGCGCTTTCGGCCTGGACGCGCCGCTCCGTCGGCATGCCCATCTTTACCGCGCTCGGGCTGCTGCTCATCATCAATCTCGGCTACTGGAAAGCGACGACGGAAACGCTGGCGCTGGTCATCGCCGCCAGCGCCGTGTGCATGATCATCGGTATACCGCTCGGCATATTGGCGGCCCGACGCAAGTGGATCTATGCCGGCATGCGCCCGGCGCTGGATCTGATGCAGACCATCCCCACTTTCGTCTATCTCATTCCGGCGCTGGTGCTGTTCGGTCTCGGCATGGTTCCGGGCCTCATCGCCACCGTCATCTTCGCCATTCCGGCTCCCGTGCGCCTCACCCGCCTCGGCATCGTCTCGACGCCGCCGTCGCTGGTCGAGGCGGCCGTCGCCTTTGGTGCGACGCCTTCGCAAGTATTGCGCAAGGTGGAGCTTCCCTTCGCCGCACCGCAGATCATGGCCGGCCTCACCCAGACGATCATGCTGTCGCTGTCGATGGTGGTCATTTCCGCGCTGGTGGGCGCCAATGGTCTCGGGGTGCCTGTCGTGCGCGCCTTGAACACCGTCAATATCGCCATGGGCTTCGAAGCGGGACTGTGCATCGTCATCCTGGCGATCGTTCTCGACCGGCTTTTCCGCCTTCCCGGCGCGGAGGATGATCTATGAGTGACGCCATCATCTTCGGAAATGTCGATATCGTTTTCGGCGACCGGCCCGATGCGGCGCTGCCGCTGATCGACAAGGGCAGCACGCGGGACGAGATCAATACCGAAACCGGACTGGTTCTCGGTGTCGCCAATGCCTCGCTCTCGGTCAGCGAAGGCGAGATACTCGTGCTGATGGGGCTTTCCGGCTCCGGCAAATCGACCCTGCTCAGGGCCGTCAACGGGCTTGCGCCCGTGGTGCGCGGCAATGTCGGCGTGAAGACCAAGTCCGGCTATGTCGATCCCTATCGCTGCCCGGCGAAATCGCTCCGCGATCTGCGCATGCACACGGTTTCCATGGTCTTCCAGCAGTTCGGTCTTCTGCCCTGGCGCAATGTGGCCGACAATGTCGGCTTCGGGCTTGAGCTTTCCGGCGTGCCGGAAGCCGAGCGCAAGCGCATGGTGGCCGAGCAGCTGGAACTGGTCAATCTCTCCGCATGGGCCGACCGCAAGGTGGGAGAGCTTTCCGGCGGCATGCAGCAGCGTGTGGGGCTGGCGAGAGCGTTTGCCACCGGCGCGCCGATCCTGTTGATGGACGAGCCGTTCTCGGCGCTTGACCCCCTCATCAGAAGCCGCCTGCAGGACGAGCTTCTGGAATTCCAGAGCAGGCTGAAGAAAACTATCCTCTTCGTCAGCCACGATCTGGACGAGGCCTTCCGTATCGGCAACCGTATCGCCATGATGGAAGGCGGACGCATCATCCAGTGCGGAACGCCGCAGCAGATCGTCAAGCAGCCGGCCACGCAATATGTCGCGGATTTCGTGCAGAACATGAACCCGATTTCCATGCTGACTGCTGCCGATGTGATGAAGCGGGGCGTGGACGAACGCAACGGCCAGATGAACGTCGCCGCCACCGCCCGTCCATCATCGCCGCTGATCGATATTCTCGATGCGCTGTCAAAAAACTCCGGAGCGATCGGCGTCGTCGACAATGGCGCGATCATAGGCACGATTTCCGCAGATGAAGTCGTGGCAGGGCTGACGCGTCACCGCAAAAAATAGTGATTCGCCCGTCTGAAAAAAGAAAGGGCCTTCATGGAGGGCCCTTTTTCTGTTTCTACAAGATCTTTGCAGCGCAAGTTATACCTTCCCACGGTAGCAAAGAATATTTTTGATATCACAAGTTATGCATGAAAATAATTACTAATAAAAATCATATTGCAAACTTAGAGAAAATTGCGCAAAGTTAATCTAGATTCTTTAGCTCGCTGCTAAATTTAAGGTGGTAATAGATTGTCACCCCAAAATCCGGCGCCGGGTGTTAAGATTGAAGCGCTCAAATTTTGATCGTTTATTGCTTATAAATACTGCTGCTAATACATGTTTTTATCCTTAGACTGTGAAAAAACGAGCAAAAAGCTGATAATTTTATCACAATATCTTAAGTAAATAACCGATGAAGAATAGTCTTTGAAAGGGACACGATATAAGCAAGATTTAGGTATATACAACGTATCAACTGAATTATAAAAACACCTTTTGGAACACCTATAATAGCCACCATGACCGTCTTTTTCGACTGTCATCAGGAGACTTGAGCGTATGGATAACCAATCTCTGTCGGAACATAGCATCGCCGCTGCAGACTTGCTCTCAGCTATGGCGAATCCAAAGCGCCTGATGATCTTGTGCACGCTGGTGGATACGGAAGTGCCGGTTGGTGTTCTCGCTTCACAGGTTGGTCTCAGCCAGTCCGCTCTCTCGCAGCATCTTTCGAAGTTGCGTGCCCAGCGACTAGTGAAGACACGACGCGATGCGCAGACCATCTACTATTCCAGCAACTCCGAATCCGTGAAAAAAATCCTCGCCTCCCTCGAGGAAATTTACTGCCAGGCGCAGAAGAGCAGCAAGACCGCAGCCTGATCCCACGGCCGTGTTAAGGTCCGGCAGCATCACTCCATTGAAACCGGCGCACGACGCCGGTTTTTTCTTTTCGTCGGCTTTCGCTGTAGTGCATCCAGGCACAGAGATTGAGGGCTGGTATCGGCGTGGTATTCAGCCCGTCGCAGCAGATTGTATCTGCTGCTTGAGGCGGCTTGCCGCAGCCGCATATCCGCCGTCCGCGCCATCCACGAAATGCATATGGTCCCTGGAAAGCGGGGACGGCACGATACAGGTCATCAAGGCGGCATCCTGTTCGTGCAGGCCGTAATAACAGCTTCCCGATAGGCGACCCTGTTCGAGCCGCGTGCGGATTTTTTCGAGCCGTGAGGCGTCGATATCCACCGTCATCTTCAGTCCGTCATCAAATTTTCTGAAATCAGTATTGCTTGCGACCGAGCGCCGATAGCGCACCGCATTGAACGGTCCGAACGACAGCCCCGTCACGCTGAGAAGATTGACGAGCAGGGACTCGCCGAGAATGCGAAACGAGCGGCGCATCTTGCCCCAGACATCGTGATAGGCAGCCCCGGCCCGGGCTTCCAGACCGAGACCCTCACCCACGAAACCGAGTTTTGGGCCATCCTCCGGCACGGGATGGCCGTGTCTTGCGTCCTGCTCGGCGAGATCGACGAGATCGATGACCAGCTGGCGGAATGCAGGCATGTCCCGCGACGGCCCCGGCACGGCAATGATCGATACCACCTTGCCGCGGGTGGCGGGAATGGGGTTCCAGCGACAGGAAAGTCCCGTCAGGTCCGGGCGCTCGCCTGCTTCGGCTGCGGGCAGGGCATATTGTCCCTCCTTCATCCGGGCTTCCGCCCAGCTGTTACCGCCGCCCGAAAACATGGCGTAGGAAACATCCTCGCTTGCCTGAAAGCGGGCGACGCGAATATCGAAACCATTCTTGCGGATATCTTCGACGGGGACCAGGGCCACGCGCATTGCAAGATCGAGGTCATCCTTCACCCAGCGCTGCACATTCGAAAGTGCTGCACGCGCCACAGGCAGCCCCTGGGGCGGTACGGCAACGGCGGCGCCGTCGCCGCCGAAAACGAAGGGCAGGTCGTGACGTCCGAGACTGTTCGAAACGCCTGAAATGACCGCCGCACCAGCCATGTTGACGGCCTTGTATCGGCCAGTACCGATCGCCGCGGTCGAATCAACGATATCGGCGATGGCCAGCCCCCATCCCGGCGGCAGGGCGCGATAAAGCGCCGGGTCGGCCACGTCTTCAAAATGCCGGAAGACGGGAAGGCCCGCCAGAAATTCTTCATCTGCTGCGATCATGGCGTATTATCCTCCAGCGGCGGCCAAACGCCAAGCGTTTACGGAAGGTCGATTTGTCCGTTCAGACGGCGCAATCACGGCCGATCCGGCGAATGATTTACCGCTAATAGACCTAATCCAGCAAAGTGACTTGCATAAATCATCAAACCTTCCGTATGAGTTGAGTGGAAGGCTCGGAATTCAAAAATGGAACGAGTTTTCGCCGGGAGGCGTCCGATAGTTTCATTCGGTCGGCGCCCATGGCGCTCACCGGGTCCGCGACCCCCTTTAAGGAGACACCAGGATGAAACTGAAGACATTGACCAGCGTGACGCTCGCAGCGTCCTTCGCATTCGCACCCCTTGCTCATGCCGAAATCATCATCGGCCTGATTGCGCCGCTCACCGGTCCTGTCGCCGCCTATGGCGACCAGGTCAAGAACGGCGCCCAGACGGCAGTCAATGAAATCAACAAAAAGGGCGGCATCCTCGGCGAACAGGTCGTGCTGAAGCTCGCTGATGATGGCGGCGAGCCCAAGCAGGGCGTTTCCGCTGCCAACCAGCTTGTTGCCGAAGGCATCCACTTCGTCGTCGGTCCGGTGACGTCGGGCGTCGCCATTCCGGCATCGGATGTCTTTGCCGAAAATGGCGTCCTGATGGTGACGCCGACGGCGACCGCGCCGGGCCTGACCAACCGCGGCCTTGCCAACGTCTTCCGCACCTGCGGCCGTGACGACCAGCAGGCCGAGGTTGCGGCGAAATATGTTCTTTCCAACCTCAAGGACAAGAAGATCGCCATCATTCACGACAAGGGCGCTTACGGCAAAGGTCTGGCAGACTCCTTCAAGGCGACGCTGAATGCCGGTGGCGTGACCGAAGTTCTCTATGATGCGCTGACACCAGGCGAAAAGGATCTCGGCGCGCTGACGGCTCGTCTGAAGTCCGACAATGCCGACATCGTCTATTTCGGCGGTTACCACCCGGAAGCAGGTCTTCTGGTGCGCCAGCTGAAGGACATTGGTTCCAAGGCTGCCGTTATCGGCGGTGACGGCCTGTCCAACAGCGAGTTCTGGAACATCGGTTCGCAGGCTGGCGAAGGCACGATCTTCACCAACGCTTCCGACGCGCTGAAGAACGACGACTCCAAGGCTGCTGCCGAAGCGCTGAAGGCCGCCAACATTCCGGCGGAAGCCTTCACGCTCAACGCTTACGCTGCCGTTGAAGTCCTGAAGGCCGGCATCGAGAAAGCCGGAAGCGCCAAGGATTCCGAAGCGGTCGCCACGGCCCTGAAGAGCGGCGACGCTTTCCCGACGGCAATCGGCAAGGTCACCTATGGCGAAAACGGCGACCTGACGTCGCAGGCCTTCTCGCTGTTCAAGTGGCAGGACGGCAAGATCGTCGCAGCCGAATAAGCTGACTGTACCGGCCGCACCTGTTGCGGCCGGTTTCATTTTATGGGTCCGAAAAGAGGTTGAGGCAGCATGGGTGATGCCGGGACACAAAACGCTGGAGACATCAGCTTCGAGCGGATATTCCCGATCGTCAGGATATTCGACGAAGCCAAGGCGCGGGAGTTCTATGTCGATTTTCTCGGTTTCGAGGTCGATTGGGAACACCGCTTCGGCGATAATTTCCCGCTCTACATGCAGGTTTCACGGGCCGGAATGGGCCTTCATCTCAGCGGTCATCACGGTGATGCGACGCCGGGCTCCAACATTTTCGCTACCATGCGCGGCGTTCACACCTATCAACAGGAACTGGCGGCGAAGGATTATCGCTTCCTGAAACCGGGTGTTGAAGAACTGCCCTGGGGCGATGTGATGGAAGTGACCGATCCATTCGGCAACCGCATTCGTTTCTGCGAGCAGAAGAGCGAAGAGTGATGCTTTTGGCGTGAGCGCAATGCCCTTGACCTTGTGCTCCGTTTGAACGATAGAACGCTCAAATAGCGAACCGCGCGCACGGAGACCCCGTGCGCGCGGTTCGTGCGTTTTGGCAGTCGGTCATGCAATTCGTTCGCATCCGCACGGGGGCAAAAATGAACAGTGAAGGCAATGCGCTGGTAAGGAAGCTCGCATTCTGGAGCATTCCGCTTTCTTTCGGTGTGCTGGGCCTCAAACTCGTGGCCTGGTGGGTCACGGGCTCGGTCGCGCTTTTATCTGACGGTCTGGAATCGACCGTCAATGTGGTCGCGGCCTTCATCGCCTATTTCGTCATTCGCTATGCGCAGAAGCCCGCCGATGACGACCACCAGTTCGGCCACCACAAGGCAGAGTATATTTCTGCCGTCGTGGAGGGTGTGCTGATCGTGGTTGCCGCGCTCCTGATCGTACAGGAGGCCTGGGGTGCTCTTTTCAATCCGAGGCTGCCGGAAGCGCCGGTTCTCGGTCTGGTCATCAATGCGGCGGCGGGTGCGATCAATGCTGTCTGGGCTACGATCCTCATTCGCGTCGGCAAGAAATATGCCTCACCGGCGCTCGCGGCTGACGGCCATCACATCATGTCTGACGTCGTGACCTCGGCAGGCGTTCTCGTCGGCCTCGTTCTGGCGCTTTTTACGGGTTACGCCATTCTCGATCCGCTGCTCGCCATTCTGGTGGCCGTCAACATCCTCTTCCAGGGCTCGAAAGTCATTCTGCATTCGCTTGGCGGCTTGATGGACCGTGCGGTGGAGCCGGAGGAGGACGAGGCGATCAAGAAGGCGATCGCGGAAAATTCCGGCGGCGTCATCGGCGTGCATGATCTTAGAACCCGCCGCGCCGGTTCGGCCGCTTTCATCGATTTTCACGTCGTCGTTCCCGCCGTCATGACGGTGCGGGAGGCGCATGATATTTGCGACCGCCTTGAAGATGCCATAAGGGACGTCATACCGGGCGCCAGCCTTGCCATTCACGTCGAGCCGGAAGGCGAAAAGGCGCATGGCGTCAAAGTGATTGTTTAAATAAACAGGAGTTTTCCATGTCCGTGACGGATGTTTCCGGCCTGTCGCAGCTGGGCACGAAGGTCGATACGCCAGAGAGCCCGGAGAAGGCTGTTCTCGAAAAAGTGCCGAACGGCAATGCCGGCACCGATTATGTCGTGCGCTTCACCGCGCCCGAATTCACCTCGCTTTGCCCGATGACCGGCCAGCCGGATTTCGCCCATATCGTCATCGATTACATTCCGGGCGATTTCCTGGTGGAGTCGAAGTCGCTGAAGCTGTTTTTGCAGTCCTTCCGCAACCACGGCGCATTCCACGAGGATTGCTCGGTCTATATCGCCAAGCGGCTGGTAGAACTGCTGCAGCCGAAATGGCTGCGCATTGGTGCTTACTGGTATCCGCGCGGCGGCATTCCGATTGACGTGTTCTGGCAGACCGGACCGGCGCCTGAAGGCGTGTGGCTGCCGGATCAGGGCGTTGCCACCTATCGCGGCCGCGGCTGATCCGGCTGTTTATGTGATGCAAGGTTCAGGCGAACGAACCGTCGTCGCCTGAATCAGCATCCGCATCATCGGCGCTGTCGTCGTAATCGGCCTGCTGGATATCGTCATCGTCGTTATTCTGCGGGCTTGCGCTGTCGCCGTAATAGTTGTTGACGACGGTTTCCTCGACGGGTGCGTTGCCAGCGGCATTGCCGCCGCTGAAGGGCGAGCCAAGGCCGAGCGACGACATGTGGCTGCCGAAAATGCCGCTCAGCGAATTGGCCAGCAGCATGCCGCCCGCAACACCGGCAGCGGTGCCGAGCGCGCCTTGCAGAAAACCACCGCCTGAACGTCCACCTGCGGCGGCCTGGCTCCATGGGCCACCGGGCTGCTGCTGATTGGCTGCCGCTCCCCAAGGGCCGGCCGTCTGGCCGGCGGTATCGTTGCGCCATGAGCTCGGCGCGGCCGCAGGGGCTGGTGCCGGTGCGGGTGGTTGCGGCTGGCCGGTGCCGAAGATGGAGCTGAGGAAACCGCCCTGCGCCGCCGCCTGAGGGGCGCTATTACCGCTTTCCAGTGCGTGGATGCGGTCTTCGAGCTGTTTGATATGGGCTGCTGCCGCTTCCAGACCTTTTTCCTGAACGATCACCGCCTGGGCGAGATAATAGGGGGCTGCGGGTTGATCGCGCACGGCGTCTGCGATCAAAGTTTCCGCCTCGCGGTCACGCGGGGTGGCGGATGCGGTTTTGGTCCTGTCGAACAGGGCCTTGAGAAGCTGGCTTTCTTCCGGTGACATATGCTGCCTCCTTACCGTGAAGCGTAAATCCACGATAAGGAGGTAGGCCAGAATTCAGGCTTTTCAAAGCGGTCCAAATTTTAAATTTCGGTAATGATCCTCAGCCGCCAAAGGCGAGCGAGAGACCCGCAATCGCCGTCAGCGCGCCGACGGTGCGGCTTGCGGCCGAGCCGAAACGGGCAATGCCGAGGCCGAGCGCGATGCCGGCCGCATGCAGGATGGCGGTGGCGATCATGAAGCCGATGCCGAATTGAAGTGTGCCCGCGCTGCCGAGTTCACCGCCATGGGCATGGCCGTGGAAAAGCGCGAAAGCGCCGACAACGGCCGCTGCCGCTGCCGTGGGAAGCCTTGCCGCCATCGCAACCAGCAGGCCAAGGCCGATGACGGAGGCGAGAATGGCGGGTTCGACGAAGGGAAGGTCAATGCCGTAAACCGCCATCAGGAAGCCTGCGGCCATGGTGCCGACGAAAGCGGCGGGCACGATCCACAGCGCCTTGCGGTCGTTTCGGGCAAAGGCGATCTGCGAGGCCCAGATGCCGACGGCCACCATCGCCAGAATATGGTCCGCACCGAAGAAGGGGTGGGAGACACCGGCCATGAAGGAACCGTGTTCTTCCGGGTTCAGATGGGCGAAAGCGGGCAGGGTGGTGAGGCCGAGCGCGGCGGCGGCGAGGCTTAGTCTTTTCAGCATGGTTCCCTCTTGAAATTGTTGCCGTCAGCGGCGGGATCTTGGGCTTCCCGCGGCGGGCGGCGCTGCAATGAGGCGCTGACGATATCGCGAAGGCCAAGAGGCTGTCCATGCGTCATCTGCCGGGGGTGGTGTTTATTGTTGGCGGGCAAACCTTGCCTTTTTCGCTCATTGCCTTACGTAACAAGTCGCACTATGTCCGAAGGGCATGCATGAATTACGCTGGAGAGCCGTTGATGAACGAAGACGAAGACGACAAGAGCAAGGAACTGCCGATCGGCAAGGAAACGGAAGCGAATCTTTTCAAGTCGCGTTCGATCTTCATCTATGGCGGCATCACGCAGGAACTGGCGCAGAAGGTCTGCACGCAGCTCGTGGCTCTTGCCGCCGCCAGTGACGACGACATTCGCGTTTACGTCAATTCGCCGGGCGGCCATGTCGAATCGGGTGATTCCATCCACGACATGATCAAGTTCATCAAGCCGAAGGTCTACATCATCGGCACGGGCTGGGTCGCCTCCGCCGGTGCGCTGATTTACGTTTCGGTACCGAAGGAACGCCGCCTTTGCCTGCCGAACACCCGCTTCCTGCTGCATCAACCCTCCGGCGGCACGCGCGGCATGGCATCCGACATCGAAATCCAGGCCCGCGAAATCATCAAGATGAACCAGCGCCTGATCAAGATCTTCTCCAAGGCCACCGGCCAGAGCGAAGAAAAGATCGCCAAGGACATCGATCGCGATTACTGGCTCGGAGCGGAAGAGGCCAAGGATTACGGCCTCGTCGGCAAGATCGTCGAAAGCCAGTCGGAACTCTGAGTTTTCGATTTTCATTTGAGAAAGCCCGCATCGGTCAAAACCGGTGCGGGCTTTTTTCGTTCAGGCCGGCCTTACTTCATCATGTCGCAGGCCTTCATCATGTCGGCCTTTTTCATCTTGTCCATTTCCATACCGGCCTTGTCCATGCAGTCCTTCTTGCTGGCCATGGACATGCCATCCTTTTTCATGGTCTCGGCCTTCATGGCGTCGCTATGCATGGTGTCCTTCTTCATCGTATCGGTTTTCATGCTGTCGGCATGGGCGATGCCTGCGAAGGAAAGAGCGGAGAACAGGGAAGCGGCGGCAATGGCGGTAAGAATGCGGGTCATGAAGGGTCTCCTCTGGACGTCGTTGCATGTCCGCCGGCATTGTGCCGGGGCTCACGATTGTCCATTCGGGCGCGACCCGCCGCCCGTTACATCTTCACGCGCTTGTGACGACAAGTTCGGGCGAGATTTTTTTAAAGCCACTATGTAACAATATCCTGCCGACTGCGAATAACCCGATAGTGACGATGACAGGCAGCCTTTCGGAAGAGACATTAAAAATGCTGATGCTGCGTTCCCTCGATGGGGACGAAGGCGCCTACCGGCATTTGCTTCATGCCCTGAGGCGGCTGCTGATCGCCTATTTCAGCCGGCGCATGGCGGCCGCCTCCAGAGGCGATGTCGAAGATCTTGTGCAGGAAACCCTGTTGTCGCTTCACGCCAAGCGGGAGACCTATGACCGTGCAAGACCTTTCACGGCGTGGTTCTTCTCGATAGCGCGCTACAAGCTCATCGATCATTATCGGGGCAGGGGCGCCCGAATGCTGGCGGAAGTCGAACTCGATGAGACGCTGGAGGCGGAACCCTCCGTCGATGCGGTCATGGCCCGCATGGATGTGGAGCGGCTGCTCGACGACCTGCCGGAGCGGCAACGCGATCTCATTCGAAGAGTGAAACTCGAAGGCCAGTCAATTGCCGAAGCGGCGGAAAAATCCGGCCAGACCGAGCTTGCGGCAAGGGTCGGCATTCACAGAACGCTGAAAGTCCTGGCGGCGAAGTTGCGGGGGGACAGGTGAGGAAAACGGAAGACATCATCGAACAACTGGCGGGTGATCTGAAACCTGTCCCCGCTTTCGCGCTGGAGCGCAGGCTGGCATTCGCGGCATTGCCCGCGCTCGGCCTTTCGCTCGTGCTGATGGTCGTCATTCTGGGGCTTCGCGTCGACATGAGCGAGGCCATGACCGAGCCGGGTTTCTGGGTCAAATCCGCCTATAATGCCCTACTGGCCCTCATTGCATTTTTTGCCGTCATGCGTCTTGCGCGGCCGGAAGGCGAGAGGGGTTGCCTGTTTGTGTGGCTTGCGCTGATTTTTGCCGCCATGGCGCTGATCGCGCTCGTCCAGCTTGGATTTGCCGTGCCCAGCACCTACAGCACCCTCATTCTCGGATCGTCGGCGCTGCATTGCCCGTTTTTGATCGTTGCTTTCGCGCTGCCGCTGTTTCTGGCGAATTTCGCGGTTCTCAGGCGGTCGGCCCCCGCTGATCCCACGCTTGCGGGTTTTGCCGCTGGCATCGCCGCAGGTGCGGCCGGGGCGTGGGTCTATTCGTGGTTCTGCACCGAAAACGGCATGGCTTTCGTGTTGATCTGGTATTCCCTGGGCATTCTCTTGACCGGTATCATCGGCGCTTTCGCCGGTTCACGTCTGCTCCGCTGGTAAGGCAGGCATCCGTCTCGGTTGCCGATGCCGGCCCGGACATTGTCCAGAGCCGGCATTCTGTTTCGGTGGATTTCACTGACCCAGATTGGCGGGAATTGCGAATGCCGCAAACTGGGTGAACTGCTTGCCTGTGTTGAAATTGTCGTCGGAGGCGATGACAAAAAGCTGCTTGCCATCCACCACAGGGCCGAAGGCGAAGCTCTCGATATTGTCGATATCGAGGCCGAAATCGCCTTCGTTGATTTCAAACCAGGGTGATTTCGATACGGTAGCCACGGAAGCCGGATCGATCTTGTCCTTGCCGAGAATATTGTCGGCGCGGGACATGTCGACGATGAAGAAGCGGATGTGGTTGCCGACGCCGGAGGCGAAATTGCGCTCGACGGCGACAAAACGGCCATCCGGCAGGGCTGCAATGGCGGAAAGGCCGTTGTCGTTATATTTCGGCTCGGCGGCGGTTGGGGTCTTGGAGATCGCCTCGGTGACATAGACATGCTCGGCGACCGGTTTCAGCGTCGCCGTGTCGATGACGAGGATACGGGCCGGGCTGCCCGCCTGCGGCGTTGCCTTGGGGCCGTCCTGGATGAGAGCGTTTTCGGTGGCGGCGATCAGCCGGCCGGGCATCAGGGCCAGGCCTTCAAAAGCGAGGTTGTTCTGTACGCCCTTGGTCTTCGCGTCGTCGACGAGATAGGCGTCCGGCAGTTCCAGCCGCTTCACATTGCCGCCGTCGATGTCCGAGACGTAAAGCGCCGGCTGGTTCTTCAGGTCGCGTTCGGAGGACCAATAGAGCTTGCCGCCCTTGCGGTCGAGCGCGATGCCTTCCGCATCGATGCTCTTCGGCGCAAAGGCCGCGCCGGTCTCGTCTTTCAATTCATGGATGGCGGCGATGTTGAGCGTGGCGGCGCCTTCCGTTACGGCCAGCTCCAGCTCGTAATAGCGGGCCGGACCTTTTTCCACGCGATCATCGGAAATTGCGAAATAACGGCCCGTTTCGCTGTCAAAGGCGAGATCGGAAATGCCGCCGAAGGTAACGCCATTGATGGAGAGGCCCGAGGGAATGACGATCTGGCCGAGGAAGGCCGGCGCAGGCGGGGTCTGGGCAGTGGCGGGAAGAGCCGCAAAACAGCAGGCGGCAATGGTGACGATGCGGAGCATGGCGAGGGTCCCTCTCGTGGCGGATGACCTGTTGTGATGCGGGCAGGATTAGCGCCTCGCCGCTAAACTTTGATGACGTTTTCCATGCCGCCGTACCTGAAGTCTGGTGGCCCATCTTGCCAAGTCGCGTCTTTTTTGATCCTGAATATAACCACGCTTCATCCAAGGCGTGTCGCCATCCCCGGATTCGCGCATCACGCTTCAATTTTTCTGCCTGTCGCCAATGCAGACCGCTGCGGTTGTTTGCGACAGGCCGCAGGCCGCAGAGTGCTTCATGCTGAAAGATTTTTCCGTCCAGAGCCTGTTCATGGGCTGCCTTACCGCCTTTGTCGGTTTCGCCAGCTCCTTCGCCGTTGTGTTGCAGGGGCTGAAAGCCGTCGGTGCGACGGATTTCGAAGCGGCGTCGGCGCTGATGGCGCTTTCGGTGGCGATGGGGCTTTGCGCCATAGCTCTTTCCGTCACAACCCGGCTTCCCATCAGCATCGCGTGGTCGACGCCGGGCGCCGCGCTGCTTGCCACCACCGGCGTCATTGAGGGTGGCTTCCCGGCAGCCGTTGGCGGGTTCGTCATCTGCGCCATTTTGATCATCATCGCAGGCCTGTTCAGGCCACTTGGAAAGGCGGTCGCCTCCATTCCCGCGCCGCTTGCCAATGCCATGCTGTCAGGCGTCATCATCGGCCTGTGTTTCGCGCCGATCAAGGCAATCGGCTTCAACCCGGCGCTCGGATTACCCATCATTCTCGCCTGGATCGTTGTTGGTGCCTTTAAACGGCTGTTCGCCGTGCCCGCGGCCCTTGCCGCCTTCGTGCTTGTCATGATCTTCGGTGTCGATATTCCCGAGGGCGCGCTCGATAGCGTGGCGCAATCGCTGACACCGCCGATTGAGTGGGTAACGCCCGTCTTCAGCCTGCACGCCGTCGTTTCCATCGCGCTGCCGCTCTTCATCGTCACCATGGCTTCGCAGAATATTCCCGGTATCGCGGTGCTGAAGGTCAATCACTACGACCCGCAGCCCGGCCCGCTTTTCGCGGCGACCGGCTTTTTCTCCCTGCTTTCCGCGCCCTTTGGCGGCCATGCGGTCAATCTTGCCGCCATCACGGCGGCCATGTGCGCGGGCGAGGATGCCCATCCTGATGCGAGACGGCGTTACTGGGCGGCGATCATCGCAGGCGTCGGCTATATCATCTTCGGCCTGCTGGCCGGCGTGGTCACGGCCTTCGTGGCGCTGGCGCCGCCCATCCTCATTCAGGCGGTGGCGGGGTTGGCGCTGGTCGGCGCCTTTTCCGGCTCCGCAGTGGCAGCCTTCAAGGAGCCGGAAACCCGCGAGGCGGCGGCCATCACTTTCCTCATCACAGCCTCCGGCCTCTCCTTCGGCGGCGTTTCCGGGGCCTTCTGGGGGTTGATCGGCGGGGGGCTGATGATGGCGTTGCAGCGGGTGGTGAAGCGCGGTTAGGCAGAAAGGCTTGAGAGCGGCAGGCAGGGAAAATAACCGGCGCACGGCACAAGATCACTTGTCAGACCGCCAGCCGCTGTTTATACACATCGCCATGAGCAACAGCATCGCAACCATTTCCGGCATGAGCGCGCAGATTTCTGCGAACGCCTCTCCGCGCGGTGCACTCTCGCTTCTTAGCCTCGACCTTACACGCGGTTGCCGGGTCCAGTGAGGAGCGCCCGGCGGCCGAAAGCCCGCTGGCGCAAACGCTCCTCATCTCGAAATCTCATTTTATACTGGATTTAGGCCCTTGAGGGCCGCGCATCCGCCGATGGCTCGAGAAGCCCGCGGACTGCGCAAGGAGGAAGCGAAATGGACGGCAAGATCACCAATATTTCCAAGGGCATGTCGGACGCGAGCGTGAAGTATCGCCCTTACCCGACCATCAATATTCCTGACCGTACATGGCCGGGCAAGACCATCGACAAGGCGCCGATCTGGTGTTCGGTGGACCTGCGCGACGGCAACCAGTCGCTGGTCAACCCCATGGGGCACGACCGCAAGGCCCGCATGTTCAAGCTGCTGCTCGAAATGGGCTTCAAGGAAATCGAGATCGGTTTTCCTTCCGCCTCGCAGACGGACTTCGATTTCGCCCGCTGGTGCGTGGAGGAAGGCAATGTGCCTGACGATGTCTCCCTGCAGGTGCTGGTGCAGTGCCGCCCGGAGCTGATTACCCGCACGTTTGAAGCGCTGGAAGGCGCCAACAAGCCGATCATCCATTTCTACAATTCCACCTCGGAATTGCAGCGCCGCGTGGTGTTCGGCAAGGATGTGCATGGCATCAAGCAGATTGCCGTTGATGCCGCCAAGATGATCACCGACATGGCCGCCAAGGCCGGCGGAGGTTTCCGCTTCGAATATTCGCCTGAGAGCTTTACCGGCACCGAGCTGGAAGTGGCGCTGGAAATCTGCAACGCCGTGGTCGAGGTCGTAAAGCCGACGGCCGACAACAAGCTGATCCTGAACCTGCCGTCGACGGTGGAAATGGCGACACCGAACATCTATGCCGACCAGATCGAATGGATGTGCCGCAATATCGACAACCGCGAAAACGTCATCATTTCGCTGCATCCGCATAACGACCGCGGCACGGGCATTGCCGCGACCGAGCTGGCTCTGATGGCCGGTGCGGACCGCGTCGAAGGCACGCTGTTCGGCAACGGCGAGCGCACCGGCAACGTCGACGTCGTGACGTTGGCGCTGAACATGTATACGCAGGGCGTCGACCCCGAGCTGGATTGCCGCGATATCGAACGCATCAAGGCGGTCTATGAATATTCCAACGAGATGACGATCCCCGAGCGCCATCCTTATGTCGGCGAACTGGTCTACACGGCGTTTTCCGGCTCGCATCAGGATGCGATCAACAAGGGCATGAAGGCGATCAAGGTCGCCAATCACCCCGTCTGGGAAGTGCCTTATCTGCCGATCGACCCGAAGGATGTCGGCCGCTCCTATGAGGCGATCATCCGCATCAACTCGCAATCCGGCAAGGGCGGCATCGCCTATATTCTCCAGCAGGATTACGGCATCAACCTGCCGCGCAACCTGCAGGTGGAATTCCGCGAGGACATCCAGCGCATTACCGATGAAGAGGGCGTCGAACTGCCGGCCAAGCGCATCTATGAGCGCTTTATGGAGCGTTATGTGACGCAGCCGAATGCGCGCATCAAGTTCGTCGATCACCACACCTATCCGGCCGGCGATTTCAAGGGCGTGCGCATCGTTGCCGCCGAGATCACCGATAATGGCGAGGTGAAGCGTATCGAGGGCAAGGGCACCGGTCCGATCGACGGGTTCATCAATGCGTTGTCGGTCTATCTCGGCATCGACCTGTCGGTGAACGATTATTCCGAGCATTCGCTGCAGCATGGCTCGAATGCTTCGGCCATTGCCTATGTCGAGATGGAGCATCCGGGCGGCAAGCTGTTTGGCGCCGGGGTTAACACGAATATCGTCGGTGCGTCGCTGGAAGCGATTGTTTCGGCGGCCAACCGGGTGCTGGAAGAGCGGGCTAAGTAAGCTTGCTTTGAGGGTGGGGGAGGCCCCCCTCTGTCCTGCCGGACATCTCCCCCTCAAGGGGGGAGATCGGCAAGACGCTTTCCCGCAGCTTCATTCTCGGGCTTTGATATGGGCAAGACCTAGCCTCAGGTCGATCTCCCCCCTTGAGGGGGAGATGCCCGGCAGGGCAGAGGGGGGTAAAGCCCTCCTCCGCTCCACGCACGCGGGTTTTATTCCCTCGGTAGAGAAAACCCCAGCGGTCGCCCGTTTTCATAAAACACCCGCACATCTTCCAGCGCCACACCCGTCGCCGTCTCATCGAGGCTATGGCGTTCGCAGGCGACATTCCATGTGCCGGGCCCACCGGAAATATGGAAGAGATTATAGGCCGCGCGCGGTTTTTCACCGCCCGGCCCCTGGCTGGCCGAGGAAATGCCGACGACCGGGATGTGGTCTTCCCCGTGGTGGGTATTCAACCAGTAAACCGTGTTGAGATGGGTATGACCGTGCAGCACGAGTTCCGCACCGCCGACGCCGAGTGCGGCCGCGAAACGGCGAATGCCGATCATGCGTTTGTGGGTGGGGGAAGCGCCCCGGATGGGCGGATGATGGATCATCACCACGCGGAACAGCCCCTGTTCACCGGCTTTTTTTAAGAGTTCCGCCGTGGCACGCGCCTGCCGGTTGCCGAAATAGCCGGTGGCCGAAAAGGGTGGTGTCGCAATCGAGGTGGAGCAGCCGATCAGCGCCACGGGGCCGCGCACGCGCATATAGGGGAAAATCTTGCGGTCGTCGTCCCATTCCGCTGGGTCGCCATCGCCACGCACGTATGGATACCAGGCCTGCATGGCCTTGTCGTGCGCGCCGGAAACATAGGCGTCGTGATTGCCTGGGACCACCGAGGTTCTCTCAGGGTCGCCCACTTCCTCAAGCCAGTCGGCGGCGGCGCGGATTTCGATGCCCGTCGCAAGATTGACGAGATCGCCGGTAATAGCCAGATGATCGGGTGATTTTGCCTCGAGATCGTCGAGCAGCTTTTCCAGTGTATCGGTAAAGAGATGCTTGCGGCGGTTGCGGTGCCAGTTGACGAAACCGGTAATCCGTTTCGATGCAAGTTCCCGGAAAGTGAGTTTTGGCAGTGGCCCTAAATGGACGTCTGAAATATGGGCAAGTTTGAACATGGCGGCAGAGATAACCTATGATATGCCGCGCGTCCAATAAAAGCCGGCAGGCGGGGAGAAACCAGGGTGAATGACGAAACAACCGGGCGGCAGGCCCGTCCGTTCCATATGCGTGTCTTCATCCGCTTTCTGCATTTCGTTTTTCTGTTCACGCGCGGCGCAACTCTTGGTGTGCGTGCGGCTTGCTTCGATGAAAAGGGCAGGATTTTTCTCGTGCGGCACACCTATCTTCCGGGCTGGTATCTGCCGGGCGGCGGGGTGGAGCGCGGCGAAACCCTGCTCGCGGCGCTGCACAAGGAAATCCGCGAGGAAGGCAATCTCGAAGCTGCCTCAAAGCCGGAGCTTTTCCACGTTTACCTTAATCTGGAAGGCAGCAATCGCGACCATGTCGCGCTTTATCGGCTTGATGTCACCCAGACCAAACCGAAAAAGCCGGATCATGAGATTGCCGAGAGCGGCTTTTTCGATCTTTCAAATCTGCCCGAAGGGGTGACGGCGGCAACCCGCCGCCGCCTTGCCGAACTTGCCGGCGAAGCGGCGATTGCCGACTACTGGTAGCGGCGTATTTCGTCAGACCAGCGTCTCGCGTCCATGCGCCATGGTCAGGTCCAGCTCCGGACCGACGGGCACGATGCCGGTCGGGTTGATGGTGCGGTGGCTGCGGTAATAATGTTCCTTGATGTGGCGCATGTCGACCGTGTCAGGCACGCCCGGTGTCTGGTAAAGATCGCGCAGGTAACCCGTCAGGTGCGGATAGTCGTGGATGCGGCGGATATTGCACTTGAAATGGCCGACATAAACGGGATCGAACCGCACCAGAGTGGTGAACAGACGCCAGTCCGCTTCCGTCTGCTCCGCGCCGAACAGGAAACGGCGGTCCTTCAGGCGATCTTCCAGCATATCGAGCGTTTCGAAGACCTTCACGGCATTCTGCTGATAGGCGTCCTGTGTCGTGGCGAAGCCGGCCTTGTAGACGCCGTTATTGACGGTGTCATAGATCACGTCGTTCAGCGCATCGATCTCGGCGCGCAACGCTTCGGGATAATAATCCTCCTGCGAGCCGGTGAGGTCATTGAAGGCGGTATTGAACATGCGGATGATTTCCGCGGATTCATTGGAAACGATGGTGCCCCGCTTTTTGTCCCAGAGCACCGGCACGGTGACGCGCCCGGAATATTTGGGGTCCGCTTTGGTATAGACCTGCCAGAGCGTGGAGGAGCCGAACAGGTGATCCTCGGTCGCGCCCGGCGTGCGTTCGCCCGGCGGCTTGAATTCCCAGCCGTTTTCCAGCATCAGCGGATCAACGACGGAGACCGAGATCAGGTCGTCCAGCTTTTTCAGCTTGCGAAAGATCAGGGTGCGGTGCGCCCAGGGGCAGGCGAAGGAGACATAGAGGTGGTAATGATCTTTCTCCGCCTCGAAACCGCCTTCTCCGGAAGGGCCGGGTGCGCCATCCACTGTGATCCAGTTGCGGAATTGCGAGGCGCTGCGCTTGAAATGCCCCTTGGTTTCCTTGGTGTCGTACCAGACGTCCTTCCACACACCTTCCACCAGCATGCCCATGATGATCTCCTTGATTGTTTCCTTGACGGCGATACTACCCGTTTCGCTCAATCCCGCGAACCCGCAAGGCATTGAACAATGCGTTTCCGGTCCCGCACAGGCTGAAAGGAGGAGCGTCGAGATTTGTTCTGGACGGGGGGTGATTTTCCTGATAATTGCGATTTTCACAAATCTGAGGAAATTGCAGGCTATGATCGAACCACGGATGCTCCGACGACGCTGACGCTCCTGAACGCCCTTACCGGCGCAGCCGTCATCTATTGTCGCATCCGCATTCTGGAAGTTTCGGTCTCTTTATGTCCAAGCACGATCTTGTCTACCTCACCGAGGACGCGTCGCACGACGCCATCATCGAAGTCATCAACGAAGAAGCATTTGGTCCCGGCCGGCACACCCGTGCGGCGGCGCGCATCCGTGAGCAGGGTCCGCATGACCGGTCGCTGTCCTTCGTCTGCGCTGATGATGGTGAGACGATCGCTTCGGTGCGCATGACGCCCGTCCTGGCCGGCGGGGTGAAGGGCCATATGCTTGGCCCGCTTGCGGTTCGGCCTTCGCACAAAAACAAGGGCATAGGCCGGGAACTCGTCCGGATCGCCATTGCGGCCGCAAGGCGGAAGGGCTCCGAGGCCGTGATCCTGATCGGCGATCCGCCCTATTACATGCCGCTCGGTTTTGAGAAGGTCGCTTATGCGGCGCTCGATTTTCCGGGACCGGTTGATCCGAACCGGGTGCTGGTGGCGCCGCTTGGCAATGACGTTCATCAGCGGTTGAAGGGCAAGATCGGCTGGCGCAACTGCGAGGCCGTGATGCCTGCCGCAGCTGCGGAAGATGAGGGTTTTGAGGAGCCTCTTCGGGTTTACGGCTGAGGGTCTTTCTGCAAGGCAGCTTTGCCTTTTCTCGCCAGCGCTTCTGTCTTCCCTCATTCCTGTGCTTGTCACAGGAATCCAGCCGACGCGCATCTGCGCGGCGAGAGGACTCTTTTCAGCCCAAGGACTTGGGCTGGCGGGATCCCTGTGACAAGCACAGGGATGAGGGCGGAGGCGCAGGGGTTCGCCTATCGTTGCGCCGAGCATTTCGTTCCAACCGTGCGCACCCCTCCACAGAATTCAATTCCGTTTCCTCCCCCCATGCGATAGCAAGTGAAAGTCGATTTCTGCAGAGGGGCGGGGCATGACGGCAATCACCATGAATGAGGCGCTGGAGCGCGCGGGCGCAGGCGCCTATCAGCGCAGGCTGATGGGCATTTTCGGTCTCGTCTGGGCGGCGGATGCCATGCAGGTTCTGGCCGTCGGCTTCACCGCCGCCTCGATTGCCGCAACCTTCGGCCTGACGGTGCCGCAGGCGCTGCAGACCGGCACGGCGTTCTTTTTCGGCATGCTTCTCGGCGCTGCCGGTTTCGGGCGGCTGGCGGATCGTTACGGGCGTCGCCGGGTGCTGATCGTCACCGTGGCCTGTGATGCGCTGTTCGGTGTGCTTTCGATATTCTCGCCTGATTTCACCATTCTGCTCGTTCTGCGCTTTCTTACCGGGGCTGCCGTGGGCGGCACGCTGCCGGTGGATTATGCGATGATGGCGGAATTCCTGCCCGCCAAAAATCGCGGGCGCTGGCTGGTCTTTCTGGAAGGCTTCTGGGCTGTCGGAACGCTGATCGTGGCGCTTGCGGCCTGGGGCGCCAGCCTTGCCGGTGTCGCCGATGCATGGCGTTATATTTTTGCCGTGACGGCCTTTCCGGCCGTCCTCGGTCTCGGCCTGCGCTTTCTGGTGCCGGAATCGCCGCTTTACCTCTTGCGCAGCGGTCGGTCAGAGGAAGCAAAGGCTGTCGTCAACCGCATGCTGGTGACGAATGGCCGCGCGCCGCTCGATGCCGGAACCGGGCTTTTCCAGCCTGACGTGGCCAAGGGGCAGGGGATATTTTCACCCGCACTCCGGCAGCGCAGCATCATGATCCTTGCCATCTGGTTCCTCGTTTCGGTCTCCTATTACGGTGTCTTCACCTGGATGCCGGCGAAACTGGCGGGTGATGGTTTCGGCTTCGTGCGTGGTTATGGTTTTCTAGTGCTGGTGGCGCTGGCGCAGATCCCCGGTTATGCGCTTGCCGCCTATGGCGTTGAAAAATGGGGCCGCAAGCCGACACTGATCGGCTTCTGCCTGCTCTCCGCGCTCGGATGCCTGCTCTTCACGCTCGCTTCGGCCGGCGCAATGATTGCCGCCTCACTGCTTATTATGAGCTTTGCGCTGCTCGGCACCTGGGGAGCGCTTTATGCCTATACGCCGGAGCTTTATCCAACCGAATCCCGGGCGACCGGCATGGGGGCCGCGGGCGCCATGGCGCGGCTTGGCGGCCTGCTTGCGCCGTCTCTGCTTGGTTATGCCATTGCGCAGGGTTTTGGTGTCGCAATCGGCATATTTGCCGGGCTGCTGGTGCTGGCCGCCATTGCGGCCACGATGATCAATGCGGAAACGCGGCAGGTAGCGCTGACCTGATTGCCGCTCAGGGGTGATGGCCTGATCCGATCCACGATCAGGCCATTCCGCTCTGCAGTTAAAGCGTCGTGTAATTGACCGGAAGCCAATCGTAATTGGTGCTGTCGGTGCGCACATGGCCTATGCCGGGGAAGGCGATATGGGCGCCTGCCACCAGATATTTGCCTTCCACCGCCTGCCGGAATGCCAGATCGCGGGCGGCGACGGCAGCCTCTTGGTCGACGTCGAATTCGATCGCGACATCAGGTTCATCGAACTGGAGGATATCGCCATGGGTGATATCGCCCCAGAAGACGATTTTCTGGCCGTCGCTTTCCAGAACGATGCCGCTGTGGCCCGGCGTATGGCCGGCATAAAGGATAGAGCCGAGGCCGGGAACCGGCGCGGCACTATCACCGAATGTCTCGAACTTGCCGGCATCGATATAGGGCTGGATGCTTTCCTTCGCTTCGGCATAACCCTTCTTCAGCGCTTCGGGCGCCGCCTTGGCCTTTGCCTCATCAAGCCAGAAAGCGGCTTCGCGCTTGTTGACGTGCAGGGTCGCATTGGCAAAGACGCGTTTGCCATCCGCAGACAGCCCGCCGGAGTGGTCGGTATGGATATGGGTGAGGATAACATCGTCTATCTCCCCCGCCTTGTAGCCTGAGGCCTCGATATTGGCGACGAGCCGGCCGAGGCTTGGGCCGAGATAGGTGCCGGTGCCGGCATCAATCAGCACCAGCCTGTCGCCGGTGTTGACGAGAAACGCGTTGACCGAGGTGGGCGTTTCTTCCGGCAGGAAGGCATCCTGCAGCACCTTTGTCGCATGTTCCGGCGTGGTGTTGGTGTAGATTTTGGCAAGCGGCAGCGCGATGACGCCGTCCGAAAGCGCGGTGACTTCCACCTTGCCGACCATCAGCCGGTAAAAGCCGGGTGCCTGTGTGGCGGCGAGCGGCGCCTTGGCGAAGGCGAGGGAGGGTGCAACGAAGGGGGCGGCGATGATGGCGCTGGCGGCGCCTTTGAGAAGTGAGCGACGTGACGGCATTGAGGGCTCCTGGGTTGGGGAACGTCTTGAAACTTTCCGTACTCCAGCTAAGTGTAGAGAGGTCAGCAATCAAATCGATGTGACTTATGCAAACTATCGATCATTTCAATCTTCGTTCTTTCGACCTCAACCTTCTCATCGCCTTCGATGCGATGATGGAGGAAATGAATGTCACGCGCGCCGCGCGGCGGCTGAAAATCCAGCAGCCGGCCATGAGCCATAATCTCTCCACCCTGCGGACCCTGTTTCAAGACGAGCTTTTCATCCGCGTGGGGCAGGAGATGAAGCCGACGGCGCGGGCGCTCAATCTGGCCGGGCCGGTGAGACAGGCGCTCAGGCAGGCGCAGGCGGCGGTGCTGACGGCGGATGTGTTCGATCCGGCAACGGAGCGCCGCACATTCCGGCTGGGCATGTCGAGCGAGGTGGAACTGTTGCTTTTGCCGGATTTGACGGCGCGGCTGCGGGAGATTGCGCCCGGTATCCGTATTCTCGCCCGCAACGGGCAGGAGCAGGAAATCACGGCGATGCTGGATACGGGTGTGATCGACATGGCTGTCGGATGCACCTATTCGAAAGAGCAGCGCCACCATTGCGAACCGCTCTATTCTTCCAGCGTATTCTGCTGTTTCAACCCGGCTCTCCTTGATCTGCCCAATCCCGTGGGACTGGACGCCTATGTGGCGGCCAAACATGCGGTCATATCGCAGACGGACAGCCTGCACGGCTGCATCAAGGACGCGCTGGAGCTGAGCGGATTGGAGATCGACGTCGTTGCCGCCGCGCCGGATTTTCTTTCGGTACTGGCAACGGCGCGATCTTCGGCGGTGCTGGCCACCGTGTCCTCGCGTATCGCGCTGCGTTATGCGCCGTTGCTGGGGCTGGAAATAAGCCCGGTGCCGGTGGCGTTGAATTTCCCACCCGTCGCCATGGTCTGGGCCCTGCAGACCGACGCGGATGCCGGGGCCGTGTGGCTTCGCCAGCAGATTCGCGAGGCTATGGGCCGGACGGTGGATGGTGAGGTATCGGGGATCGCGGCTTAGCAGCTTTATGCAATTTAGAACCGCTTCTCCAGCCAGGTGATCGACTGGCCGCTGGAAAGGGGGCCAAGCGAGCCGATTTTGGTGAAGCCGTAGCGTTCATAGGTTCTCAGGGCATCCGGGTTCATCGTGTCGATATAGGCGCCCATGCAGCCGCGTTTTCTGGCTTCTTCCTCGGCCATTGCAAGCAGCTTGGGGGCCGTGCCCCGACCGCGCATGGTTTCCGGTATGAAAAGAAGCTGCACGTAAAGCCAGCCGCGGGCGGTATGGCCAACCAGACCGCCGGTAACAATGTTTTCGTCGTCACGGATGGTGATGATGAGTTCGCGTTTGTCGCTTTCGCCGAAACGGGCGAGATTATAGGCCACCAGCGGATCGCGGATGGCCTTTTCGGCTTCTGGATCCGCGACGTCGCTCAAAATGAAATTCATGGTTTCTCTCCAGACGCCGGGGTGGCGACCGCTTTCGATTTCCAATCGGAGACGGGAAAGCCCGGCGCTGCCGCCGGGCCGAAACGCCCTTACCGGCCCTCACGCCACCAGAGCGCGGAGAAGGCGAGCAGCAGGGCGGCAAGCCCGGCAAAACCGGCAAAGAGCGGCAGGGTGTTGACGCCTTTCAGCACCGTCTCGTCGGTCATGCGTATCAGCATGCGATCCTCATCGGCAACCCTGATATCGCCGCGGACGGGCAATATATCGGGCAGCGCGATACGGCCGGAACTATCGGCGACACGGTGCACGCTGCCCTTGGTGGCGTCTGCCAGCGGTTTCAGGGTTTCGGTCGTCGAAATCATCGCCTTGAATTCCGGTGCATCCACCGCGCCGACATGGACGAGGGTGGTGAAATCGCCGTTCTTGATTTCGAACAGGCCGGTTTCATCCATGCGGCGCTCGATCCTGTAAAGACCGGGCTCGGCGCTGGTGAAGGCCATATTTTCCGTTTTGCCGGAAGGGAAACGCACGCTCGCCTGACCGGGATCGTCGCCAATGGTCTGGCGGGTGATCTGCAGGGTGCGGCCGTTGGCGCGCGCCGTCAGCGCCTCTTCTTCAAGCTCCGGCTCCTTCATCAGCCAGTGGGCGATGCGGCGGTAAAGCGCCACATGCGGGCCACCACCTTCGTAACCGCGCGCCCACAGCCAGCCCTGATCCGACAGCAGCATGGCGACACGGCCTTCGCCCTGCCGGTTCAGCACCAGCAGCGGGTCCTGTCCGTCGCCCAGCATCACGGTCTGGCCCTGCGGCGGGTCGACACTGATGGTGCGGAACCAGCGGCCCCATTGCGGCGGCTCGTTGCCGGAGCCTTCCAGCCCGCGAGTGACGGGGTGTTTCTTGCCCGCCTCCGAAAGACGGGGGTAAAAAGCGGCCTGATGCACCTGACCCGTCGGCTGCGCCGGCAGCACGGAGGCTAAAGGCGTCATGGCGATCGAATCCTGACCGGCATGTTCCGGCCCGGCGGCGATCAAAAGCGCGCCGCCCTTTTCGACATATTGGGCGATGTAATCGTAATAAAGGATCGGCAGCACGCCGCGATGCTGGTAGCGGTCGAAGATGATGAGGTCGAAATCATTGATCTTCTCAACGAACAGTTCGCGGGTCGGGAAGGCGATCAGCGAGAGTTCGTTGATGGGCGTGCCGTCCTGTTTTTCGGGCGGGCGCAGAATGGTGAAATGCACCAGATCGACCGAGGCGTCGGATTTCAGGAGGTTGCGCCAGGCGCGTTCACCGGCATGGGGTTCGCCGGAAACGAGCAGCACGCGCAGGTTCTGTCGTATGCCTTCGATGAGGTGAACGGCACGGTTATTGGCGGCCGTCACTTCGCCCGGAAGCTCGGCGACGGAAAACTCCATGACATTGTTGCCGCCACGCGGAACCTTGAAGCTGAACGGCGTCGGCTGGCCGGGCGTGGCCTGCAGCGTGGCGATTTCTTCGCCATTCATCTTCACGGTCACTTCCGCGGAACCGCCGCCGGCGGGGCGGCCGTCATCGAAGACGCGCAGTGTCAGCTGCTGTTCTTCATTGACGATGCCGAAGCGCGGGGCGCGGACAATCTCGATACGGCGGTCGAATTCATCGGCCTTGCCGGTGATCAGCCCATGGACCGGCGCGCGGAAGCCCAGCGCCTGTTCGGCATTGGGCAAGGCGTTGGGAATATCGTGAATCTGGCCGTCGCTGAGGAAGATCGCGCCGCCGACGCGGGATGGTGAGACATCCGAGACGGCAGAGGAAAGCGCCGAGAAAAGCTGTGTCGAGGGGGAATCGCTCTCACCATTGTCGCGGACTTCAACAATGCGCGGTTCGATGCGCGGGAAGCGCGAGAGCCGGTCTTTCAGCGTCTCCAGCGCCGTATCGGTCATCTGCGGCCGGTCCTGCACGTCCTGGCTCTGCGAGCGGTCGACGATGACGGGGACGATGGTGGAGAGCGGCTCGCGCTCCTCCTGTGTCAGGAGCGGATTGGCGATGGCGGCAAGCAGCGCGGCAAGCGCCAGCCCGCGCAGCCATGCACCGCGCACGCCGCGCCACAGGCCGATGAAGGAAAGGGCGAGGGCTGCGACTGCCAGAACGGCGATTACGATCCACGGCAGGAAGGGGGCGAAGGTCAATGTCATGTCACTGCCCCAACCGTTCGAGAAGTGCGGGAACGTGGACCTGATCGGCCTTGTAGTTGCCGGTCAGCATATACATCATGATGTTGACGCCGGAGCGGAAGGCGTGTTCGCGCTGCATCTCGTCCGGCGGCACGGTGGGCAGAACCGGCGCGCCCTGCGCATCGACGGCCCATGCACCGGCAAAATCATTGCCCGTGATCATGATCGGCGTCACGCCATCACCGGAGGAGGAAAGGCCCGACGTGGTCTTGGCCGCGCCCTGCCGCGATTCCACCCAGAGCGGCGAGCCGTTGTAACGACCGGGGAAATTGGTGAGCAGGTAGAAAGAGCGCGTCAGAACATGGTCTTCCGGCACGGGCTCCAAGGGCGGAATGTCGATATTGGCGAGGATCGCTTGCAGGCGTTCGCCGTTAGGGCTGGTCGCGCCGGTGTCGAGCGAAGAGAACTGGTCGCGCGTATCGAACAGTACCGTGCCGCCGGCGCGCATGTAGGCGTCGATACGCGAGATGGCGGCGCTTGACGGCATCGGTGCCGTGGCGGAAACCGGCCAGTAGATGATGGGATAGAAGGACAATTCATCCTTGGAAATATCGAGACCGACCGGCTGGCCGGGCTCCAGCGTCGTGCGCCAGGTCAGGAATTCGCTGAGACCCTGCAGGCCCTGCTCGGAAATGCGGTCGACATCGTCTTCACCGGTGTGGACATAGGCGAGATGCGTAGTGTCCAGCCGCTCGAATATCTGCTCGTCGCCGGGTTTCGGATCGTCGGCGCGCGCGTCCGTTGGCGACATGGTGGCAAAGGCGCCAAGCGCCAGAAGCAGGGTGGCGGCGGTGGCGCTGCGGGCTTTTGGCAGGCGGGCGAATGCGCCGTTCATGAAGAGCACGATCAGGCTATCGGCAATCAGCATCAGGAAGGCGGCGATGAAGAGGGCGGGGCGCAGGGATTTTGCCGTTTCGCCGATCAGCGCTTCGTTTGACGTGCTGATACCGGCGGCCGACGTGTCGAGGGGGCGCAGCGTCGCACCAGCGGCTAAGAGATTGAGAGCCACGAAACCATCCTCTGTGCCGTAAAGGCCGGGGGGATTGTCGAAACCGGTGCGGGGCGGCTGGCCGGCGCGCATTTCGAGCGGCCGGGCAGTGCCGATTTCGGCCGACAGTGCGCCTTCGGCCGTGAGCAGCCGGAAGGGCGGCAGGGCGGCCGCCGGGGCATTGGCGTTGGCGGAAGCGCCGCCCGCCTTCGACAATTGCACGATACGGCGCAGCATATCGACGAAATGGCCTGAGATCGGCAGGTCGGACCAGCTTGCTTCGGCGCTGACATGGAAGAGCACGATGCGGCCTGCCTCGACGTTACGGGTGGTGACGAGCGGCGTGCCATCGGCAAGGCTGGCCCAGGTGCGCTCAGCCAGATCCGGTGTCGGTTCGGCCAGAACCTGGCGTTTGACGAGAATGCCATCGGCCTTCGGCATGCCGGCGAAGGCGCCAAAACTCGGGAAATCGGCAAGCGGCTGCGGCTCGGCCCAGGAGAGCGCGCCGCCGAGCGCACGCTCGCCCTGCCTGAGTGTTACCGGCACCAGCGGATCGTCGGCTGGGGCCGCGGCAAGGCGCGGTCCGGCAAAACGGATCAGCGTGCCGCCGCCGGCCAGCCACCGTTGCATCGGCTCATAGGTTTCCTGCGGCAGGCGGCCGATATCAGCCATGACGATGACGGAGGGGTTGGATTGCAGGATTTCCGGGATCGCCTGCGCCAGATCGGCCTGCCGCTGCGGAATGAGATCGGCAAAAGGCTGCAGGGCGCGGCTGATATAATAAAGCGGCTGCAGCAGCGGCTGGAAATCATTGCCGGTTTCGCCGGCCAGCAGCGCCACGCGGCGGCGGCGGAAGCCGTCATCGAGAAGATGCACCGCACCCGCCGTCGAGACACCTTCGAGGGAAAGGCGGGCGAAATCGTTGCGCAGTTCGAAGGGCGCTTCCACCGTCGCCGTCGTCTCGGCCTCGCCGGGCGCGAAGCTGGCGGTGCCATTGGCGAGGATGCGGCCCTGGCTGTCCTGCGCATTCACGGTCAGCCGCGCGGCTTCGGCGGTATCCAGCCGTGAAAGCGTGACGCTCATGGCGTCGGCATTGTTGGTGGCGCCTGATATGGCGGTGATCGCCTTGCCATCGCCCTTCACGATGCGGAATTCGGCGGGCGAGAGGCTGGCAAGCGTTCTCATCGCGCTTTCATCCTGCGCACTCTGCACGCCATCGGTGATATAGGCGAGCGTGCCGGGGGGCGTACCGTTCAGCGCTTCGGTGATGGCCTCTGCCGTGCGGATACGATCGGGAACCAGCGGCTTCGGTTTTGCTGCGGCGAGCTTGTCCAGCGCCACGGCTGTCGTTCCCGGCACGGCGTCATGTTCGGCGTCGGCGGTGAAAACGATGGAAACCGGGCGTTCAGCCCGTTCGGCATCTCCGATCAGAGCTTGCGCGGTTGCCACGCGCCGCTCCCAGTCGGGCGCGGAGGCCCAGCTATTATCGACCACGAGCACCAGCGGACCGCTGCCGGCGATGCTGCTGTTGCGCGGGTTCACGACCGGGTCCGCCAAGGCAAAAATCACGGCGGCGGCGAGCGCCATGCGCAGAAGGGTCAGCCACCACGGGCTTTTCGACGGCGTTTCCTCGCGTTTCAGCACCGTCGCCAGAATCTTCAGCGGCGGAAAGACTTCCGCCTTGGGGCGCGGCGGCGTGAGCCGCAGCAGCCACCAGATGGCGGGCAGCGCCAGAAGGCCGAAGAGGATGTAGGGGCTGGTAAACACGAAAGGCAACGCGCTCATCGATGGCCACCGCCTTGCGCGGGCGCGCCGGAAAGATACATGTGAACAGCGACGAGCGCCTCGGAAGCGAGGTGATCGGTGCGGTGGAACACGAAGTTCCAGCCGAGACGGCGCAGCGATGAGGACAAGGCCTCGCGCCTTGCGAGATAGGCGCGAGTGTAGTCCTCGCGAATGGTTTCGGCGCGGCCGGACACGAGTTTTTCGCCGGTTTCCGGATCAGTGAATTCGGTGCGGCCGGAATAAGGGAAGGTTTCCTCGGCCGGATCGGCGATTTCCACCACATGGCCACGTAAGCCCCGCCGCGCGAGCGGCGAAATCCGCTCCATCACATTTTTCGCATCATCGAGAAAATCGCCGATGAGGACGATATCGCTCGCGCCGCGGATCATGCCCGTTTCCGGCATGCCTGTTGTCAGCGGCGCATGCATGATGGCGGTGGCCAGCCGTTCGGCGGCATTTCTGGCCGAGACCGGCTCCATGATGCCGGGGCAGCCGATGCGCTCGCCCGAGCGCGCAAGGATTTCCGCCAGCGCCAGCATCAGCACCAGCGCCCGGCTTTCCTTGGAAACGGAGCCGAGGGTGGATTTGAACATCATCGACGGCGACATGTCGGCCCAGAGCCAGATGGTGTGGGCGGCTTCCCATTCCCGGTCACGCACATAGGTATGATCGTCGCGGGCCGAGCGCCGCCAGTCGATGCGCGACAGGCTCTCGCCTTCGGCATAGGGGCGGAATTGCCAGAAATTCTCACCGGTGCCGCGCTTGCGGCGGCCGTGCCAGCCGGCGGTGACGGTGTTGGCGATGCGTTTTGCCTCGACCATGCAGTCCGGCACCAGTGCGGCGCGCTGGCGCGCACGCGCCAGAACTTCGCTACCCGGCGTCTTGTCTACGATCTGGCCGATGGATGCCACATGCAGTCCTTTCGCGAACGTGCGTTCAGTTCTTCGCCTGCTCCACGAGGGCTGCGATGACATCGCGCACCGACATGCCTTCGGCGCGGGCCGCAAACGTCAGCGCCATGCGGTGTTCCAGCACCGGCTCGGCGAGCGCATAGACATCGTCCAGCGACGGTGCGAGCCTGCCTTCATAGAGCGCACGGGCGCGGGCGGTCAGCATCAGCGACTGTCCTGCGCGCGGGCCCGGGCCCCAGACAACGTGTTTGTCGGTCAATTTGTTGCCATGGCCGGGGCGGGCGGAACGGACGAGCGAAAGGATCGCGTCCACGACCTTGTCGCTGACCGGCATCTGGCGGATGAGGGCCTGAACTTCCATCAGGCGTTCGGCATCGATCACGCCGCGTGCTTCGCCAGAGGCGGTGCCTGTCGTATCGAGCAGGATCTGGCGCTCCGCGGCAAGTTCGGGATAACCGACATCCACCTGAAGCAGGAAGCGGTCGAGCTGGGCTTCGGGCAGCGGATAGGTGCCTTCCTGTTCCAGCGGGTTCTGGGTGGCCAGGACGTGGAACGGCTTCGGCAGCTCATAGGTCTGGCCGGCCATGGTGATGTGATATTCCTGCATGGCCTGCAGAAGAGCGGACTGCGTGCGCGGGCTGGCGCGGTTGATTTCATCGGCCATCAGCAATTGCGCGAAAACCGGGCCCTTGATGAAACGGAAGGAACGGCGGCCGTTTTCGTCCTGATCCATGACTTCGGAGCCGAGAATATCCGACGGCATGAGATCAGGCGTGAACTGGATGCGGTTGGCATCGAGGCCGAGCACGGTGCCGAGCGTGGTGACGAGCTTGGTCTTGGCAAGGCCGGGAACACCGACGAGCAATGCGTGGCCGCCCGAGAGGATGGCGAGAAGCGTGTTCTGCACCACTTTTTCCTGGCCGAAAATGACCTTGGAGACTTCCGTGCGGATGGCCGCAATGTCGGAAAGCGCCTTTTCGGCCGAGGCGACGATGGCCTTTTCATCGAGGGTTTCGCCGGTATTCATCACGCCCATGTCGCTCTCCTCATACCTTCGCCGCTGTCACAGTCGCATCCCGGTTTTGCTGGCCGCTGGCCGGGACGGATTTTGCGCTGCATATAGCTTATTGCTCTCTTGGCCGCTGACAAGCGCCATTCGAATGACTATGTCGTGACTTAGTATTTCCTTATCGGCAAAGCGAGACTCGAATATGGCAGCGGAGACGATAAATTCGGCAGGTGATGCGGCGGGGCTGGCGGCGATGATTTCCCGCGCCGCCGAACAGACTGGCGATGCCAAACGCGGGCCGGCCCCGGTGGAACGCTGGAATCCGCCCTTTTGCGGCGATCTCGACATGGAAATCCGCGCCGACGGCACATGGTTCTACCTCGGCACGCCCATTGGTAGGGCGCCGCTGGTGCGGCTGTTTTCCACCGTTCTGCGCAAGGATGAGGACGGCAAAACCTATCTCGTAACTCCTGTGGAAAAAGTCGGCATCCGGGTCGTCGATGCGCCTTTCGTCGCCGTCGAAATGAAGGTGACCGCGGGTGAGAAGGATGGCGAGCCGCTGCTCACCTTCCGCACCAATGTCGGTGATGTGGTGGAGGCGGGGCCGGAGTATCCGCTGCGGTTTGAAATTTTCGGTGAGAACCGCGAATTGAAACCCTATCTTCTGGTGCGCGGCCGGCTGGAGGCACTGATCTCGCGGGCGGTGATGTATGATCTCGTTGCGCTCGGTGAAGTGATCGACGTTGATGGTATCGACATGTTCGCCGTACGCTCGGGCGGGGTCGTCTTTCCGGTGATGCCCGCCAATGAATTGGAACGGCTTTCGCAATGACTATGACGACAACGGGCCTCAAGGCTTTTACCGCTAGCGATTTCCGCCGCCGGGTGTTGCAGGAAGGCGAGGGCGTGGCCGAGCGCGAAAATGGCGACCATGTGCTCAATCCGGGCGTGGTTCTCTCTGGGAACGGCATCAGGCTGAAGGATGCCGCCGTGCTGGTGCCCGTTATCGATGACGGCAACGATGCGCGGGTGATCTTCACCCAGCGCACCTCCACTTTGCGCAAACATTCCGGCCAGATTTCCTTTCCGGGCGGCGGCATCGATGCCGAAGACCGCACGCCGGAGGAGGCGGCCCTGCGCGAAACGGAAGAGGAAATCGGCCTTTCCAGGTCTTTCGTGGAAACGGTGGGGCGCCTGCCGGACTATATTTCCGGGACGGGTTTTCGCATCAAGCCGGTACTGTCGGTCGTCCGTCCCGGTTTTGACCTGACGCTTAATCCAACGGAAGTGGATGAGGTTTTCGAGGTGCCGCTGTCCTTCCTGATGGACCCGGCCAATCACGGGCGCGGCAGCCGCATCTTTCAGGGGAAGGAGCGGTTTTTCTATGAAATGCCCTATGGCGAACGCTACATTTGGGGCATTACGGCGGGCATCGTCAGGACGATTTACGAGAGGTTTTATTCATGAGCAGCCTTGCCGGGCGGGACTGGTTCGAAAAACCGGCGCTGAAGCGCATCTTTGCGCTTCTGAATGCCGATGGCGGCGAGGTGCGGATCGTCGGCGGCGCGGTGCGCAATGCGCTGATGGACCTGCCGGTCGTCGATGTCGACCTGGCGACGACGCTCACCCCCGATGTGGTGGTGGCGCGGGCGAAGGCTGCGGGCATCAAGGCGGTTCCAACAGGCATAGAGCACGGCACGGTAACGCTGGTGATCGATGGCGAAGGTTTCGAGGTAACGACGCTGCGCCGTGATGTCGAGACCAATGGGCGTCATGCACAGGTGGCTTTCGGCACCGACTGGCAGACCGACGCCGAGCGGCGCGATCTCACCATCAATGCTCTTTATGCCGATGAAAAGGGCGAGATCATCGATCTTATCAATGGGCTACCCGATATCGAAACCGGAACCGTGCGCTTCATCGGCGATGCGGCGATGCGGATTTCGGAAGATTACCTGCGGATTCTGCGCTTTTTCCGCTTTTTCGCCCACTACGGCTCCGGCCGTCCTGATGCCGATGGCTTGCGGGCCAGCGCGCGGGCCAAGGACAAGCTGGGCACCCTTTCGGCCGAGCGGGTCTGGAGCGAGCTGAAAAAGCTGCTTTCCGCGCGCGATCCCTCCCGCGCTCTTTTATGGATGCGGCAATCGGGTGTGCTGACGGAAATTCTTCCCGAGACCGAGAAATGGGGTATCGACGCCATTCACGGGCTGGTGGCGACGGAACAGGCTCTTGGCTGGGCGGTGGACCCGATGCTGCGGCTTTCCGCCATCCTGCCGCCCGATAGGGACAGGCTGGTCGCCCTTGCCGCGCGCCTCCGGCTGTCAAAGGCCGAAGCTGCCTATCTTACCCATTGGGCTTCGGCACCGGCGGCTGACCCCGAACTGAAGGAGACGGCGCTTGACCGGCTGCTTTACCGTCAGGGTGTAGAAGGGGTGAAGACACGGCTGAAGCTTGCGCTTGCCGCCGCCCGTGCAGATGTTTCGGCTGGCGACACGGCCATGCAGAAGGTGGCGCGGCTTTCGACCCTGCTGGCGCGGGCGGAAAAATTCCACAAGCCCGGATTCCCCCTGAGCGGCGTGGATGTGATGGCGGCAGGCGTCGAGGCTGGCCCGAAGGTGGGCGAAGTGCTGAAAAGCCTTGAGGAAAAGTGGATCGACGTCAATTTCTCCCTTGACCGGGCAGCGCTGACCGCCCGGCTGAAGGATATGCTGGAGAATTGAAGTCGCAGCAACGAAGGCGTTGCGGCTTACGCCGCATTCGCTTCGTCGCGGATGCGGGATTTGATGTTCTCGATCATGTTTTCGCGGATGACGGTTTCGCCGTGGGCCGAGCGCATGTGCTCCACCGTGCGGCGGACGACTTCAGCGTCGTCATCTGCGCGCGTATGCCAGGCACAGCCGGGCACGAGCGTTCCGCATTCAAAAAGTCTCATGGTCTTGCCTCCCTGTTTCAGCGAAGGACAGCATTGAAGTGACATGCTGTCCTTCGGTCATGAAACGAAAGTTCGCCGCTTATGTTCCAGAGCGGCGTCCTTCAACCCTGTTCGGGCCCCTATTCGGGCCCCCTATTCGGGCATTGCCCAGCACTGGAACACAGAGGATGTGCCAGCTGCCGGAATTTTTGTACGAGGCATTTCGTCATTGGCTGCCCGCCGTGCCGTTTTTTGTCCGGCAAGGGAGCGTTTCACCTGTTCGACATAAAAGGAATGCGGCAGTTCACGATCACCCGTGGCGCGCATTTCCGCTGCCAGACGGTCGATCAGATCAGGGGTATCGATGGATTGCGGCGCTTCCTCGACGGAAGCAGAGATAGGCATGCTGTTCGAAGTAATCATGACGATAGCTCCTCCAGTACGTCTGCGGGAGGAGACTACCACTGCCTTGATTTTTCCATAAGTCCTAATTTGCGCTATTTGCGACAAAATGGCTGATGAGCGTCAAATTTGCGTGAGATTTTTTAAGGCCAGCGCACCACCGGCGGCAGCGAGGACAGAATCGATTCAACGTTGCCGCCCGTCTTCAGGCCGAAGATCGTGCCGCGGTCATAAAGCAGGTTGAATTCCACATAGCGACCGCGGCGGATAAGCTGCTCGTCGCGGTCCTCTTCCGTCCAGTTCTGGTTGAAATTGGCGCGGACGATTTTCGGATAAACGAGATTGAAGGCGCGGCCGACATCCTGCACGAAGGTGAAATTGGCGTCCCAGCCGCCTTTTTCCTCATCAGCGTGCAGCCAGTCGAAAAAGATGCCGCCGGTGCCGCGTGGTTCATTGCGGTGCTTCAGGAAGAAATACTCGTCGCACCACGTCTTGTATCGCGGGTAATCGGCAACCGGATGGCGGTTGCAGGTGATTTCGAAGGCGCGATGGAAAAGCTGGGTGTCCGGGTCCTGTTCCGTCCGCCGACGACCGAGAACCGGCGTCAGGTCCGCGCCGCCGCCGAACCAGTGGCTGGTGGTGACGACCATGCGGGTATTCATATGTACCGCGGGCACATTGGGATTGACCGGATGGGCGATGAGCGAAAGGCCGGAGGCCCAGAAGCGCGGGTCTTCTTCCGCACCCGGTATCTGCTTGCGGAACTCGGGCGAAAACTCGCCATGGACGGTGGAGGTGTGCACGCCGACCTTCTCGAAGACGCGGCCTTCCATCATCGACATCTTGCCGCCGCCGCCTTCGCCATTGTCGCGCAGCCAGTCTTTCTGCACGAAACGGCCGGGCTCCTGATCGGAAAGAGGGCCGGTAAGATCGTTTTCCAGGGTCTCGAAGGAGGCGACGATGGTGTCGCGCAGATGCTGGAACCAGGCTTCGGCTGTGGCCTTCTTGTCTTCGATGTCCTCGGGCAAGCCCTTCGGCAAGATTGGCCGTTCCATATCTTCTTTCTCCTGCGGTGAAGTCTGCTCCCGCCGCCTCTAGCAGGTGTTTGCGCCGCGCACAAATACGACTCGCCAAGGCGGCGCGCCGACACTATCTTTATCGATGTAGGTGCCAGAGGTGAATATCATGACGAAATTTGCCGGACCGCCGCCCCTTGATGGGCTGAGGCGCAGGATCGCCAATCATCGCAAGGAACGCGAAAGCGCCGGCGGTGAACAAAAGCGTGACGGCATGTTCGTGCGCCAGACCTTCTGTCTCGGCCGCGAGGAAGCCCGCGCCAAGGCGCGCGAATGGTTCGACAGCTTTCCCAAAGCGGCCTATTGGACGGAAGTGGAAAGCTGGCGGCAGCTGGAAGGCGACCGCATAGAATTCACCATGCGGCGGCTTCCCTCGGCTGACTGAGATTTTCCTTCAGGAGTGAGGTTCGGCGTAACGCAGGCGGCTTTCGATCAGCACGCCGCTTTCATCCAGAATGGGATGCGCCACCGAAACAATATGGGCGTTGATGCGCTTCAAATCCCGCAGCATGTCTAGATGCAGCGAACTGGTCTGCATGCTTTCCGTCAGTCCGTCGCGCAGCCGCTCCAGATGGCGGTTTGAGGACAGCTTTTCGAGGCGGCGTATATCCACCTTGCTTTCCATCAGCCGGCGGGCGAGATCGAAATCACCAGTCACCAGAATACTCTGGGCAGCGCGCAGATTTTCGATGGTCATGTCGAACAGCGTCTTCAGCTCCTCATAACCGTCGTCGGAAAATTTGAAGCTGTTCAGCACCTTCTTGCGGATCTGCTCGCAGATGCCCTTTTCGATGATATCGCCGATATGTTCGAGATTGATCGCGTAATCGATGATGGCGATCGAACGGCGGGCTTCCTCGTCGGAAAGCCCCTTGCGCCCCAGTTGCGACAGATAGACCTTCACCTCCTGCTGACGGCGGTCGACCTTTTTTTCGAGCAGGGAGACTTCCTGAAGCGGCGCCAGATCATTGTGCTTGAAGGCGTTTTCGGCGCGGATCAGCATCCGCTCGATGCTGTCGCCGACGCTCAGGACCTCACGGGTAGCATTGGCAAGCGCGACAACCGGCATATCCAGCGCCTGCTGGTCGAGGAAATTCGGGCCGTCTTCAGCCTTGGGATCGCCCGGCACCAGTTTCGCCATCAGGTCGGATATCAGGCCAGAGAAGGGCCAGGCCAGCGCCGCCAGAATGACGTTGAAGATGAGGTGGGCATCAACAGGCAATTTCGTGGGCGAAAGCGGCAATTGCTGCAGGAGTTCCGCGCCATAGGAGGCGAGCGGCATGGCAATGAGGCAGCCGATGGTGCGCACGACAAGATTGCCGATGGTGATGCGCCGCGCCGAGGCGGGGCCGGAAAGCGTGGCGATAACAGGCGGAATGGCGCCGCCGAGATTGGCGCCGAGAATGAGAACGATGATGAGGCCGGTGGAAAGCGTGCCGGTGGCGGCCAGCGACAGGATGAGCACCACGACCGCGAGGCTGGAAGAGGAGACGAAGGCGAGCACGGCGGAGAAGATCAGCGCGACGGGCCATGCTCCATCAAGGAGCCCGATAAAGACGCCGAGCGCCGGCGAGGCCCGCATCGGCTCGGTCGCGCCGCTCAGAAGATGCAGCGACAGAAGCATCAGGCCGATGCCGATCAGCGCTGTCCCGCCGCCCTGTCTGGCGTTGGAACTGCCCTTTTTCAGTACGATGCCGGCAAGGATCAGCAACGGCGACAGCCATTCCACCCCGGCCGCCACGATCCATGCGGTAACGGCGGTGCCGACATTGGCGCCGAGCAGCACCACCTGCGCCATGCGCGGCTTGATGAGGTCACGCTCGGCAAAGGAGGCGACGGTGAGCGCGGTCGCCGTCGAGCTTTGCAGCGCTACCGTCGCAAAAAATCCGGAAAAGAAGGAACGTGGACCGTTCTGGGTGCCGGTGGCCAGCACGCTTCGCAGTTTCATGCCGAAAGCGCGGGTAACGCCGTCCTTGACCTGGGACAGACCGAACAGCAGCAGTGCGACTGCGCCGAGAAGGTTGACGATGACAATGGTGGATTGCATGCGACGTCTCCTCACACCCGCCGGGGCATGGTTCCGGCGAGGGCGATTTTTATTGTCCGGCTAAAGAGTATAGGAGCCTCAACGCCCCCGGTACAGGCCGGGTTGCGACAGTTTTGAAGTAAAAACGGTCAAATTTTGTATTTGCCCGAAAAATTGGCGTTAAAGATGGCGCTTACGCCCATGCCGTCTGGCGCAAAGCCTCGCCGGTGATCATCGCCGCCGACATGGCGACGTTGATGGAGCGCTGGCCCTCGACCATCGGGATGATGATTCGCTCATCCGCCTTTTCATGCACATGGTCCGGTACGCCAGCACTTTCACGGCCGAAAAGCAGGATATCATCCGTGCGGTAAGTGATGTCAGTATAGGGCAGGGCGGCCTTGGTGGAGGCGAGAACGAGCCGGCGGCCGGTGGTTGCCCGCCATTGCTCGAAACGGTCCCAGCTGACATGGCGCGTGAGCGCCGCCGCTGCAATATAATCCATGCCCGCCCGTTTCAGATTGCGGTCGGAAATATCGAAACCGGCCGGCTCGATGATGTCCACGCCGAGGCCTAGACACGCGGCCAGCCGCAGGATGGTGCCGGTATTGCCGGGAATATCGGGCTGGTAAAGGGCAATCCTGATGTCGGGCATGGACTTCTCACTGCGGTTGGAGCGTCCGTCCGATTATCACGGGCGCGGGGCGAGCGACAGGTGCGTTGGGAAAAGTCCCTCCCAGGCGTTGTTCCCGAGCGGATATTCATTCGCGTGACACACAGCGCAGCTACCCATTCACCAACACATTGTCAGGTCTGTCCGGACGATCATGAATGGTCGGGACAGGCCATTTCGAGTCGGATTTTCTGCACGCGACAACAGGAGGATTCCATGTCCGAACGGGTGAATTTCGTCCATCTGACCGATCTGCATATTGGCAATCCGCAGGTGCAGGATGATGATCTTTATTCCGAGACCTCGGCCACGCTTTCCGCGACGCTCGCGCAGATCAAGGCGCTCGTGCCGCCGCCTGAATTCATCGTCGTCAGCGGCGATTTGACCAATAGGGGCGATGCCGGCAGCTATGAAGAACTCAAGCGCCTGATGGCGCAAGCCGAACTGGATGTGCCGGTGCTCTTCGCGCTCGGCAATCACGATCGTCGCGATGGTTTTTATCCGGTGATGCTCGGTCGCCATGAGGATCTGGATGAGCCCTATGATCATGCCGAAGTCATTGCCGGCATCCACATCATCGTCATGGATACAAGCATTCCCGGCAAGGTCGGCGGGGCTTTCGAGCCCGGGCAGATCGAATGGCTCGAGGATGAGCTGGAAAACCACCCCGAACTGCCGAAGCTGCTGGTGATGCACCATGCGCCGGCGCTTGATTTCGACCGTCCCGATGCGGAGTGGGAATCCCTCTCCTTTGACGATACCGAGATTCTGGACGAGCTGCTGTTCGAGCATGATGTCGTCGGCATTCTGGCGGGCCACATCCATTACGACCGCATGTCGCACTGGCAGGGTATTCCCGTCGTGGTCGGCATCGGCCAGCATTTCGCCACTGACCCGCTATGGCTGCATGAGGGCGTGCGCATGGTGTCCGGCGCGTCTTTCGCCATCGGCACGATAAGGGATACGGGCCTGACCGTGACTTTTGCGCCCCAGCCCAGCGATCGTCGGGAATTGAAGCGTCATACGCAGGCCGGAATGGCCGAGTTGATTGCGGACTATGAAAGCGGCGAAGCGCAGGACGCAGCCGAATAAGGCGATGTCGGCATCGTTTAACGGGCGGAGACCTTGCGGGTCATCTCCGTCCGTTCGCCATATAGGATGCACTTGCGTGTTTTCTCGCGTATTCGGTGTCTTTCCGGCTGGTCATTGCTTAATTTTTGCGCTACAAGGCCATGTCTTCAACACCAGCCAAGGGAGGTTCTCATGCCAAATGACATTCGTATTCGCCTCCCGGCCCCAGTAGTTCCGCTGCTGGCCTAGGTGTTACTCTGCGGCCCGGCCGCGTTTCCCATATTTCGACTCACCATGTGGCTGTTGCGGCCATGTTCAAAGACTTTTCCGTTCCGTCGTGAGCCATATTTGTGTCCGCTCACCATGTCACGATGGAGCGATTGATTGCCGGAGCTTGGCCTATGTTTGGCTGGTTTGAAAAACGCCTCGATCCCTTTCCCGCTTCGGCGCCCTCCGTGGCGCCAAAGAAGCTTTTGCCGTTCCTGTGGCACTATGTGAAGCCCGCATGGCCATGGCTGCTGCTGCTTGGCCTGATGTCCATGGGCATCGCCATTGCCGAAGCCATGCTCTATAAATTCCTCGGCAATATCGTCGACTGGCTTTCCACGGCCAATCGCGAGACGTTTTTTGCCGACGAGGGGTGGCATCTGATCGTCATGGCCGGGCTGGTGCTATTCCTGCTGCCGCTGATGGGCGCGATCCATACCATGACGATGCACCAGACGCTTGCCGGCAATTTCGGCATGATCGCGCGCTGGAAGATGCATCGTTTCCTGCTACGCCACTCCATGAACTTCTTCGCCAACGAGTTTGCCGGCCGGGTTTCGACCAAGGTGATGCAGACGGCGCTGGCGATCCGCGAAGTGGCGCTGAAGGTGATCGACGTGTTCGTCTACGCGATCAGCTTCGTCGTTTCGATGCTGTTCATGGTTGCGGCGGCGGACTGGCGGCTGGTCATTCCGCTGCTGGTCTGGCTCGGCATCTATATGGGAATTCTTGCTTATTTCGTGCCGAAACTCGGCCGGCTGGCGCAGGAACAGGCCGATGCGCGCTCGATGATGACGGGGCGGATCGTCGACAGCTACACCAACATCTCGACGATAAAGCTGTTTTCCCATGCGGGCCGCGAGGAAAGATATGCGCGCGAGGGCATGAACGTGTTTCTCGGGACCGTTCACCGCCAGATGCGCAAGATTTCCGGCTTCAACATCCTGATCGACCTCAACAATGCGGTCGTGCTGTTTTCCACTGCAACGCTCGGTCTTTATTTCTGGATGCAGGGTTCGGTCACGGCCGGTTCGGTCGCCATCGCCATCAGCCTTGCCATGCGCGTCAACGGCATGTCGCAATGGATCATGTGGGAAGTCACCTCGCTGTTCGAAAATATCGGCACGGTCTATGACGGCATGTCGATGATGACGAAGCCGCACGATATCGTAGATGTTCCCAAGGCGCCTGAGCTTGCCGCCCCGCAGGGCGCCATCCGTTACGACAACGTCCGCTTCCACTACGGCAAGAACAAGGGCGTGATCGACGGGCTGACGCTCGATATCAAGCCGGGCGAGAAGGTCGGTCTGGTCGGGCGCTCGGGTGCGGGCAAGACGACGCTGATGAACCTGCTTCTGCGCTTCTACGATCTGGAAGGCGGCAGGATCACCATCGACGGCCAGGACATCTCGAAGGTGTCGCAGGACAGCCTGCGCGAGCTGATCGGGGTGGTGACGCAGGATACCTCGCTGCTGCACCGCTCGATCCGCGACAACATCGCCTACGGCCACCCCGAGGCCACCGACGAACAGGTGATTGCGGCGGCGAAGCGGGCAAATGCCTGGGACTTCATCGAGACGCTTGTCGACATGCACGGTCGTCAGGGCCTCGATGCCCAGGTGGGTGAACGTGGTGTCAAGCTCTCCGGCGGTCAGCGCCAGCGTATCGCGATCGCCCGCGTCTTCCTCAAGAATGCCCCGATCCTGGTGCTGGACGAGGCGACATCGGCGCTCGACTCCGAAGTCGAGGCGGCGATCCAGGAGAACCTGTTCTCGCTGATGGAAGGCAAGACGGTGATTGCGATCGCCCACCGCCTTTCGACGCTGACCGAGATGGACCGGCTCATCATTCTCGACAAGGGCCGGATCGTGGAAGCGGGCAGCCATGCGGAACTGGCGGCAATGGGCGGCATTTATGCCGACCTGTGGCGGCGCCAGTCCGGCGGCTTCATCGCCGACCATGAGGCGGAAGTGGCCGCTGAGTGAGGAAAAGCGAAAGGGCGGGGAACATTCCCCGCTCTTTTTCATTTGGGCAATGTTACCGAAATATAATCTCTTCCCGCAGCCTCGGCGGCTGTTCCCGCTCCGGGAATCCTCCTATATCCGGATCATGGTTATTACCCGCATCTTCGAGTTTTTCGAGAACTGGATAAAGCCCTTCGCCCGCAAGGACGATTTGCGGCCGCCTGAAAGCACGTTCGCCTTCATCTGGTTCTATATCTCGCAGGCCAAGGCGCCCTTTTTCGCCATGCTGGTGCTGGGCGGGCTGACGGCGGCCATCGAGGCGGCGCTTTTCTGGTTCGTCGGACGTCTCGTCGATATTCTCGCCACCGTGAAGCCGGAAGAGGGCTGGGCAGGGCTGCTTGCGGCCCACGGCGGCGAGCTGGTCGGCATGCTGGTGCTGATCGGCATCGTGCGTTTTATCGTCACCATGGTGACGGCGTTGGTGGACCAGCAGATCATCACGCCCGGCTTTTACAATCTGGTGCGCTGGCAATCCTATATGCACGTGGCGCGGCAATCGCTGACCTTCTTCCAGAATGATTTTTCAGGCCGCATCGTCACCAAGGTCTGGTCGGGCGGGCAGGCGGCGGGCGATCTCGTCACTTCGCTGATGGAAAGCGTCTGGTTCGTCGGCATTTATTCGGTCTCCATGCTGTTCCTGATCGGTGGGCTGGACTGGCGGCTTGCGGTCGTCGTCCTCGTCTGGGTGGCGATCTTCTCGCTGCTGGCGCGTTATTTCGTGCCACGCATCCGCTACCATTCCAAAGAAACGGCGGAAGCCGCCTCCATGCTTTCCGGTCGCATGGTGGATGCCTATAGCAATATCCAGACGCTCCGGCTGTTCGGGCGCGATGATGCCAATGACCGCTACATGCGGCAGGGCTTCGATATTTTCCAGCATGCGACCATGACGTTCACGCGCTTCATCACCGGCGTGCGCGCTTCCATGGCGCTGCTGTCTGGCGTGATGATCACTTCCATGGCGGCGCTCTGCATCGATCTGTGGCTTTCCGGCAGGATCAGTTCGGGTGCGGTCGCCTTCACGCTGGCGCTGGTGCTGCGCCTCAACTTCCTGCTCGGACGGTTGATGACGCAGTTCAACGGCATCATGCGCAATTTCGGCACGGTGCAGAATGCCGCCGAGCTGATTTCGCAGCCGATCGGTCTCGTCGATGGGCCTGACGCGAAGGCGCTGGAGGTCAAGAAGCCGAGCATCCGTTTCGAAAATGTCAGTTTCCATTACGGGCGGGCGAACGGCGTCATCGACCATCTTAATCTCGATATCAGGGCGGGTGAAAAGGTGGGCATCGTCGGGCGCTCCGGCGCTGGAAAATCCACCCTCGTCAATCTCATCCTGCGTTTCTACGATGTCGAAAAAGGCCGTATCCTGATCGACGGTCAGGATATCGCCGGGGTGACACAGGAATCGCTGCGCGCCCATATCGGCATGGTCACGCAGGATACGTCGCTGCTGCACCGTTCTATCAGAGACAACATCATGTTCGGCCGCACCGACGCGACCGAAGCGCAATTGCAGGAGGCGACGCGCCGCGCCAAGGCGGACGACTTCATCGCAAGGCTCGAGGATCAACGTGGGCGCAAAGGGTTCGACGCGCATGTGGGCGAACGCGGCGTGAAACTTTCCGGCGGCCAGCGCCAGCGCATCGCCATTGCCCGCGTGATGCTGAAGGACGCGCCGATCCTCGTGCTCGATGAGGCGACGTCGGCCCTCGATTCGGAGGTGGAAGCGGCGATCCAGAGCAATCTGGATGAGCTGATGCAGGGCAAGACGGTTCTGGCCATCGCCCACCGCCTGTCGACCATCGCGGCTCTCGACCGACTGATCGTGATGGATCAGGGGCGCATCGTGGAACAGGGCAGCCATTCCGATCTGGTCGCGCAGGGCGGTCTTTATTCGGAACTCTGGGCGCGGCAGTCGGGCGGCTTCCTCGCTGCGGACGAGGCGGCGCAGTAAGGCCTTCGACTATTTCCCGATCATGAAATCCGCCATCAGGCCATAATGATTGGAACCGAGGCTATCGGGCAGGCGGGTGATTTTCATGAGCGTTGCCGGTTCGCGGGCGAAGATATGGTCGATGGCGATGCCGAAACGACCGGCCTCCGTCGGCCATGTGGCGGGTTCGAAGGTGGCTTTCTTCAGGTCGTTGGCGGCGAGAAAGGCGCGCATATCGGGCGCTATGCTGGACGAGTTGAAATCTCCGGCGAGAATGAGCGGGCCGGTGACGCGAAAGAGGATTTCGCTGACTTCATCCAGTTCATCGCGATGATAATCGTCGAAATAAGGCTTGGTGATATGCCCGGCGGCAAGCGTCAGTTCCGTGCCGTCGAGGTCGATATGGGCGATGGCAAACCGGTCGCGACGCAGATCGCTGAGACTGTGGAAACGGCCTTCCTGCAATGGTCTTTTTGACAGGATGACCAGATCGCATCCGGATGTGCCTGTGTAACAGCCCAGCCTGTGCGGGTAGGTTTGCTGCAGACGGGGCAGAACCGATTGCAATGCCGCCGCCTCGAAGAGATAGACGGCATCCGCGCCCGATTCGAGAATTTTGTCGGCAATCGCATCCGCATTGGCGGCATTGTCCATCAAGACGTTGAAGGATAGCAGCCGAAACGGCTTTGCATCAGGCGCAGCGGTGGCGGATGTGGAAAATTCCATCAGCATCGCCACGGCATGGATGGCGAGCGCCAGCGACCAGACCACAAGCAGAGCCGAAACCGCATCGCGCGTCAGCCAGAAGACGAGGCATGACAGCAGGATACAGGCGAGCGCGATGTGAAGCTGGAAGCTGGTGACGAAGGCGAGAAGCCAGAAATCGGTGACGTAGCGCAGGCTGGCGATAAACAGAACGGCAGCCACTGCCGTGGAGACCATGCAAGAGAGCTTCGCCGTCATCCGAATCCCTGCTTTCCGAGCTCTCCCTTGAAGTCTCCTAACATGGGGCATGGATGCGCACAATGTTGCCCGCCTGCCAAGGGCGGCGAAAAAATGCGAGCCAAATCGGCCCCCTCCGGCAGAATTACGGCGGCTTTGTGTGCTTTGCTCTTGCCAAGTCGGTCAATATTTTGCGATCAAACAGAGTGACGCGGTTTCTTAATGCCGCAGTTGTGTCCAGGACGATGGGACGGAGTTTGTCCTGGATCAAATCATAGCGGGAGGACTCATGCGATTTACGGCAAAAACAGCGCAGAGGATGGTGTAGCGGTGAGCGAGCACGTAACCAATCACGACGCTTCGGGTGAACCGACCCGTCGCGATTTTCTTTACCTAGTGACGGGAATGGCGGGCGCCGTCGGTGCCGCCGCAGTTGCATGGCCTTTTATTGACCAGATGCGTCCCGATGCATCGACGCTGGCGCTCGCCTCCATCGAGGTGGATGTCACGGCGGTCGAGCCGGGCATGTCGCTCACCGTCAAGTGGCGCGGCAAGCCGATTTTCATCCGCAACCGCACGGAAAAGGAAATCGAGGAAGCCAAGGCCGTCGCTCTCGGCGATCTGAAGGATCCCGTGGCGCGCAATGCCAATGTTGCCCCCGATGCGCAGGCGACGGATATCGACCGTTCCGCCGGCGAGGGTAAGGAAAACTGGATCGTCATGATCGGTTCCTGCACCCATCTCGGTTGCGTTCCGCTCGGCCAGGCCGGCGATTTCGGCGGGTGGTTCTGTCCCTGCCATGGCTCGCACTACGATACGGCGGGCCGCATACGTAAGGGTCCGGCGCCGGAAAACCTCGCCATCCCGACATTTGCATTCACATCCGATACCGTGATCAAGATCGGATAAGGGGACAGTTATTCATGAGTGGTCATTCCAGTTATCAGCCGTCCACCGGCATCGAAAGGTGGATCGATTCGCGGCTTCCCTTGCCGCGCTTGATCTATGACAGCTTCGTTGCCTATCCTGTCCCGCGTAACCTGAACTACGCCTACACCTTCGGCGCGATGCTTTCCGTGATGCTGATCGTTCAGATCCTCACCGGTGTCGTGCTGGCCATGCATTATGCGGCCGAAACGACGGTTGCCTTCAATTCCGTCGAAAAGATCATGCGTGACGTCAACCACGGCTGGCTGCTGCGCTACATGCATGCCAATGGCGCGTCGTTCTTCTTCATCGCGGTTTACCTGCACATTGCCCGCGGCCTTTATTACGGCTCCTACAAGGCGCCGCGCGAAATCCTCTGGATTCTCGGCTGTGTGATCTATCTCCTGATGATGGCGACGGGCTTCATGGGCTACGTTCTGCCCTGGGGTCAGATGTCCTTCTGGGGCGCGACCGTCATCACCGGCTTCTTCACGGCTTTCCCGCTCGTGGGTGAATGGATCCAGCAGTTCCTGCTCGGCGGCTTTGCCGTGGATAATCCGACGCTGAACCGCTTCTTCGCGCTGCATTACCTGCTGCCCTTCATGATCGCGGGTGTCGTCGTCCTGCACATCTGGGCGCTGCATGTGACCGGCCAGACCAACCCGACCGGTGTGGAAGTGAAGAGCAAGACCGACACGGTTCCCTTCACGCCCTATGCGACGCTGAAGGATGCGCTCGGCGTTTCGGTGTTCCTCATCGCTTATGCGTGGTTCATCTTCTATATGCCGAACTTCCTCGGCCACCCTGATAACTACATCATGGCGGACCCGCTGAAGACGCCGGCGCATATCGTGCCGGAATGGTATTATCTGCCGTTCTACGCCATGCTGCGCGCCATCACCTTCAACATCTGGATCATCGATTCCAAGCTCGGCGGCGTTCTCGTCATGTTCGGCGCGATCATCGTGCTGTTCTTCCTGCCCTGGCTCGATACGTCGAAGGTTCGTTCCGCCGTCTATCGTCCCTGGTACAAGATGTTCTTCTGGCTGTTCGTGGTGAATGCCATCATGCTCGGCTGGCTGGGCTCGCGCCCGGCGGAAGGCATCTACGTCATCATGTCGCAGATCGGCACGCTTTATTACTTCGGTTTCTTCCTCGTCATCATGCCGATCCTCGGTCTGGTCGAAACGCCGCGGCGTATTCCGAATTCGATTACCGAGGCCGTTCTTGCAAAGAACGCCGCCAAGACGGGTGCCGCGCCTGCGGCCACAGAAGTCTGAGCGCGAAGGAAGGATGACGACAATGAAGAAGCTTGTAACAAGCATCGCGCTTTTCGCCGCCATCGGCTGTTCCGTCACCGTCGCCTCGGCGGCGGAGGAGAGCCATGATCTCGCCACCAAGACGGAACATGCGATTGCCGGGGGCCACTTCCCGGTGATCAAGCCCGAAGAGCAGAGCTGGTCCTTTGCCGGACCCTTCGGCAAATATGACAAGGGCCAGCTGCAGCGCGGCCTGAAGGTCTATAAGGAAGTCTGCTCCGCCTGCCATTCCATGAGCCTCGTTTCCTTCCGCACGCTGGGGGATCTCGGTTATTCGGACGAGCAGGTGAAGGCTTTCGCCGCGGAATATGAAGTCCAGGACGGTCCGAACGCCGACGGCGAAATGTATAATCGCAAGGCCGTGCCATCAGATCATTTCCCTTCGCCGTTCCCGAACCATGAGGCGGCCGCTGCCGCCAATGGTGGCGCTGCGCCGCCCGACATGTCGCTGCTCGCCAAGGCGCGCGGCGTGGAGCGCGGCTTCCCGCAATTCGTCATCGACATGATCCCGATCATCGGTGGTTATCAGGAAGGCGGCCCGGACTATATCCACGCGCTGCTGACCGGATATCAGGACCCGCCGGCCGGTGTTGAAGTGTCGGAAGGCACGCATTTCAACCCGTATTTCGTCAGCGCGGCGTCGCTGAAGATGGCGCCGCCGATCAGTGCCGATCAGGTGACCTATGACGATGGCGCGCCGCAGACCGTGGACCAATATTCCAAGGATGTCTCCGCCTTCCTGATGTGGGCCGCAGAGCCGCATCTGGAACAGCGCAAGCGCACCGGTTTCATGGTCATGGTGTTCCTGTTCATCTTCACGGCGCTGATCTATCTCACCAAGAAATCGGTCTACGCCAACAAGGAACATTGATCGGCATTCAGATGCCTGCCAATCATCGGCCCCCACGGTCTTCCGCGGGGGCCTTTTCATGTGTTCAGGGGGAGATGGTGGAAATGACGAAAATTCGCAGCGGCGGTTGCCTGTGTGGCTCCATCCGTTTTGAAGTGACGGGCGAGCCCGGCAATCCACACACCTGCTCCTGCGATATCTGCCAGCGGCATTCCGGCGCCCCCAGCCTTGCCTGGGTGGAGTTCGAGAGGGATGCGGTGACATGGACGGGAGAGGGCGGCGCGCCCTCGACTTTCCGATCCTCCGATTATTCCAGCCGGGCTTTCTGTCCGGTCTGCGGCAGCACGCTCGGCGCCATTGATGACGCACCGACCGTCGCGCTGGTCTCGGGAAGCTTCGATGACAGGGATGATGAGGCGTTGCGGCCCCTGTCGCATTCCTTCGAGGATGTCTGCCCGGCCTGGGCGCGGATCAAGGGAATGTCACCCGCGGATTGAGCGCCGGTCCTTTTTAGTTGGTCCGCAGCCGTCAAGTTGATAGGGTAGTCCGAACCTTCTGATCCACTTCCCTTGTCTTAACTGGAAATACCATGACCGTTATCGCTTCGGAGCTTTCCGCTGCCATCCGTTCCATTCCCGACTATCCGAAGCCGGGCATCATCTTCAGGGACATCACGACACTGCTCGGTAATCCACGGGCTTTCCGCCGCGCGGTGGACGAACTCGTGCAGCCCTATGCGGGAACGAAGATCGACAAGATTGCCGGCATGGAAGCACGCGGCTTCATTCTGGGCGGGGCGGTGGCGCATCAGCTGTCGGCCGGTTTCGTGCCGATCCGCAAGAAGGGCAAGCTGCCGCACACCACCGTCCGTGTCGCCTACAGCCTTGAATACGGCGTCGACGAAATGGAAATGCATGTGGACGCGGTACAGCCGGGCGAAAAGGTCATTCTGGTTGACGACCTGATTGCCACCGGCGGCACCGCTGAAGGCGCGGTCAAGCTTTTGCGGCAGATGGGTGCGGAGATCGTTTCCGCCTGCTTCGTCATTGATCTGCCTGATCTCGGCGGCCGCAAGAAGCTGGAAGACCTTGGTGTCGAGGTCCGGACGCTGGTGGAATTTTCCGGCCATTAAGGCTGAAAGACTGATCAGGGCTGCTGCGGCAGCCCGCTCTTTTCATCCCGTCTTCCGTAAGGCAATCCAAGTCCAGCGGACGCCCAGAGCGCGGTTTCCTGCCTGAATGGAGGCGACTTCTGCCTGGCGGATCAGCGTGAAACCGAGACGGGTGGCTTCGCCTGTCGTTTCCGCCGGTGAAATGGCAAAGGCGCGGCGACCTTCGGGGGCGGGGCCGTGGCGCAGCGACATGATCAGCGAGCCGCCCGTCGCCGTCATTTCCGCAAGGCTCTCCATCGCGGCTTGCCTTGCCTCGTAGTCGACGTGGTGCCAGACGCCGCACAGGACGACCAGATCGAAGACGCCGTGCAGACGGGCTTTCGCGAGGCCGGGTAAACTGTCGTCCAGCCACGTAATCTTATCCGATGGATGTAATTGCATGCCGGGTTCGCGAAGCTCGCTGACCGGCTCGACTGCCAGAACATCGTGACCCTGCGCTGCGAACCATGCGGCGTCGCGGCCGGTGCCGCTGCCGATATCTGCGATCCGGCACGGTGTCGACGGCAGCAGGTCGATGACGGGCGTGTAAATCTCCCGGCAGTCGAGATTATCGAATCTGGAAATCAGCTCCGGCGTTGCCGCCTCGGCATAACCCTTGAGAATATCATCCATATTGACCTGCCCGCCGTGATGCCTGCTTTGAAGCTATCGCGGCGGGGTGATATGGGCCAGCCCCTATTCGAACTCCAGCACGCCGCTGCGGAAGGTCAGCACCGTGTCTCCAGACTGGTTCACGCCCTCATTGAAGGTCGTGTTCAACCAGATGCCGGCCCTTGATTCCAATGGGCGGGTGTCGAGCAGGGTGACGAAGTAGGTGACATCGTCTCCGGCGAAGACCGGTTTTTTCCATTTGAGTTCGCGAAAGCCGGGGGAGGGGCCGAGTTTTGGCGGCTCCAGGCCCTGTTGCTTCAACCTTTTTACCTCTTTCATCCAGTGAGAGAGAAAACATTTCATCCAGCCTGCACCGGTGTGCCAGCCGGAAGCACAAAGCCCACCGAAAACGCTGTTCTTGGCTGCTTCGGCATCGAGGTGAAAAGGCTGCGGATCGAAATCGCGGGCGAAGCGAATAATGTCTTCGGCGGAAAAATGCAGCGTATCGAGGGTGACGCGTTCGCCGATCGGGGAAAGTTCTGCCAGTTTCATGCCGTAACGCCTCCATTACCGCGCATCAGGAACATGACGGTGTTTTCCCCGTGCGACACCAGAACGCCGCGCTGGTTATAAAGCTCGTGGCGTAATTTCACGAGGCCGATGCCGGGGCGCGAAGCGGAAGGGCGCTGCTCCAGCACGATGGATTTTCCCGAAAGCGTATCACCAGCCAGAACCGGTTTCTTCCAGTCGACGTAGTCGATGCCGGGGCTGCCCTGTGAGGTCGAGTCCGAGATATAGCTGTCGGCCATCATCCGCATCAGCAGGCTGCAGGTGTGCCAGCCGGAAGCGGCGAGCCCGCCGAGAATGCTCTGGCGCCCGGCCTCTTCGGACGGGTGCATGGGTTGGGGATCGAATTCACTGGCGAAAGCAACGATCTGCTCTGCGGAAATCGATTGCGGTCCAAGGGGAAATTCCTGCCCTACGGGAAAATCCTCATAGGCATAAGTCGCGACCGGCGTCATGGCGTCCTCCCTTCGCACAGTCAAGGTCGGCGCATCTAAGATGATTTTTCCTTTTACGTAAAGGTCAAATCTAGGGTGCGGTCATATTCGTGAAGAGGCGTTTGGGCGAGCGGGTGCGCCTTTCGCCTTCTCCCCGAGGGGGAGAAGGTCGCGGCAGCGGGATGAGGGGGCAAGGGTCGTGATAATCAGGAGAGCTAGCCCCCTCATCGGACCCTCCGGGCCACCTTCTCCCCGGCGGGAAGAAGAAACAAGCCGCGATGTCCGGGCGACTACGCCCCGACCGTCCCCCATTTCAACCCAGATCAGGTATTAAAGCGGAAGTGGATGACGTCGCCATCCTGAACCACATATTCCTTGCCTTCATCGCGGGCCTTGCCGGCTTCCTTCGCGCCGACTTCGCCCTTGAAGGCGACATAGTCGTTGTAAGCGATGGTGTTGGCGCGGATGAAGCCGCGTTCGAAATCGGAGTGGATGACGCCGGCGGCCTGCGGGGCCTTGGTGCCGCGCTCGATGGTCCAGGCGCGGCATTCCTTCGGGCCAACGGTGAAATAGGTAATGAGGTCGAGCAGCTTGTAGCCGGCGCGGATCAGGCGGTCGAGGCCCGCTTCTTCGAGGCCGAGGGCGGAGAGGAATTCCTTCGACTCTTCATCGGGAAGCTGTGCGACTTCGGATTCGATCGCCGCGGAGATGACGACGGATTCTGCGCCCTGGGCTTTCGCCATTTCGGCAACGGCCTTGGTGTGTTCGTTGCCGTCGACGGCGTCGCTTTCCGCGACGTTACAGACGTAGAGAACCGGGTGCGCAGTCAGGAGGTTGAGGCCCTGAAGGATGCGCAGTTCTTCGGCATCGAGCGTGGAGAGCAGGGTGCGGACCGGCTTGCCTTCGTTCAGAAGCTTCAGCGAAGCTTCCATCAGCGGCAGCTGCGCCAGCGATTCCTTGTCCTTGCCGGTGGCGCGCTTGCGGGTCTGTTCCGTGCGGCGCTCAAGGCTTTCGAGATCGGAGAGCATCAGCTCGGTCTCGATGGTTTCGGCATCGGCCACGGGGTTGATGCGGCCTTCGACGTGGGTGATGTCATCATCCTCGAAGCAGCGCAGAACGTGAACCACGGCGTCCACTTCACGGATATTGGCGAGGAACTGGTTGCCGAGGCCTTCGCCCTTCGATGCACCACGCACCAGACCGGCGATGTCGACGAAGGAGATGCGGGTAGGGATGATTTCCTTCGAGCCGGCAATGTCGGCGAGGATTTTCATGCGCGCATCCGGAACCGCCACTTCGCCGGTATTCGGCTCGATGGTGCAGAAGGGATAGTTGGCGGCTTGTGCCGCTGCCGTTTTCGTCAGCGCGTTGAAGAGAGTGGACTTGCCGACATTTGGCAATCCAACGATACCGCATTTGAAGCCCATGGCTTGAAACCTGTCCGTTTGAAAGAATTCGTTGAGGAGCCTTTTGCGGAAAGGGCAGGGCAAGGTCAAGCCCGCGGGCCGATTTGGGTGGGCAAAGCTCCTTTAATGGTGAGGAATTTCGGGCAGGCTTGCCGATGGCGTGGTTGCGGCGCAATATAAGCGGGTCAAGCGATCGATCTTTCGTCATCAACGGGGTTTCCCATGAACAACCGCGATGAGCGACAGGCACGAGCGGCCGTGATGAGTGACAGTCCTGTCGATCTCAAGCCAAAACCGAAAGTCAAACCAAAGCTGGAGCGGCCGAAGCTCTACAAGGTCATTCTGCTGAATGACGACTATACGCCGCGCGATTTCGTAACCGTGGTCCTGAAGGCCATCTTCCGTATGAGCGAGGAGACCGGCCACCGGGTGATGATGACGGCGCATCGCTTCGGCAGCGCGGTTGTCGTCGTCTGCGAACGCGATATTGCCGAGACCAAGGCCAAGGAAGCGACCGATCTCGGCAAGGAAGCGGGATTTCCGCTGATGTTCACCACCGAGCCCGAGGAGTGAGCGTTAATCCTGCCTTATCTGGAAACCCGTCTTGTTCTGCACGAAGCCGCAGCTTTCGTAAAATGCATGGACCTCCGGGCGCTGCCGGCCGGTCAGCAGCATCACCTTGTAGCAATTCGCCGCAAAAGCGACCTCGACGGCATGGCGCACGACCGCCCGGCCATATCCGAGGCCGCGACGGGTTTCCAGCGTCACCACGTTTTCGATAAGGGCATAGGGACGTGCGGCGCGCGTCAGGTTCGGAACAATCTGCAGCGTGGCGGTGGCGACCGCTTCTCCGCCTTCGGTCGCAAGAAACACGGTCAGGCCCGGCTGGGCGAGCATGGTCGCGAAAGCGGTATCTGCTTCTTCTGTCGTCATTTCCGGATCGGACGGATTGAGCGCCCGGTAAAGTTCAAGCAGTCCAGCCAGATCGCCGGCTTGGGCTTCGCGCAGGACGATGGTCTCCGAAGACATTGGGGATCTAGTCCTTCTTGCCGAACATACGCTTCAACATTTCGGCCATCGGGCCGGTTTCCGGCAGTTTTTTCGGCTGGGCGCTGTTGCGTGCCTGATGGATATGGGATTGCGCGGCGGGTTTGGCTGCCTTGGCCGGCTTCTCGGCTTCCGGCTTGCTGCCCGTGGCCAGCGCCAGCTTGTTCATCAGCTGTGAATCCTCTGCTTTCACCAGCATGGCGGCATTGTCGGTAATGGCGTCCAGAAGCGGATCGAGCCAGACGCGGTCGGCCTTGGCGAAGTCCCCGAGGACGTGACCGTGCACCCGCTCCTTGTCGCCGGGATGGCCGACGCCGAGGCGCAGGCGGCGGTATTCCTTGCCGCAATGGGCGTCGAGCGATTTCAGGCCGTTGTGGCCGCCATGACCGCCGCCGGTCTTGATGCGGGCGCGGCCGGCCGGCAAATCCAGCTCGTCATGAATGGCGATGATGTCTGCGGGTGCAAGCTTGAAAAAGCGCATGGCTTCGCCGACGGATTCACCCGAAAGGTTCATGTAGGTCAGCGGCTTCATCAACAGGACCTTTTCGCCGCCGATCTCGCCTTCGGAAATCTCCGCCTTGAATTTCTTCGACCAGGGCGCAAAGGAGGGCAAGCGCTGCAGCGCATCAACGGCCATGAAGCCGATATTGTGGCGGTTTCCCGCATATTGCGCGCCGGGATTGCCGAGTCCTGCGATGATCTTCATGGGGCATGTCCGCATGTTGCCAGATGATGCTGTTGTCACCACCCCGAAATCCGCCGGCTGTCAATCTTTTTATGGATTTAGGGCTTTTTATGCAGTTTGGATGGGTCAGGGGCTGACGAGATTGTAGCGGTCGAATATCCGCTGCTGCGTTCCATCGGCGATCAGCCGATCCAGCCGGGCCTGTAATTTTGCGATGACCTCGTCGGGCACGCTTTTGTTGCAGGCAAGCCCAAGCTGTTGCCGCGTAAACGTTATCACCTCCCTGAACGTATCGGCGGGCAGGCTTTTGAAAGTGCTTTCAGACATGGGCATCAGGTCGATGCGGCCGGCTTCCAGCTTGTGAAGCGTGATCTCGAAATCCGCACCGACATCCACCTGCGGGAAACCGAGCTTTTGCAGCAGCGCTTCAGTGTAGTCGCCACGCTGGGTTCCCACCCGATATTTCCTGGCCTCATCAAGACTGGAGGCTTCGACATTCGCCTTGCGGCGCGCCACGAGGATATTGCGGTCGATATGGATCGGCGTGACCCATTTGAACTGCTTTTCCCGCTCCGGTGTTCTCGCAGCGGCAAAGACGCAATGCATGGCCTGTGTGCTGGCCAACGCAATGGCTCGCGCCCAGGGCATGACGGCGACCTCGTAACTGGTGCCGGTATCCTCGAGCACGATCTTGAGCTGGTCGAAATAGACGCCGCGCACGCTGCCGTCGCTCGCCTGCAGATTATAGGGTGGGTAGACCTCGGTCGTCAGGAAGAGCTTGGCCGCGCTGGCCGGAGCGGCGAGAGCAAGAAAGATCAGACAAAAGCGGATCAATCCCATTGCGGCCCCCTGCCGGTTCACGCTTGCCGCGCCGCAATGCGGCTTTTCCCGGACGCGATGTCGAGGGAGGTGATCAGCCTTTCGACCGGCTGCGGGCGTGCGAAGAAATAACCCTGCCCGAAATCCGCGCCTATATCGGTCAGAAGTTCCTTCTGCTCTTCCGTCTCGACGCCCTCTGCAATGACGACACAATTCATCTTGTGCGAGATGGCCGCGATGCCTTCGACCAGCATGCGGTTTCGCTGCCTGATTTCCATCGTGTCATCACAGATCGAGCGGGTGAAGGACTGGTCGATCTTGACGATATCGACCGGGAAACGGCTGAGATAGCTGAGCGAGGAATAACCCGTGCCGAAGTCATCCAGCGCGATGCGGCAACCGAGCTGATGGATGGCATTGAGGATCGCCCGGATTTGCGGATCGTCTTTCATGATGACGGCTTCGGTGATCTCGATGACCAGTCGTCTGGGAAGAATGCCGTGGCGGTGCAGAACACCGGCGATGCGCGTCGGCAATCCCGGCTCGAACTGCAGCGGCGAAAAATTCACGGCTACATAGGTCTGTTCCATGCCCGGCAGGCGCGACAGTCTGGCGAGATTGGCGATCGACTGATCGAGAATGACATTGCCGATGCGCTGGATGGTGCCGTTTTCTTCCGCGAGGCTGACAATGGCGGCCGGAGAAAGCAGGCCCTTGTCCGGGTGGTTGAGGCGCAGCAGCGCCTCGAAACCAGCCGTCTGGCCGGTTGAAAGATCTTGAATCGGCTGGAAATAGGCCTCGAACCAGTCCTCGGAAAGCGCCTGTGCGATATCCCGCTCCAGTTCTGCATGTTCCCGGGCCCGGTCCATGATCGAGCTGTCGAAGACCTGCGAGCCGTTCTTGCCCGTCCGCTTGCGGGTATACATCGCCATGTCGGCATTCTGCAAAAGCTCTGACGCGCTGGAGGCGTGCAGGGGATAGACCGCCATGCCGATGCTGGCACTGAGACGTATGCTGTTGTTCTCGATCTCGAAGGGCGTATCCAGCATGGTGCAGATACGCTCGCAGAATTGCAGGGCGCGCTCTTCCACCTTGTCGCCGGCCAGAAGAATGGCAAATTCGTCACCGCCAAGACGCGATGCGCTGTCCAGCGGCGTCAGCAGCGGCTCGAGCTTCAGCGTGAATTGTTTGAGAACAGCGTCGCCTGCGGCATGGCCAAGATTGTCGTTGATCGCCTTGAACCGGTCGAGGTCGATGAAGAGGCAGGCGAGTTCGCTGCCGTTGCGGTCCGCATCGCGGATCTGCAGATCGAGAATGGCCTCGAAGCCCTGACGGTTGAAGAGGCCGGTCAGATGGTCGGAAATGGCCTGCTGGCGATTGCGCTTTTCCGACTGGCGCAGTTCGGTCACGTCGGTCATGACGCAGAGGCATGTGCTCTGATGCGCCGCATCGCCGGAATCAAGGGCCTTTTCGAGGATGAGTGCGTCCATGACGCTGCCATCCATGCAATGGAAACGCACGGTGATGCCGCTATGCGAAGTATCGGGCAAGGGGGGCGCCATCTTGCGCTGCTGAAACAGAAGCCGGTCATCGGGATGGATGAGATCGGCAAAATTCAGCCCGAGTATCCGGGTGCGGTCGTAGCCGGTCGCCTGTACCCAATAGTCACTGACGGCGGCGATGCGGTCGTGCCTGTCGAGTGAGAACAGCATGGCGGGTGTACGGTTGTAGATTTCCGTCTTTCGCTCGTGCGCGTTCTTGATCTCCAGCTCTTCCTTTTCGAGCTGTGTCTGCATTTCGTTGAAGCTTTTCGCCAGCCGGCCGATTTCGTCCTTCGAGCGCCAGTCGACGTGATGGCGCGAACCGAGACGCCGCGTTGCCTCTATCGCGGCCGCCAGCCGCATCAGCGGGCGGATGACCATGAAGCGGTTGCCGGCGATGGCGGCAAGAACGATGGCGAGGACGGCGAGGATGAAAATCGTGATGAAGGCCAGTTCGTTGCGGCTGAGAGAGGTCAGAAGGCTGATATCGTCATAATAGACCGTGAGTTGCCCGACCGTGACGGAGCCTTTCGTGGTCTTGTAGGTCACCTCACGCGTCGTCGAGGCGGCATCCTGAATGATGTCGCTGCCGGCGGTCTGGACGATATCGAGCTGGCCGGATGTGTCCTTGACCTCGACCATGCGGATCACGGGGTCGGAAACGAGGGTGCCGGTAATCTGGTTTATGGTGTCGTCATCAAGGTCCCACAGGGGGCGGGCAAGCGCCTGTGCATTGGTCGACAGCAGAATTTCAAGGTGGTTACGCTGGCTGCGAATGGCTTCGTGGTAGGAAAGCGTCAGCAAAAGCGTGAAGAGCGGGGCGACCACTGTAAGAAGTGCGCCGGAAACAATCGCGATAAAGCGACTTTCGACGGAATGAGCCATGTTCGATTGCAGCTACCCTTTGCCCCAGACTTGCTGCGCCCGTTTCGTCTGTCCGGAGAGGTTTTGCGAAGGTTTTCGGCAAGAGCCTGTTTTCCCATCCCATTTCCTCAGCCCGGCCGGTGTTCCACGACAGCGCAAGGGTATCGTTTCATGGAAGTGTTAATCGACGCTGAAACGGGTTCCGTATCATGCGTGGGCGGCAAGCTTTCTGGTTTTAAAGTTCATAAAAACTAAAAGGCCCGTTCCGAAAACGGAACGGGCCTCATTCTTCAAAGCTATCGGGCCTTGCGGCCGCCGATTATTCCTCGGAAGCTTCTTCAGTCGTTTCTTCTGCGACGCCGCCAGCCGGAGCAACGATCGTTGCGATCGTGAAGTCACGGTCGGCAATAACCGGCGTGATGTTCTTCGGCAGCTTCACATTCGAAATGTGAACGTTGTCGCCGATCTTCAGACCAGCGAGATCAACAGTGATGAATTCCGGAATGTCGTTGGCCGGGCAGTGGAATTCCACCGTGTGACGAACGATGTTCAGAACGCCGCCGATCTTGATGTCCGACTTTTCTTCGTTGACGAAGTGAACCGGAACTTCAACGTTGACGAGCGTGTTGCCCGAAACGCGCAGGAAGTCGACGTGCATGGTGAAGTCGCGGACCGGATCAAGCTGGTAATCCTTCGGGAGAACCTTGATCTTCTTGCCGTCGACGTCGATGATCGCAACCGTCGTCATGAAACCGCCAGCATGGATACGCTTGGTGACTTCGTTGGTCGACAGGGCGATGGAAATGGGGGCCTGCTTGTCACCATAGATGACAGCGGGAATCAAACCGTTGCGGCGAAGTTCACGAGAGGACCCCTTACCAACTCGTTCGCGCGCCTCGGCCTTGAGCTCATACGATTCTTTGCTCATGGCAATTCCTTTCGAGGTTATATGGAGAGTTCATGCCGAACGAAGCGGCCTGAACCGGAGAGGCCAAGGGCCATCCCGCCCGCGTTGCCTCCAAGGGTGTCTACACGGGTGCGGGCGCTATAATACAAACGGAAGCCAAAGACAAGAGTGGCCCCGTTTTCACGGGTGCCGCTTTATAATTTTATTAGTATTCACTAATTCATCCGTGTGTTGCAACTTTTAATATATGCTTATCCATCCACATAAACCGGGTGAAAACTTGGCGAATGATATGGCTGCGCAGAATTCCAATTGCGTAGATGACAATGCTCAAAGTTCTCCAGTGCCTCACCATCGATCACGACTATCGATACACCGTCGCAGCGGTCTTCGTCTGCATGCTGGGTAGTTTCGTTTCGATGCGCCTTTTTTCGAAAGCACGTCTGGCAACGGGGGTGCAGAAGGTCAACTGGCTGTTTCTGGCGGGCGTCAACGGCGGGGCGGCGATATGGACCACCCATTTCGTGGCGATGCTGGGCTATGTCGCCGCGGGTGATGTAGGATACGATCCCTATTTGACCGGGCTATCGCTTCTGATCGCCATTACCACAACGACTGCCGGCTTCGGCATTTCCGCCTATGGCGGGCGCAGCGTGCTGGTGGAAGCTGGCGGCATGATCCTCGGCCTCGGCATTGCGGCCATGCATTACACCGGCATGGCGGCCTATAATGTTCAGGGCATGATTTTCTGGGATCAGGCCTATGTCATCGCCTCGCTGGTGCTAGGGGCGGTGTTCGGCGCCATTGCGGTCAATCGCATTGCCCGGCCTCTCAACCGTTTCTGCCAATATAGCGCGGTGGCGTTTCTCATCCTCGCCATTGCCTCGATGCATTATACCGGCATGGCCTCGATGTCCTTCGCGTTTGACCCGCGCATCATCATTCCGGAAAATCTGCTGCCGCCGGCCATCATGGGCGGAGGCGCCATTGCGGTGACGCTGCTGCTTCTGGCGCTCGGGCTTTCCACCTATGTCATCGACGCCCAGTCCACCCAGCAGGCGGTTGCCCGCTATCGTCATCTTTCGCTGCACGATCCGCTGACGGGCATTCCCAACCGGGCGGCATTCATCGAGCATCTCAATCGTCGCACGCGCCATGTCTCGCTGGGCGCGCATACCGCGCTTCTGTCCATCGATCTCGACCGTTTCAAGGAAATCAATGACGTGCATGGCCATGCGGCGGGCGACGCGGTGCTGCGCGCCATCGCCGACCGTGCGAGTTCCGTGCTGAAAGCCGGGGAGTTCCTGGCCCGCATGGGCGGCGATGAATTCGTGGCGATGACCCATTCCTATTATACCCGCGCCGACGGTGCGGAGTTCGCCCAGCGATTGATCGAGCAGATCAGCAAGCCGGTGGAATGGAACGGGCAGACATTTTCGGTCGGCGCAAGTGTCGGCATATCGGTTCGCAATACCGGCTCCATCGATGCCGATACGCTGATGGCCCAGGCTGACGTCGCCATGTACCGGGCAAAAAGCGGTACTTCCGATACGATCTGCTTTTACGACAAATCCATGGACGAGGCCGCGCGTGAGCGTAACGTGCTTGCCGTCGCCATGCGCAGCGGCCTCGCCAATAACGAGTTCGAGCTTTATTACCAGCAGCAGAACGACACCAAAAGCGGCAGCATTGTTGGTTTCGAAGCGCTTTTGCGCTGGAACCATCCGGAACGCGGCATGGTCTCCCCGACCGAATTCATTCCGATCGCGGAACAGACCGGCTTTATCGTCGAACTGGGCGAATGGGTTCTGCGAGAAGCCTGCGTGCAGGCCGCTCAGTGGAAAAAATCGCTTGCCATCGCCGTAAACGTCGCGCCGCAGCAGCTTGCGGATAATGATTTCCCTGACAAGGTTGAGAAAATTATTGTCGAGACGGGGCTTGCGCCGGAAAGGCTCGAGCTGGAAATCACCGAAGGCAGCATTATCGCCGACCATCGCCACGCGCTCCTTACCATCCGCAAACTCAAGTCGCTCGGCGTCAAGATCGCGATGGACGACTACGGCACGGGTTATTCCTCGCTTTCGACCCTGCAGAGTTTCCCCTTCGACAAGATCAAGATCGACCGCGCCTTCATTGATGGCCTGTCGACCAACGTGCAGTCGGAGGCGATCGTTCGCTCGACGCTCATTCTGGCGCACAGCCTCAATATTCCGGTGCTTGCGGAAGGGGTAGAGACGAAGGCCCATATCGAGTTCCTGCGGCGCGAAGGCTGCCTGCAGGTTCAGGGCTTCTTCTTCGGCAAGCCCGGACCGCTGACCTCCATCGCCAATCTCGTGGACGATACGTTTCTCTCGACCGAGGATGAAACGGAAGCGAGCGCCGGCCGGCGTTATTTCAAGGCGGTCCGATAGTCTGGCGCAGCCCGCGGTTGCGCCCGGCAATGGTGGTCGCGAAATTTTTTGTTGAAACGTGAACGCTTCCAGCGCACCATCGCCGAAAAGCTTTGGGAGGAGCGTATGCCGACAGACATCGCCCATGCGGAACGCGTGTATGAAACTGCGCGCCACCGTTCCGCCGCCGCAAGTTCTCCGATTGTCGCCTCCTGGCGTCGCTGCATGGTCAAACATCATCTTGCACCGGAGGAAAACCGCAAGCCGATCTTTCTCAGCGAGTATGAATTCCGCCGCGCCCGTGAAAGTGCGGCCGGCCTGATTGCCGAAAGCACGGATGAACTTGACCGCATTTTCCAAAGTGTCGGCAAATCCGGCTGCTGCCTGCTTTTGACCGATGCGCATGGTGTTGCCCTGGAAAGACGCGGTGCGGCCGGCGATGACCGAGAGTTCCGAGCGCTTGGTCTCTGGTCCGGCGCTGTCTGGAGCGAGGCGAGCGTGGGCACCAACGGCATCGGCACGGCGCTCGTCGATGAGCGTTCGGTGGTGGTTTATCGCGACCAGCATTTCTTCACGTCGAATACCGAACTCTGCTGCACCACGGCGCCCATTCGTGACCATACCGGCCGGGTGACGGGCGCACTCGATATTTCCACCTGCCGCGATGACATCAACGAGATGACCTTCTCTTTCGTCACCCAGGCGGTGAAGGATGCGGCGCAGCGCATCGAGGGCAATCTTTTCCGTCGCGCCTTTCCGGGCGCGCGCATCGTTGTGGTGCCGAGTGGTTTTGGCGCGGCGCTTTCTTTGCTTGCGGTGGATCAGGACGATCTTGTGCTGGGTGCAACCCGCGCCGCACGCCTTGCGCTGAAGCTCGATGATACCCTGATCGCGCAGGGCCTGCCCGCTGCGGATATTCTGCAGGAGCAGCGCCACGACAGCGGTTCCGACCTTGCGGAAGCGGAACGCTCGGCGCTTCGGCGTGTGTTGTCTCGCACCAACGGCAACGTCACGCAGGCCGCCTCGCTGCTCGGCATCAGCCGCGCCACGCTTCATCGCAAGATGAAGAAATTCGACGTGCATTGAGGTCCAGGCGGTTGCGATCCGGCCAATCATGCCGGATCGGAGCGCCTTTGTCGCAGATGTGAGACAATGTGCGCTGCGGAACAGCGCCGCCCCTCTACCGAACAGCGCCATCTAGGCCCACCTTTCTCCCATGCGGTCCGTCGCGGATCGTTTTCATCAGGGAGGATGAAATCATGAATATTCAGGTTCAGCAGAAAGCGGGCGAAGCGCCCTTCAAGCTGAAATACGGCAATTACATCGGCGGCAAATGGGTGGAGCCGAAATCCGGCCGCTACATGGATAATCTTTCGCCGGTCACCGGCCACAAGATCTGCGAAGTTCCCCGCTCGGATGCGGCTGATATCGAGTTCGCACTGGATGCCGCCCACAAGGCAAGAGAGAAGTGGGGCAAGACCAGCGTAACCGAACGCTCCAACATCCTGCTCAGGATCGCCCAGCGTATCGAGGACAATCTCGATCTCATCGCACGGGCCGAAACCTGGGATAATGGCAAGCCGCTGCGCGAGACGACCAATGCGGATATTCCGCTGACGATCGACCATTTCCGTTATTTCGCGGGCTGCATTCGTGCACAGGAAGGCACGATCGGCGAAATCGACAATGACACGGTCGCCTATCACTTCCATGAGCCGCTGGGTGTCGTCGGCCAGATCATTCCGTGGAACTTCCCGATCCTGATGGCCGCGTGGAAACTTGCGCCGGCGCTTGCCGCCGGCAATTGCGTGGTGCTGAAGCCGGCCGAACAGACGCCGGCCTCCATTCTTGTCGTGATGGAACTGATCGAAGATCTGTTGCCGCCCGGCGTCCTCAACATCGTCAACGGCACGGGCCTGGAAGCCGGAAAGCCGCTGGCGCAGAGCAACCGCATCGCCAAGATCGCGTTTACCGGCTCCACCTCGGTCGGTAAGGAAATCATGCGCTATGCAGCCGATAACGTCACCAACATCACGCTGGAGCTTGGCGGCAAGTCGCCGAACATCTTCTTTGCCGACGTGATGAACGAGGACGACGCCTTCCTCGACAAGGCGCTCGAAGGTTTCGCTTTCTTTGCGCTTAACCAGGGTGAGGTCTGCACATGCCCCTCACGAGCGCTGGTTCATGAATCGATTTATGACCGCTTCATGGAAAAGGCGATCAAGCGAGTTCAGGCCATCAGCCAGGACGATCCGCTCAATCCGTCGACCATGCTGGGCGCGCAGGCGTCGCAGGAACAGTTCGACAAGATCATGAGCTATCTGGAGATCGGCAAGAAGGAAGGCGCCAAGGTTCTGACCGGCGGCGACCGCAAGACGCTCACGGGTGATCTGAAGGATGGCTATTACATTCAGCCAACCGTCTTTGAAGGCAACAACAAGATGCGGATTTTCCAGGAGGAAATCTTCGGTCCCGTTGTCTCCGTCACCACCTTCAAGACGGTGGAAGAAGCGCTCGAAATCGCCAATGACACGGTTTACGGTTTGGGCGCGGGCGTGTGGAGCCGCGATACGAACATTGCCTACCGGGCCGGCCGGGGCATCGAGGCGGGCCGTGTGTGGACGAACTGCTATCACGTCTATCCGGCAGGTGCCGCCTTCGGCGGTTACAAGCAGTCGGGCATCGGTCGCGAGACCCACAAGATGATGCTCGATCACTATCAGCAGACCAAGAACCTGCTCGTGTCCTATAGCCCGAACAAGGTCGGCTTCTTCTGAGTTCCTCCCCGGAAGCCGGCGACGGATCATCACGATCAAGCCGGCGTGTTCCCAGGGGCTCCGGCCCCTGGGAGCCCGGATCGGGTTGTCAGGCAAAATAAAAGGCCGGAGGTTTTGCCTCCGGCCTTTTTCGTTGCGGTTTATGCCGCGTAACGCTGGTCCCGCTGCCGTATGGCGGCGACGGAGAATTGCCCCACCTGTTCCGTCAGGCCGTCCGCCTCGCTGGATAGCGAGAAGGCTGCGGCCGTCGTTTCTTCCACCATGGCCGCATTCTGCTGCGTCACATGGTCGAGTTCGTTGACGGAAGCATTGATTTCGCTGAGGCGGCCGGACTGTTCGCGTGATGCGGTGGCGATTTCACCGATCTGGTCATTGACCGACTGGATGCGCTTCTGGATCTGCTCCAGGCTTTCACCGGTCTTCAGCACCAGCGCCACGCCGCTTTCCACGTCACCCGCAGATGTGGCGATCAGCGTCGTGATGTCACGGGCGGCGGCTGCCGATTTCTGGGCAAGCTCACGAACCTCCTGCGCCACAACGGCAAAGCCCTTTCCGGCTTCGCCGGCGCGGGCGGCTTCCACGCCGGCATTCAGCGCCAGCAGATTGGTCTGGAAGGCGATCTGGTCGATGACGTCGATGATCTGGCGGATCTTTGCCGACGAGGTCTCGATGCGTTCCATCGCGACGATCGCTTCTTTCACGACAGCCGTGGATTTATGGGCGTCCTGCATCGTGCCCGCCGTCGCCTCGACGGCGACATTGCAGCGCGACAAGGACACATTGACAGCCTGCGTCATGTCTCCCAGTGCGGCGGCCGCTTCCTCAAGGGCTGCGGCCTGGCGTTCCGTGCGCCGCGACAGGTCTTCCGATGCGCTTTTCAGTTCGCCGGAGCCAGAGCGGATGGCGTTTGCGCTTTCGCCAATATTGGAGATCGTCGCTTCCAGGCCCGCCATGGAGTTGTTGAAGTCGACGCGCAGGTGATCGAGTGACGGCACAAAGGATTTCTCGATGCGAAGATCGAGCCTGCCGGCGGCAAGATTGGCAAGGCCGGTGGCAAGGGCATCGACGGCTTCTTCCAGTTCCCTGGCGCTTCTTGCTTTTTCCATCTCCCGCTGGGCGCGTTCCTCATCCAGTTCCTCGCCTTTGCGATGGGCTTCCGTTTCCATGCGCTGCTTGTCCAGAATGCCCTGGCGGAAGGATTCCAGCGCGCGCGCCATGGTGCCGATCTCATCGCCGCGCGTAACGGCCTTGATCTCGATATTGTTCTCGCCGCCGTTCAGGCGCTCCATCAGCCCGGCAAGGCCGGTCAGCGGTTTTGTGAGACCAGCGGAAACGAAAATGCCGATCAGCGTCATGATCGCAAGCACGGCCAGTGTCGCAAGCGTCGCCCAGAAGGCGAGATCGTTGGCGGCGGCGAGAACCTTGCTCTCCTGCTGACCGATGGCCAGAAGATGTTTCTGTCCGAAGACGGAGACCGGGCGATAGGCATAGAAGATGTTGCCCGCAGGTGTCTGCGCCATCACCGTTCCGGCGTCGTTTGCGTTGGAAAGAGCCGCGAGGCTTTCGGAAACGGCGGCATCCGCGCCGCCCGAAAGAACGCCAGCCCGTCGTTTGCCGTCGGCATTCAGAAGAACGGCGTCATCGATGGTCTTGCCGGTTTCCTCAGGCGTCACGACCGCACCGATGCGATCGGCGGCGATGCGCATGATGACGGCGCCCTTGCGCTGCAGCTGGCCCCAGTTGGAGACGGCGAGCGGCATGCCGATCATGGCCGAATCATTTTCCCCGCCGCTGAAGCCGGTGGTGCTGACGACACCGTCCTTGCCGGCCTCGATGCGGTCGAACAGCTCCTTGATCGCGGCGTTCTGCGGTTCCGTCACGCTGGTCAGGAAGTTTTTCCCCTTGGTCACGGTGTAGATAATGAGACCGCTCTTGTCGATCACATAGATGTCGCTGACGCGGGTGTTGCGCCAGACGCTGGCGATGGTGGAGTTGATGGTGGCATGGCGAATGGCGTAAAGCAGTCGCAGACCTTCGCCGTTGAAGGAGGCGCGCTCCTCCTCGGAGACGCCCTCGCGACGGAACGCCTGAAGGATCGCATCCCTTTCCGTCGGCACGACCGTGGTCATCGTCTCCAGCGCCTGCGCGACCGCGGCATTTTGCGACAGTTCGGAAATGCTCTGTTCGACACGCAAAGTATAGGCGTCAAGCTGTTTGGACTGGTTGCTTGCAACCGTTTCGAGCCTGATTTCGCTGGCGTCGATCAGGCCCGACTTGCCCATCTCGTAGGACAATAACCCCACGGACAGGCATGAAACCAGCGTTGCACCCGTGACGAGCGCAGCAAATTTAGCTTTTATCGACAATGATTTAGCTTTTACAGCAGTCGGATTCCCACCCGGCATCCTGTTTCCTCCCCCAAAAAAACGTGAGCGCACGGTGACAAAAATTGCTTACGGCCGCGTTAAAAGCACTGCGAATTGTACGATTATTTCCCGCATACCGTGAAAAAATAACCGGCCGCCACTGAGGCGTTTCCCGTAATAAAACTGCAATAGAACGGGCGCATATCGGGTGAAGTTCAACGGCTGTTCATGTTCATGCAAGCTTTTCGCGCTCCTTCTCTCGCCACTATCAATGATGTCTGCGGACTGAATGCAGACGGATATAACGGAGCCAGCGTGAGACCGAGGCCGGATTTCGCCGTTGTCGTGCCGATGCACAATGAGGAAGCGAGCGTCGAAACGCTCGTGGCTGAGATCGTTGCTGCCTGCCAGCCGGTTGGCGCCTTCGAGATCGTGGTGGTGGACGACGCATCTGCCGACGGCACGGTTCAGGCGGTGCTTGCGCTCGGTGACCGTTATCCGATGTTGCGGCTCGTCCGGCATGACCGCCAGGGCGGGCAATCGGCGGCGATCCATAGCGGCGTGCAGGCGGCGCGAGCGGCTGTCATCTGCATGCTTGATGGAGACGGGCAAAACCCGCCGGACAATCTGCCGGCACTTCTTGCGCCGCTTCTCTCCGCCAGCGCCTCGAGCCGGCTCGGCCTCGTCGCCGGCCAGCGTGTCGGCCGGCGTGATACGCTTGGAAAACGCCTTTCCTCCCGCTTCGCCAACGGGCTTCGGGCGCGGATATTGAAGGATGGCACGCGCGATACAGGCTGCGGTCTCAAGGCCTTCCGCCGCGACGCCTATCTCGCCTTGCCCTATTTCGATCATCACCACCGCTATTTTCCGGCGCTGTTCAGTCGCGACGGCTGGCAGGTTGCCCATGTCGACGTCACGCACCGGGCGCGGCTACATGGAAATTCCCATTACACCAATATCGGCCGCGCGCTTGTCGGCATCCACGATCTGATCGGTGTCGCCTGGCTTTTGCGCCGGCGCAAGCGGTCAAGCTGGGCTGAAACTTTCAAAACGGAGACATTGCCGTGAATGCACCGGCTTTATGGTCCATGCTGCATGTGAACAGCTGGAAGGAATTTCTGTGGGTCTGCACCGGCTTCATGGGCCAGATGCTGTTTACCATGCGTTTTCTGGTTCAATGGATTTCCTCGGAACGGGCCAACCGCTCGGTCATTCCCGTGGCGTTCTGGTATTTTTCCGTTATTGGCGGTCTGGTGCTTTTGTCCTACGCCATCTGGCGGCGCGATCCGGTCTTTATCATCGGGCAGGCCTCCGGCCTTTTCATCTATGCCCGAAATCTCTGGTTGATTCATGCAGAACGCCGCCAGCATGCATGAGGCGGCGACGATGCCTTATGCGCAGGCAGGCGATGAGCGCCGATGGCTGACATTTGCGTTTTCAGCGATTGTCCTCGTAACCGCCCTGCGCGTCCTTGGTCTGGCCTTCAACCGCACCGACCTTTTTGTCGATGAGGCGCAATATTGGCTCTGGGGCCGCGAGATGGCGCTCGGCGCCTATTCCAAGCCGCCGCTGATCGGCTGGCTCATTCGCGCGGCAACCATTCTGGGCGGCGGCGAGGGCACTTTTCAGGTGCGGCTGGCCGCACCCGTGGTGCACGGCGTGGCGGCGGCGGCGATCCTTGTGCTGGGGCGTATGATCTACGATGTCAGGCTGGGCTCGCTGGCTGCGGTGATCTATCTGACCTTGCCGGCCGTGACGCTCGGCAGCCTGCTGATCTCGACCGATACGCCGATGATGCTGTTCATCGCGTTGTCGATGATCTCCGTGCGCAAGCTTGCGCTCGTCCGCGGCGAGGGCAGGCCGGCGTTGGGCTGGAGCATCGCTCTCGGTCTCTCTTTCGGCCTCGGGCTGATGTCGAAATATGCGATGATCTATTTTCTGCCCTGCTTCATCGCCGCCGGCTGGCTTTGCGAGGCATGGCGCATCCGGCTGCGTGACGCGGCGATTGCGGCACTGGTCTGCGTTGCCGTCATCGCGCCCAATCTGTGGTGGAACGCTGCGCATGATTTCATGACCGCACGCCACACGGCCGACAATGCGAACTGGCATGGCGTCCAGTTGAAGATCGGCTCCGCGCTGGAGTTCTTCTTCTCGCAGGCGGGCGTGGTCGGACCATTCGTTTTCGCTGGCATGATCGTCGCGACAATCCGCGCCAGGACCGGTGAAGCCCGGGCGCTGGTCGCGCTTTCGGTGCCGATCGTTCTGCTGATCACCGCGCAGGGTTTGATGTCGCGGGCGCTCGCCAACTGGGCGGTCGGAGCCTATGCGGCCGGCGTGCTTCTGGCGGTGCCGGTGCTGGCGTCGCGGCGCTGGCTCACCGTGTCCACCCTCGTGCTTGGTGGCATCGTGGCCGTCGTGCTGCCGCTGATGACCATTGCCGGAACGCAATTGCGCCTGCCGAAAGGTGAACTGGCGATGGCGCGGTATCTCGGGCGCGCCGAGCTGGTGTCGACCGGCCTGTCACGGGCGCGTGAGGCGGGGGCGGATGCCATCGTCGCCAATGATCGTTCGATACTGGCCGAGCTTTTTTATCAATTGCGGGACGAAAAACAGGTGCTGACGCGGGCATTGCCCGAAACCGGCGTGCCCTCCAGTCACTATGCTCTTCTTTATCCGCTGAAAGCTGGCGAGGCGAAAAATCCCCTGTTCCTGGCAAGCGCGGATGGCCTGCCGGCCTGCCTTGTCGGCGAAGCGCCGGTTGCGCGCTGGACCGCCGGGCCGGGTTTCCTCGAGGGCAGGGAAATCGGCCTCTGGCGCCTGCTACCGAAATGCATGCCGGAGGGCAGCAATGGACAATGATCTTTCGCATATGCGGATCACGATCTGGCTGACACTCGCCACATTGGCGATCGTCATCCTGTTTGCGACTTTTCCCTCCATCGATCTCAGGTTCTCCGCGCTGTTTTTCTCTCCCGTCGAGCAGCCATGGTCCGGCCGTGAACCGTTTCCCGAATGGCTGCGGGATACGCTGCGTGAAGGTACGGAGCTTGCCACTCTTCTGGTTTTCGTGATCCTTGTCGGCAATCTGCGGCTGGGTACTCTACAGAGAACCGGATGGCGCGTCTGGGCCTTCCTGTGCGGGCCCGTGATCCTCTGTGCCGGTCTTTTCGTCAATGGCGTGCTGAAGGCGACCATCGGTCGCGCCCGCCCGTTCAGCATTACCGAGTTCGGCGGGCAGCAGCTTTTCACGCCGCCTTTCCAGTTCAGCACGCAATGTTATTCAAACTGCTCGTTTTCCTCAGGTGAAACCGCCCTGATCGCCAGTTTCTTCCTGCCGCTCTGCGTGCTCGTCTGGCCCCGGCTGCAATGGCGCGGACGGTTCGTGATGGGAAGCACTGCCGCCGGCATGATCATCCTCATGTCCGGCTTGCGCATCGCGGCCGGTGGGCATTTCCTCAGCGATGTGGTGATGTCCATCCTGTTTTCCGCCCTGACGACCCTGTTTCTCTACCGGGTGCTGGCGGTAAACCGCCACCGTCACCTGTTCACGGGTAATGCCGTCTCGGCCGATACGGTCAGCATCTGGCGCAATGGTCGCCATGCCGTCCTGACCCGGGTTCGGCGCTGGTGGCCGAAAATCAAGGCCGCCGCCTCCCGTCTGCAGCGGCCGCCGGATGCGGGTGCGGCCTCGTCTTAAGCGGAAGGTCGGGCGCTGCATCCATGCGATGAATGGCGACGAACGCCAGACGCTCCTGCGTCACCCTCGGGCTTGTCCCGAGGATTTGCGACCTAATGATTTTATTCAACGTGACTGAAACCTCGGCACAGGGCTGAGGATGACGCCGAGAGAATGTTAGCCCGATCGGCAGCCTGCCCGGAAATTAAACCGGACAGCAGTTGGCAGCGCTAAGGGCGATTGGCGAAGTTCTTTAGTCGAACAGGCCGGAAACCGACTGTTCCTGTGCGGTGCGGTTGATTGCCTCGCCGAGCAGGCCTGCGGTGCTGACCACGCGGATATTATGCGCGGACTGGACACCGGTGGTCGGCTGGATGCTGTCGGTGATGACGAGTTCGCGCAGCTTCGAGGAAGCCACACGCGCAACCGCGCCGCCGGAAAGCACACCGTGGGTGATATAGGCGGTGACGCTGGTCGCGCCCTTTTTCAGCAATGCTTCCGCGGCGTTACAGAGCGTGCCGCCGGAATCGACGATATCGTCGATGAGGATGCAGTCCTTGCTGGAGACATCGCCGATGACGTTCATGACTTCGGATTCGCCCGGACGGTCACGGCGCTTGTCGACGATGGCCAGAAGACAGTCGAGACGTTTGGCGAGTGCGCGGGCGCGGACCACGCCGCCGACGTCTGGTGAAACGACCATGACATTGTTGGTGTCGTAATGGTCCTTCACGTCGCGGGCGAGAATTGGTGCTGCGAAGAGATTGTCGGTGGGGATATCGAAGAAGCCCTGAATCTGGCCGGCATGAAGATCGAGGGTGAGAACGCGGTCGGCGCCGGCTTCGGTAATCAGATTGGCAACGAGCTTGGCGGAAATCGGGGTGCGGGGCCCGGCCTTGCGGTCCTGGCGGGCGTAACCGAAATAGGGTAGCACCGCCGTGATGCGCTTGGCCGAGGAGCGGCGCATGGCATCGATCATGATGAGAAGTTCCATCAGGTGATCATTTGCCGGGAAAGAGGTGGACTGGACGATAAAAACGTCCTCACCACGCACATTTTCGCTGATTTCTACGAATATTTCCTGGTCAGCAAACCGCTTTACAGTGGCATTTCCGAGAGGAACATTAAGATACTTGCAGATCGCTTCGGCAAGGTGCCGGTTCGAATTGCCTGCGAAAACCTTCATTGCGGCCGCCTGTTTCCATGCCATCGCCTTGCGCCACGGGGCTCAATCCACCGTAACCAAGCGTCGTTCAAGGGGAGGAACATCCGGCTGAAAAGCCTTTGCCGGATACGCCTTGTTGCCATGCGCGCCTTAATAGCGCTGTTGCTTCCGATTGCAAGAGGACTCCGCGCTTTCGCAATGATTTTCGTGAAATCTCTGTGACTTCTCCCGTCGATTCACCTCATCCGCGTTGAGATTGCTTCCATGACGAATAATCGTTGAGTGTTTTTGCAGCGATATCCTGCATGACCCTGTCGGTCACGGCGGCCCATGGATCGCTGCCTTTTGCCGCCACCGCCTCCTGTCCCTGCAGGCGATGCAGCCGCACGCCATTGGCGTCGAGAATGTCCCAGACGTACACGATATTGACCTTGCCGCCATCGGCAAAGGCGGAGAAATATCCCTTCAGGATATTTTCGGCCGAATTGTCGTTTGAGGCGCGGATGGTCAACCCCTTCGCCCGCGCTTCGGCCCCGAGCTGACGCGATAGCGGCGTCACCGCCTGAACGGGTGCGCCGATGATGGGCAGGAAGCGGATCGAGTTTGCCGAGGAGGCGGGCGCAAGTGACGCCGTCTGCTGCGAGGGGGCGGATTGCGCGGTTGCGGCGGGCTGGGCTGCGGTCTGGTTCTGGCGAAGCGGTTCGCCATACTGGCTGCCATTGGACAGCGCCTGTGCCTGCGCCTGCAACGAGTTTTGCGGTGCATAGGCGGGAACGGATGTCGCGGTTGCCGGGGTGCCGGTGGGGGCGCGGTCGGCTGCGGCCGCCATCTGATCGAGATCGCCCTGCGTTACCGGCGTCGATTGCGAAGCGTTATGGCCGACATCCACCTGCGGTGTCAGCGCTTCCGTCGTGTTGCAGCCTGACAGGGCCAGGACAAGCGCTGGAACAATGACGGCCAGACAAAGGGGGGGGTACCCCGTCCGGCTCATGCGATTTTCCCTCTCATGTTCCGCTCCTTCTTGCCCAAGGTGGCGCAATGTAAGGGCGGTTTTCCCGCTCTGTCAAACCCGGTGGCGATTTAAGCTGTGAGAAGATCGAGGTTGTGTCGCGAGAGTGGCTCCGGCGCGCCGTCGGTGGTCAGATAGGTCTGGCCAAGTGTCATGGCCGTGCCGGAATCGGAATCCATCACGATCATATGCACGAACAGCGTCATGTCGGCGGTGATTTCCTGCGGATTGCCGGCGTGGAACATCTGATGCTCCATCCAGGAGGGCGAGAAACGCGCACCCAGCGAATAACCGCAGGAGTTCAGCCGGTGGCGGGTCAATCCGCGTTCGTCCATGACGCGGGCATGGACGTCGAAGACATCGCCAAAAGTCTTGCCGGGGTGGAGCACTTCTTCGATGGCGGTGAGGTTTTGCAAGCAGGCGCTGTAAAGCTCCTTCTGGCGGAAATCCTGTTCGCCGATCACCACCGTGCGCATCATGGCGGCATGGTAGTGGGCGCTGACGCCAGCCCATTCGAGCGTCAGCTGATCCTTGGCGTCGAGCCTGCGACGGCCTGCCTTGTAACGGCACAGCAGCGCATCCGCGCCGGAGCCGATGATGAATTCATTGGCGGGATAATCGCCGCCGCCGGCCAGCACCGCGCCCTGCATCGCCGCCAGGATCGCGGCTTCGTCCGCGCCGGGCTTGATCAGCGGTAAAGCCGCGTCCAGCGCATCGTCGGCCAGTTGGCCTGCCTTGCGCGCATAGGCGATCTCGGCGGGGCTTTTGACGAGCCTGAGCGTGCTGACGAGATAGGAGGCGTCGCTCATCTGGCAGAAGCTGGCGAGCTGGTTGTCCAGCAGCCGGGCGACACGGCCGGTCATGCCATGGGTGTCGTACTCCACCCCGATCTTTGCGCCGAGCAGGTCGAGATCGCTCAGCAGGTTCTTCAGGTCGAGTGTCGGGTCGGCATTTGGCCGATCGACCCAGATGAGGATATTTTCGACGATGGAGGTATTGCGGGCCTGCCGCAGATCCGCTGAACGGGTCAGCAGCGTCATGGAGCCGTCCGACTTGACCACCAGCGTCTGGAAGAAGCAGTAGCCGAAAGTGTCATAGCCGGTCAGCCAATACATGCTTTCCTGCGCGAAAAGCAGCAGCGCGTCCAGCTTCTCGTCGGCCATTTTCGCGAGCAGCCGCTCGCGACGGGCATCGAATTCCGAAAGCTCGAAATGCAGGGCCATATCAGTCCTCCAGAATTGCGATTGCGGAAATCTGCCGGCCATAATCGGGTTCGGCGCGGTGGGTCGTGCGGCGATAGGAATAGAACCGCTCTTCGTCCGGATAAGTGCAGAGGCCGAGATTTTCCGCCTTCACGCCGGCGTTGGTCAGGCGGTCTATGGTGAATTGCTTGAGGTCGAACAGGGCGTGGCCCTGTTTCTCCGTCTCGGCGAAATAATCCGCATAGGCCGGATCGATATCGGTGAAGCGCGCCACATATTCCGGCCCGACCTCATAATTGCTCTGGCTGATGGAAGGCCCGAGCGAGGCAGCGATGCGCTCGCGGCTGGCGCCGAGCTTCGTCATGGTCTCGATGGTATTTTCAAGCACGCCGAAGAGCGCGCCCTTCCAGCCGGCATGGGCGGCACCCACGACACCCGCTTCCACGTCGGCAAACAGGATCGGGCCGCAATCGGCGCTCAGCACGCCCAGCACGAAACCCGGCGTTGCCGTCACCATGGCGTCCGCCTGCGGGCGGCTGCCGTCATAGGTGTCATCGACCACGAGGACATCGGGGGAATGGACCTGATGCACGGTGGCGAGGCGGCCTGAGGGCAGGCCGAACCATTGCGTCACGCGCCGGCGGTTTTCCTGCACCTTTTCGGGTTCATCCTGGGAGCCGAGGCCGACATTGAGGCCCTGATAGAGCCCTTCCGAGACGCCGCCCTGCCGTGTGAAGAAACCGTGGCGGACACGGTTTTCACCTGACGCGGCGAGCAGGGGGGACTGGAGCGGGAGCGGCAGCGTTGCGTTCTGCATGGTGCGGGAGTTCCTTGGAGAATATCGCTGTTGGCCAGTGAGCTACGGTTAAGCGAGATGTTTCCGGTTGCCGCGGCGTTGCGCGGCGCGTGTGATGCAGTGTGCCTGCTTCGTGTGTCGCGGCGATGTTGGCCCAGAGGTTGTTGCGCTGTCAATCCACCGCGCGAAACGGCAGAAGATGAAGCGCGGGACTTGAAACGGCGATGACCTTGAAAAGTTCCCCCATCTTGCCGGCGCCTTCACCGGCGAGGCGATTGACCGCTTCGGCAATTTCAAGCGTCTGGTCGGGCGTCGCCTTCGCCGCAAGCGCGCCTGCTCTTTCCTTGAGGCCGAGGCCATACAGAAAATCGCCCTGTCGCAGCGCGCCGTTGACATGCACGCCGGTCGCTTCGGCTGTTTTCACAAGGCTTTCGAAATCGACATGGCTGGTGAGATCGGCTTCGCCGGGATGCGCAAGCGCCGGGTCGAAGGCGTGGTTGCGCATGGCCTGCAGCGTGTCGCCATAACCGGCGACCAGATGGCCGTAATCAATGGCGAGCGCCGTGCCGCCATGGGCGGACAGGCGCTGGCAGATTGCGGTCATCACGGCTTCGCGGGCCGGTGCAATCTCGAATATGGCGCCGAGCGGCTGCTGTTCGGGCTGCGGCGGCAGCAGGGATGGGTCTATGCTGGCAAGACCCGTCGAGAAGACGAGTTCGTCATTGGCATCGAGGCTGACCACGCGCTCGCGGAAACCCTGCGGCGTCCTGACGAATTGCCGGATCGGAATGGCATCAAAGAGTTCGTTGGCGACAAGCAGCAGGAAACCATCCGGCACGTCGTCGAAACTGTCATGCCATGTCAGCCTGTCCGCATGTTCGGCCAGCGTTTCCTTCTGGATAGTGGAAAGGCGGGGGCTGGTTTCGACCAGATGCACCCGCATCGTCTCATAAAGCGGCGGCGCGATGCGGCGGATGACGCGCAGCATATCCGACATCATGGTGCCACGACCGGGGCCGATTTCCACTAGTTGCGTTTGTGCGGGCGCGCCATGCCGTTGCCAGGCATGCACCACGAAGACCCCGAGCATTTCGCCGAAAAGCTGGCTGACCTCTGGCGCGGTGATGAAATCACCCGAACGGCCGAAGGGGTCGCGACTCTTGTAATAACCGTGTTCAGGGTCGGCGAGGCAGAGTGAAAAGTAGTCGGTAACGCTGAGCGGACCGTTGAGCCGGATAAGTGATTTGATACGTTGCGCAAGCGGTGTCGTCATGGGCAATCATACCGCTTAGGCGCTTTTTGTCGCGCTGCGCGCCCGCAGGACCGCCCAGAGGCCGAGAGCGAACATCGGGGTGGAGAGCACCATGCCCATTGTCAGCCAGTTGCCGGCGAGATAACCGATCTGGGCGTCTGGCTCGCGGAAAAATTCCACGAAGATGCGTGACAGCGCGTAACCGCAGACGAAGATGCCGGTGACGGTGCCGGGCGTCTTCAGCGCCCTGAAGGCGTAGATGGCGATTGCCAGGATGATGATGAGCACGAGCCCTTCGAGGCCCGCTTCATAAAGCTGGCTCGGGTGCCGCGCAAAGGGGCCGCCCGTCGGGAACACGACCGCCCATGGCACGTCGGCAATGCGGCCCCACAATTCACCATTGATGAAATTGGCGATGCGCCCGAACAGCAGGCCGATGGGCGCGACGGCGGCGACGACGTCGAACATGCTCCAGACCGGAATGCCGTTCTTGCGGGCGAAGAGGATCATGGCGATGGTCGTGCCGATCAGGCCGCCATGGAACGACATGCCGCCGTTCCAGATCTCGATCGCCCTGATGGGGTTGGCGGCCACGGCTGCCATATCGTAAAACAGGATGTAACCGATGCGCCCGCCGAGTACGATGCCGCCGGCTGCCCAGAGGATGAAATCATCAAGATGCTGCGCCGAGACGGGCGACACATCGTTCGGCCACAGGCGATCCGTGCGGGCGAGGCGGCGGGCGTAAAACCAGCCGAGCATGATGCCGGCAACATAGGCAATGCCGTACCAGTGGATCGAGAGCGGGCCGAGGGACAGCGCCACCGGATCGATATTGGGGAAGGGCATGATGGCGAGTTGGGTGGGAGCGGCTAACAATCCGTATATTCCGTCATCGTTGCTGGGCGGACAACGGAACGATCCATTGCCTCAAGAGGGGCCGGGCGATGATGCTCACCGGTCTCCCTGACGCCAAGGAAAATGGCGATTGCGGTGGCGGCGGTCAAGGTGATTCTTCAAGCTGCTGCTTAAGATACCGAAGGCCACGCAAGCTCTTGCGATTTTTCGATTTCGCTTGCAAGGCGGCGGTGGAGTGCCTACCTGAAGACTATCAACAGCGGGCAAGACGATGCCCCTGAACCGACGAAGGACAAGCGCCATGAGCACGACAGGCACCAATCGTTTTCTGGATGAATTCGCCAAGCTGATGACCGACGCGGCCGGCGCGGCGCAGGGCGTGCGCAAGGAAGCCGAAGCGGCTTTTCATGCCCAGGCGGATCGCTGGCTGAACAGTCTGGACGTTGTCCGCCGCGAGGAATTCGATGCGGTTCGCGAAATGGCCATTCAGGCGCGTGATGAAAACGACGCGCTGCGCGCCCGTATCGAGGCTCTGGAAGCGAAGCTTTCCGCCGCCAAGGACTGATTTTTTTAGCGCCTTTTCTGACGGGTCCCGGATCGCTTGCGATTCCGGGACTTTTTATTTGCGGCTCATAGCGCCCGAAATGACTCCCGGTTGTTAAAAAACGGGCCTCGGACGCGAATTTTTTGGGCCTGTGGACACTTCCAAAAAACGCAGTCGGCAGAGTCGCTTATGTATCTCGCCTGAGGTGATGGGGGAGAAGATATCCACTGTTCAAAAAGCAAAAATGGCGGGGAAGGGGTGGCAGCAGGACTCGGCCATTATACACTGATTTTAAATGATGATTCGAAAAGACCTGGTAAGCTCCAGACAGGGTGAATGCGTAATTCTGGTGGTGTCGGGCAATCGTCTCAAATGTTTATCCCGGTTTGTATGTGCGTTTTGTGCCCGGCGTTCAAAACAGGACATCCCTACCGGCTGAGAAGGTGCCGCATGAGTCTGATAGAATTTGAAATTGAGCGTCAGTCCAATCCCGTGGACATGATCGAGATTGTCGCTGCCTCGAACGACTGGTCTTTCGAGCGCTCCGGTGAAGACGAGATCGCCATGACTGTCGCTGGTCACTGGGCGGACTATCACGTCTCCTTTTCATGGATGGAAGAATTCGAGGCGCTGCATCTGGCCTGCGCCTTCGATATCAAGGTGCCGGACCAGCGCGTCAACGAAGTCATTCGTCTGCTCTCGCAGGTCAATGGTCAGGTGCTGATGGGTCATTTCGATCTGTGGCGGCAGGAAGACGTGGTGATCTTCCGCCAGTCCCTGCTTCTGGCCGGCGGCGCCGAACCGAACAACCAGCAGGTTGAAGTGCTGCTTTCCAGCGCGCTTGAGGCCTGCGAGCAATATTACCAGGCATTCCAGTTCGTCGTCTGGTCGGGGCTGGATGCGAAAAGTGCAATCGAAGCGGTCATGTTTGAGACCGTGGGAGAAGCGTAACATGGTGTACAAGGCTTCCGGGCCTCTCGTCCTCGTTGGCGCCGGCAATATGGGCGGCGCCATGCTTTCAGGCTGGCTGAAAAAGGGTGTGCCGGGATCGCAGGTCATCGTCATCGACCCGCGCCCTTCCGACGCCATGCGCACGACGATTGCGGAAGCCGGCGCCACCCACGCCGAAAGCGTGCCTGGGGGCGTGAAGGCCGGCATTCTTTTCGTGGCGGTGAAGCCGCAGATGATGGAAGCCGTGCTGCCGTCGCTGAAGCCTCTGCTGGGCCCGGAAACGGTTGTGGTCTCCATCGCGGCGGGCACCACCATTGCCACCTTCGTTTCGCATTTCGGTTCGGTTGCCGCTGTGCGGGCCATGCCCAACACGCCGGCCATGGTCGGCCGCGGCGTGACGGGGGCCTATGCCAACGACCTGGTGACGCCCGAGCTTAAAACCGTTGTGGACGGGTTGCTGAAGGTCAGCGGTCCGGTTGAATGGGTGGATGCCGAAAGCGATATCGACGCGGTGACTGCGGTTTCGGGTAGTGGCCCTGCCTATGTCTTTTATCTCGTGGAATGCATGGCCGAGGCTGGGCGCAAGGCCGGCCTGCCGGCGGATGTCGCCATGCGTCTGGCGCGTGAAACCGTGGCCGGTGCTGGCGAACTCCTGCACCAGTCTTCCGACGAGGCGGCGCGCCTGCGCCAGAATGTGACCTCGCCGGGCGGCACAACAGCTGCGGCGCTGTCCGTGCTGATGGCTGAGGACGGCATGCAGCCCCTGTTCGACAGGGCGGTCGCTGCCGCGAAAACGCGCGCCGAAGAGCTGGCGGGCTGAAGGGGCGAGCGATGAGCGGTGAAATTTCCTATGCCGATTTCGAGAAGGTCGATATCCGCGTCGGCACCATTGTCGAAGCAGAACCTTTTCCCGAAGCGCGCAAGCCGGCCTTCAAGGTGAAGATCGATTTCGGGCCGGACATCGGCATCAAGAAATCCTCGGCGCAGATCACGGTGCATTATACGCCGGAAAGTCTTGTCGGGCGGCAGGTTCTGGGCGTAGTGAATTTTCCGCCGCGCCAGATCGGCCCTTTCCGGTCCGAAGTGCTGACGCTAGGTTTTGCCGATGCCAATGGCGATATCGTGCTTGCCGCGGTTGAGCGGCCGGTGCCGAACGGCGAGAAGATGTGCTGACCGGCGCTATGCCGCTAAGCCGGAATTTTGACGATTACCCGCAATCCGCCCATCGGGCTTTCATCCAGCGATACGTCGCCGCCATGGCTGCGGGCGATGTCGCGGACGATGGAGAGGCCAAGGCCCGTGCCCGAGGCATTGAGGTTGCGCGCCTCGTCCAGCCGGAAGAACGGCTTGAACACATCCTCGCGTGAGATTTCCGGAATGCCCGGGCCATCATCGTCAAAGGTCATGATGATGGAGCGTGGCGCCTTGCGGATATCGACGTGGAGGTTGCTGGCATAGCGCCGCGCATTTTCGGCGAGATTGGCGACGAGCCGTGAAAGCGCATTTGGCCGCGCGATGATCCGCTCGATATTATAGAGTTCGTAGCTGAATTTCTTGCCGTGCAGCTCGAAATCATGGCCGATTTTTTCGAGAAGGGCTGGAAGCTCCAGCGTGCCGACATCCTCTTCGACATCAGTACGGGCAAAGGTCAGATAGGCCTCCAGCATTGACTGCATGTCCTCGACATCCTTGTCGAGCCCCTCAAGGTCGGGATTGTCGCCGGCGAGCGCCAGTTGCAGCTTGAAGCGGGTGAGGATGGTGCGCAGGTCATGGCTGACGCCGTTCAGCATCGCGGTGCGTTGCTCCATCTGCCGCTCGATACGCTCGCGCATCAATATGAAGGCGAGGCCCGCACGCCGCACTTCGTCCGCGCCGCGCGGGGAATAGGCGGTGATCTTCTGGCCTCTGCCAAAGTTCTCGGCAGCCTTGGCAAGCGCTTCGATGGGCTTGATCTGGCCGCGCAGGAACAGAATGGAGATGGCGATCAGCACCAGCGATGCACCCACCATCCAGACAAGGAAGATATGAGTGTTGGAGGCATAGGCCGCGCTGCGGCTGGTAAAGACGCGCAGGGTCTTGTCTTCCAGCTGGACGCGGATTTCGACCAGCGAGCCGTTGCCATAGGTATCGATCCAGAACGGCCTGCCGATCTGCTGCGTCAACTGATCCGCCAGAATTCTGTCGAGGATCGAAAACAGCGGCTCAGGTCTCGGAGCAGGCAGATCCGCCTTTGGTTCGATATAGACGCTCAGACCGAGCTTGTCGCGCGCAATGCGGATGACGCGCTGATAGTCGTCTTCCTCGGGGTCCGTCTGCAGAAGCTCGATGATTGCGGCGATATCGCGCGTCACGGCAGAGGAGAGGCGTTCGGTCACCAATTGCCAATGGCGTTCCATGAAGACTGCCGCGACCACGCCCTGAAGCAAAATCATCGGCAGGATGATGATGAGCAGGGATCGGGTGTAAAGGCCGGTGGGCAGCCAGTGGCGCAACCATCTGCCGGAAAGGCGCCAGGCCTTGGCCACGCCGCTTTTTTTGACCGTGCTCAGAAAATCGAGGCTCGCCATGGCCGTGCGTTCGCCTTTCCTTTGGTGCTCGTCAGTCCACGCTCAGGCGGTAACCGATGCCGCGCACCGTTTGCAGATAGACAGGATTGGCAGGGTCGTCCTCGATCTTGCGGCGAAGACGGTTGATCTGCACGTCGATGGTTCTTTCGCCCACTTCCGATTCCGCTTCCACCAGTTCGTGGCGTGGAATGGTGTCGCCGGCGCGCAGTGCGAAAAGCAGCATGATCTCCTGTTCGCGATCTGTCAGGCGGATCGTTTCTGGGCCGCGCCGCAATTCCTTCTTCGGAATGGAGAAGCTGTAGGGACCAAACATGATCTGTTCGATCTTGGGCGTATCTGGCGAGGTGTTGCGCCGCAGGATGTTGTTGATGCGCAGGACGAGTTCGCGCGGATCGAAGGGCTTGGCGAGATAGTCGTCCGCGCCCGCTTCCAGCCCGGCAATGCGCGAATCCGCCTCCGAACGGGCGGTCAGAAGAATGACCGGCACGGATTTGTCCTCGTTCAGCGAGCGGGTCAGTGAAAGCCCGTTTTCGCCCGGCATCATCACGTCGAGGATGAGCAGATCGAAGCGGATGCCTATCATTTTACGCCGTGCTTCGGCCGCATCGGCTGCCACGGAGATGCGGTAACCCTTGTCGCCAAGGAAGCGCTGCAGGAGATCGCGAATACGGGCGTCGTCGTCGACGATCAGGAGATGGGCCGCATCGTCATCCGCCGGCGGTCGTTTTGTCGGAGCTTGCGCCATCGTCACTCGCCTTCCACGGTTGTCGGGCTGCGCATCTGCGCCAGGAATTTGCGCACGCAGGCGCGGGCGTCAGGCCCGAGCCCTTCCAGCGCCCGGTCGATGCGGCGCGATTGCGGCTCGCTCAGCGCCAGCGCCAGTTCGCGGCCCGTCAGCGTCGGATAAAGCCTGCGCTGGCGACGGTCTTCCGGGCCTGCCATCTGACGGATGTAACCGTCGTCGATCAGTTGCTTGAGCACGCGGGCAAGGCTCTGCTTGGTGATCTGCAACGTGTCGAGCAAATCCGCCACCGTCATGCCCGGCTGCCGGCTGACGAAATAGACCACCCGATGATGCGCCCGGCCATATTCCAGCTTCGACAGAATGACATCGGGATCGGAGACGAAATCGCGATAGGCGAAAAACAGCGCCTCGATCGTGTCGAAGTCGATCTTGCCGTCATCCACCTTCGGAAGTGCCGGTGTCTGTCTGGCGGCTGCGGTTTTGAGCGATTGCGGTGGCACTGCGGTTCCTTCATATTCTGCGGCTGACATACGTCGATGCGCCAATATTCTGTAAACATAGCCGAAAATGCGTCCGCTCGGGAGAATGCCGCGATCATTTTCTGTTGCGGTGGATAATATGCTGCGGGTGCCGGTGCAACTGGAATCCTGAGTGGCCTTTACCGGAAATAGAAAAGAGCGCGGAAAGCCCGCGCTCTTCATTTGTTTCATGTCGCCCGATGGGCGATTTGCCCGGCAGAAACCTCTACTGATAAACGTAGACGATCCGCCGCGTCGAAGGTTCGACGAGAACCGGCACATCGTTCACCCGGACATAACGATACTGGTAGTCGGGGATTTCGACGAGACGTGTATCTGACGGCAATACACTACCGACAGCTATGTCGCCGTCATAAGTGACGGTATCCGCTGGATGCTCGTCAATATAGGTCATCACCGATTGCGGCGGGTCCACCTCGCCAACGCGACCGAGGTTTGGATCGCCGGGATTGGGTTCGGCCTGCACGCTCGAGGTCTTTTCATAGGTGACCACCGGCACGCTGAGGTCCGAGCGGCGCTGTTCGAGAATGACGGGAGAGCCCTCATACATGACATTCAGATAATCCGCATGAGCCCAGCCGCGCAGACCGTTGACTTCGATGCGGCACCAGCTGCTGCCTTCCATGCAGCCATCCAGAACCGCATTGCTGCCGCGGGTGGCCAGCCCCACTTCGGGATAGTCTTCACCGGGGCCCGAGCGAACGGAAATATCCGATGCTGTCGTGGCGACCATGGCGGCGTTCGCGTAACCTGCCATCAGGGCGAAGGCGCCGCCAGCTATGAGCATTTTAAGCGTCTTGTCCATGTGTCTCACTCCTTTTCAAGACTGTAGCTAGAACGTCGCAGCCATCAGGGCGTTCCACATTTTTCGCCGGCAATTCCCGAGATATGCGGAGGATTTCTTGTTATCTTGCTGTATTTCATGGTTATTTTTAGAGTGGGCGGTCACTGAAAGCGGGTGTCATTTCCGCTGCCATTGTGCCGAAGGCGGTCGCGGGCTATAGGAGGCGCAACCTTTCAGACAGGAGATGCAGGATATGGGAAAGTTGCAGGCGGGCATTATTCCGGTCACGCCATTCGAGCAGAATTGCACCATCCTGTTCGATCAGGACACCAAGGAGGGCGTCGTCGTTGATCCCGGCGGGGATGTGGACATCATTCTTCAGGTCGTTGCTGAAAACGGCATCACGCTCAAGGAAATCTGGCTGACGCACGGGCATCTCGACCACGCCGGCGGTGCCGACGAACTGCGCGAGAAGCTCTCTTTGCCAGTCATCGGGCCGCATGAGGACGACCGGCCGCTGCTGGAGAGGATCGAGGTGCAGGCCGAAAAATACGGTATCAGCGGTTTGAAGAATGTCGTGCCCGACAAATGGCTGAAGGATGGCGACAAGGTATCCTTCGGAGACCACGTCTTCGAGGTCTATCATTGCCCGGGCCACGCACCCGGCCATGTCATTTACTACAACCGCGACCAGCAATTCGCCCATGTCGGCGACGTCTTGTTTTCGGGATCGGTTGGGCGCACGGACCTGCCGGGCGGAAACCACGAACAATTGATGGCGTCCATTCGCGACAAGCTGCTGCCGCTCGGCGATGATGTCGGCTTCATCTGCGGCCATGGCCCCGGTGGGCGGCTGGGCGACGAGCGGCGTAACAATCCCTATCTCAAGGGTATCTGAGGTCCCGGCGATTTACGCCTATGGACGGCACAAAAAAACCCGGCATTCCTGCCGGGCTTCAACTAGAAAAGAAAGCCGTTTTAGGGTCAGCCAGCAATCTGCAGATTGACTGCCTTCGGGCCCTTGCCGCGACGATCCGGTTCCGTGTCGAAGCTCACTTTCTGATTTTCTGAAAGTCCGGACAGGCCGGAAGCCTGTACAGCAGAGATGTGAACAAAGATATCAGCGCCACCATTGTCTGGCTTGATGAAGCCGAAGCCTTTGTCTGTATTGAAGAATTTTACGGTGCCAGTTTCGGCCATGCATCAGGTCCTTTTCGCTCTGCCCGCGTTCAGCTACAGGCAGCATTACAGTTTTGCCCCGCGTGGGCGTTGGCAGGCAGTTTTTGACTATTGAGAAAATGGACCTTCGCAGCAGGAAGTAATGGCGTTCTCATCCAACGTTTTTCGTCCCACCGCCCGAGGTTTATAGCGTCCCCAGTGCGCAAATTTATAGGCCTTCCCATGCTCGCAAATTGCCCGAACCGCGGTAGAGTGATGCGTTTATCAAAAATTGGCAAGCAAAAGTTTTCACGGGCTTTTTGTCAGATAAAAAACCTGCGGTAGAATAACATCGCGCAATCGCATATTTTTTCTGCAGGGGCGACAATTGATGAAATAATTGCCGTTTGCCGCAGGATTTCACGGCAAAATTTGAATGCCGTACCCCGCATTTATGGCGGAATAAGAAAAATAAGTTCTTTTTGCGTCAGGCCGCTCCGGCCATGGGTTTTTGCCGTTTGCGCGTCAGTTCCGGCACCAGTTCGACGATCAGGATCGCGACGAATATGATCAGGCAGCCGATGTAGCCGGCGCCCGAAATGGTTTCTTTGAGGAAAATCGAGGCCAGCAAAGCGCCGAAAAGCGCCTCCGAAGACAGGAATATCGCAGCCTGCGGGGCCGTGGTGTAACGCTGGCCGATGACCTGCAGCACGAAGGCGAGGCCGGAGGAGACGAGGCCGACATAGAGGATTTCCGCGAGCGAAGCCTCGATGGAGGCCATGCTGATCGGTTCGAACACGACACCGATCATGCAACTAAGAAGGGAGCAAACGGCGAACTGGGTGCAGGAAAGCGCCAGCGGCCTTCCGCTTTCGGAAACGAAGCGTCCGGCCAGCGTGATCTGGATCGCCCAGAAGAAGGCGCAGATGATGCTGAGAATATCACCCGTTGTCAGCGTCTCGAAGGCGCCGCCGGAGAGCAGGAATATGCCGCCCAGCATCATCAGCGCGCATGGCCAGACGATCCAGTGGGGATGACGCCGGTAAAGCACGACGGCAATCACGGGCACGAAGATGACGTAGAGCCCGGTCAGGAAGCTGGAATTGGTGACGGTCGTGGTCAGGAGCCCGACCTGCTGGGTGGTGGCGCCGCCGAACAGGGCGAGGCCCACGAGAATGAAACTGCCGATTTCGCGCCGGCGCGGCGGCGATTTCAGCGACCGTGTTTCCATGAGCGCGAAGGGCAGCACGGCGATGGCGGCAATGGCGAAACGCAGACCGACGAACCAGAACGGGCCGATCGAGGCCATGGCGGAGGATTGCGCGACAAAGCCGCCTCCCCAGATTGCTGCGGCGAGCAGAAGCAGCATATTGGCCTGAATACGCGTCATTGTTGGCACCAGCAGAGCAGGGCCGAGAGATCATTCAGTCACGGCCGTGGCAAACAGGGGATTTCTGGAATGTCGATCCGGCGACGCGGACGACTGTTCCCGGGTGCTTTAGCAGCAACATGCCGAGGCCGCAAGTCGAGGGGGGGAGGCCGCTTATTTGTAGCGGCGGGCCTCGTCCTTCAGGCTGCGCCGGGTGAGCGTCAGGCCGCCAATGCCGAGGCCGATGAAGGCTGCGGCTGACAGGACGATGAGCAGGATGTGAGGGCCGGCCTTCGTGGTTGCCGCTACCTGAGGGATGGCGGAGGTGTGCAGGGTGTCGATCGCCTGAGCAGCCGCATTGGCCGAGGTTGCGATGCCGGCGGCCATGGTGACGATGACAAGAAAAGCCGCAACGGCCATCCAGAGGGAAAACAGCGTTCTCTGCGCCCTTAACCTTTCAACGGAAGTCCGATCGTTGGTAAACATGGCTGTCGCCTCTTGTCCCTGTTCTTAAAGGATAAAAGAGGCTTCGAAATGGACGGCTTGGAGACCGAATTCTGGCGTTCCGCAGCATTTATTGCGGCAATATTGTGGCAAAGCCTGATATGGCGTCCTTTTGGCCGGATATGACGTCAGAGGCCGCGTTTTCCGAAGGTCCTGACCTGGCGCAGAGGATGCGGATCGACCGGGCGGTCTTCCCTTGAAAATGTGGGTGGTGCAGCGTTTCTCTCCGCCCTTGACGGGGCGAAATATTCACTGCCGAGTTCCGGGAAACGTGCGTCGAAACTGGTCGGGGCAAGTTCGGGCTTCGCCAGCACGTAACCCTGCATGAGCAGGACGCCGAGTTCCTCGCAGAGATCGACTTGCCAGCCTGTTTCCAGCCCTTCGAAGACCGGCTCAATCCCATCGTCGCGGAACTGGTGGACGATGACGCGCAGAAGGGCGGCGCCCGCCGAATTCTGCATGAAATCGCGCACCCAGCCCGCTTCGAATTTCACATAATCCGGCTTGATGAGTTTTACCCGGTCGATGTCGGAATCGCCGGCGCCATAGTCATCAAGCGCCACGCGAAAGCCGATATCGTGCATGTGGTAAGCGAAGTCCGCGACCATCTGTGTGTCGGAGGCCTTTTTCTCGGAGATTTCGCAGACGATGCGATCCGCCGTCATGCCGGCCTCGTGGGCGGCAAGCCGCATGCGCTCTACTTCCTGGCGCATCTTGGCCGGCGTCTGGAACAGGCCCGGATGGAAGTTGACGAAGATGCGGGCGCGGGAACGGTTGAGCCTGCCGGTGTTGAGAATATGGATCGTGCGCAGGATGCTGTCGATATTTTCGATGTCTTCCGGCGCGACCAGCGAGAAAAATTCGCCCGGCGTCACCGGCTCGCCATTGCGGTGGGGACGCACAAGACCCTCGAAGGAATCGATGTCGAGCACCCCGCTCATCGTGCGGCGGAAAATGGGCTGCAGTGCCGATTTCAGGTTAAAGGTGCGATAGGCCGTGGACCATGTGCCATCGACCTCGCGGACAAGACTGGAAAAGATGCTTTTGAGCGCCATTTTTCAACCAGCTATAGAGACACGACCTCTAGGCTCGCGAATGTAGCGTATCAAGCGTTACTTCCGGGTTAAGGAAGGTTAAATTCTCTGCAGCGGCACATAAGCCGGCTTTTGACCTTGAAAGAAGGCCTGTCTTTCGACATAGAAAATGCCGCAGATGACAAGTTTTCCAACCTCTGCTGATGTCAACCCCAATAGGACCGATTAAAAATGGCCTTCCTTGCCGACATTCTCTCCCGCGTAAAGCCATCCGCCACCATCGCTGTTACCCAGAAAGCCCGTGAGCTGAAAGCGAAGGGCCGCGATGTGATCAGCCTTGGCGCCGGCGAGCCGGATTTCGATACGCCCGAAAATATCAAGGAAGCGGCCATCGACGCCATCAAGCGCGGTGAAACGAAATACACGCCTGTTTCCGGCATTCCGGAACTGCGCAAGGCCATTGCCGACAAGTTCAAGCGTGAAAACGGCCTGGACTACAAGCCGGAGCAGACGATTGTCGGCACGGGCGGCAAGCAGATCCTTTTCAACGCCTTCATGGCCACGCTGAACCCGGGTGATGAAGTTGTCATTCCCGCGCCTTACTGGGTGAGCTACCCGGAAATGGTGGCGATTTGCGGTGGTACGCCGGTTTTTGTCGACACGACGCTCGAAGACAATTTCAAGCTGAAGCCGGAAGCGCTGGAAAAGGCGATCACGCCGAAGACCAAGTGGTTCGTCTTCAATTCGCCGTCCAACCCCTCGGGCGCTGCCTATTCGCATGACGAGCTGAAGGCGCTGACGGACGTGCTGGTCAAGCATCCGCATGTCTGGGTGCTGACTGACGACATGTATGAGCACCTGACCTATGGCGATTTCAAATTCGTCACCCCGGTGGAAGTAGAGCCTTCGCTTTATGACCGTACGCTGACGATGAACGGCGTCTCCAAGGCCTATGCCATGACCGGCTGGCGTATCGGCTACGCAGCCGGCCCGCTGCCGCTGATCAAGGCCATGGACATGATCCAGGGCCAGCAGACCTCGGGCGCGAGCTCCATCGCACAGTGGGCAGCTGTCGAAGCGCTGAACGGCACGCAGGATTTCATTCCGACCAATAAGAAAATCTTCGAAGGTCGTCGTGATCTCGTCGTTTCCATGCTCAACCAGGCCAAGGGCATCAATTGCCCGGCACCGGAAGGCGCGTTCTACGTCTACCCGTCCTGCGCCGGCATGATCGGCAAGACCGCGCCGTCGGGCAAGGTCATCGAGTCGGATGTGGATTTCGTCTCCGAGCTTCTGGAAGCCGAAGGCGTCGCTGTCGTGCAGGGATCGGCTTTCGGCCTCGGCCCGAACTTCCGCATTTCCTACGCCACGTCGGAAGCGCTCTTGGAAGAAGCCTGCAAGCGCATCCAGCGCTTCTGCGCCGATTGCCGCTGATCGGTTGATACAGTCTTGAAAGAAGCCCGGCAGCGATGCCGGGCTTTTTTGTTCGATGGGGCTTCCGCACGCTAGACGTCATCCTTGGGCTTGATCCGAGGATGACGGAGGAGAGGTTTCTACGCCTTGTCAGATGCCTGAAATCCAGGCGCGACGCCCGTTTTTTAAAGCCCAAGAAACAGCAGCATGATGAAGGTGGCGAAAAGGATGAAATGCGTCATTCCCTCGATCGCGTTGGTTTCACCGTCATTGAGGTTGATGGCGGCGGCGATGAGGGTGATGAAGACCATGACGGTCTGAACCGGCGTCATGGCCATGATGAAGGGCTGGCCGGTATAGAGCGCGATGCCCTCCATGACAGGCACGGTCAGGATAACAGTCGAGAGCGATGCGCCCATGGCGATATTGACCACGGCCTGCATGCGGTTGCGCAATGCGGAGCGGAGCGCGGTGAGGATTTCCGGTGATGCCGAGATTGTTGCCACCACGACCGCCATCAGTGCGGGCGGTGCGCTGGTGCCCTCGAGGCTTTCGCTCAGGAAGGTCGACATGAATTCCGCCAGCACGCCGATCAGCACCACGCCGGCGATGATGAGGCCGATGGAAAGCGGAACGCTGCCTTCGTCTTCCTCCTCGGCATGACCGTGTGACGGCTGGCCGGCCGGATGCGCCTTGCGGGGATAGGCGTAGCTGAAGAAATAGCTGTGAGGGCCAACCTGCATTTTGAGGAAGAGCGCATAAAGCGCGATCATCGCGACGATGGTGAAGGCGGAATAGACGTGCCAGCTCTGCTCTGGAATGAACTCCGGCACGATCATCGAAATACCCATGGCCGTGAGGATCATCACGCCATAGGTCTTGCCGGAATCGTCATTATAGGGCTGCTCGCCATGGCGAAGACCGCCGAGCAGGGCGGCCAGGCCCAGAATGCCGTTGATGTCGATCATGACGGCGGAATAGATCGTATCGCGCACGAGGGTGGGTGAACTGGATTCGCTCATGATGATGGCGAGGATCAGCACTTCCACGGCGACCGCCGAGAGGGTGAGGATCATCGTTCCATAGGGATCGCCGACCTTGGCGGCGAGGATTTCGGCGTGATGGGCGACCCGCATCGAGATGTGAACGATCAGTCCGATCAGCACGATTGCGGCAATGAGCGCCGCCGTTTTTCCGGCTTCGAATATGGCATGCTCGGTCATATAGGCGATGATTGCCGCCGGTATCGCGAGCAGCAGCATCCGCTCCTGTTTCAGAATAGAACCCGCCATTGATTTCCCTTCCCCTGTCAGACCCAGGCTGTGACGTATCGTCCGTGAGATCAAGCAGGATTTGCGCTTGAATGCTTTTGGTAGGATAGTGGTGTCGCAGGACATGCTGCTCATGCCGCGCTGTCCCATCGGGTGCAATGCTTGAAACGCGGTTGTGGTTGCCATGTCGCCTACCGAGACAGGAGGACCATGCATGACCAAAGTGGTGTATGAAATCGTCGAACATGACGGAGGCTTCGCCTACCGCATGAACGGCGCTTATTCCGAAACATTTCCTACCTATGCCGATGCGGTCGAGGCCGCGCGCATCGTTGCCGCCGAACAGCAGGTGGGAGGCGATGACGAGGAAATCAGCTATCAGGATGAGAGCGGCCACTGGCATGAGGAATATAGCCAGGGCGGCGATCGGCCGGAAGCCGAGGTGGTCGACAAGACGTCACAGCCGGCCAGACCGTTTTGATGAGCGAGTTTTGCGGTATCGATGCTGGACTGGCGCTAGCGCCGTTTCGGCGGAGCACCCGGATCGGTTTCTTTGAGATGACCCTTGAGGCCTTCCACGAGGGCGCTGAAGACGGCACGGCATCGCGGTGAAGTCTTGAGATTTTCATGCATCGCGACCCAGGTGTGGAGCGGGATGTCGATTTTCGGAAGCACCTGCACAAGCCGAGGGTCCTTGCGCGCCAGACCGATCTGACAGACGCCGATGCCCGCGCTGGCGCGGATCATGGCAAGCTGGGCGAGGTTGCTGTCGGCGCGGATTTCGAAGGAAATTTCCTCAATATCGGGTATTTCAGGATCGAGCGAGCGCATCCGCTGGATGGCCGCCCGGATGAAAGGCGTCTTGCGGTCGAAGCCGACCATGCGGTGATGGTTCAAATCTTCCATGCTCTTCGGAGCGCCGGCTCTCGCGAGATAGTCGCGCGTCGCGTGAAATCCCAGACGGAAATTACCGATGTAACGCATGACGATCGCATCCTGCTGCGGTTCGGTCATGCGAATGGCGATATCGGCCTCACGCCGCAAAAGGTCTTCCAGCGTATCGGAAAGCGAAAGCTCGATTTCAAGCCGCGGGTGCACCTCCTGCATGGCCGTGATGATCGGCGGCAGCATTTCCACGCCGATGATATCAGAGGCGCTGATGCGCACGGTGCCTTCGATCTTGCCGACCTCACCGGAGGCCGCGCGCATGAGGGCTGCGGTCGTCGCCGCTAGATTTTCCGCATAGGGACGGAGCGCAAGCGCTGCTTCCGTCGGCATCAATCCATGGGGCGAACGAATGAACAGCGGAAAACCGACGGCTTCTTCCAGAGCGCCGATGTGGCGTCCCGCCGTCGGCTGGGTGATGCCGAGTTCGCGCGCGGCGGCGGAAAGCGAACCGTCGCTCAGCACGCTGAGGAAGGTGCGATAAAAATCCCAGCTGATGTCACGGCTTCTGGTCATAAGATTTTGTATAGCTGCTCCACTCATTTGGATAATTTCGTATATCGTAGAACGGGACGATACTCCAGCCCACAACAAGGAGTACGGCGATGATATATGAAAACAACGCAGATACAGCGGCGAATGACCGGCCTCTGGCCCTGATTTTGGGGGTGAATGGCGGTGTCGGCAGTCAGGTCTCCAGGATGCTGCAGCAACGCGGCTGGCGGGTGAGGGCGATGACACGGCAGCAAACGGCGTCCCGTACAAATGGTGATGTCGAGTTCGTAACCGGAGACGCCATGAACCGGCAGGATGTTCTGGACGCGGCAAAGGATGCGCGGCTGATCGTCCATGCGGTTAATCCTCCGGGATATCGCAACTGGGACAGGCAGGTATTGCCGATGCTGGACAATACCATCGCCGCTGCCGAGGCCTGCGGGGCGAGGATCGTCTTTCCGGGCAGCGTCTATAATTTCGGCCCGGATGCTTTTCCTCTCCTGACGGAAGAGAGCCCACAAAAGCCCTTTACCCGCAAGGGCACACTGCGTGTGGAAATGGAGCGGCGGCTGAAAATGGCGTCGATGCGTGGCGTGCCGGTACTGATCGTCCGGGCGGGGGATTTCTTTGGGCCGGATGCGAGAAATAACTGGTTTTCGCAGATGCTGGTAAGGCCGGGAAAGCCGGTCCGCAGCGTCCAGAATCCCGCCGCCCCTCATGCGGGGCATCAATGGGCCTATCTGCCTGACGTGGCGGAGACGATTGGCCGGCTGCTGGACCGGGCAGGCGAGCTTCCGGCTTTCGCCGTCTATCACATGGAAGGTTTCTGGGATTTCGATGGGCTGCAGCTGATTGACGCGATCGAGCGGGTTGTGGGGCATCCGGTCAAGCGGAGGCGGCTATTCTGGTCGGGCATCAAATTGGCCGCCCCTTTCGTTCCCCTGTTCCGCGAAGTGCTGGAAATGCAATATCTCTGGCAGATGCCGATCCGGATGAGCAATCGCAAGCTGACGGATTTCCTTGGAACGGAACCCAAAACACCAATCGATGTCGCGGTATCCGCGACATTGGCGAGCCTCGGCTGCCTTGAGCAGAGGCAGGACCCGACGAGCCTTCCTCATCCGGCGGATGCCGGGGGCAGGGTGTGATGGCGACGGCTGCGAATGGAATGTCGGCTCGGCGTCGCCTGTTTGCCGTAATTTCGGCAAGCGTGCCGGTGCTGATCTTCGCGCAGGTGCTGCTGGCCGGGCTTTCGCTCTATTATGATGGATCGCTGCTTTCGCTGCACAAGGGGCTCGGTTTCCTGATCGCCGTTCCGATCCTGTCGCTGATGGTCCTCGCTCTGCGATATGACGAGCTGCGGCCTAACCTTGCCCGCGCGCTGGTCCTGCTCGGTCTTTATTGTCTTCAGGTGGCGCTGATGAGCATCGGCCGGGAAACGGGCAATGGCTTTCTGCAGGCGCTGCATGTGCCCAACGCCTTCGTCATGGGCGCGTTTTCCGATTTTGCCGCACGGCAGGCGCGAAGCCTGCGCTGAAAGAAATACGCCGCACCGCTCTCAAGCAGTGCGGCGTATTTGCTTGGTCCTTTATCAGGCGAGCGCCGGATAGTCGGTATAACCCTCGGCTCCGCCGCCATAGAAGGTCGGCTGGTTCGGCTCGTTGAGCGGCGCATCGTTTTTCAGGCGGCGCACCAGATCCGGATTGGCGATGAATGCCTTGCCGAAGGCCACGGCATCGACTTTGCCGCTTTCGACGGCTTCGATGGCGCTCTCGCGGTTGTAACCATTATTGGCGATCCACAGGCCCTTGCCGCCGGCATTGCGATAGGCGGCCTTGAAGGCTGCGTAATCGAAAGGCTTGTCGCCCTGCTTGAAATCGCGCGGACCGCCGGTTGCGCCTTCAACCACATGGATGAAGGCGAGATTGCGCTTGCCGAGCTGATCCGCCACGTAATTGTAGAGCGGCTGCGGGTCGGCCTCGAAAATATCGTTGGCGGGGGTAACGGGGGAAAGGCGGATGCCGGTGCGGCCCGCGCCAATCTCTTCCGCCACCGCATCGACAACTTCCAGCAGGAAGCGGGCGCGGTTTTCGATCGAGCCGCCATACTCATCCGTGCGCTGGTTGGTGCTGGATTTCAGGAACTGCTCGATCAGGTAGCCATTGGCGGCATGGATTTCGACGCCGTCGAAACCGGCCTCCAGAGCCGCGCGTGCGCCGCTGCGGTAATCCTCGAGGATGAGGCCGATATCGTCGATGGTGAGCGCGCGGGGCTCTGAGGTTTCGGCAAAGGCGCCGGTGCCGTCATCATTGATGATATAGGTCTTCGACTTGGCGGGAATGGCGGAAGGAGCAACCGGCTGACCGCCATGCGGCTGCAGCGAGGTGTGGGAAATGCGGCCCACATGCCAGATTTGCGCGACGATCTTGCCGCCGGCTGAATGCACGCCATCGGTGACCTGTTTCCAGCCTTCGATCGCTTCCCGCTTGTAGAGACCCGGAACGTCCGCATAACCCTGACCCTGCTGGGAAATCGGCGTGCCTTCGGTGACGATCAGCCCGGCTGTGGCGCGCTGCTCGTAATAGGTGGCGTTGAGATTGTTGGGAATTGCGCCCGGCGAGCGGTTGCGGGTGAGGGGGGCCATGACGATACGGTTGGCGAGTGCGATATCGCCGGCCTGTGCCGGTTCGAAAAGACTGGTCATGCGACTTCACTTTCTGGTCGGTTGGCGAAATTGCGCGGCAGGCGCGCTATCTGGGTCGGGTGCCGGATCGAAACCCGCGTTGCGGTTCCTGTCCGGCACCCCGGGGCTCAAAGCTTGGGAGGCTCAGAGATTGGCTTGCAGATAATTGCGGAAAGCGTCGATGGTTTCCTCGTTGCGTTCGAAAAACACCCATTGCCCGACCTTTTTCGACCTGATGAGACCGGCTGTCTGCAACACCGCCAGATGCGACGAGACGGTGGATTGCGACAGGCCGCTGATCTGAAACTGGTTGGCGCACACCCCCATGCTGAGCGGGTGCTCCTGACAGAAGTGACTTTCCGGGCGCTTCAGCCATTCCAGAAATTTCAGCCTTGCAGGGTGCGAAAGGGCCTTGAGGATTTCCTCCGGGTTCATCTGGGTTTCTTTAATATCTGACATGAACGATATTTATATCGGTCATTTTCGATATACAAGTCACGTCTCTGTGAGGACCGTGGGGAGTGGGCAGGCGGTTCCAAAAAAGAAGGCCGCTGGATGTCTCCGCGGCCTGACAAGTTTGAAGGTCAAAACCTCCAGAGGGGAACAGCTGTCGCGTGCCTTGGGCGAGCGTGACAGCCAACTAAAATATGGGAGCGGCAATAATGCAAAACAAGGTTGCATCATGCGATATTTCGCCAATTTGGAGAAAATTCTTGCGGGTAAAAAAAGAGGGCCGCCGGATAGATCCAGGGCCCTTTAAGTGTGAAGGTCAAAAACCTCCAGAGGGGAACAGCTGATGCGGTGGAACTGGGAGGAAAAGCCACCGTGTGCATCAGCTGAGAGCGATATGGTGCTTTTTTGTGCACGAAACAACTCTTTTTTGTGCAGGTCAGGCATGCGTACCACGCAGCCCTCGATATTTCCGGTATATTTTATGTGCAATGCTGCCGGAGAGCGCAAGCATTCCGCTCACGCAACGCTTTGCGTAAGCTGTTGAAATTAAAGCGCGATAGCCAAGCACCGTCTATTTTAACGTCAGAAGTTCCAGTTCCGCGCCTTGGCGACGATGAAGTCGCGGAAGGCTTTCAGCTTTGCAGCGTTTTTCATCTCGTCGGGATAACAGAAGTAGGTATCGAATGACGGAATATCTGCGGCGAGCGACAGCTGGATGAGGCCGGGATCGCGCCCGACGATATAGTCAGGCAAACAGGCGATGCCGATTCCCAACAGGCAGGCGCGCTTGATCGATGTCTGGCTGTTGATCTGCAGATGCGGCGTGCGCGTATTGTCGGAAGACCGTCCGGCATTTTCCAGCCAGTTGACATCAAGGAGATAGTTGGGCGCCGGCTCGCCGAAAGAGATGATGCGGTGGTTGTCGAGATCCTCGATCGACTGCGGCTCTCCGTGACGGTTGATGTAGGACGGCGCGGCATAGACGTGCATATGCACCGTGAACAGCTTGCGCTGGATGAGGTCCGACTGCTGCGGCTGGCGCAGACGGATGGCGCAATCGGCGTGGCGCATGTTCACGTCCAGCTCCTCATTGTCGAGGATGAGCTGGATCGACATTTCCGGGTAGAGCTGCAGGAACTCCTGCACCTTGTCCGTCAGCCAGCCCTGGCCGAGACCGACGGTCGTCGTCACGCGCAGCTTGCCGCTCGGCTTCTCCGTCGTCTCCGTCAGTTGCATCTTGACGGTTTCGAGCTTCAGCAGCACGTCATGGGCGGTGCGATAAAGCAGCTCGCCCTGTTCGGTGAGGATCAGGCCTCGGGCGTGGCGATGGAACAGCTTGACGCCGACATCCTGTTCCAGCGCGCTGACCTGACGGCTGATGGCCGACTGGGACAAATGCAGCTTGTCGGCAGCATGGGTGAAAGACCCCGCTTCGGCTGCGGCATGAAAAATGCGCAGTTTATCCCAGTCCAATGGCATTGCCATGCCTATCCTGCCTTTCGGTTATTCCGCTGCTACCGCGAGCGGTTGTTGCGCGGTGAGGTACCGTTCTGCTTCGAGGGCGGCCATGCAGCCCATGCCGGCGGCGGTGATTGCCTGACGGTAGATGTCGTCGGTGACGTCGCCGGCAGCGAAAATGCCCTCAACATCGGTTGCGGTGGAATCGGGTGCGGTCCACATATAGCCGTTGTCCTTGAGCTTCACCTTGCCCTTGAACAGTTCAACCGCCGGCGCGTGGCCGATGGCGACGAAGACGCCGTCGATCGGCGTGTCGCTGATCGCGCCGGTCTTGGTGTCACGCAACCTCACGCCCGAGACGGAGGGCGGCATTGGCGGCTTGGCGGGAGCGCCGGTGATTTCGGCGATTTCCGTGTTCCACAGGATCTTGACGTTTTCCTTCGCGAACAGCCGTTCCTGAAGGATTTTTTCCGAGCGGAAGCTGTCGCGGCGGTGCACGACGGTCACAGATTTAGCGATATGGGCGAGATAGAGCGCTTCCTCCACGGCGGAGTTACCGCCGCCGACCACGATCACATCCTTGTTGCGATAGAAGAAGCCGTCGCAGGTGGCGCAGGCGGAAACGCCGAAGCCCTGGAAATGCTGTTCGCTCTCGATACCCAGCCACTTGGCCTTGGCGCCGGTTGCGATGATCAGCGTGTCGGCGGTCCAGACCTGACCGGAATCGGTCTTGACCACGAAAGGCCGTACATTGGTTTCAACTTCGGTGACGAGGTCACTGACGATTTCCGCACCCACATGGGTCGCCTGCTTCAGCATCTGATCCATCAGCCAAGGGCCCTGGATCGGATCGGCAAAGCCCGGATAGTTCTCGACATCGGTGGTGATCATCAGCTGGCCGCCCTGTTCCATGCCGGCAATCAGCACGGGTTTCAGCATTGCGCGGGCCGCGTAGATCGCCGCGGTATAACCGGCGGGACCAGAGCCAATGATCAATACCTTGGTATGGCGGGCAGACATGGAAACATTCCTTTTTACGGTAGCGGGGCCTTTCAGCAGCAAGACCTTCCAGCCGCAACACGGCGGACAGGCCACAACCCCTTCATTGCCCGGTATTTAAGGTTGTCTAGTGTCTTTATTCAAGGGCAGCCTTGCGTTACCAACAAGGCAGTTGTGGATGCGCGCGCAATTTTGTGACCGGGAGGTGGCATAATGTTGCGAATCCCGCGCCGAATAGTACAAGGAAGTTCTCCAGCTTAACGAGGTACTCCTCCGTGACCAGCGTCGAACTCGATGCCATCGATCTGAAAATCCTGCGCGAATTGCAGCGCGACGGGCGTATGACCAATGTGGAACTGGCCGAAAGGGTCGGTATTTCCGCGCCGCCCTGCCTGAGGCGGGTCCGCAAGTTGGAGGAGGCGGGCGTGATCGAGGGTTATCACGCCATGTTGAACGCCCCGAAGCTCGGTTTCGACCTCGTCGCCTTCTGCATGATCGGTCTCAAGCGCCAGTCGGACAGCAATCTGAAGGCTTTTGCGGCGGCAACTGCCGGCTGGTCGCTGGTGCGGCAGGCCTGGATGGTGTCGGGCGAAAGCGACTTTCTGCTGCATTGCGTCGCCAAGAACCTGACGGAATTTCAGGATTTCGTCATCGAGGTTCTGACGGCGGACGAAAATGTCGATACGGTGCGCACCATGCTCACCATCCGTCAGGTCAAGCGCGTCGGTCTGGTGGAAATCTGATCGGCCGGCTTTTTGTCGGCTTCGGGGGGCATTACCCCCGCCGCAACGCCTCATAGACTTCGCCGAGACTTGTCGCTTCTTTTTCCAGCGGAAAAGTGCTGCGCACATGCGCAAGTCCGGCACTTGCGTGGGCTTTGGCCAGAGCAGGATCGGCGAGATAGGTCTTTATCGCGTCTCTCAGCGAGGCATAGTCACCCGCATCGACAACCGCCCCGGTCTCGCCCGTGACGATCATTTCCTCGTAAGCGCCGGCATTACTGGCGACAACGGCCGTCCCGGAGGCCATGGCTTCGAGCGGTGTCAGGCCGAAACCTTCATTGCGGGATGGGGCGACATAGAGCGTCAGCCGCCGGTACCAGGGCTTGATGTCGTCAACTTCGCCCTGAAATACGATGCGGTCGGCAAGGCCGGCTGCGGCGACATCGGCCTTGAGCGCATCACCGAAGGCCTTGTGTTCCGCCGTGACGCGGCCGGACACTACAGCTGTCCATTGCGGATGGTTGGGCAGAAGTTCGATCATGGCGCGCACAAATAGATCGGTGCCCTTCTGGTGGCGCACGCGTCCGAAACAGCCGATCAGATATTGGCCCGGCAGGCCGGTTGCCGCGATCGTATCTTCCGGACCGGTGGCCGGGTGGAAAAGGTCGGTATCGACGCCATGCATGACGACGCGATGGGGCACTTCCAGGAACGAGCCGGAGCGGGCGTTGGTCGCAACCACGGCATCCATCTTCGAAATCAGAAAACGGGTATAGGCGGAATGCCGCCTCTGTGCCGCGGAGGTAAAGAGCAGCTTCACCTTCATGCGCAGCACATCGCGCATCAGAAGACCCGGCAGCATTTCGAGGTTGCGGCGGGCATGCCAGATGCGCGGGCCACCCTGCGGGCCGTTTTGCCAGAGCCGCGACAGATCGCGGAAACGCACATGCGGCAGATGCGGCGGCAGGCCGGGGCCGATGGTGGCCACCTTCTGTCCCAGCCGGTTCTGCACCGGTATCAGCTGGACGATGGTGGAGGTGACGCCGGAGAGCCTGCGCTTGAAGTTCGGCGCAAGCACCTGCACATCTTTCAGACTGACGTGGGACAAGATGGGCTTCCGTCTCTACGGCTGGTTTGGAGATTCAATACGTCAAAAAGCAATGCGCCCGTGTGGGGCGCATTGCACGTCGGGGCAATCAGCCCCACTGTACCGCGAGAATCTCGTAGCCCTTGGCGCCGCCGGGCGCGTTGACTTCGATGCTGTCGCCGACTTCCTTGCCGATCAGGGCGCGGGCAATCGGCGAGGAGATGGAGATGCGGCCAGCCTTCACATCGGCTTCCTGGTCGCCGACGATCTGGTAGGTTCGTTCCTCGTCGCTATCTTCGTCGATCAGCTTGACGGTGGCGCCGAACTTGATCTTGGAACCGGACATCTTGGACAGGTCGATGACTTCCGCGCGTGCGGTCAGGTCTTCGAGTTCGGTGATGCGGCCTTCATTGTGGCTCTGGGCTTCCTTGGCAGCATGGTACTCGGCGTTTTCCGAAAGGTCGCCATGGGCGCGCGCTTCCGCAATTGCCTCGATGATACGGGGACGCTCCTCCTGCTGGCGAAAGCGCAGCTCCTCCTGCAGCTTGACGAATCCACCCTGAGTCATCGGTACTTTTTCTACCATTTTTTTATCCTTCGCATTCCGGTCGCTTTACTTGCAGACACAAAAAGAAACAGGTTCCGGAGAGGAACTCCGGAACCATGCCAAAATCATAACTGAGCCGACTATATCAGAAGACGACAGCGAAATGCCAGCAAATTTGAGGTGTGAGTATTTCCTCATTCAATCAAAGGCTTGACTGCCATTATTGACATTCTTCAATGGAACATATAGTGAACATTGCTATGAAGAAGTCGATCAGGCAACGGCTGGCCATTCTCTCCGACGCGGCGAAATATGATGCCTCCTGCGCATCGAGCGGCACGACAAAACGCAACTCCGCAGTGTCAGGCGGTCTGGGCTCCACGGAAGGGTCGGGCATCTGCCATGCCTATGCGCCGGACGGGCGCTGCATTTCGCTCCTGAAAATTCTGCTGACCAATTTCTGCATCTATGATTGCGCCTATTGCATTAACCGCTCTTCCAGCAATGTCGAGCGAGCGCGGTTTACGCCAGAAGAAGTGGTTTGGCTGACGCTGGAGTTTTATCGGCGTAACTATATCGAGGGGCTGTTCCTGTCCTCCGGCATCATCCGCTCCTCCGATCACACGATGGAAGAGATGGTGCGCGTGGCGCGTGAACTGCGCGTTACCCATGGTTTTCGCGGCTATATCCACCTGAAATCCATTCCCGAAGCGTCGCCCAGGCTGATCGAGGAGGCGGGGCTTTATGCGGATCGTCTTTCGATCAATATCGAATTGCCGACCGATAGCGGCATTGGCCGTTTCGCGCCGGAAAAGCAGCCCGCCAATATTCGCCGCTCCATGGCCGATATCCGTTTGAAGATCGAGGAGGCGGGGGAGCCGACCGTCCGGACACGCAAGACCAAGCGCTTTGCGCCGGCCGGTCAGAGCACGCAGATGATCGTGGGGGCCGATGGCGCAGACGATAGCACCATTCTCTCCACCAGCGCCCGGCTTTATGGCAGCTACGGTTTGCGGCGCGTTTATTATTCGGCCTTCAGCCCCATTCCGGATTCGTCGAAGAACCTGCCGCTCATCAAGCCGCCGCTCATGCGTGAACACCGGCTTTATCAGGCCGACTGGCTGTATCGCTTTTATGGCTTCGACATCGGTGAGATAACCGCGATCGGGGGCGATGGCATGCTCGATCTCGATATCGACCCGAAGCTCGCCTGGGCGCTGAAGCATCGCGAGCGTTTCCCTGTGGACGTCAACGTGGCGGATCGGGAAATGCTGCTGCGCGTGCCCGGTTTCGGTACGAAAACGGTCGCATCCATTCTGTCGTCGCGACGGTTCCGGCGGTTGCGGCTGGAGGATATCGCCCGCTTTGGTGTTTCCCTGAAAAAGGTGAAGGCCTTCATCGTCGCAGAGGGCTGGACGCCGGGCAAGCTGACCGAGCGGCCGGATTTGCGGGCGATGTTTGCGCCGCAGCCCGAGCAATTGTCGCTCCTGTGATGTACGGCCCGGTTCTGGAAGGGCGGGGTGATTTCGGCGAGTGGCGCGATGCCGCCCGCGCGGCGCTTGCCGCCGATATTCGACCCGAGATGATTGACTGGCGGTTGCGGGATGACGGGGCAGGGCTGTTGGATTTTGCCGGCGAGCCCTTGCCGGCGGCCGGTTCTGGGTCCGGGCAGGTTTCCGTTCCAGCTTCGTTCGTGGCGCTGGCGCAGGCCGTCATCTGTCATAGCGATGCAGGCCGTTTTGCACTGCTTTACCGGCTGTTGTGGCGGCTGAGGCAGGATCGCGCACTGTTGCAGTTCAAGTCCGATCCGGATGTTTCAGAGGTCCGGCTGCTTGAGAAATCCGTCAGACGCGATTGTCACAAGATGACTGCTTTTGTCCGTTTCAAGGAAGTGCCCTTGCCTCAGGGGCAGGGCGGGCGGCGGCGGTTTATTGCCTGGTTTGAGCCTGACCATTTCATCGTCGAGCGCACGGCCGCGTTTTTCCAGCGGCGGTTTACCGACATGGACTGGCTGATCGCCACGCCGAAGGGCTCTGCACGGTGGGACGGAAACGCGCTGGAGACATCGCGGGAAGCGGCGGAAAAGCCTGATCTGACGGACGAGACGGATGAACTCTGGCGGACCTATTATGCCAATATATTCAATCCGGCCCGCCTGAAGATCAAAGCCATGACGGCGGAGATGCCAAAGAAATACTGGAAGAACCTGCCGGAAGCCGATCTCATTCCCGGTCTGATTCTCGGAGCAGAGGCGCGGGTGCTGGAGATGGCCGCCAAAGCGGCAAGCCAGCCGCAGCCGTTTCACCACCGCCTGCAGGCTGCGGCCGCTGCACGGGAGACGCCGCAACCGGTGCCGGATGGTACGCTCGCGTCGCTGGCGCGGGAGGCGGGCCATTGCACCCGCTGCCCCCTGCATTGCAACGCCACGCAGACGGTTTTCGGCTCTGGCCCAGAGGATGCGAACATCATGATCGTGGGCGAGCAGCCGGGCGATCACGAGGATCTCGCCGGCAAACCTTTCGTCGGCCCGGCCGGCCAGCTCTTTGACCGGACTCTCGCCCAAATCGGCATCGAACGCAAAAAGCTTTACGTCACCAATGCCGTCAAGCACTTCAAATACGAAACGCGCGGCAAACGGCGCATTCATCAGCGTCCGAATGCGGGCGAAGTGGAGCAATGCCGCTGGTGGCTCAATCAGGAAATCGCGCTTGTTCGGCCAAAACTGATCGTTGCCATGGGCGCAACGGCGCTTTATGCGCTGACCGGCGGCAAGGAAAAGGTCACGGAGATACGGGGGCGTCCTTTGCCAATGGAGGAGGGCCGGACGCTTTTTGTCACTGTGCACCCGTCCTATCTACTGCGCCTTGTCGATACGCAGGCGAAAGAGGCGGAGATGGCAAGATTCACAAAGGATATGCATTTTATTAGAACGTTCGAATAGATTTCTGTCTACGATTGGAGATTTATTTCAATGGGCGAATATTAACTTACAGTAGTATAATTTATTGATTATTTATATGTTATTTTTATTAAAATTTTATACTTAATATTATAATTAAGTCCTCCGAATTTATATGGACAAATCATGTTGGGTGAGCTCGACCTTACGACAGTCATATTGATGCAAAAGTGTTCCTACATCGTTGGGCTTTTGAGTTTTATCTACCTGAAAATGACCAATCGCGATTTGCGCGGTCCCATTCCTCTCGCGGCGGGTTTTGCGACGATGGCGATTGGCTCCACGCTTGCCGGTTACGGAGAATGGGGAATATTGTCGCCGGCTTTATGGCAACTGGGCAGTGTCGTTTTTGGTGTTGTCGGTTATGCGCTGATCTGGCTCGGCTTGAAGACGTTGAGCGATGGACGCGCCGTAGACCGGCGAATCCTATCCTTTGTATGTTTTATCGCCGTGCTGACGATGGTCGTCGCGCATCAGGTGGCGGACAATAATGCGCTTCGCGCGGCGCTCTTCAATGGCTGCGCGTCGCTGGCCTATATCGCCGGGGCGTTGGTGCTTTTTGCCGGATGGCGCAGGGAGCCGCTGCTTTCCCGTCTGGCGCTTGGTGCGATTACCGGCGTCTCCGGTCTCATTTCGCTGGCGGTGATGAAAAGTGTGCTTTTTCCCGGCTATGCCACCCTCAATCTGGTCAATGCGTTTTTCTTCATCATCATGCTGAACTTCGCGATCGCCCTGTTCGTGATGATGCTGGTTGCCGAGCGGTCGGAACGGAAATTGCTGGTTCTTGCCAATACGGACCCCCTGACCGGCGTTAAGAACCGGCGCTTCTTCTTCCAGACCATGCCCGCGACGCCTCATCCCGCCGACGCGGCCATGTTGCTCGATATCGATCACTTCAAGTCGATCAACGACCGTTTCGGCCACGCCGTCGGCGATAGCGTGCTGCAGGAAGTGGCAAAGCGCATTGGCGGTAGCATTCGTGGTGGGGATGTGCTGGCGCGTTACGGTGGTGAGGAATTCATCATCTATCTGCCTGGCGCCGGCGTTCACAAGGCCTGCATGATCGGCGAACGTATTCGCGATGCGATTGCGGTCAGCGAGGTCGACTGCGGCGGTCTGCGTGTCGGAGTGACGATCAGCATCGGCGTTGCCGCCACCGGCGACATGCGCTGCGATCTCCAGACGCTTGCCGAAATGGCGGATCGTGCGCTTTACCGGGCAAAGACCGAAGGGCGCAACTGCGTCCGCGAGGCGCTGGCGGCCTAGGGGCATCCTCGTTTCTGCGGCTGGCAGCTTGCGGCTCAGCCGCTCGGCGCACTCGCATCCATCGCGGCGCGATGCCGTAGGGCCTCTTTCAACAATATCTCGATCTGGGCATTGATGCTGCGCAGTTCATCGCTCGCGGTGTGGCGGATTTCATTCAAGATTGCCGGTTCGATCCGCAGCGGAAAAGCCACGCGCTCCGGGCCTGGCGGACGTCCAGCCATGAGTTAACCCTGCAGCTTCAAGTTCAGGGAAATCATGCGACCGCTGGCGGGGGCGGATTTTTCAGGTGTAGGAAAAGACATCATGGGCCTCGCGTGGGAATGATGTCTTTTTGATACCCGCAACGGATTGCAGCGGGATTACGCGATGCAAAACGCCGCGGACATGGCGATCCGCGGCGTTTTGTTTTCAATCTTGCGGACTTTTTCCGCAGAAACTTAGTTGAAGTAGCTCTGCAGCGGCTTCACTTCCAGATTGCCGGCCTTCAGCGCCTTGATGGCGAGGGCTGCGGCTTCCGCACCGGCCATCGTGGTGTAGTAGGGCACCTTCTGCATCAGCGTTGCGCGGCGCAGCGACTTCGAGTCGGAGATCGCCTTGTTGCTGTCGGTGGTGTTGATGACGAGCTGGACCTGACGGTTACGGATGGCGTCCTCAATATGCGGACGACCTTCCTGCACCTTATTGATCTTTTCGGCATTGATGCCCTGTTCAGCAAGGAAACGCTGGGTGCCGCCGGTTGCGAGAACCTTGAAGCCGCTTTCCACCAGAATGCGGATGGCCGGCAGAACGCCTTCCTTGTCGTCGTCACGCACGGAAACGAAGACCGTGCCGGAGCGGGGCAGATCGACGCCGGCGCCGAGCTGACTCTTGGCGAAGGCCAGCGCGAAATCCGTGTCGAGGCCGATGACTTCACCGGTCGAACGCATTTCCGGTCCGAGCAGAATGTCGACGCCGGGGAAGCGCGCGAACGGGAATACGGCTTCCTTGACGGCGATGTGCTTCAGGTTGCGCGGATCCGGCTTCTTGCCATAAGCGGCAATCGCCGCATCGAGCTTCTCACCGGCCATGACGCGGGCGGCGATCTTGGCGATCGGCGCGCCGATGGTCTTGGCGACGAAAGGCACGGTACGCGAGGCGCGCGGGTTGACTTCGAGAACGTAGATGGTGCCATCCTTGATGGCATATTGAACGTTCATCAGGCCGCCGACGTTGAGCGCCTTGGCAAGAGCCGTCGTCTGGCGTTCCAGTTCGTCGAGCGTTTCCTTGCTCAGCGAACGCGAAGGCAGCGAGCAGGCCGAGTCGCCCGAGTGGATGCCGGCTTCTTCGATATGTTCCATGATGCCCGAAACGAAGACGTTTTCGCCGTCGCACAGCGCATCGACGTCCACTTCGACGGCGTTGGTCAGGTAGCTGTCGAACAGAAGCGGGTTCTTGCCGAGCAGGGTGTTGATCTGGCCGGTCTTGTCGTTCGGGTAACGCTGCTTGATGTCCTCAGGCACGAGACCCGGAACCGTATCGAGCAGGTAGGTCTGCAGCTGGCCTTCCGAATGGATGATCTGCATGGCGCGGCCACCCAGAACGTAGGACGGACGCACGACCAGCGGGAAGCCGATTTCGGAGGCGACGAGGCGTGCCTGCTCGACCGAATAGGCAATACCATTGTTTGGCTGGGCGAGATCGAGCTTCATCAGCAGCTTCTGGAAGCGGTCGCGGTCTTCGGCAAGATCGATCATGTCAGGCGCGGTGCCGAGGATCGGGATACCGTTCTTTTCCAGCGCTTCGGCCAGCTTCAGCGGGGTCTGGCCACCGAACTGCACGATGACGCCGACCAGTTCACCCTTTTCCTGCTCGGCGCGCATGATCTCGATTACGTCTTCGGCCGTCAGCGGCTCGAAATAGAGACGGTCGGAGGTGTCGTAGTCGGTGGAAACCGTTTCCGGGTTGCAGTTGATCATGATCGCTTCGAAGCCGGCATCCTTCAGCGCGAAGGCGGCATGGCAGCAGCAATAATCGAACTCGATGCCCTGGCCGATACGGTTCGGGCCACCGCCGAGGATGACGACCTTCTTGCGGTCGGAAACCTGCGCTTCAGAGCGGGCAGCACCGACGAAGGGAATTTCATAGGTCGAATACATATAGGCGGTGGGCGAAGCGAACTCGGCCGCGCAGGTATCGATGCGCTTGAAGACCGGACGGACGTTGAGGCTGTTGCGCAGCTCCGCCACTTCCTTCGGGCGCTTGTCCGTCAGAATTGCGAGACGGGCGTCGGAAAAGCCCATGGCCTTCAGCATGCGCAGGTTCTCGGCGTCCTGCGGCAGGCCCTGCTCGCGAATACGGGCTTCCATATCCACGATTGCCTTGAACTGGGCGATGAACCAGGGGTCGATCTTCGAGTTTTCGTGAACTTCTTCCGCTGTCATGCCCATGCGCAGCGCCTGTGCGACCATGCGCAGGCGATCCGGCGTTGGCGTGCCGATGGCGGCGCGGATAGCGTTCTTGGAGCCTTCGCCTTCCTCAAAGCCGGGGATTTCGATTTCATCGAGACCGGTGAGGCCGGTTTCCATGCCGCGCAGCGCCTTCTGCAGCGATTCTGCGAAGGTGCGGCCGATGGCCATGACTTCACCGACGGACTTCATGGCCGTGGTGAGGATCGGCGAGGCGCCCGGGAACTTCTCGAAGGCGAAACGCGGGATCTTGGTGACGACGTAGTCGATCGACGGTTCGAACGAGGCAGGCGTCGCGCCGCCGGTGATATCGTTTTCCAGCTCGTCGAGCGTATAGCCGATGGCGAGCTTGGCGGCGATCTTGGCGATCGGGAAGCCGGTTGCCTTGGAGGCGAGAGCGGACGAGCGCGAAACGCGCGGGTTCATTTCGATGACGACGAGGCGGCCGTCTTTCGGGTTGACGGCGAACTGCACGTTCGAGCCGCCGGTTTCCACGCCGATCTCACGCAGCACCGCAATCGAGGCGTTGCGCATGATCTGGTATTCCTTGTCGGTCAGCGTCAGCGCTGGCGCAACGGTGATGGAATCGCCGGTGTGGACGCCCATCGGATCGATGTTTTCGATGGAGCAGATGATGATGCAATTGTCCGCGGTGTCGCGGACCACTTCCATCTCATATTCCTTCCAGCCGAGAACCGATTCTTCGACCAGCACCTCGGTGGTCGGCGAAGCGTCGAGGCCGCCGGAGACGATGTCGAAGAATTCGGAGCGGTTATAGGCAATGCCGCCGCCGGTGCCGCCGAGCGTGAAGGATGGGCGGATGATGGCGGGCAGGCCGACATGGTCGATCGCCTGGGCGGCGATTGCGATCGCATGCGCCATGTAACGCTGCTTGCGGTCGGTCTCGCCAAGGTTCCACTGGTTTTCCAGATCGTCCAGCGCCTTGTCCAGTTCCGCACCGGAAAGCTTCGCCTTGAGTTCGGCGCGGGCAGCTTCGTGCTTCTTGCGGTCGGCGTCCTTGATTTCAGTGGCGTTGGCCAGCATGGACTTCGGCGTTTCGAGGCCGATGCGAGCCATGGCCTCGCGGAAGAGGGCGCGGTCTTCGGCCATGTCGATGGCTTCGGGCTTCGCGCCGATCATTTCCACATTGTAGCGGTCGAGAACGCCCATGCGCTTGAGAGAAAGCGCGGTGTTGAGCGCGGTCTGGCCGCCCATGGTCGGCAGAAGCGCGTCCGGGCGCTCCTTGGCGATGATCTTGGCGACAACTTCAGGCGTGATCGGCTCAACGTAAGTGGCGTCGGCAAGGCCGGGGTCGGTCATGATGGTGGCCGGGTTGGAGTTGACCAGAATGACCCGGTAACCTTCTTCCTTCAGCGCCTTGCAGGCCTGCGTGCCGGAATAGTCGAATTCACATGCCTGACCGATGACGATCGGTCCTGCGCCAATGATGAGGATGGACTTGATATCTTGGCGCTTCGGCATGGCTCTCTCGTTCCGCGTTTTGGTTGCGCAAAACACCAGCCAGGGTGAAAGATCACCGGCCGGGGCGCGCAATTCAAAGTTTTCAGGCTAGAAGCGGCTTATAGGCAAATGTTTTTGAGAACGGAACCCCATAAATTCCGGAATCGACAGAAACTCTTAACGGGCTGGGGCAAGGGCCGCAAAACGGGCCTGCACCGCTGCATTATAAGAGCGGCTGACGGGGATTTCCGAACCGTCCCTTGTCATGAGAAGCAGACGGCCCGCCTGTTTACGCAGCGCGACGACATCGGCATCGGCGATCCAGTGCGACCGGTGTACCTGCAAGCCCTGCGTCTCGCCAATCTCTTTCAGAGCATCGGCAAAACGCAGCAGAACGAGCTGACGCCCGCGCGTGGTGACGATCTGCGTATAATGGTCCTGCACCGAAAGCCGCAGCAATTCTCCGCGCTTTTGCGGTGGCAGCCGCTCCAGCAGCGGCGCGACGCCTTTCACCTCACGCTTGGTATCATCGTCTGTGTCCGTAACGGCGTTGGCCGTTGTTTCGAGCGACTGGCCGGTGGTGAGATAACTCAGCAGGCAGAAGATGGCACAGAGAGGCAGGGCCGACAGGCTGCTTTCTAAAAAGGGGCCGAAACCCATTTCCTTACCTGAAAATACCCGGTTCGTGACGGTGAGCATGAGCCCGATCGGCAGGGTGGCCGTCAGCGAACCGATCATCATGCGCGTCAGCATGTTTTCGATGCTGCCGGCAAGGGTGCTGTTGGCGATGATGGAAAAGGATATGGCGAATGTCCAGGCGACGGCCTGTATGATTGTCCAGTAAAGCAACCGGTCGGCGAAACTCATGGTTTCGCTCGTGCCGAAAGGCCCGGTCACGATGAAGATCGCCAGCACGGCGAGAAATGTCAGCCACAGCCTGCGCGATTGCAGGACGGCGTGCATTTCACGAAGCGTGGATTGCAGATACGGGTGATCCACGAAGTTTTCCTGCGGTTGGCGTCAATCCGTTTTTCTTGAGCGCATGTTTTGCCGAAATTGCCGGTGATTTCAACCGAGCCGAAACAGCAACCATGTCATTCCAGCCATTGTTAGACGCACCGCTCGCCGTGCAATTCCATGTCGCCACCGTCGTGCCCGCAGCCATTCTCGGCGCCTTCATCTTCCTGCGCCGCAAGGGAACCGCCATCCACCGGCTGCTCGGCAAGATCTGGGTGATGCTGATGGTCACGACTTCCGTTTCGACGTTCTTCATCCATGAATTGAGGGTGTTTTACGGTTTCAGCCCGATCCATCTGCTCTCGGCCTTCACCCTCTATGGCTGTCTGCAATCGGTCTATTTCGCCCGGCGCGGCGATATCAGACGCCATATGCGCATCATGCAGAGCGTTTATCTCGGCGGCATCGTTGTTGCCGGAGGTTTCACCTTCGTTCCCGGTCGCCTCATGCATGAGGTTGCTTTTGGTGATGGCAAAGCCGGTTTTGCGGCCCTTTCCGCCGGCGCTCTCGTGTTTGCCTTCCTGTTTCTGACCGTATTGAAACAAAGACGCAGAGCCGCTTGAGAGACTCCGTTCGCCGCCTCTGCTTTCTTCCGGAACAAGATGTATTATAGTGCCGTTATATGGCAGCTTGTTAAGGCGGTATCCGCCGGGAGAATAGCATGGAATGGAGAGGGCGCCGCCAGTCGGACAATATCGAGGATCGGCGTGGCATGTCGGCGGGATCGGGGCCAGGCGGTAACGATCCTTTTTCCCGTGGCGGAATGCGCGTGCCGATCGGGCGTCGCGGTGGCGGCATCGGTATCGGCGGCATTGTAGTCATCCTGCTGATCAGCTGGGTGCTTGGCATCAACCCGCTGACGCTGCTTACGGGTGGCGACATCTCGATGGACGGCGGTGGCACGACGCAACAATCCGGCACCCAGCAATCCGGCACACGCCCGCAGGGCGAATCGTCGGACGAGACGACGGCTTTCGTGCGCACCGTGCTGGCTGAGACGGAAGATACCTGGAGCGGCATCTTCCAGTCCGCCGGGGAGACCTATCAGAAACCGACGCTGGTTCTGTTCTCCGGGCAGGTGTCATCCGCCTGTGGTTATGCCTCTGCCGCCAGCGGCCCGTTCTATTGCCCGGGTGACCGCAAGGTCTATCTCGACACCAGTTTCTTCAATGAACTGGACAAGCGTTTCGGTGCGGCCGGCGATTTCGCACAGGCTTACGTGATTGCACATGAGGTGGGCCACCACATCCAGAACCTGACCGGCGTTCTGCCGGAATTCAACCGCCGCCGCCAGTCCATGAGCCAGGTGGACGCGAACAAGATGTCGGTGCGAGTCGAGCTTCAGGCTGATTGTTATGCCGGCATCTGGGGCAAGTTTACCGAACAGAAGGGCATTCTCGAAACCGGCGACCTCGAGGAAGCGCTTAATGCCGCCCACCAGATTGGCGACGATACGCTGCAGAAGCAGACTCAAGGCTATGTTGTGCCTGACAGTTTCAACCACGGCACCTCGGCACAGCGCGCGGAATGGTTCAAGCGCGGTTTCCAGAGCGGCCGTGTCGAGGATTGCGATACGTTCTCGGCGAATATCTAAGGAGAGGGGGCTTTTCAGCCCCCTTTTCATTCAACGCATCAAAAGCGCTACGGCATACATGCCGAGGGCGAAGATGGTATGGGCCACGAGGTTGAGGACGCGAACCTTCGTGGGGTTCGGCGTTTTCGATGCGGCCCAGCCAATGCCGAGACCCGGCTGCAGCAGGAACCAGCCCGCGCCCACCGTTATGATGCCGATGATCCACGGCTCAATGAAGGACGGGTTTGCAAACCACGCGGCCGGGACCACCAGCGCAAGAATGATGCCATAGAGAATGCCGACGGCGTAATGCGAAATCCAGCCGAGCGCGAGCTCATGCTCGTAAGGTGCCGCCGTGGCGATGCTGTCGTGAAATATCCTGCCCTTCGGCACATGCCAGAACCAGCGGCCGACCGGCGCCCAGTTGGGGGCGGACTGGCCAAAAAACCGGTGCAGTATGATTGCCCATATGTCCATAAACACGGTACCGCCAATGCCCATGGCAATGCCGCGCCAAATCAAATCCAGCATAGATCCCTCCGCAAATCATGATCGATCAAGCTCTAGCGGATCGGGCCGGTAGAGAGAACCGGGTATCGTTCGCGCGGCAAATAAAAATGGCCGGATCGCTCCGGCCATGAAAGAGGTTGAAACCTCTCCTCCGTCATGCCGGTCCCCGGAACAAGCCCGAGGATGATCCGGCATCCAGCCACGGCGCGTCTGCGCCGTGGGGAATGAGTCTTTCGCGATCAAGGACTTGATCGCGCTGGACCCCGGATCAAGTCCGGGGTGACGGCGTTTGTATGCTTTGCCTCCGCCAAACGATCAGGCGGTTCCTTAAGCAGCACGCCCATATTCCGCCTGCCGCCGCGTGGCCGTGGCGAGCTGGAACTGTGCGAGTAGATCGTTAAGCGCCGCCGCTTCGGACGCCAGCCCATGACTTGCCGCCGTCTGTTCCTCGACCATCGCGGCATTCTGCTGCGTGCCCTGATCGATGGTGTTGATGGCGGTGTTGATTTCATGAAGCCCGGTCGACTGCTCGCGCGACGAGGTCACGATGGCGTCGATATGACGGTTGATCTCCTGCACTTCGCGGACGATGGTTTCCAGCGCCTTGCCGGCATTGCCGACGAGATCGACGCCGGACTGCACCTGCGATGTCGAGGCGTTGATCAGCGTCTTGATTTCCTTCGCGGCATTGGCGGAGCGCTGGGCAAGCTCGCGCACTTCCTGTGCGACGACGGCAAAACCCTTGCCCGCCTCACCGGCGCGGGCGGCTTCCACACCGGCATTCAGCGCCAGCAGGTTGGTCTGGAAGGCGATCTCGTCGATCACACCGATGATGTTGCTGATCTCCGACGATGACTTTTCAATGCCTTCCATGGCGCGCACGGCATCTTCCACGATGACGCCTGATTGTTCGGCATTGTTGCGGGCGCGATCGACCAGACGGCCGACTTCTTCCGCACGGTGGGCGGAATCCTTCACCGTCGTGGTGATTTCCTCAAGCGCCGCCGCCGTTTCTTCCACGGAGGCTGCCTGCTGTTCGGTGCGCCGTGCGAGATCATCCGCCGACTGGCGGATTTCTCCGGCGCCGGCGTCGATGGCGCGGGCATTCTGGCCGACGGTGCTGAGCGCCGCGTTCAGCTTGGCGACGGAATTGTTGAAATCGTCGCGCAGGCGGTCGATGCGGGTCACGAAGGGCGTGTCGATGCGATAGTTGAGATCGCCGTTCGAAAGATGAGCCAGTCCCTTGGCAAGCGAATCGACCGCGAACTGGATGTCCGCCGCGTCTTTTGCCGCCAGTCTCTCGCGGTCGCTGCGTTCTTGTTCGGAAAGCGTGCGGTTCTGCTCGGCATCGCCTTCGAGGCGCAGACGTTCCATGGCGTTCGACCGGAACACGGCAACCGCTGCCGCCATCGAGCCGATCTGGTCGGTGCGCTCCTGACCGGGAATGGCGACATCGAGATTGCCGGCTGCAAGGCCTTCCATGGCCGAGGTCATCTGCGTGACGGGGCGGACGATGAAGCGTGAAAGGACGGTTGCGAGAAGTCCGATCATGATCGTGGCTGCGAGGATCGTGGCGATGGTTGCCGCCAACCGGAACTGGCCGATTGCGCTGTAGGCAACATCGGAATCGACGACGAAACCGAGATACCAGTCAACCGAGGGCAGGCCGGCGACCGGAATGAAGCTGGTGATCTTGCCCTTGCCGTCGATCTCGGTCTGGGAAATGGCGGAGGAAATAGCCGGTGTGTCGACCTTGAAGAGGTCGGCCAGCGGCTTGTCGACGAATTTCGGATCGGGATGGATGAGGATCTTGCCATCCTTGCTGACGAGGAAAGCGTATCCATCCGTGCCGGCATCCACCGACTTGATCATCTTCACCAGCGAATCCAGCGAGAAGTCACTGCCCGTCACGCCGCCAAGCTTGCCATCGATGGAAACGGGAATGGCGGCGGTGATGATGAGGCCGCCGGTCGATGCATCATTATAGGGTTCGGTCAGGACGGTCTTACCGGCTTTCACCGCATCCAGATACCACGGGCGTTTGCGAGGATCATAACCCTCAGGCAGTGGTGTTTTCGGGAAGGTGGTGAAGCTGCCGGTGTCGGCATTGCCGAAATAGGTCGACATGAACTGGGCGGTGAGAACGTCGTTTTCCAGAAACCGCAGCTTGGCCTCGTCATCAGGCAGCTTGGCGAGCGTCTTTGCCACCGTTTCGGTCAGCATGATGCGGCCATTCAGCCAGTTGGCGATGCTTTGCGCGGCCTGCTTGCCGGAAGAATCGATATTCTCCGCCACCGCTTCCGTCGTGACCCGGTGCTGAAGACTGTCGATGTAGAAAGAGAAACCGGCAAAGGCGGCGACGACAAGTGACGACGCCGCAACGAGAATGCGCGTCATGAGATTGGTTTTCTTGGGCAAGCTACACGTCCTTGAAACCGGGTGAACCCGTTCGGTTCATCTTGGAAAATGGTGGGAAAGACATGCCTCAAAGGCGGGAATATTCTGCGTCATGCAGCTTGTGGTTTAGAAGAACTACGCGATATTCTAATAAGTAAAGCGAAATGGTAAAATTCAGCTAAATTTGTCTTATGTCAGTCGGGCTCGGCCGCGGCGCGCCAGATTGCCGTTTTGCGTAAATTTTGATCATCGATCTGCAAAGGTTGCGTGCAGGAAGGGAATATTTTATTCATCACCATGCTGCCGTTGCGCAATTCGCGGGCAACGGCCAAGGTTCAGGTGAATTACAATGTCTTCGTCGGTTGTTGCAGGAACCGTTCCGTCCGGATCGGGGTCGTGGTTTTCGCATTTCAAGGCTACGCTTGTGCTGGGAATTCCGCTCATCGGCGCTCAGCTCGCGCAGCTTGGCATCCACACCACTGACATGATCATCGTCGGCCAGCTTGGCGCCGAAAAACTGGCGGCGATGGTGCTGGCCGGGCAGTTCTTCTTTGTCGTCTTCATTTTCGGCTCTGGTTTTTCCGTCGCCGTGGTGCCGATGGTGGCGCAGGCCTACGGGCAGGGTGATGCGACGGCGGCCCGTCGCTCACTTCGCATGGGCATGTGGGTGGCGATTGCCTACTGGCTGCTTGCCCTGCCGATCTTCTTTAATGCGGAGCGCATTCTCGTTTCGCTTGGGCAGAACCCCAATGTTGCGGCGCTGACTGGGCATTATCTCGCCATCGCCAAGTTCGGCCTCCTGCCGGCGCTGTTGTTTTACGTGCTGCGCAGTCTCGTCAGCGCCATCGGGCGTGCGGGCATCATTCTTTATGTCACCATCATCATGCTCGTGATGAACGGCGTGCTGGCCTATATGCTGGTATTCGGCCATTTCGGATTGCCGGCGATGGGCATGAATGGTGCGGCTGTCGTTGCCGTCATCGTCAATGCCTTCAGCTTCATTTTCATCGTCGCCTATGTGCAGACGCGCGAGGAAACGAGGAAATACGAGCTGTTCGTGCGCTTCTGGCGGCCGGACTGGCACGCGCTTTTTGAAGTGCTGCGGCTTGGTCTGCCGATCAGCATCACCATTCTCGCCGAAGTGACGCTGTTTGCCGCCGCCTCGATCCTGATGGGGCAAATCGGCACCGTGCAGCTTGCGGCGCATGGCATTGCCCTGCAGCTTGCTTCCATCGCCTTCATGATCCCGCTCGGCCTGTCGCAGGCGGCGACCGTGCGGGTGGGCATCGCCCGCGGTCAGGGCGATTTCAAGAATCTCATCCGCGCCGCCATCATGATTTATGCGATCGCCTGCGGTATTGCGATTTGCGGTGGCATCCTGTTTGCGGCCGTGCCGGAATTTCTGGCGAAGTGGTTCCTGGATGCGAAATTGCCCGAGGCGGCGGAAGTGCTTGCCTATGCCAGCAGCCTCGTGGTGATCGCCGGTATCTTCCAGCTGGTCGACGGCATTCAGGCTGTGACGGCAGGTCTGCTGCGCGGATTGAAGGATGCGCGCATTCCGGCGATGCTGGCGCTGATTTCCTATTGGCCGATCGGGTTGGCGCTTGCCTGGATCATGGCTTTTCCGCTCGGCTTTGGCGGACGCGGCGTCTGGTTCGGTTTCGTGATCGGCCTTTCAACGGCGGCTGTTCTGCTCACCATTCGCTTCGTGCTTCTGGTGAAGCGTGAAATGCAAACGGCCCGCTGAAAAGCGGGCCGCATAATCTTTCCTGATCTCCGGAGGTATCAGCGCTCGGCGAGCGCTGCCTCACCCTTGTTCTCGCGCAGCAGGTTGACGAAGCGGCGGAAGAGGTAATGGCTGTCCTGCGGGCCGGGCGATGCTTCCGGATGGTGCTGGACGGAAAAGACCGGCTTGCCGACGATGCGCAGGCCGCAATTGGTGCCGTCGAACAGCGAGATATGGGTCTCTTCGACGCCTTCGGGCAGCGACTTGGTATCGACCGCAAAGCCGTGGTTCATGGAGACGATTTCCACCTTGCCTGTCGTGAAGTCCTTGACCGGATGGTTCGCGCCGTGGTGGCCCTGATGCATCTTTTCGGTCTTGGCGCCGACGGCGAGGCCGAGCATCTGGTGACCAAGGCAGATGCCGAAGATCGGCAGATCGCTTTTGATGAGGTTCTGGATAACAGGCACGGCATATTCGCCCGTCGCGGCCGGGTCTCCCGGGCCGTTGGACAGGAACACGCCATCCGGCTTCAGCGCCAGGATGTCTTCGGCCGAAGTCTGGGCTGGAACGACGGTGACTTTGCAATCCAAACCGGCAAAGAGGCGCAGGATGTTGCGCTTGACGCCGAAATCGACGCAGACGACGTGATACTTGGCATCGGCTTCACCGAGCGTGCCGTAACCCTTGTTCCAGACCCAGGGGGTTTCAGTCCAGGTGGAGGACTGGCCGGAGGTCGCTTCGATGGCGAGATCGAGACCAACGAGGCCGCTCCACGCCTTGGCTTCCGCCTTCAGCGCTTCGATGTCGAAGACACCGTTCGGGTCATGGGCGATGACCGCGTTCGGCGCGCCGTTTTCGCGAATCCATGCCGTCAGCGCGCGCGTGTCGATGCCGCAAAGGCCGATGACGCCGCGGGCCTTCAGCCAGGCATCCAGATGCTTGGCGGCGCGGAAGTTCGAGGGATCGGTGATGTCGGCCTTGAAGATGACGCCGACAGCGCCGCGGCGGGCGGCAGGCGTCAGGTCTTCAATGTCTTCCTCATTGGTGCCGACATTGCCGATATGCGGGAAGGTGAAGGTGACGATCTGGCCGAGATAGGAAGGGTCGGTGAGGATTTCCTCGTAACCCGTGAGCGCCGTGTTGAAGCAGACTTCGGCCTGAACCTTGCCGGTTGCGCCGATGCCTGTTCCCTCGATCACTGTGCCATCGGCAAGAACAAGCATTGCGGTCGGTTTGCGGGTAGTCCAGGGCGCTGTCTCGGTCATCTCGTTCCGTTTCTGCCGCTTCGCACCCCGCCTCTTGAAAGGCAGGGGGTAAGGGGCCATTTTTGTCGCAGGCTTCGTGACATAAAGGGGCGCGCGATAAAGCTCGCGTTCCGACCCTTCGTTAAAATCTCGTGCAGGTGCCGGAAAATAACGAAAGCAGCCCAAGCGGTCAACCGCAGGTCCAAGATTTACGCGGATTTAAGCTGTCGTAGATTCAAGGGCTTATGCAATTGATTTGCTTGAGCGTGTTTGCTCGTTTATGTCGTTGCGAAAAATAAGGCGGAAAGTTTGCCGATCAGGAAGCTGCGGAACGGGCTTTCCCAAGGAGAAGAAAAATGCTGCGCGACGTGTTCGCTAATACTTTGAAAGATGCACTGAAGGCTCGTGACGCCCGACGTACATCGACCGTGCGTCTCATCCAGACGGCCATCAAGGATCGCGATATCGCCAATCGCGGCGTGGGCAAGGACCCCGTCAGCGATGAAGATATCATGCAGATCCTGACCAAGATGGTAAAGCAGCGGGAAGAATCCGCCACCATCTATGAAGGTGCCGGCCGTCCCGAGCTTGCCGCTCAGGAGCGCGAGGAAATCGTCATCATCAAGGAATTCATGCCGGAAGAAATCCCGGCCGAGAAGGTGCGCGAACTCTGCCAGGCCGTCATCACGGAGACCGGCGCTTCCGGTCTGCGCGACATGGGCAAGTGCATGAATGCGCTGAAAGAGCGTTATCCGGGCCAGATCGACTTCGCGAAAGCCTCCGGCGTCGTCAAGGACTTGCTGAAGTAAAATCGGCAATGCCGAAAAAAGTAAAGGCAGGGCAGATGTGGGCTGCCCTGCCTTTTTTCTGTCGACGAAAACGCATTCCGGCGGATCAGAATGCTCTCAAGCGCAGGCGTTTTTTCGGGGGACGTGCCTGCGGGCGTCGGCAGATTTCTGCGAAAATTCATCGCTCTGTCTGTAAGTATGTTTTTACATCGCGGCTGCGTGGCACTCAAATTACAAAAACATAATTTTTGGTGAGGTTGCGGCGCCACAAATTTGCCCGAAGCAGGCGCAAAGGGCGTTGCCACGCTTAGCCCTGCCGCTTTTTCTGCTCATGCACATAGTGGCGCAGGACGGCATTCATGCGGGTCTGATAACCTTTCCCGGTGGCCTTGAAGAAATCCACGACATCCTGATCGACGCGAATGGAAATTGACTGTTTGGGAGTAGGGAAAACCACTTCGGCCTTCGACCAGTCGATATCCTCAAAGCCGGCCCAGTCGGGATCGTCGCGCGTGGCGCGGTCGATATCCTCGTCGGTCAGGGCATCGACGCGCGCCCAGTCGGTCGCGCTCTTCTCGCCGCGAGCGCGCTTAGCGTGAATTTCTTCCAGGGTAGTTCGCGTAATAGAGTTGTTGCTCATTTTTTCGCGCCGCGCGCGCCGATATGATCCGACATGTCTCGCCCCGCATCGTGTAAACGACAGCTATAAGGCGCCCCGTGAACGGACAAATAGCGCGTATGCGAACCTCTCCATTTTGGTCAGAAGGTACTTCGATATGAGGCTCGAACAGTGCCTCGACTGCGTCCTCGAAATCGATGCCATGCTTCTGAATGTTATTTCGCCGCTTGTTTTCATCCCATTCAAAGGAGATGAAATCCTTCATCACGATTTCCATGCGCTGCCTACACCTGATGTCAGTTCATAGGCACTCATGCACCGAGTATGTATATACACTCGTATATTCTTCTGTATATACACCGATGTCAATTCCGCCTGTGAATAGTGGGTATTGTTTATCTCTCCATTTTGTATTGCGGCTGTTATGCGCTTATATGAAAGACTGGCCTCGAACAGGTAACCCATGCGCTTTTCCAATTCTTTCCTCGATGAGATACGCGACCGCGTGCACATCTCCGATGTGATCGGCCGACGTGTGTCCTGGGACAAGAAGAAGACCAACACGTCGCGTGGGGATTATTGGGCCTGCTGCCCGTTCCATGGCGAGAAAAGCCCGAGCTTTCACTGCGAGGACCGTAAGGGCCGCTACCATTGCTTTGGCTGTGGTGTTTCGGGCGACCATTTCCGTTTTTTGACGGAGCTTGAGGGGCTGAGTTTTCCGGAGGCCGTGCAGCAGATCGCCGATATGGCCGGCATTTCCATGCCGCAGCCCGATCCGCAGGCGGAAAAGCGCGAGCGCGAGCGGACCTCGCTTCAGGACGTCATGGAAATGGCGACGCTGTTCTTTCAGGACCAGCTGCAGACGGCGCTTGGCGCGCGGGCGCGGGCTTACCTGCGCGATCGCGGGTTGACCGGGCGCACCATCGAGACCTTTCGGCTCGGTTATGCGCCGGATAGCCGTAATGCGCTGAAAGAGCATCTGGCGAGCAAGGGCGTGTCGAAGGAACAGATGGAGGCCTGCGGGCTGGTGGTGCATGAGAACGTACCGGTCTCCTATGACCGGTTTCGCGATCGCATCATGTTCCCGATCCTGTCCTCGCGGGAAAAGGTGATCGCCTTTGGCGGTCGCGCGATGGCTTCGGATGCCGTGGCGAAATATCTGAACTCCAACGAGACTGAACTCTTTCACAAGGGCAATGTTCTCTACAATTTCGCCCGCGCCCGGCGTGCGTCGCAGGCGGCAGGCGGTTCTGTCATTGCCGTCGAAGGTTATATGGACGTCATCGCGCTTTATCAGGCGGGTGTCGAAAATGCCGTCGCGCCGCTCGGCACGGCGCTGACGGAAAGCCAGCTCGATCTCCTCTGGAAAATGTCGCCACAGCCGATCCTCTGCTTTGATGGTGACGGTGCCGGCATTCGCGCCGCCAACCGTGCCGCCGATCTCGCTTTGCCGCATATCAAGCCGGATCGCTCCGTCAGCTTTGCGCTTTTGCCCGATGGCAAGGATCCGGACGATCTCGTGCGGCTGGAGGGGCGCGCGCCTTTTGACCGGGTATTGTCCGAGGCCAAGCCGCTTGCGGCGATGATCTGGAGCCGCGAGACGTCAGGCGTCGCCTTTGATACGCCGGAAAAACGCGCCCAGCTCGAAAGCCGGCTGCGGCAGATTGTTGCCGTGATCGGCGACGAGGCCGTGCGGCGGTTTTACCAGCAGGATATGCGTGACAGGCTGAATGGCTTTTTCCAGCCACGTTTTCAGCAGGGCGGGACACAGAACGGCAATTTCCGCCGCAATGGCGCGCAGCCGACGGGACGTGGCTTCCAGCGCAATGCGCCAGGGCGTGGCGGGGCGATGGCAGCACCAACCAGCAGCATTTCCGATCGCCTGGCGCAATCGGGCCTTGTCAGGGGCTATCAAACCAAGCCTTCGCTCCGGGAAAGCGTTCTCGCCATCACCATCGTCAACCATCCCGAACTGCTGCTCGAGGAATATGACGAGATCGCCGCCATCGATTACGAGAACCGCGATCTGCAGCGCCTGTGGTCGACGGTGCTGACCTATGCGGCGGAAAGTGCTGCGGAGATTTCGCGAGCAGGGCTGATCGAGCGGCTGTCGCAGCACGAGTTCGAGGTGCTTTTGAAAGCCATGGACCAGCAGGTACGCAATGCCCGCCTGTGGACCGCGACTGAACAGGCGGCGATGGAGGATGCGCGTGAAGGTTACGTGCAGGCGCTTTCCCTCCACAAACGGACAAAATCCCTGCTCTGGCAGAAACGCGAGCTGGAGCGGGAAATAGCCGAAGCGACGGATGATGAGCGCGGCACACTTCTGGTGCGCGCTCTGGCCGAGGTCCAGCTGGAAATCGGCCGCATGGAAAACCAGGAAGCGATCATCGATGGTTTCGGGGTCATGTCCGGCCGGGTGAAGGGGCCGGCTGTTGGCCATGGCTGATGATGGTCGGCAGAATTGAAAGGTGTTTGGGGTTGCCTTTTGCGGCAAGCGTCCTAAATAGGGGATAGTTTGGTGATAACCCGCAAAATGCGGCTCTTTTTAAGAATTTCCGTGTCTGTCTCGCCCGCAAAGGCTTGACGGGGCGGGAAATAGCGGGAATCACCATTTCAGGAAAAGTAAGGTGGAATGAGCCTTGGCGGATAGAAATTGCATGAGCAAGCATTTCCGGGTGCACTGTCTTTGCATTCTGCCTGAGGCTGCCGTGGTTAATCGGCAATTAAAGATCACTCCGTTAGGTGTCTGACAGTGATTCGCGGCAAACCGCTGGATGCTCAAGGGGCGGACGGCGATGCGGCGGAACAGGTGTTAGCGTCAGGGAAAGCGACGAGATAGATGGCAACCAAAGTCAAAGAAAACGAAGAAGCAGAAAACGAACGCGACGGTGCGACGGACGGCCCGCTTCTCGACCTTTCGGATGACGCGGTCAAGAAAATGATCAAGGCCGCCAAGAAGCGCGGCTATGTGACGATGGACGAGCTGAATTCCGTCCTGCCGTCCGAAGAGGTGACTTCCGAGCAGATCGAAGACACGATGGCGATGCTGTCCGACATGGGCATCAATGTCATCGAGGACGAGGATGCCGAAGAGGCAACCGCGAGCGACGACGACAACGATTCCGATGGCGAAGAGTCCGAAGGTGGCGAACTCGCCCCCTCCGGCGGCACCGCGCTTGCGACCGCGAAGAAGAAAGAACCGACCGACCGTACCGATGACCCGGTGCGCATGTATCTGCGCGAAATGGGTTCCGTCGAGCTTCTGTCGCGCGAGGGCGAAATCGCCATCGCCAAGCGTATCGAGGCCGGCCGCGAAACGATGATTTCGGGCCTTTGCGAAAGCCCGCTGACGTTCCAGGCGCTGATCATCTGGCGCGACGAACTGAATGAGGGCACGACGCTTCTGCGCGAGATCATCGATCTCGAAACGACCTATTCCGGTCCGGAAGCCAAGGCGGCTCCCCAGTTCCAGAGCCCGGAAAAGATCGAGGCTGACCGCAAGGCCGCCGAAGAGAAGGAAAAGACCCGCAAGCTGCGTGCGCCGACCGGTGACGAAGATGTGACTGATGTGGGCGGCGATGGCCTTCCGCCGGAAGAGGAAGAAGAGGACGACGACGAGTCCAATCTTTCGCTTGCCGCGATGGAAGCCGAACTGCGTCCGCAGGTCATGGAAACGCTCGACACCATTGCCGATACCTACAAGAAGCTGCGCAAGCTTCAGGATCAGCAGGTCGAGGCGCGTCTTGCCTGCACCGGTACGCTGTCTTCCGGCCAGGAGCGTCGTTACAAGGAACTGAAGGATCAGCTGATCACGGCCGTCAAGTCGCTGTCGCTGAACCAGAACCGTATCGACAGCCTTGTCGAGCAGCTCTACGACATTTCCAAGCGCCTGATGCAGAACGAAGGCCGTCTGCTGCGCCTTGCCGAATCCTACGGCGTCAAGCGCGACAGCTTCCTCGAGCAGTATCACGGTGCGGAACTTGATCCGAACTGGATGAAGTCGATCGCCAATCTGGCCGCCCGCGGCTGGAAGGAATTCGCGCGCGAGGAAAGCAACACGATCCGGGAAATCCGTCAGGAAATCCAGAACCTCTCCACGGAAACCGGCATTTCCATCGCCGAATTCCGCCGCATCGTTTCGATGGTGCAGAAGGGTGAGCGCGAAGCGCGTATCGCCAAGAAGGAGATGGTTGAGGCCAACCTGCGTCTCGTGATCTCGATTGCGAAGAAATACACTAACCGTGGTCTTCAGTTCCTCGATCTCATTCAGGAAGGCAATATCGGCCTGATGAAGGCGGTCGACAAATTCGAATATCGCCGCGGTTACAAGTTCTCGACCTATGCGACATGGTGGATCAGGCAGGCGATCACCCGCTCGATCGCGGACCAGGCGCGCACCATCCGTATTCCGGTGCACATGATCGAGACGATCAACAAGATCGTTCGTACCTCGCGCCAGATGCTGCACGAGATCGGCCGCGAGCCGACCCCGGAGGAACTGGCCGAGAAGCTGGCCATGCCGCTTGAGAAGGTGCGCAAGGTTCTGAAGATCGCCAAGGAGCCGATCTCGCTCGAAACCCCCGTGGGTGACGAAGAGGATTCGCATCTCGGTGACTTCATCGAGGACAAGAATGCGCTGCTGCCGATCGACGCCGCCATTCAGGCGAACCTGCGCGAAACGACGACCCGCGTATTGGCCTCGCTGACGCCGCGTGAAGAACGTGTTCTGCGCATGCGCTTCGGCATTGGCATGAACACCGACCATACGCTGGAAGAAGTCGGCCAGCAGTTCTCGGTTACCCGCGAACGTATCCGTCAGATCGAAGCGAAGGCGCTGCGCAAGCTGAAGCATCCGAGCCGCTCCAGAAAGCTCCGCAGCTTCCTCGACAGCTAAGCTTTTGCTTCCTTTAAAATTGAACCCGGTCAGTCACCTCTGGCCGGGTTTTTTGTTTCCCGCACTGGCGAACTCTGCGACAAGCCTTATGTGTGAAAACAGGCATTCCGCTTTTATTGGAAATGCTCCGGTTCGATTTGGTTCGATGAGATGCAACAGGTTTCGGCAGGCAGATGGCGGTGGAAGGGATGGGCTGTGCCCGTCTCCGTTCTCCTGCATCTTGCCGTCGTTGCGATCTTCCTTTTCGAACTGCCCGAGCGGATAGTCGAACCGCAGGAGCCGGAGAGCATCAGCGTCGATCTGGTGCCGCCGCCCGAGGAGAAAAAGGCGGAAGAGGCGCCGCCACCGGGTGAAGAGAAGGCGAAAGAGGAAAAGCCGCAACCTCCGCCACCACCGCCGGCCCCACCGGCGGAAGAGGCAAAACCTTTGCCGCAGCCGCAGGCGACGTTGCCGGCCATCGCCATGAGGCCTGAGGAAATGCAGGCGGATCGCGAGGACAAGCCGGGAAAGGCGGAAGAAGCGGAAAAGACCGAGCCTTCCGAGGAGCCCGCAAGCCAGCCTGAAAAGGCGGCCGAGGAAAAGCCCGCGCCGCCCGCCGCCAACCGCGATCTTCAGGCTTCCGCCGCGCAGGGGGAAATCGCGGTTTCACCTATCAAGGAAGAATCGCAGCCGGATCAGCCGCCAGTGCCGCAGGCAAAGCCGGTTGAGGAAAAGCCTGCGGAGGTGGCGGAAGAGAAGCCCGCGAAACTTCCGGCGGCCAAAAGCTTATTGTCGTCTGCTGTGTTAACTCCAGCGCAGCGACGGCAGATTTTTGGCGATCTACCGCCCCGTCGTCGCATCGTGCAACTTTGTCAGGCGGAAGCATTGGCCCAAATAAGAGAGGTTTATACGGCCACCCGAGGCATGTACGGCTTTTCCGACACCGGTGGACGCATATCCGGCAATCTACTTGACGCTACCGGAGGTGCATTCAACGTCGGCGACGTCTGGCGCGATGTCACGTTTCAATGTGAGGTGGATGTCGAGAATTACGCGGTGACGGCCTTCAGATTTAAAATAGGTGATGTCATTACGGCGGCTGAAGCAAAGAAACGAGGTTTCACGGGGCGGTAGCAGACCATTTGTCCCTCGCGAGGGTAAGTGAAACAAAGGTTCCATTCGTCGATTCCATCCCTTCTCCCTCATTCCTGTGCTTGTCACAGGAATCCAGCCGGCGCGCGTCCGCGCGGCGAAGAACGTCCTTTCAGCCCAAGGACTTGGGCTGGCTGGATCTCTGTGACAAGCACAGAGATGAGGGAGGGAAGTGCGCTGCAAAACGGCCTCCCTATACACCAGCCGGGAAGCATCGTGTCGTACTCCATGTGGCTGCAAGGGGTGCGTGCTTAGAGAGCTATCTCACACCCGCTCCGTATCACCCACCAGTAGCCCAATGCCCGCCATCAGCGCATCCTCATCATAGGGCTTGCGGATAACCGGCACATTGCCGAATTCATCCGGCACCATGCTGCCATCCGCATAGCCGGTGGCGAAGAGGAACGGGACGCCGCGGCGGTGAAGTTCTCTCGCGACCGGGATCGAGGTGTCTGAGCCGAGATTGATGTCGAGAATGGCCACGTCAGGCACATAGCTCTTCAGCTTTTCAATCGCCATTGCCGACGAGGTTGCCGTTTCTATGGTCTTGATGCCGTTATCCTCCAGCATGTTCTCGACATCCATGGCGATCAGCATCTGATCTTCAACGAGTAATACTTTCAACGGCTCCTCCCGGTTATAGCGTCTGGGCTGTGGTGCGGTTTCATCCTCGGTTTGCGCGCTGGATGCGACCGTCGCCGATGAGACGTGACGGGCGGGCAGGAAAATTTCCGCCTCCAGCCCATCAGGCAAATAGCGCATCGTGCTGCGCCCGCCGAGATCGTAGGGGATGCTGCGGCTGATGAGCGCCGTGCCAAAACCGGCGCGCGACGGGGTAGGCAGTTTGGTGGGCAGGATTTCGCGCCACCCAATCTCGCAATCGCGGTTTTCGCTGATCTGCCAGCGCACATGCAATTGCCCGCCATTTTGCGAAAGCGCGCCGTATTTGGCGGCATTCGTCGCCAGTTCGTGCAGAACCAGCGCCATCACGGAGAAAGCGCGTGAATCGAGCGTGACCTGAGGCCCCTCAAGTTTCACCGTCGTTTCCGGCGAGCGATGGGGCGACAATTCGGCGTCCAGAAGATCGCGAAGCGCGCCGCCGCCTTCACCGCGTATGATCTGGTCATGAGCAAAGGACAGAGCCTGAATGCGGCCCTTCAGCGCGGTGACATATTCCTGCAGGGTCTTGCCCTCCTGCGAGGGATTGCCGACCAGCGATTTGATGATGGCCAGAACATTCTTGACGCGGTGGTTGAGTTCCTCGTTCAGCATGCGCTGGCGCACTTCGGCGCGTTCCCTTTCGCCAGCCATCAGCTCGCTGTGATGGAATGCGACCTCGACCAGCGCAATTCTGGCGGCTTCGGCGATTTCCCGGTCGGCTTCCGACCAGGGCTGCGCCTGCAGACGCACCGTCTCTTTCCAGATCGCAAAGCTTTTGCGCGGCGTGAGACGATCCCCCATCGGGCCGGTCTCATAGGATTTTTCCGGATTGCCGGCCCAGTTCAGGTTCTGCACGATCTCCTTGCGGAAAAACAGGAGATAGTCGTTCTTTACCTGCGAGAGTGGAATGGCGAGCATTCCGGCCGCGGTGCCGGCGTAGATTTCCGCTTCCGGTATCGCCTGCGACAGCGCATGGGTCGCCCAGACCTTGCCTTCGGAAGCCGAGGCGACGAAACGCGCCAGCCTTGGAATGGCGTCATGCGGCGGCGTTGCGCCATGGCAGTGCCAGTTGTTTCCCACCCACAGGCCAACGCCGTCACACGGCATCAGATCGGCAAAATCCTGGAAACTGTCGATCAGCAGTTCTTCAATATTGGCGTGATGCGCGGCAAGCCGAAGAAAGCGGTCGAGCGCGGCATGGGCGTGGTTGACGGTATCGAGCCTGCGCTTCTGTTTCAGGACCTGCAGATGCATGGAGAAAAATTCCCCGAACATTTCGGCGGCGATCCGGACCGGCATGGTCAGCACGCGCGGGGAATAGTGATGACAGGCGATGAGGCCCCACAGGGCCCCGTCGACAATCACCGAAATGGACATGGAAGCGCCGACACCCATGTTGCGGAGATATTCGCAATGGATGGGCGAGACGCTGCGCAGATGCGCGAAGGACAGATCGAGCGGCTCGCCGGAGGCATCGACGGCCGGCAGGACAGGAACGCGGGCGCCGCTGGCATCGGAGATGATGCGCAGCGTATTCTTGAGATAAAGCGCACGGGCCTGCTGCGGGATGTCGCTGGCGGGGAAATATTGCCCGAGAAAGCTTTCCAGTTCCGGCTGCTTCGCCTCCGACACGACCTTGCCGGCGCCATCTTCCTCGAAACGGTAGATCATCACCCGGTCGTAACCGAGCGTCGCCTTTACCAGCCGCGTCGTTCTGGAAATCAGGCTTTCAACGCTGTCCGCCTCGCGGATGCGGTCCACCATCTTGCGCGCCGTGCCGAGCGGCTGCGTTTCGCTGCCGGAGGGCTCGAATTCGATGATCGTGGTGGACTTGTAGCGGTGAAGCGAAATATCGAAGCTGCGGCCGTCGCTCATTTCCATGGCCGGCAGCATGGCGGGACGCGTGGTTCTGCCGGTGACGGTCAGCGCATTGCGAAGATCGTGGACGAGTTTTTTACCGAGCACGTCCTCGGCGGTTTTGCCATTGATATCGCCGTCAATGCCCAGCAGTTCGCGGCAGTTTTCGGAATGCCGCACCACCATGCGCATGGCGTTATCGCAGGCGATGAGACAGCCATGCGGTTGAATATAGCCTGGGATGTGGATGGGTTCGCGGTCGCAATTGGTCAGGTCGACTTGATAGTCACTGGGTGCCATGAATCAGTCTTTCGCACCCTGTGTCTGTCTGTGCCGAAGATAATCTGGTTGTCGTGAGATGGGAAAGCCTGAATAGTCCATTCTGATAGTGCCAACCCTTCCCCGATTTTTGCAACTGTGACGCCGGTTTTCCGTTGTGCTTTTATGAGCCGCCGTCATGCGATTGTCGTATCCGTGATGTCATCGGATACAATTTGACATGTTGCAACGTTGGCAGCGTCGATTTTGTTCCAAGTTATTTGAAGGAAAAATTGTGCCGCAGAAGAAGATGATCGTCCCCACCCATGGACAGGGCCTTTACGAGTTCACATCCGAGGCCAGGGCATTCGTCAATCATGCCGGGGTGGAGGAAGGCCTGCTGACAATCTTCGTTAGGCACACATCCTGCTCGCTGCTTATTCAGGAAAATGCCGATCCCGATGTGCGGCGTGATCTCATGGTGTTTTTCTCCCGGCTCGTGCCGCCTTCCGATGATCCTTCCATGCGATGGATCATCCACACGCTGGAAGGCCCCGACGATATGCCCGCCCATATCAAATCGGCGCTGACCACGGTTTCCATCGGTGTGCCGATCAGCGACGGCAGGCTTGTGCTCGGCACCTGGCAGGGCCTTTATCTTTTCGAACATCGCGACCAGCCGCATCGGCGGGAAATCGTGCTGCATATCTCGCCGTGATGTCTGGATCCGGATTGATGTATTGCGCGTTAACCTCTCTGAACGCCTGCTGAACATTCGGTTCTGCTGATATTCAGACGGGCGGGTCTAGGGTCTCGTCAATCGCCGGGGGATGTTCCCCTGTCGGCAAAGAAACAAACGGAGTGAAGTTCATGTTCAGCACCTTTGCAAAAGCCGGCCTGGCTACCCTCATAGCCCTCGGTGGAATTTCCTTTACGGCGCCAGCGGCTTCCGCAGGCTCGGATGTCCAGTTCAGAGTTCAGGTTCAGGACGGCTATGGTCATCGTCCCGGCTGGGGCCGTCCGGACCGCCCGCGCCGCGGCTGCTCGGTTTCGCTTGCGGAAGAAAAGGCAAGCCGCATGGGTCTTCGCCGCGCCCGCGTGGTTGATGTATCGCCGCGCCGGGTCGTGGTGGCAGGCTTTGACCGTCGCGGCCGTGATCGTATCGTTTTCGCCAATGAGCGCGGTTGCCCGGTGATCCGGCGCTAACAGCGGCCAGTCTTATCGATCTGCTGATATCCCCGTCGGGCAGAACGATTAAAAAATGCCCCTCGCTTGTCCGGAAAGGCAGGCGAGGGGCATTTCGTTTTGCATCATGCCAATGGCTGAATTCAGGATGGAGGAGGAGCGGCACAGGAGTGCCGCCCGCCGCCGATCTTACTGCTCGAGAGCGAAGGTGACGTTGACCACCACGCTGTAGCTGTTCTCACCCGACGCGATCGGCACGCTGTCGGCTTCCTTCATCATCGAAGCACGCATCACGCCCGCCGGTACCGGCATCGGGCGCTGCGAGTTTTCGCTGATCTGAATGACACGGCCAAGCTTCACGCCCGCCGCTTCCGTCAGCGTCTTCGCCTTGGCCAGCGCATCGGCGACGGCCTGCTTGCGGGCCTCGGTCACCGTCGCTTCGGGCTTGTCATTGGTGAAGGTGATGTCGCCGCCCTGGTTGATGCCGAGCTTGACGGAGGTATCGAGGATCGTGCCGAGCTTCTTCAGGTCGCGCACCCGCACGGTCAGGCCGTTGGATACCTGATAGCCGGTGATCTCGGGCGCAACATAGACGCCGTCCTTGGGTTCATAGTGCTTGTAGAGCGGCTGCACGGAGAAATTGCTGGTCTGCAGGTCGCGGTCTTCAATGGCGGCCTCTTTCAGCGCTTTCAGAACGTCGGCGAGCGCCTTGGAATTTTCGGTAAGAGCCGCAGCCGCAGTCTCCGCCTGCTTGACGACGCTGAAGGACAGGATCGCCATATCAGGGGCAATGGCCGCCTGGCCTTCACCGGAAACACTGATGGTGGCTTCGCGCGGGGAAGCCTCCTGCGCAGACACCTGGGCGGCGAGCGGCATCATGGCAGCTGCGGTCATTGCGGTGAGTGCGAAAAGGCGGGCCGTTTTTGTCTTCATGGTGTTTCCTCGTTGATTGAGTCCCTTTGAAGGGTATTGCCTTAGATTGTGTAGCTAATACGGCGGCGCTGTTTTGGGAAAGCATCAATGGCTTGTCGGGCTCAAAAAATTACGTTAGAGCGTGACCACCGGATTCGAACCATTGCGAAGCCGGTGTTTCGGATCGGTTTTCCGAAAGGGCCTGTAGCTCAATGGTTAGAGCCGGCGGCTCATAACCGCTTGGTTGGGAGTTCGAGTCTCTCCGGGCCCACCATTTACCCATCCCCATGCGTCTCAGTACATTCATGAACATCATGAAATGCCTTGGTTTTCAGGTGTTTGTGTCCTCATTCGTCTCAATACGTTGCCGTGCATCCAGTCGGACTGTGTGGCATCAAACATGGTACAAGAAAAGCAATACCACAGGAGAGTTTCATGAGCCTCACCGACATGAAGTGCCGAAATGCCAAACCAGCAGAGAAAGATTACAAGCTGAGTGACTCTGGTCGGCTGTATCTATTTGTCAGGACGAGCGGTTCAAAACTGTGGCGCATGAATTATGTGTTCGATGGTAAACAGAAAACTCTGTCTATCGGCACCTATCCGACAGTATCGCTCGCCGAAGCACGTGCTGCTCGAGACGTTGCGAAAGAAAAGCTTCAACAGGGCCTCGACCCAATGGGTAAAAGCGACGTGCCCGAGGACCGAAAATTCAAGGCGATTGCGAAAGCGTGGTTCGCGGCAAACGCGGCGGGGTGGGTCACGTCGTACTCGGTGCGAATATGGGCACGTCTTGAGGATGATATCTTTCCCGCGTTCGCAGAAAGAGACGTGGACACCATTGAGCCGGTAGAGCTTCTCCAGGAGTTGCGGAAGATCGAAGACCGCGGAGCTATTGAAATGGCGAAACGCGTGCGGCAAACGGTCAGCAACGTTTTTAAGTATGCGATAGCAGAAGGGAAAACAAAGAACGATCCGGCTGCTCTTCTGGTAAACGCAATGAAGGCTAACCCGCCTGCGCAGCACCGCTCTGCGCTCAGGGAAGAAGATCTGCCTGTCTTCTTCAATCGTCTGAAGGTCTACGACGGTGAAGCTCAAACCCGACTGGCGATCGAGGTGGTTGTCCACACGTTTGTTCGGACGCACGAAATAAGGATGGCCGAATGGTCGGAGTTCGATTTCAAAGGGAAGCTGTGGCGGATTCCAGAGGCACACATGAAGATGCGGAAAGAGCATCTGGTGCCACTGACCGATCACGTAATTGAGCTGTTGCTTCAATTGAAGGAGATTTCAAAAGGCAACCGCTTGGTGGTGCCAGGTGGGACCGGTCTAAAACCGATCAGTGAAAATACGATGCTCTTTGGCCTGTATCGTATGGGCTATCATTCGAAAGCGACAATCCATGGATTTCGCTCGACAGCCAGTACAATCCTGAACGAAAGCGGACTGTGGCGAGAGGACAGCATCGAACGCCAACTGGCACACGTGCCCAAAGACGAGGTGCGCGCAGCCTACAACGCAGCCCTATATCTACCTGAGCGGATTAAAATGATGAACTGGTACACTGATCGACTGCTGGCGTTGTCAAAGAAGGTCACAAATAGACTCGATTTGCTCGACGGGCTTTTGTGATGTCATATGCCGACGCAGGAACTCGATCACCTCGGGGCCTGTGTAAAAAACTTTGATTTCCACGCCGACTTCTGCGAACCGTTTGATCTCGCCGCTTTGGCCTGCTGAAAGCCCGCCACATTTTCGCTTGCGAGCGGCGGGCTTTTTCATCTCGATCAGGTACAGCTTTCCGTATCCTGCGAACAGACGATCGGGGCAGCCAACTCGACCTTGGTACTGGATTTTGCGGACGATCCAGCCATTGTTTTCCGCCCATGCTACAGCGTCCAGTTCTTCGTTCTTCTCGATTTTGCGCGTGGTGAAATCGAAATCGGGCAGGGGTTTCATCTCTTGAACCTCACGACGTGGACAGGTTTCTCGATTAATCTTGCGTAATTCACCGTGTAGCGAGTACCTGGTGATCTTCCGTCCCAAAAAGCTAGCAGGCGGTCACAAGCCTCGGCTATTTGGCGATCTCGTCTATGATAGCCGCCTGGTTTCCCGTCGGGCAGGAAGACCAGAGCGTCGACGCCGGTCAGTTCTGCCCACCATTCGGCAAAGGTGTCCGCTCCGAGCGGGCAGCCTCCGCTGATAATCAGGGACGGGTTATAGAGGGGGATGGTCCGGCAGAGCAGGGGGAAATCTCGGAAGGTCCGGCTGCCGATAACTGCGAGCCGTGTCATGCAGCGACCATCCATGTGCGCAAGACCGTTTCGCGATTAGCTTTGGTGAGGCGGATGCGCTTCAGTTTCGGTGGTTTTGGACCGTAGAAACCGAGATCGCTGAGGATGGTCTCAGTCTCCTCGATGTAGCGCCGGTAATCGATGTCCTCCGGAAAATCGTCGGGCAGGCGCATGCACTCTGCGGCGCCGTCGGTTTTCGGGATCTTCTTGAAATTGCCCGTCGTCTCATGAGGCACGGTGTCATAGATCGCATCCCCATCAGTCGACCAGTAGTAGCGTATCGCCTTGCCGAGATACTGCCCGCGCCATGTTGCGCCGTTGGCGGCTTTGATCACGGTGACGAACTGGCGGATGTCGCGGCAGGCCCTGATGGTTTCCTCAATCGGCGTGCCGTGCTTGATGCGAGCCAACGCGGCGTCGGAGCAGATTGTCATCTGCGGGTTTTTCATCAACTGACCGCGCACCGGATCGAAGTCGGACTTGTCGGGGTTCCACGGGTTGCCGAGCGGTCCCTTGCGCTTATGCTTGCCGTCCATCTTGATCGCAAAGTAGCTGTTGACGGACTGGTTATAGATGGCCTTGTACTCGCCGAATTCGAGATCGAAACCGGTGTCTGCCTCCCACTGCACGCAAACCTGCTGCAGGGCCGACGGCTTCAGACGGTCTTTCGCCAGCCCATCGTACATCTCGCGCGGACACTGGAAGAGCACGCCGTCAGTGTTTCCGCTGACTACGTTGATGCCGGCTTCCAGTGCGCGTTCGACTAGCATCAGAATGGCGAGCTGGCAGGTCAGTGTTACCGACAGGAGCAGATGTGGTGCATAGAGGATGCTGTATCGGCTACCGAGCTTTCCGTAGACACCGTTCAACTGGATTTTGCCGCCTTTGTCCTTGACTTTGCATTCTTCGAGTTCCCGGTTCAGGGCGGCGATGCGGTCAGGGTCATTGACCTTGGGTAGTTCTTCTTCGATTTCCTTGGCACGCTTCTTTGCCGCCAGGCGTTCTCTGCGAATGCCGTCATAGGCTTCGAGGAATTCCGGGCCTAGTGAGCGAGGATAGAGCCCGAGCATTAGGATCGCTGCAGGATACTGGGACGCTACGTCGGCATCGATGAGGATGTGGGTGTCTGTCGAGAAGGTTGCGCGGTTGGACTCGGTAGTGTGAATGCCTCCGATGCCAAACTGATACGTCTCGGTTCCGAGTTTGATCTGCGCGGCCTCGGTCGCCATCCATTTCGGTGAGGCTGTCTTACCGTCGGATTTGACGACGAATTCAGTTTCACGGACGCGCTCGAGCAGTTCCTGTAGAGCCGGCGTCCTGAAAGATACCCAGTCGGGAACCGGGTATTTGAAGGTAGTTCCGGGTTTCGTCTCGACCTTCTTGACCTTGCGGCCGGTGATCTCTTCGACGCGCGTTTTTACGATCGCTTCGCCGATCTGGCTGTCGGACTTGGACATGAAATTGCGATTGTAGACCGCTCCCAAGGCGCGACGCAGTTCCATTGGTTCGCGTAGGGCGTTCCAGAGATTGTGCGTGGCATCAAGATCGGAGTGAAGGCAGTAATTGGCGACGATGTCCATCTGCTCGTGGGTCAGACGCATGTCAGGAGGGAAAGGTAGGTCTTGTAACTGTTTGCCCATCATTCGGCCGTTGAGCGACTTCAGGCTGGCGAATGCATTGGGCTGCGGCTCGCAAAGGTCGATGTGGAGTTTCTTGACCTCGAACGGGATGTTTATTCCGAGAAATTCTTCAGCTTCCCACCATTGGATGTTGCCCTCGATCAGCCGATCACTTGCACGTTTGAGGTGGGCGTTGGTGACGTGCTCCTGCAACGAGTACCAGATCATTGGAACGTCGTAAGATAAGCTTCTGTAGCCAACCGTGGTGTGCTTTTTCAGAACGGAGCGAACATATCTCCGATCATAGTTTGATGAGCGCGAACTGAGTTCGACGCCGACGCGCTTGCCGTCTTCCTCGCGCTTGAAGCCGATGTAAAAGAAGTCATGGTAGCACTCGATGTCGGTAAAAATCACACTCATGCAGCGTCGTCTCGATTAATGATGATACCCGATTTGACCCTCGGAGCCGGGGCACTGGTGGCGGGCTTTAGCCGCCGATTGCATGGCGACCTCCATTTGTCCGGTTTCATCGAACAGCGTTCGGCTGATGAAATTACTCATAACGACTCTTGAATTTCACGTAAAGAGTGAATATCACTTTATGAGAGACGAATGGAGACGCAAATGAACGACAGCCTTATGAGGGTGACCGATGTGTCGAAGGTGACGACCTTATCCCGCGCCGAGATTTATCGCCGTGTGAAGGCCGGCACATTCCCCGCGCAGACGCGGATCTCGCATCGGTTTTCAGCCTGGAACAGACGAGACGTGGAGCAGTGGATCGCAAAGACGACCCGACGACCGAATGTCGATCTCTCAGACCTGCTGGTGTGAGCCATGGTCGATCTCAGCGATTTGATGGGTGGAGAACCGGCTGGCCGCCCGCGGGGCAGGCCTACCAAGGCCGAGGCTGAGGCCCGGCTGCAGAAGCAGATGCAGGAAGACCTCCCGCATTACACCGAGTTCCGCAAGCCCGTCGGCGTGATGTTCATCGCGAACGTGGTCGGCAAACAGCCGAAGCAAATCCAGAAACGACTGGAAAAGTGCCCAGTGTCCAAATGGGTCACCCACGGCGGCAAGCAGGTGCCGTTCTACGATTTCATGACCGCCATGTCTTATCTCGTGCCGCCGCGCGGGAGCATTGAGGACTGGTTTGCTCAACAGAACGCCGCCAGCTTGCCGCCCTATGTCAGCAAGATGTGGTGGGATTCGGCTCACCAGCGGAACCGGGTGATGCTAGCTTCGGGCGATCTCTGGCATACGGAAGATGTGACCCTCGTACTGGGGCGCGTTGCCATGATGATCCGTCAGGATGTGAAGATGTGGATCGAAGACCTGCCGGAGAAGGAACTGCTGAGCGACAAACAATATGGCGCACTGGTCGATGCTACTAATCGCCTCGTCGACGACATCCGCGAGACGCTCGTAGAGATGCCTCGCGAAACGCTTTCTATGACCGCTCACATTAAGAGCGAACTCGATAGCAGCGGTCGGATGATTGATGATGCAGACCGGCCAGTGGGAGACGATGAGTGAATTCACCGCTCCGCCAAATACGGCCACCCACGATCGATGAGTTAATTGACTCCGTGCGCTATAAGACCGTCGAAGACATCATAGCGTCAGCCTTCGACGACATGAAGCCTTCCAACCGGATGACCGTGACCGAGGCCGGGCAAAAGTTCTCGCGCGTGGGCAGTGGGGGCGGGTACAGCAAGCCTTGGTCACTTGAGAAGACGCCGTATCTCAAGAAGCCGCAGGACGTGCTCACGTCGCTTGATTACACCGGTATGGTTTTTGTCGGTCCGGCTCGAACCGGTAAGACGTTGATGGGCCTCAACTGGATCACACACACGGTTAAAACCGACCCTGCCGACATGCTCTATGTCCACATGGACCGAGAAAACGCGCGCAAGTGGTCAAAGGGTGACCTGGAACGATATTTGTTAGCGTCGACCGATGTGCGTGCCGAGCAGTTAACGTCCCGCCAGCACGACAACACGTTCGACAAAGCTTTCAAGAGCGGGATGAGGTTCCTCTTAACGTATCCCACCGCATCGAACCTGTCAGGCATTACCGTGCCACGGGTCATGTTCATAGACTATGACCGTATGGACGACGATGTTGACGGTGAAGGTAATCCGTTCGACCTCGGTGCCATGCGAACAACGACGTTCAAACGCTTCGGTATGACCGTCGCCGAATCTTCGCCTAACCCGAACAAGGAAATCGAAAACCCGCGATGGATGCCGGCCTCGCCGCACGAAGCTCCGCCGATCCGTGGTATCTTTGAACTCCACAACCGGGGCGACCGTCAGCGCTGGCAGTGGTGTTGCCCGCAATGCAACGATTGGTTTGAGCCTGATTTCAAGCTTCTTCGTTGGGAGAGCGACGATCCCATGGAAGCGCGAGAGAGCACGACCATGATCTGCCCACATGGCTGTATAATTGAGCCTAGATGGAAAGATGAAATGAACAGCTTCGGCGACTGGATTCGCGAGGGGGAATTCATCCGACCGGGCTCAGACAAACACATCGATGTCAGACCCGGTATGAAGGTCACAAGGTCTTCGATCGCATCTTTTTGGCTAAAAGGCCCTGCGGCCGCATATCAGGATTGGGGCCAACTGGTTGAAAAAGAACTTCGGGCGTTGAAGGCTCTTGAGGATACCGGTGACGATGGCCCCCTACGGAAGACGAGAACCACTGACCAAGGTGGTTTCTACATCCCGCAGGCACGCCTGTCCGATTTCGCGCCAGAACTGCTGAAAGCCAAGGGTGAAGACTGGGGGTCGACACCAGAGGAACCGCTTGTTCCTGAAGGCGTGCGTTATCTTGTCGCCACGGTCGATATCCAGAAGAGCGCGTTTGTCGTTCAGGTCTTGGGATACACGGCCGACGGTGATCGCGTTGTCGTCGACATGTTCAAGGTTCGTCTGTCGAACCGCCGTAATGCGAACGCCGATCGTCTGCCTATTGATCCTGCCGCATTCGGCGAGGACTGGGATGTCCTGATTCCAGAGGTGATGAACAAGACATACGAACTAGGCGACGGAAGTGGCCGGCGCATGGCGATCCGCGCAACCGCCTCCGACTCGGGTGGCGCGGAAGGGGTTACCGCCCATGCGTATAATTTTTGGCGTCGGTTGAAGGCGAAACAGGATGGGTCGCATCGCCGTTTCATCCTGGTGAAGGGTGAGGCTTCCAAGTCGAAACCGTTGGCGCGGACTGAATGGCCAGACTCGTCGCAGAAAGGCCCGCTTGCCATCGCACGCGGTGACGTGCCCGTGGTCATGCTCAATTCCAACAAGCTCAAGGACGCCGTCTCGTTGCTGATGTCCCGGCGAATCGCTGACGAGGGTGTCGACGGCGGCATGCTGCGATTCCCTGACTGGGCCGAGGACTGGTATTTTGTGCAGCTCACTTCGGAAACACGAACAGCCAAGGGGTGGTTGAACACGCGGAAGAAGCGCAACGAAGCATTCGACCTGACCTACTATGCCGAGGGTATTTCGTTGAGGCCGATCGAGAAGAACGTGCCCTACACACACTTCGGTTTCGACCGCATCGACTGGAAAAACCCGCCATCTTGGGCGGAAGAGTGGGATCGCAACGACCTCGTTTCAGGCGGTCAGGTTGATGACGATCCTCCCCCAGTTAAACCCACCGGACTTAACGCACTGGCGGAGCTTGCAAAAAAATTAGCATAAAAATCACATCAAGATTGACTTTCACTTTTTGAGTGCATATTTGTCACGTAACGACAACGCTTGAAAAGAAAGGAGGCCTTGATGAACTTGCTCATTAACGTGGTTGAAATTGCTTTGTTTATGCATTTTCGCCCGCTGCGGTTATTACGACGCCTGTGATAGGCGCTACACGGAAATGGTTTATAAAATTCCAACTTAATATTGTAATTAAGAATGAACGGCGGTATTACTCACCCTGCAAGAGCGCATTGCGGGGTGACAAATGGCGACGAACGCCGAATTGCAGGTTTGGTTACGAGAGGCTCAAAAAGCCCTCCACGAGCTATTGACCGGCAAAGGCATCGCCGAGGTTCGTGATAGCAACGGCGAGTCCGTCCGCTACACGATGGCAAATATCTCCCGCCTTCGTCAGTATATCGAAGACCTCAAAGCTCAAATCGCTGGACAGCCGACAACTCCGCATCGTGTCATGAGGCCGACGTGGGGATGAGAGCGGCTGTTGATCTTTCAGACCTGATCGGAACTGCCGCTGATGTCTCCACAGCGGTTGCCGATGCGGTGCAACCGCCCGGTGCTACGGCGGCAGCATCGGGCGGTGTCGCTTATGATGGCGCATCGAAAGTCGACCGTCTTGCACGCTGGCAGCCCGCCATTCGCTCGGCCGACGCCGAAATTCTCCCTGAGAAAACCAATCTTGATGCCCGGTCGCGCGATACGATTCGCAATGATGCGTTCGTGTCTGGTGGCGCTGACATCTACCGCGACTCAATCGTCGGTTCCCGCTACCAGCTCAATGCTCGTCCTGAGACGAAGGTCCTGTGGGGCAAGGAAGACCCGAAGTGGGAAGAGGCGTTTCAGGAAGAGGTTGAGACCAAGTTCATGCTGTGGGGCGAAAGCCAGCAGAAATGGGTCGACGCCGCCCGCATCAACACCTTCACCGCGCAGGTTCGCCTCGGTGTCTGCACGTTCTTCGGCGGCGGGGAAATTCTGGCAAGCGCCGAATGGATGCCGGCCGATGGCCGCCCTTATCGGTCAGCAGTGCAGATGATCGACACGGACAGGCTCTCCACGCCGATGGACAAGCTGATTCAGGATTGGTCACGTATCCGAAACGGCGTTGAGCGGGATCGGCGCGGTGCTCCCATTGCGTATCACATCCGGAACTCCCATCCGAACGACGGCCCTTATCACGATTTCTCCAGTCTTTCCGAGATGAACTGGACACGGGTTCCCGCTCGCAACCGGTGGGGTCGACCAATGATCCTGCATATTTATGAGCAGGATCGCCCTGATCAGTCCCGCGGCGTATCTGACTTGGTTTCGGCGCTTTCCGAAATGCGTATGACGAAGCATTTTCGTCGCACGGAACTGGAACGCGCTGTCGTCGCAGCCAGCTACGCAGCTTCGGTTGAGTCGGAAATTCCTGATGATGTCTTGGCAGCCCTTGGCGGACAGACTCCTGAGGGCAACGCCACTGTCGAATGGATGACCGCATACTTGGGGGCTATTGAGGCCTACAATTCCAATGCAACTAACTTGCACATGGACGGCGCCAAAATTCCTGTGTTTGCGCCCGGCACGAAGCTGAAGCTTCAAAATACCGGTGCAACCGGCCCCCTCGGCGACAAGTACGAACAAAGCCTTCTGCGCTACATCGCAGCAGCCCTCGGGCTTTCCTACGAGCAGTTCTCGCGCGATTTCACACAGACGAACTATTCCTCGGCTCGCGCTTCGATTGGCGAAACGCAGAAGGGTATGAATGCCAAGAAGGCGATTGCCGCCGATGGCGTTGCCAACTTCATCTATCGCCTCTGGCTCGAGGAAGCGATCAACAAGAACGACCTCGAATGCCTCAAAAGAAAGAACGTGCCGCTCTTTTACGAGGGATTGAACGCCGAAGCCTACTGCGCGTGCGAATGGATCGGCGCGGGGCAGGGTCAGATCGATCCGCTCAAGGAAACTCAGGCCGCCGTTCTCAAGGTGAAAAGCGGGTTCTCCACGAAGGAAGCCGAGATCGCGAAAATGAGCGGCGGCGACTATCGCCGCGTCGCACGCCAGATCCAGCGAGAGCGGGAACTGGACAGCTTTTACGGCAATCCGTCGATCTACGACAGCACTGATACCAAGGACATGGAAAACTCACTGTCCGCCACACCAAGAGAAGGAGAGGCGGCGTGAACGCAATCCTCGCACGTTTTCAGGACAGCACCGCTCTCGTTGCCGAAACCCGTGGTTCGTGGCTCGAAACTTATTCGCATATGGCGGCAGATCATCTCGCAGAGATCGACAAGATGGCCGCGAACGAAAACGATTTCTGGTACGCCGAGGATGATTACCGTTATCGGTATCGTCCATACAATGTGAAGAACGGCATTCTTTATGTGCCGGTTCAAGGCATTCTTCTGAACAATTTTCCGTATCAGGTTGGCGATTGGCTGACCGGTTACGAATACATCCGTGAAGCGGTTCGTCGTGGACGCGACGATAGTCAGGTCAAGTCGATCATCCTCGTCATTGATTCAGGCGGCGGGATGGTCTCCGGAAACTGGGATCTCTGCGATTTCATTTACGAGACGCGCTCAATTAAGCAGATTCGCGCTGTCGCTGCCGAGTTTGCCTACTCCGCCGCCTACAACATCGCCGCTGCCACATCACACATCACTGTTGCTCGCACTGGGGGCGTAGGTTCGATCGGCGTGGTCCGGACACATGTCGAACGTTCCAAGATGCTCGAGCAGGCGGGTATCACCCCAACGATCGTTCGATCGAAGCCGGGCAAGTTTCAAGGCAATTCAATCGAACCTCTGTCGAACGCCACGAAGGAAAAGTGGCAGGCGGAGGTCGAAGAACTGCATTCGCAATTCGTCGCCATGGTGGCGAGGGGTCGGGGCATGAGTGATGAGGCGGTCGACGAGACCGATGCTCAAACCTTCATGTCTCGTCAGGCACTCGAGATTGGACTGGCTGATGCCATCGGAAATCTTGAAGACGCCGTATCGGCCTTACAGGCCACATTCTCACAAGAAGGAGATGAACCAATGGCCGAAAACTCTCAGGCCGAACACGAAGCTGCGGTCGCTGCCGCACGTGCCGAAGGTGTCGCAGAAGGTGAAAAGACCGGCGCCGCCAACGCAATTTTTCGCATCAACGCGATCATCGGCTCGGACGCTGGCAAGGCGCGTCCCACTGCCGCGCTGACCGCCGCCCTTAAGACATCGATGTCTGCTGATGAGGCGACGGAGTTTCTGGCATCGCTGCCGGAAGAAGCAAAACCCGACGCTGCCGCCGCCACGCAGCCCGGCGCGGGTGCCCCTGCCGGCATGTTCACCGCCGCCATGGACGGCACGACGCAGCCGAACATCGCTGCTGGTGCCGATGCCAATGACGACAACCAGGCAACCGATGCCGAGAAGGACCGAGCGCTGATCCGCGGCTACGGCCTCGCCGGCTTCTCTGACAACAAGGAGTAAACCGCGATGGCAAACATTACGCCTCCCTATGCAGATCCCGGCCGCGCAGCGTTCGAGGAACTCGACACCTACCTGCAGAACCATCTGTTGGCAGGTTCCCACCCGGAACTGGCACCTGCCTATTCGTTCCCGATTCCGCTGAACGCGAATTACGCGCAGTTCACCGTTCTCGGCCTGAACGCAACCGGTGAACTGGTGCCGGCCGTTACCGGGAGCGCCAGCCCCGACGACGACGTGCAGGCTATCGGCGTACTCGCCCACGCCGTGTCGCGCGGCGGTGCTGGTTCCCCGGCCGTCAACGGTCAGGTGTTCTACTCCGGCTGCTTTAACCAGGACGCGCTCGTATGGGACGACTCTTTCAGCACGGATGCGCTGAAACAGGCGGCTTTCCGTGGCGCGCCCACTCCCACCACCATCATCGTCGCCAAGCGCGCGTAACAGGAGGCTTCAATGGTCGCTCAGACCCAACATCTCGAACTCTGGGACACCAGCCGCTTCCTTGGCGTGTTCCGTGACATCAAGCCCGATCCGCTCTACTGGACTCAGTGGTTCCCCTACGAACTGCGCTCCAACGACGAGTGGATCGATTTCGAAAAGATGCCGGTGCAGGGCCGCAAGCTCGCTCCGTTCGTCATGCCGCTCGCGCGCGGCGAGTCGGTCTACGAAGACACCGGCACGGCGTTCCGCTTCAAGCCGGCGTACATCAAACTGGAAGATCAGGTCGACCCGCTCATGCCGCTTCGCCGTCGTGTCGGTATCGATGCAAACATGTCTCAGATGCCCGTGCAGCTTACGCCGATGCAGCGCCTCACGCTCATCCGCGCTGCCATCGCCGAGAGCCATGTTCGTGCCATCAATCGCCGCTGGAACTGGATGGCGGCGACCGCGCTTCGCGACGGCAAGGTCACCATCTCTGGTGAAAACTACCCGACCACGCTCGTCGACTTCAAACGCGCAGCGAACCACACCATCACGCTCGGTGCCGGCAGCCGCTTCGGCGAAGCCGGTGTTTCGATCGTCGACTTCTTCCAGTTGGTGATCGACCGGATGGCGACGGCAGACTTCGGCGGCGTCCCGGTTCGTGCGACCATGGGCGGCGGTGTTTGGGCCATCATGCGCAAGGACGCAGAGTTCAAGACGCACCTGGACCTGAACCTGAAGGGCGGGAACATCACCTACGAACGCGGCCTCGTTTCCGGCGATCCGGTGTTCAAAGTGGGTGAAATGACCATCGGTGGCGGGTCTGGTCAGTCGATCGAGCTTTGGGTCGACAATTCGACCTACATCGATCCGCAAACCGGTGCAGCAGCGCGCTACATCGGCAACCACCAGATCCTCTTCACGAGCACCGCGGAGGCAGTCAGCGGTACTCGCGCATTCGGTCGGATCATCGACAAGAAAGCTGGCTACGAAGCTCTCCCGATCTTCCCGAAGAACTGGGAGCAGCCGGGCGACCTGGAAGTCGAATACATCACCCACAAGTCGGCTCCGCTGTTCGTTCCGATCAACCCGAACGCCACTCTCTTGGCTAACGTCATCGCACCGTAACCAGCGGGCGGCGTCGGTTCAAAGAGCATACAGCATCCCCTGCACGGGGATGCTTTTTCCCATCAACAGGAGACTGAGAAAATGGAATACGGTTTTACGCTTCATAGCATCCGTCGCAAGGATGAAGAGCTTCCCGTCGGTCAGGTGCAACAGTTCACCGACAAAGACTACAAAGACATGCTCCGTCTCGGCGCAGTTCGCGAGCCGACCACCGACGAGATGAAGCTTTACAAGCTAGCCCATCCCGACGAGGAAATCGATCTCGACAATGACGAGACCGGCGCCGACGAAACCAAGTCGGGCAAAGGCAAGGGAAAGGGTAAAGCGACGCCGTCGAAGACTTCGGCAGCCGGAACCGAACCTCCTGCATCGGGCGAGGGTGTAACCCTTGCGGCTGGCGAAGGTGAAAGCGGAGCGCTCGTCTGATGAACTGGCGGGAAAGGAAGCGAGAACACCTGCTTCCAGTCCATGAAACCTTCTCGATTCCCGCGGTGTATCTCACCCACGCCGCGGGAACTCCCGTGCCCGTCAACATCCGGCTGCATCAGCGCCCTGCTGTCCTTGAGGCGCAGGGTGAAGATGGAACCGGGCAGATTGTCGACATCGTCGATCGCGTCATCTTCAAGGTCGCAGAAGTGGCCAACGTGGTCGCCAGCGCCTTCGTCATTCTCAGCGATGTCGAGGCATATGTGACCGGCCCGAGCCGCCCTGAACGAGAGGGTTTCATATGGGTTGAGGTCAGGACCGCCACGAAAGCGGAACTGGCAAGCTTGCTCTCTCAGGTCGACACCTCGGGCGACGAGTGGAGGGGCATCCCACCATGGTCGCAGCAGTAATTGCCATCGAATTCGATCAACTTTCGTTCGTCAATGAAATGACGAACACGACCGAGTTGGCGTTGGTTCGTGCTCTCAACACGACAGCGACGCGCGACCGCACCAAGTTTGCCCGTGCTGCCCGTAACCAGGTAGCGTTTCCAGCGTCTTACGTTTCTCCTTCTAGCAAGCGGCTCTGGCTGAAGACGAAGGCGAAACGTAGTTCGCTTGAGACCGTGATTGAGGGTAGGGGGTCCGCAACCTCGCTGGCCCGTTTCACGAAGCAAAAACCGTTGTCCGGTGGACAGCGTCACAAAGGCGGAAAGATCAACGTGACGGTCAAGCCGGGTCAGACCCGATCCATTCGCCGCGCGTTTCTCATGCGCCTGAAGAACAACAACGTCGGACTCGCTGTCCGCACAGACGGGTCGCTGCCCAAGGGAGCGTACAAGCCCCGGTCGTTGGGAAAGAACCTATGGCTTTTGTACGGCCCGTCGGTCGACCAGGCGCTTCGCTCCGCCTCCGATGGCGGTGGCATTTATGAAGAGATGACACCTGAGTCATTGGAATTCCTCGAAAAAGAGTTTTTCAGGCAGTTGGAGCTGTTGAATGGTTGATCCTTTTCGCCTGCGGGCCATGAAGCAATTGAGCCACTATGTGAAGCAGGTCAATCCAGCGAACGACTGTGAGTTCGATCTGTCGGATTTCGTCGATAGTGCCGGCCGCCCTGCAGAACGCGTGTTCCGTGGAAGGACGCTGTTTGGCGACAACGATCCTCGCCCCATGGTCGTGTTGCTTGAAGATCCGCGGCCAGTGGACGCAGTGAACGGGACATCAACCTCTCCCGCAGCCGTCAATCAGTTCCGCGTGCTCATCCAGGGTTTCGTCGAAGACGATCACGAACATCCGCTCGATCCGGCTTACAAATTGTCCGCCGAAGTCATCCGGGCGCTGGTCCGCGCCAAAGCGAATCGCTTCGATATTCTCGACCTGGGAAATAAAGCGCCATGCGTGATGTCGTTGTCGATCGGCCAGCCCGTACATCGCCCACCGGACGACGAGGTTTCGAGCGTGGCCTATTTCCTCATACCAGTAACCCTCGGCCTTGCCGAAAACCTTGAGACGCCTTTCGCGTAGCATAAAATCACGTTATAGTCGTAATACTCACAAGGAGAGAAATTCAATGGACCTGCAATCCCGCAATCTTACTGTACCGCGCGGAACCGCTCTTTTCGCCAAATATAAGCCCGGAACGCAGATTCCAGGTCCCTTTCGCGAACTCGGTAATACGCCCGAATTCACACTGGCTCGCGAAGCTGAAACGATGCCGCACTATTCGTCGCGGCTCGGCTTCCGCACACTGGACGAAGAAGTTGCCATCGAAGCGACGTTGACCGGCTCCGTAACGACGGACGATATGAAGGCCGAGAATGCAGCGTACTTCTTTATGAGCGAGGTGACGACGGTCACCGTCACCGCCAGTTCGAACGTTGAAGAAACCTTCGAAGAAGTCAAAGCCGGCGATCTTTATCAGCTCGGTTTCAGCGACACCAATCCGTCCGGTGCCCGAAAGGTCGCAACCGTCGTTATTACCGATGGGGCTGCGACGACGCCGGTGACCTTCACGCTCGATGAGGATTACATTCTCGATGCCGACCTCGGCACGGTTTACATCCCCGTCGGAAGCGCAGCGATCGGTGGATCCATCGAAGTGAACTATTCCGTGGCGGCGTCCACGCGCGATCAGATCGTTGCCGGGGAAACTCAGGTTGAAGGCGCGCTCAAGTTCATTTCGAACAACCCGATCGGCCCGCAGTTCGACATCACCTTCCCCCGTGTCCGTCTGTCGCCGAACGGCGACCTCGCGCTCATCATGGACCCCGAGTCGACCGAATGGCAGCAGTTGCCGCTTTCGATCAGCGTCATGAAAAAGGGCAACCTCGCGCTCGCGTATCGCGACGGTCGTCCGGTAGCGTAAGGGATCGACATGGATCAGTTGGAGACACTGATACTGCCGAGCGAGACCGTGAAAGTCGGGACCCAGTCCTTCGAAGTTTACGGTCTCGCCTTTGCGCATATCACCCGCATCATTCGTGAACATCGCAGCGTGTGTGCAGATCTTTACACCAAGGCTATCGCTGGCGAGCTGAGCGGAAGCGTCGAAGAGATTGCCTTGAGCATGACGGACGATTTCGCACCGCTTGCAGCAATGGTCATCGCTTACGGCTCGGGCAATCCTAACGCGGTCAACATGGCCGCGCGGTTGCCTCTAAGCGTTCAGGTCGATGCTCTCGAGAAGATTGTCAACCTCACCCTCGTCGCGGAGGGCGGCTTGGAAAAACTCATGGAGATCGTCGTTCGGGCGATAGCGGGCGCGGCAAGCCTGACATCCCCGAAAGCCTGACGGACTGGGTAGAGGGTGTCCATCGCCAGGTCAGTTTATTGCTGGCCCACGGACACCCATCAGCCTGGTTCTATCCGGTCAGCAAGGTTTTTGTAGAGGCTCGCTTCGTGGTCGACAGGATCAACGCTCAAATGGCAAGCGAAGCAGCTCTTCTGCAAATGGCGATCTCCACAGTCCCAAATCAGAGCGTGAAGCCCGCCTCCACCAAGAAAGCCCTCAAGGCTTTCCAGTCGCAATTGAAGGTGCTGAACAATGGCGAGCCGTGAAAGAGTCGTCGAATTTGCCGTCAAGGCTCGCGATGAATATTCGAAAGTTCTCAGGAATCTCGAGCAGCAGCAGAAGCGCCTTTCAGCTTCGGCTGCTGCTCAGGGCCGTAGAGCCGTCGTCGGTGTTGCTAAAGGTGAGATCGAGACCGCTGTCGCGAATTACAGGCGTCTCAACAGCGAAGTTGATCGTTATCGCGCAGTCCAGGCCAATGCTGCCCGCACGGGCTCGTTGTCTGCGGCGGAAATGCGAGAACTGGGCGACACAATCAAACTGGTGCGTGACCGTTCTCGTGAAGCCATGGGCGCGTTGCAACAGAAGCGCGCGGCTCTCCAGCAAATCAACGGCGAGGCTCGTGTAGGCTTCGCGAGTTTCAGCCGGCTTGCGACAGAGATGCAGCGCGGTGCTGTGGCGTCCACGAACGAGAGCGTTTCGCTCGTCAACACCACAGCAGAACTGAACAAGCTAACCACGGCGTCGAAGAAAGCTGCCGCCGCGCAGGGTTCGCTCGGTGACCGGATGGATTCCGTAGCCAACGCGGGCGGTGGAGCCAAGAAGGGTTCCCGAGCAGGCGGCGATCCCGAAGATATTTTGGTCTATGGTTTGCGCCCGTGGCAGTTGACGAACCTTGGTTATCAGGTGAACGACGTTGTGTCGGGTCTCGCCATGGGTCAGGCGCCATTGCAGGTACTGGCACAGCAGGCCGGTCAGTTCGCGCAGATCTGGCCAAACGTCATGGTCAGCGTTGCTCGCTCTATCCCGCAGCTCGCAATGCTTGGCGTTGTTCTGGCCCCGTTCATCTCTGCGGCGATGCGCCTGAAGGAAGCCGGCGACTCTGTCGAATATTTCCAGAAGAAGCTCGCACTCTCAGCCGATGGCTATCGTTACACCGCTGAGGGGCTCACGGAAATCACCGACAAGATCAAGGATATGGGGGTCTCGATCGACGACGCCCGTTCGCTGGTTGCCGGCTTTGCTTCCGACGGCATTTCCGGTGGCCGGTTCGCAGGTCTCGCGGACCTTGCCAAGAACCTCGATGCTGTGACCGGTGAAGGGGTTGTCGAAGCTGGCAGGAGGGTTTCCGCCGCGTTCAGAGGCTCGGTTGACGACGTCCGAGCGTTGGATCAGGAACTGAACTTCCTTACTGCTTCGCAATATGAGCAGATCAAGGCGATGGATGCGAGCGGAAATCGCGCAGGCGCTTTGGCCATGGCGCAGGATGTCCTTCGCACCAAACTCGAGGGAACGAAGACAGAGGCAAGCGACTGGGCGAAAGCGATCAATGAGATGCGCGCCGCGTGGGATGAACTTGTCGGTGCGCTTGAGGACAGCGGCATCATTCAATTCGTGACGCGTGAGATTAACTATTTCGGTCGCGATGTGAAAAACTTCACCCGCGATATCCGAGCCGCGACCAAAGTTGTGCAGGGAGCCTTCGAAGACCAGAGCGTCGGTGACCGTATTTCTGAACTGCGGCAGGCCATCGCACTGGAAGAGAAGCTTCGGGAGGGAGGCATTTCGACCGGTTCGATGGGTATGACCGGGGTCGATAATCTCGCCGAAATGAAGACGGAGCTAAACGACCTGCTCGGCCTTCAGCGGGAAATCGCCAAGGTTGAGCGTGAGCGCAATGTCGAAACTGCTGCAATGAGCAGGGAATCGGAAGCACAGCGAAAGGCTCAGACGGATATCAATGCTGCCGTTGAAAAGGGTCTCGACAGTATGCGCGAGGAGGCCTCTGCGGTTACCCTCACCAACCGTGAGCGCTTTATTGAAGAAAAGCTGCTGAAGGCGCGCAACGACGCACTGGAACAGGCGAAAAAGCTCAATCAGGAATTCCTCGGCCTCACAAAGGAGCAAACCGAGGCCATCCGCCAGCAGGCCGGCGCGCTCTATGATGCGCAGAACCGGAACTTCGAGGCGCAGTACACGGCGGAGCGAGGCACGCCGCAAGGCCGGCAGATGGAGGAACTGATTGCGGCGACCGTCAAGCTTGCCGAGCAGATGGGCGTCAGCGCGAAAGATTTGCTCACCGCTATGTCCTACGAGACAGGCGGAACCTTCGACCCATGGAAAGCGGGCCCCACGACGCAGAACGGTCAGCACCGCGGTTTGATCCAGTGGGGTGAACCTCAGGCCGCCAGATATGGAGTGACTGGTGAATCCACAATCTCGCAGCAGATCGAGGCGGTCGGAAAATATCTGGCAGATGCCGGCGTGAAAGCTGGTGATGGCTTGCTGCAGATTTATGCGGCCATCAATGCGGGCAATGCGAAAAACATCAATGCCTCGGACGCCAAGAACGGCGGCGCGCCTGGTACAGTCCTCGACAAGGTCTCCGAGCAGATGGGCGGTCACGAGGCGAGGGCGCAAGGGCTGCTCGCAGCGTATGCGGGAACCGTCGAACACGCGACCAAACTTGCACAGTTTGACAAGGATCGGGCGCTCGATCAGCAGGAGTATCTTACCGATTATCAGAAGCGCGTCGAGCAGCAGAAGTTCGAACTCGACCTGATGTCCAAGTCCGCCCGCGAGGCTGCTATTCTCAAAGCCGTTCGTGATGAGGAGAACCGGGCACGGGAAACTGGACTTCAACTGACGAAAGAGCAACGCGCTGAAACGGAGCGACTGGCTGCGGAAGAATTTGACCGGAGCAACGTCAATCGCGAAGTGAACGAACTTCTCGAACAGCGTTCCTTGTTGCTTGAGCGCATGGATCTTGCGCAATCGAGCGGCGACCAATCGCTATTCGCGTCGACGGCTACCGAACTGGATAACGTGAACACGAAGCTCAACGAGGCTATCGCCTCCGCCATTGCCTTCTGGCAGGCGATGGGTGGCGAGGGTGCAGCCAACGCTATTAGTCAGTTGCAGAACATGCAGATTACGATCGGTCAGTCGACCGATCGCATGAAAACGCAATTCCTCCCAACAGCGGAAGACATTAACGAAAAGCTCGCCGACATTGGTGGCAATGCGTTCAGTGCCTTCGCGCAGGCCATAGCAAACGGTGAAAATGCCGCCGACGCGTTCTTCAACGCGCTGCTGCAAGGAATCTCCGAGTTCCTGATTGAGATCGGGAAAGCTATCATCAAACAGGCTCTGTTCAACGCTTTGACTGGAGGGACGTCGTCAGGCGCTGGCGCAGGGGGCGGTATTGGCGGGCTTCTATCAGGACTCTTCGGCGCCAAGCATAGCGGCGGTATGGTCGGTGCTACGACCCAAACCCGTCGCGTTAACCCGATGGTTTTTGCCGGTGCGCAGCGATATCACGGCGGGGGTATCGTCACCGACGGCTTACGTCAGGGTGAAGTCCCGATCGTCGCCCTCGAAGGTGAAGAGGTTCTGACCGAGAACGATCCGCGTCATTCTGCGAATGGCGGCGGCGGTAAAGCCGTCAATCTGAAAGTGGTCAACGCGTTCAATCCTGAAGAGGTGCTGGAAGCTGCGTTGTCCAGCGTTGCGGGGGAACGGATATTGACCAACTGGATGACCCGAAATCAGAACAAGGTCAACGGTGCTCTCGGTCGATAGTTCGTTGCAAAATTACTCTTAATATGAGAAATTCCCGCCAAACGAGGATCGGTTCGACACATGGCAGTCTTCCTCCCTTTCGTGCCCAACTGGCGTAACGGAATCCGGGATACCTACGAGTTCAAAACGGACGTGTTCACCACCCGAAACGGGAGCGAGCAGCGCCGGGCACTTCGCATTCAGCCACGGCGCGCTGTTGAAGCAACCATCCTTCTCGATGGTGAGCGGATGCGCAATTTCGCCGATGCGGTGAACCGGGCGCGGGACGGCAAGGTCGAGATTGCTGACTTCTCAGCGGAGCCCGCTTTGGTGAAGAGCACCACGGCAGCCGGCGCGACTGTTCTGTTGATAGAGTCAACACCGCTCTGGCTGGTCAACGACGGAACCTACGTTCTGATGACGGGACGCACGGCGGCCAAGGTGCAGATCGACTTCGTGGACAACAACACGGTCGTCCTCGTAAACCCGCTACCCAAGCCGATCGGCGCAGGCGCGTATCTGCTCCCGTATCTACCCGCTCAACTCGCCAACTCGAACACGCTTTCACTTTACACCAATCAGGTCGCGACGGCTCCGGTCAAGTTTGATGTCGAGCCGGGCTCCGTGGTGCGGACTCCGGACGATCTGCCGTTCGATGAAAGTGCCGAGGGTGACAGTGTTCAATCCTTCGGGCCAGCAGCCATCCTGTTCGGCCGCTACGTCCTCCTGCGCAAGCCGAATTATCTCAATCGACCGCAGGTGCAGTTCAATCTCAAATTCGAGACCGTTGATTATTCGCGCGGTGTCGTAAAAACCTTCACGCCTGTTCCGCTTGTCTCCCGAACGCTGACCGCCACCTACATGGCGATGAGCCGTGCGGATGCGATGGCTATTCTGGACATCTTCGTGCGATGCAAGGGGAGGGCGGGTGAGATTTACGTTCCGACGTGGGGAAGTGATTTCCCTGCCGCCATGAATGTGGCGGACAAGGTGATCCAGTTCGCAGGGACGGATTTCTTTGACACCTACAACGAAGACCGCGCGCACGCGGCGGTTTTGATCCGGACACGCTCCGGGCAGCTTCTGCCTCGCGAGATTACCTTGATGGCGACGAGCGGCGGAAACACCTTCGTCGAGTTCCATGAGGATATCGGCGTTGCCGCCTCGGAGATCGAGCAGATTTCGTGGATGTTCGTCTCCCGATTCGCGCAGGACAGCCTCACGATCGAATGGGTGACGAACACGGTGGCAAACATCAGCCTCTCGTTTGTCACGCTCGAAAACCTGGCAGCCGAAAGCTCCTACGGCAGCAACTGGATTTTGGCGACGGGTTATTGGCGAGATCGCGGGCAGTGGGTCGACTCCGCAGTGTGGGAGGACTGAGATGCCTATCGGTCCTGTCGATCTCATCAAGAATGGCGAATCCGGCGCCAGCGTTCGCTCAAAACTCAATCTTCTGTTACAGGGAGCGATCGACGGTTCCCTCGGCTCCGTCACGCCCGAAGATCTTGATGCACTGGTCGACACGATCGCGCCGGCACGTCCGAAAGACTTCAAACTTGATTCGACGCTGGTGCCATCCAATCTGGTGATCGGAACGTGGGCTCCTTCGCTCGAGGATGATTTTGCATACTACGAGCTGCAATTGAAGCAGGGTCTCGGAAGCTGGATCGGTTACCAGACCAGTTCGACCATGTATCAGGTTCCAATGATACCAAACACGGTCTACACCGGCCGCGTTTATGCGATCGACAAGTCAGGAAACAAGTCTGAGCCGAGCGTCGAATTCACACACACCACCGTGGCAGACGAGATTCCGCCTGCGATGCCTGTAGGCCTCACGGCTACGGGTGGCATCAATTCCACTTGGTTGAAGTGGGGGGCCAGCACCGAAAGCGACTTTGCCAGATATGACCTCTTCGAGGCGTTGGAGGAATTTCCTGCTCCAACGGAAGTCTCTATTCCTTCATTCACGTCTCAAACAAACGCTTTCGTCATTGGCGGTCAGGATCCGGAGGTGACGCGCTGGTATTGGGTGCGTGCTGTCGACACGTCAGGAAACGCATCTCCATGGTCAGCGCCGGCTTCGGCGACGACTACTGAAGTCAGAAGCGAAGTCAAAGCAACTTTGGTGGGCATCCTCTTCAAGCCGGGTGATCCACCCAACGGAAACCGGCTTACGTGGACAGCAGGTCAGATCAGCTTTGGCACCGATGGCAGCATTCCTGTTACGAAAAACATCCCTGCCGGCTATGTCGATTTCAGCGGCGCGACCGTCTACGTCTATTACATCCTCGATGACAATAAGTTTTCGGTCACCACGTCACTCGTGACGATGTACGCACAGGATTCAATCCTCATCGGCGTCTATCAGGGTGAAACCGACTATCAGGCCGTCGAAGGCAAAGCGTTCATCGATGGCGGCACGATCCTGGCACAGACGATTGGTGCAAACCAGCTAGTTGCCAATCAGGCCGTCATTACCGGCGCGGCACAGATAGCTGAAGCAATCATCGAAAACGCCCATATCGTGGAATTGAGCGCAGCAAAGCTGATGGCGAACACTGCCTTGGCAGGCTCGATTACGGTCAGCGGGCACGCGCTCGGCGACGTGGCGGGTTACGCGAACGATCCTGCCGGCCGCATCAATCAGGCACTGACACAAATTGACCCCGGCAAGATCCTGATCGCTGGCGGAACTTCGCTCGCGGACTGGCGCTCAGGCGGCGACAATACCAAAATCAACGGCGGCAACATCGCCACCAACTCGGTACGCGCAAACGTGCTCGAGATCGGAGCCAGAGGGGTAACGGCAACTGGGATCGCATTCTCAGGAAACACGCCGACATCCAACCGTGTCAGTTGGACCGCTGGAACTATTACATATCTGGACGACGCCGGAGCTACGGTTGAGGTTGCTGTGTCGGAGAACCCCATCGGGGCGATGTGGACCGACGCGACGATTTACATCTACTGGGCGAAAGGCGCGTCTTCCCTATCGTCGACAACGTTACCCTCCACCGCTTTCGCCTCGAACAACATCGTTCTCGCCACGTATAAGGGTGGTCTTAACCTGAGCACCGACTATGGGCGAACCATCATCGACGGGCAAGGGATCAAGACCGGAACGGTTGGTGCCGACCAGATCGCAGCCAATGCGATCCGCGCGCAGCATATTGCTGCCGACGCTATTCAGGCAGGTCATCTCCAGGCAGGCATCATCTCCACGGATAAACTTGCTGCAGGTTCCGTCACCGCCGCAAAGATGAGCGTCGGTTCTCTTTCGGCCATCTCTGCCATTTTGGGCTACGTCGACATTGGTGACGCGAACATAACCAGGTTGGTGGTTCAAGAGCACAACATTGCAACTGGTGCAATCACTGCAGTCGCGGCCGGGGTAGATGTCGTGGATCTCACCCACGGGCTGAATTCGCCGACGGTGAGAATAGACACAGGCCTTGTGGTGCGAACTGATTCAAATTCCACGAACTACACGAGTTACGAATTTTGGATCGATAGCGATGGAGCCCGCGTCGAGCAATTCCGTATTCAGAACATCGGAGGAACGACCGTTCCCGCATCAAGAACGTACCTCTACACCCCTCCTGCAGGTCGCTCAACAACGCGCTTTAGGTTCGCGGCATCAGATACATCGGGGGTTACTGTTTTCTCTAAAACGATTGTCGCACAAGCGTTCAAGAAATGAGAGCTAGGTCATTCGATGTCATTTAATCAACGAGAGAACAGCCGATATAGCGGCACACCGGTCTCCCTCTATCTCATCCAGGGTGCTGAAAACTCCGCTGAGAGCGGGATGATCGGCCCTTACGGTTTCAACAATGGTGAAACGATCATCAACCGGAAGATCGGCGTAAACGATCTCGGTCAGGATATCATTCTCCCGTTCTACCCTTGGCCGATCAAAAACAGCGCGATCACCCATGACGGCACGCTGGACAAATCAGATGTCACGATCTCCATGTCACTCGGCAGCGAAATCGACCAGTTGTTTCTGGCATATCCCCCGTCGCAGGTGGTCAACCTGACGATTTTCGAGGGGCACGTAGGCGATCCCGTGACCGAAGAAAACTACCCGGCTCTTTGGCTTGGTCGCATCCTCGGTAGCACCTACAAGAAGAACGAGATCGAACTTTCCTGCCAGCCCGTCTCAACCTCGTTGAAGCGACCGGGGCTCCGTCGAAATTATCAGATCGGCTGCCCTCATGTCCTCTACGGTTCGCAGTGCCGAGCGAGTCGCGCAACCGCCACGGTCACCCGCTCGGTAACAAACGTGACTCGCAACCAGGTCATGGTCGATGCGTGGTTGGGTGCCCAGTTTGGACTTTACATCGGCGGGCTGCTGGAATGGACGAACTCGGATACCGGCGTTCGAGAACTGCGCACCATTGCGAACGTGATTAACGACAGCGGGACCAGTGTAATCATCGTTCGTGGCATTGCCCGAGGGCTCGCTGTCGGAACCCAACTCTCTGTCATCAGGGGATGCAATCGGCAAATGAGCGGGTGCAATCAGCACAACAATATTCATAACTATGGCGGCCAACCATTCATTCCGCTTGAAAATCCGCTTTCCTCCAAGAACCAGTTCTACTAGAATTGCTCACTAAACGTGAAACGCGCGAAAAGTGAGCCATGCCCCTTCCTTTCCTGGCATCATTTCTGGTCCAGCTTCTCATCGGCGTAGGCTCGATGGTGATCGGCTACCTGATGATGCCGAAAGCTGCCACCTCGCAACCTGATGAACTTCGGGACATGGATGAGCCGACGGCCGAAAGCCGTCCCATACCTGTGGTGTTCGGTGAACTTGATGTCGCCCCTAACGTGCTGTGGTGGGGCGATAAGGCGACGACCAGCAGAAAGGTCTCAGCTTGAGCGAGTCGGACCCCATCGTCACGATTAGCGACATGCGACCCTTCTTCTGCGTGAAAGGGGTTCGCAAGGCGTTCGTGACGGGCGGCGGCGATTTCGAGCACTTCCTGAAAAATGGCATGCCGGCATCACAACTGCGCGGTAAAGGTTTCGACGCTCAGCTTGATCGCGTGCTCGACGCCATCCGAGCGAGGTCGTCCTGATGGGAATGGGCGGCAAGGGCGAAGGTAAAGTTGAAATCTTCGAATACACCATGGGCCTCCACATGGGTATTTGCGCCTATGGTGACGGCCTGACACTGGTCGCCGCAAAATACAACGACAAGGAAATCTGGCGCGGCGGACTGGTTGACGAGGGTACAGTGCCGGTGAACCGGCCCGATCTTTTCGGGGATGTGAAAAAAGAGGGCGGCGTCAAAGGCCTTTTATGGTGGCTGCCCGGCAAAGCGACTCAGGTCATGCCGGAGTCGCTGGCAGCGCGTCTCGGGTTAACGAGCGCGACATGCCCCGGTTTCCGCGGGCTCGCCAGCGTCTTTCTTACCGGTATCGCTGATGTATGGGAAGGCGCTTATCAAGGGCTTGTCAACGCGTTGAACAATCAGCCGTCGGCATTCAAACGCGGCTTCTATCTGGCGGCAAATAACCCGTATCTGCGTGCCTTTTCTTTCCGTGTCCGTCGCGCTCCGATCGGTCTCAATCCGGCCCTCGCATTGATCCAGGTCGACAATGATTCCCTTGGAAATCCCCAGTTTGCCGCCAATCCAGCTCACATCATTTACGAATGCCTGACGAATCAGGACTGGGGAATGGGCGAGTCGCCTGGCGTTATCGACAAGCCGTCTTTCGAGGCAGCCGCCCAACTTTTTCACAATGAAAAGCTCGGCATGAGTTTGATCTGGACGCGTCAGAGCGAGATCGAAAAATTCATCGGCGAGGTCTGCAACCATGTTCAGGCCGCAGTGTTCGTGAAGCCCTCGACCGGCAAGCATACCATCAAGGCGCTTCGCGGCGACTACGATGTCGACTTGCTGCCTGTGATTGACCCGAGCAACGCCGATCTTTCCAGTTTTGCCCGCAAGGCATGGGGCGAACTGGCGAACGAGATCGTCGTCACGATGACGAACGCCGAAACTGGAAAGACTGAAACGATTACCGTTCAGGATCTTGCCGGCATCGCAGCAGAAGGCGGAATCGTAAGTTCATCGAGAAACTACTACGGTTTCACCTCGAGAACGGCGGCGCAGTATGTGGCCGAGCGTGACCTTGCTGCGTCTGTGAATCCGATCGCCACATGTCAGGCTCAGGTGACGCGGCAGTTTTGGGACTCGGTCAGCAGTGACGTGGTGGTTTTGTCGTGGCCCGAATACGACATCGAGCGGATCGTCTTCCGGGTTTCCGAGGTCCAGAAAGACAGTAACGTCGTTACGCTCGATCTTTACGAAGACATCTTCGGTCTCGATCTTGCCAGCTACCTTGAGTCTGACGACACGGCTTGGGTAAACCCGTCGCAACCGCCGACACCTGCTTCCTACTACCAGATCGGCACGGCTCCAGCGTTCATGGCCGCCGCCGCACTGAAACTCAACGATCCTTCCGAACTGGAATATCCGGAGGCGCTCGCCGCCGTCACGGTCGGTGCCGACAGCGATGATGACGTGAACTACGATCTTGTGACCTACGTCACGGACGTGAACGGCACGACCAAACGTTCATCGATCGGCACCCGGCCGTTCTTCGGCACTTTTGCGCTCACCACTCCGCTCGTTGCCGAGTCGCAAAGCCAGTTGACCTCGTTGCCGGGATTGCGCGGCGGCGTTCCATCGGCTGGCGATTTTATTCTCATTGGGACCGGGAACGACGAATACACGGAAATCTGCACGGTTCAGACTGCGGACGCGCTCGGATATCTCTTGAACCGTGGAATGCTCGATACCATCCCGAAGGCGTGGCCTGTCGGAACACGCTGCTTCATCATTCCGGCCGACTCCATCATGGTCGACCCGACTGTGAGATCGGTGTTCGAGAGCACGGCCTACTGGCTGCTGACCAGAACGACAGCCGGCGCTCTTCCGCTGGCGGATGCTCCGCAGTTGAATATCTCGATCACACCGCGCCCGTATCGCCCCAACCGGCCTGCCAACGTCAAGATCAACGGTGTGGGTTTCGGCGCGGTCGATGCGCGAGCCGCATCCGAGTTGTCGGTAACCTGGTCGAACCGTAACCGTATTCTTGAGTCGACGCAGGCTCTGAAATGGAACGAGGCTGACGTTGGCGGCGAAGACGGTCAGACGACGCGCATCGATGTTCGAACGACGACCGGAACTCTGATCGTCAGCTATCCCGGTTTGACGGGCAACAGTTTCTCCATTCCGCTCAGCGAACTCGGCACAAACGTCAACTCGACGATCACAGTATCGGCCGAGCGTGACGGATATCGTTCCCTCCAGGCACACACGCTGGCGGTTCAAATCACACCTCGCGATGCGATCATATTGTCCGGTGACGAGAGCGGCTATCTCCGCCTGTCGGGCGACGAGAGCGGACGCATTCTACTTTCAGGAGACGCCTGATGGCCGACAAGGAACTTGGAGCATTATCGCCGATCGAAGCGCTGCTTGCGGCGGCGCTGTTTCACACTGTGCAGCAAGGGAATAGTCGAAAGGTCACGGCGCAGCAGATTGCTGACTTTGTGAACGGGAACTATCCGGCGTTCATTCAGACGCTTCTGTCGGCGCAGAGTGCGGAGGACGTTTACGAGGCTATCGGCGCGGCGCCAGAAGCCGAAAACGCAGACAGACTCGGCGGACACTTGCCTGCATTCTTCGCCTCGGCACAAGACGTGGCAACGGCGTTCGAACAGCTCACGAAGGCTGATGTCGATCTCGGAAACGTCGATAACACGTCGGATGAGGATAAGCCTGTCAGCACTACGCAACAGGCTGCGCTTGATTTGAAAGTTGAAGGCCCCGCTGGCACTGTCACTGACAGTGTATTCGTCCAGTTCGATGGGGTGGATGGACGTAAAGCAAAAGCTGCCGTCATCCCAACGAATGTCTTTATCGGTCGGATGTCCGCTGGCAATGGCCCACCTGAGTATCTTACCCCGTCTCAGGCGCGACAGGGTATAGGCGGTCTCGAACCCATCGGGGAGCGTGTGAGCTTGATCGGTATAGGGCAGGCCATATGGACAGGTTTGGCCCCATTTGTTGCAATTTATCTAGAGGTCGAGGGTAGGGGTAATACCGCCGTATCGTCGGGAATCCTGCTAGCTCAGGCGAGTTCCGATAACGGTTCGAGTTGGCTCTCAGGTGCAAATGATTACCCGTTTTTTGGACAATCGCAGGAAGATAGCGCGATAACCGGTTATGCCACTACATCCAACCCCTTTATGGCCTTGAGCCGAGACAGTTTGGCATTGGCGAGCTTGTTTACGCTTTCATTCAAGATCGGAAACTTCAATAAAGCGTCTTCGTCCATGTTTAAAAGCGAAACTGCTTATGCCCGCCTATCAGGATCAAATCGTCAGGACTTCAATTCCGGTTACTGTGGCGTGGCGGCTTCTAAAAATGCTTTCAGGTTTGCTTGCACTGGCAACGCTTTCGTTACCGGATCGGCTCAGTTGTTTGGAATAAGGGGATAGCAATGAAGAAAGTTGTCGATGGAAAAACGGTTGCGATGACATCGGATGAAATTGCCGAACTGCGCTCTTATACACCGATAGAAATCGCACCTGTCACGGTGGTATACAGCGTCGACTTCTGGACCCGCCTAGATGGCGGCGCGGATGGCAACAGCGGCGAAGTCGCGCAGGTTCTCGCCGCCATGGAGCAGCAACCAATCCGCATTCGCAAAATCTTCGAAACCGCGAATTCGTACCGCAGTGACCACGAGATGTGGCCGCTCCTGGTGCAGATCGCTACCACGCTTTTCGGCGCAGACCGCGCAGCCGAGATCCTCGCGCCTTCCATCCCCTGAGACTCCTGAGAGATAAACATGGCTTCCTACATCGACTCATTGAAACGACAGAACACCTTCCTGCAGTCGGAAATCGAGCGTCATGCGAACGCGTGCGATGCTCTTGCGTCCGAACTGGAACTGGCGAGCCGCCAGCGCGACGCGCTTCAAAAGCAGCTCGAAGACATGCTGAACGATCAGACGGAGCTTCCTTTTGATGCTCAAAATTCCTCATAAAAGTTGTAATTTAGGGTGATGTTGTGTATTTCTCATCGGGTCCACTTCCGTTCCCGAGGATTAATCCATGACAGCAGTGTCCGTCTCTCAGGTCCGCGCCGCAGCAAAGGGGCGCGTTGACGAAAGCAACCTGAATTCTGTCATGATGGCGCTGTCGAAATACGGCCCAAGTGCCGGTTTGGACCTTCCACACCGAACGGTTCCCTACCTTTCCCAGTTGATGCATGAAAGCGGATCGTTCCGCTATGACCGCGAGATTTGGGGCCCGACGCCGGCACAGGAGCGCTACGACACCCGAACGGACCTCGGCAACACGCCACAGAAGGACGGCGACGGCTACAAGAACCGTGGTCGCGGCCCGATCCAGGTGACCGGAGCCCGCAACATCCGCGCGTTCTACCAGTGGTGCAAGCGGAAGGGCTTCAACCCGCCCGACTTCGTGAAGAACCCCGACCTGATCAATACCGATCCGTGGGAAGGGCTTTCGGCGATCTGGTACTGGGACGAAGGTAACCCCGACGGCAAGAGCCTCAATCGCTACGCAGATCGTAACGATCCCGAAATGATCACCCGCCGCATCAACGGCGGCCTGAACGGCTTCGCGGATCGCCTCGACTATTACACGCGCCTCGGCCTTGTCGTGCTCGGGTTCAAAGTCACCGATATCATCGGCCTGCAGAACGCCGGGCAGAAGACGGGCCACTACAAGGGCAAGCTTGACGGCCTCGACGGTCCGCAGACGCGTGCTGCCATCCACCTGATGCTCGTCGACCTGTCGCCGAAGTCGGAGGTTGTGCAGGTCAAAGCGGCTCCCGTCGTCGAGGAAAAGCCGGTTCCGGTCACACCGCCGAGCCTTGATGCGCCGTGGTGGAAGTCGAAGGAAGTCATCGTGCCTGTTGTAACAGGCAGCGGTCTCTCTTCTGTTTTGGCAGCGGTCGGCTCGATGCCGTGGCAGAACCTCGCGCTGATCCTCCTCGCGTTCGGGCTTGCTGGCGCTTTCCTGCTCTGGCGCAAGAAGTCGGATGCCAAAGTTGTATCTGAACAGGTGCGGGGGATGGCGTGATGGCGGAAGTCAGAACTGCTCCGGTTACGGCCACCTACTGCGAAGATATCGAGGATGTGAAGGCCACCGCAGGTGCTTTCGAGTTCTTCGTCGATCGCGATCAGAAGATCGCAGGACTGGTTTACTCCTGCCCGTGCGGGTGCGGCCGAACCGGAGCGCTGAATTTCCGACCGCATCCGTCGCCTTCGTGGCAGTGGAATGGCGATCGTGAAAAGCCGACCCTGACGCCGAGCGTCCACCATGTCGGCCACTGGCATGGCTTTCTCACTGACGGCGTTTGGAGATCGTGCTGATGTTCGGACTCACCGACTATTTCAAACTGGGCATCGGTGCCGTCGTAGGCGCAGCGTTGATGGTTGTCCCGGCTTGCTCTTACGGTTCATTCCGCGAACGGGAAAATGCCAAGCTCGAGGCTGCAAAAGAGGCTCTCAACCGCATCACCAAACTGGAGAAAAACGATGCTTCGTTCCGCAAGCTTTCGTCTCGCGAGCGTTGTCTTGCTTTCATGCGTGACAGCAAGTTGCCAGACAGCAACTGCGATTAATGGAAGCGGGTATCAGCACATCGGCTTTTCCGATCCAGAGGCAGCACGTCTCGCGTCGCAGGATCCGACGGCCGGCCCCGCTATCTACTCCAACAACCGCCAGTGCAGCCAAGACGCTGCCTGCCGCAAATAAGGGCAGGGGAGTGAACATGGAACCTGGTTATCATGGCACCGGGATGTGGGTGAGAATTCAACATCGCTTCGGGCCACGGATGATGGAGTGGTTCATGGCAGGCCACTTGATTGCCTTCGGGTGGGTCCTGTTGCTTCCGTCGCAAACCTTCAACCAGCCGGCTTTCATGGGCTTCAATGAGATTGTCCCGTCAGAGAATTTCCTTGGCTGGATCATGTTCGTTATCGGCTGCCTCCGTATCATCGGTTTGGTGATTAACGGAGCCAGAAAGACCGTCACACCGCAGATCCGGCAGATTTCAGCCGGAGCCGGTTGTCTAGTTTGGGCTGGCATCGCATACGCTTTTGCATCTTCCGGGGTCATCAGTACGTGGATCGCCATCTATCCGCTCTTCGCTGTAGGAGAGCTGGTCAACATCCATCGTGCAGCGCATGACCAGGGAGAGGTTCCCAATGGAAAGATTGGCTGAGCTTCCTCCGCTCGCTCTCGTCGTCTTTGGCGCTACGCTGGCGATCATTTTCGCCGTGCGTCATCTAGGCATTCTTGCCGGCGCGAAAGCTACTCCCGAGAAATCTCAGGCCGCAGCGCAGGTTGCTGCGGTTATCGTCGATCCCACCGCGCTTAACAACGCGACGAAAGCGCTCGAGGCGCACACCGACGCAATCACGGACATGACTGAAGTAATGAAAGAAGCCGGCCGCCACTGGGGCCACATGGCAACTGAGATGGATCGCATTCGCGAAGAGTTGCGAATTCACCGGGAACTGGCACGCCGCACGTAGGTCACGCTCAGATATCCGATTTTCCTAAATGCGCTTCACACATTTCGGTTCGATGCTGTAAACAGGCATTTCGAATTCCAGAAAACCTGTGCAGGACGTGACATTGGCCGAAAAGACCGGATTGTTCATCAGCTTCGAAGGCGGCGAAGGCGCCGGCAAGTCGACGCAGATTCGCATGCTTGCAGAGGCGCTTCGCGGCCGTGGTTTCGAGGTGGTCGTGACGCGTGAGCCGGGTGGCTCGCCGGGTGCGGAGGCTGTCCGGCATGTGATCCTGTCGGGTGCGGCCGAATCCTTCGGCGTGCGCATGGAAGCAATCCTGTTTGCGGCTGCCCGCAACGACCATGTCGAAGAGGTCATTCGCCCGGCGCTCGCGCGCGGCGAGATCGTCCTCTGCGACCGGTTTCTCGATTCTTCTCGCGTTTATCAGGGCACGACCGGCAATCTGGAGCCGGACTTCATCGAAACCCTGCAACGCATCGCGATTGACGGCGTCGTGCCCGAACTGACACTGATTTTCGATATCGCCGCCGAAAAGGGGCTCGCCCGCGCCAGAAAGCGTGCGGATGAGGGCGCTGCGCCTGATCGGTTCGAGAAAGAGGAAATCGAAACCCACGAGAAGCGGCGGGAAGCCTATCTGGATATTGCGCTCGCCGAACCGCGTCGCTGCCGAATTGTCAATGCCGACCAGCCGGAAGGAAAGGTGGCGGAGGATGTCCTGTCCTTCGTCGAGCCTTTGCTTGAACAGCTGGGAACAGCAGCGGGCGCGGCGCATGAGTGAGGTTCAGGGCGTTCTCGACGGCGCGATTGCACCGCAGCAGAACACGAAGCTTTTTGGCCATGACGAGGCGGAAGCGTTTCTCACGCAATCCTATCGCTCCGGCAAGGGCCATCACGCCATTCTGATCGAGGGGCCGGAGGGGATCGGCAAGGCGACGCTTGCCTTCCGTTTTGCCAATCATGTGCTCAGCCATCCCGATCCGTTGCTGGCGCCGGATTTTCTTGCCGATCCCGATCCGCAATCGCTGGTCAGCCGGCAGATCACCGCAGGCGCCTCGCATAATCTCCTGCATCTCACCCGTCCGGTGGACGAAAAGACCGGCCGCGTGAAATCAGCCATCACCGTGGACGAGGTGCGGCGGGCAGGGCACTTCTTTTCGCAGACCTCGGGCACCGGCAACTGGCGCATCGTCATCATCGATCCCGCCGACGATCTCAACCGCAATGCCGCGAATGCGATCCTCAAAATACTGGAGGAGCCGCCAAAGCGGGCGATGTTCCTCGTCCTGTCGCACGCGCCGGGAAAATTGCTGCCGACCATCCGCTCGCGCTGCATGCCGCTCAGGCTCCTGCCGCTTTCCGACGCGGCCATGGTGCAATCGCTCGATCATCTCGGCATCAGCCCATCGGGTGAAAAACGCGACGCCCTGCTTGCCGCCTCCAAGGGCAGCGTCGCGCAGGCGCTCAAGCTGCTGAATTACGGCGGCTCGGACATCGTCGAGGCCTTTGCCGAGGTCATGGGAGCCGAAGGGCCGGGCGCGCGCAAGCAGATGCACAAGCTTGCCGAGATTCTCGCGCAGAAGGACGGCGACATCGTCCTCGGCTTCTTCATGGAGCATGTGACGGAAGAGCTGATGGAGCGCGCACGGGCAGCGGCGGTGGCAGGCGATATCGCGGCGGCGGAAAAGCATGCGCGGCTTTCCTCGGCGCTTTCGGAACGCATCAGCGTGGCACAGGCCTATAATCTCGACAAGAAGCAGATGGTGCTTTCCATTCTGGAAGATATTCGCGGCATGTGAGGCCGGGCGCAACGCCTTCTCCGCCGCCGCTCCGGTGTAACGAAGAGTCAATGTTTCTGGCGCAGGCTCTCGCCAATGACGAAAACGCCACGCTCTCGATCCAAACCTCTCCTCCGCAACGACGTGAAGCCAGTCGCGTCGCGTCCGATCCGCAAGCGTAACAAGTCGCAGCCGGCATTGCCGCTCGATCCGATGCCAGGGCGTGTCGACCCCGCTCTTGCGCTGCTGAAACAGAAGCCGCCTCGCGGTGACAAGTGGGGATGGGAGATCAAGTGGGACGGGTATCGTCTGGCGGTTCACAATGAACCCGGTGGCGTCAGGATATTTACGCGAGGCGGCTACGACTGGGCGGTCAGGTTCCCCGCGATTGCCGAAGCGGCTAAGGATTTGGGCCCGGCATCATTCATAATCGACGGTGAAGGCGTCGTCCTTGACGAACAGGGACGCTCGGACTTCAACGCGTTGCAGAACAACCTCGGTGCTTCGGGTGCTCGGAGTGGGGGCAAGAACGCAGACCATGCGATCCTTTACGCGTTTGATATTCTCTATCTTGACGGCAAAGACCTTCGTGACGAGCCTTACAGCGTGCGGCGGCATCTGCTCGAAGAGATGTTGCAAGGCTACGAGGGAGCGATCCGGATTTCCGAAGAATTGCTCGATGTTGATCCCTCCGACCTTTTACGCCATGCGTGCGGCCATGGGTTGGAAGGGATTGTCGGCAAAGATCGCACGGCCGCCTACCGCAGCGGCCGAACCGGCGACTGGGTGAAACTGAAATGCGTTCAGTCGGAAGCCTTCTTTATAGTTGGCTACGAACCGGACTCTTTAGGCGGTTTCTCATCCTTGCTGCTGGCTGGTTACGATGGAGATGACCTGCGCTATGTCGGTAGTGTTGGCACCGGATTCAAAGCCCGAAGTGCCGCGGAGTTGCAAAAACTGATGGGGAAACTTCCGTGGCGAAAGAAAACGCCTCCGGTATCGTACAGCGGCCGACGGAAAGTCGTTTGGTTGCAACCCACTTTAATTGCCGAAATCGAATTCCGCCAAATAACGCCGGACAAAAAGCTTCGGCATGCTGCCTACAAGGGCCTGCGCGAGCGTCAGGATAACGCTGACGTGTATCGGCTAGACTAGCACAGGGCCTCGGCCATAGCCTGGGCAAAGCCGATCTCAACACCTTCCCATTTGCCGGCTTCGACCTGCGCTTGTAACACGCGAGAAAGGTGGAGCGGATTTTCCGTAGCCATCATCACAGAATGAAGCTGCGTGAAATATAAGCGACCAGCGTCGCAGTCAGCCTGATAATCGTTGGTGCGAACCGGCGTCCATGGATGCAGCCGGCCTGCGTTTGAGACGACAAAAGGAAGCTGTTCAAAACTCATTACATTCATTGTTCCACTCTCACATTAAGTCGCTCAGGTCGACGTTTTCACCGATCAAATCTGACAAGTAGGAATTTAATCCTTTTCTTTTAGGATGTGAACATACCGTGAACAAGTTTTCATCAAGTAGTTCATCTGAAAGCAACATTTTTTGGTTGCAATCGTTAATCTCTGGAAACCTGCGTCCTAAAAATTCGACGTATTCAGTTTCGGCTTCCATGAGAATGCAGTCAAACCCCTCGCGCCGAGCTGCCTCAGCGGTTGTTCCGGAGCCGGCAAATGGATCGAGCACGATGCCGCCCGGTGGCGTGATGTGCCGGATCAAATTCTGCATCAGGGCGATGGGTTTTACGGTGGGGTGGCTGCTGCCAGCGCGATCTGCTTTGCCCGCTTTCCCATTGTAGATGAGAGCAGCACCGCGGTCTTCGCCGATGACACCCACGGCTATCGCATGCGCGTAATCTTCGTCGCTAAGTGGAAACTGGTGAAAGAAACGAGCAGCAGAACCTTCATCATTGAAGAACGTGCCGGGAGTCCGACCGTTGAACTTGCCGTAAATGTCCTTAGTCACACCTGATGGCTCGGTCCCTTTATCTGGCGCCGCAGCACCAGCTTTTGCCGGGAACATCGCGACAACTTCCGGTGAACCGTCGAGGATCAGGTTGGCGGGATGACGACCGTTCACACGACAACCATCTATGTTTACAGCTCCAACACCATGCATCTGCAGGTTTGCAGCGCCATTCTTTTCAGTGAATGGTTTCTGCCCAAGGAAAACCGGCTCGAGTGCAGGTTTCTGCGACTGGGTTCCGTAACCCCAACCCACCCAAGGATCACCTTCTTCGCAAGAGTCGCAAACGTGATCATCTGGTCGAGGATCGCTTGGAAGGGCGGACTCATAATGACGGCCCGGGCGGTCACATCTATGCGCGTCGATCGCTCTTTCGGCATTGCTGGCCTTCGGAAAACCCGAGCCAAAGCACCAACCGTGCATCGGGTGCATGATGAAGCCGGCCATCTCCATGGCGCAGGCCTGCCAGTGACCGGTGCGGCTCCCGCTGAAAGCGAAGACATAGCCGCCCGGTAACAAGATGTCGTAAATCAGCTTCCAGAACTCGGGATCACGCTCGATACCTGTTCCATCCCACGCGCGGCCCATGAAGCCGCCAGACAGGCGCGCGAAGCTCCCATCGTTCTTCTCACGACGGGCAGGGGCCGAACCTTCCTTGCCGAAACGCTTCTGGATCGAAACCAGTCCATACGGTGGGTCTGTCACAACAGAATGGACGCGCACGCCCTGTGCAATCAGGCGTCGTAACGAGGCGCGGTTGTCGCCGGGATGCAGCGTGATGTTCGTCATAGGAATACTTTCAGACCAGAAGATCGTCGGATGTGTCGGTTGGCGCTTTGTTTCGCAGAACCTGAAGCAGGACGTGGCGCAACTTCTCCGAAGGCGCGGACTCGGGCACAAGAGCGTCGACAACGAAGCTGCTGTGATCGCGGCCCATGCTGACCATATTGCCGCCGCCGCTCATTTTGCCGTTGAAAATGCGGATCGAGTGCCATTCGCCGTTGGACATGGCGAGATCGATCAGTTCTTCGAGAGACATATCTTCGATCATACGAGCAACTCGTCATCAGAGGGATCGGCAGGTGCAACGAAAGCCGGCATGTCGTCTGTTCGATGGTTCGGCGGAAGCAGCTTGATCGCTTCGAAGATTGCCTGATCGAGGTCGGTGACATGTTGGGTGTCGGTTTGGGATGTGTCCTGAGAGATTGCCCACAGGGTGGCAATCGCCTCATAGGCGGCGTCCAGTTGGCCGCGCAGAAAAGCAACTTGGATGTAGTTGTCGCTGGCGGCCATGGTTCACACCAGCAGGTCGTCGGAATCCGCGTTGCGAAGCATCGCGTCTGCCGTAACCAAAGTGCCGTGTGCGATCTCAGCAAGGTCAAGATCGATATCGTCGTTGATGACAACTGCTGTGACGGACGCCTGAGCGGCGGTGTCGAAGCCTTCAAGTTTGCCGGTGGCCGCGTCGAACGTCAGGCCGGTTTCAGCAGCCTTGCCGCCCGGAAACACGCGGTCAAGTTCTTCGAGGAGAGGGGTCTTTTGCAGCACGAGCGTAACAGCCTCGCCGCCGATGGTTACGATGGTGAAGGGGCTACCCTTCGTCTTGCGGATTGCGCCGCGCAGTTCGCCGAGTTTCATTTGTTGTCTCCGTTGTTGGGATCAGGGGTCGAGCATCGTCATGCCGAGCGCGGCCATGTACGTCTGCAGAATGGTTTCTTCTTCGAGACGCTCGTTGGCGTCCTTCTTTCGAAGGCGGATGATGGTGCGGATTGCCTTGGTGTCGTAACCGCGACCCTTGGCCTCACCCATCACGTCTTTGATGTCGCCCTGGATCGCCGCCTTTTCTTCCTCAAGCCGCTCTACGCGCTCGATAATCTGGCGCAATTCTGCGGAAGCGACCGTGTCGCCGCTGTTGTGTCCGATAGACATTTCGACTCCTAATTATTGAAAGTCACGTTAAACGTGAAATATAAGCGCGTCAAGCAGCCCTACGTGGCCATAGCGTATTCCATTGTAGAAAGCATCGCGAACTCGTCGGATGCTTCCTCGTCGCCTGCAAGGCCACCGTCGATGAACGATTTGGCGGATTGGAAGTGTGCAGGTTTTTGCCCGAGATCCTCCAATTTCGCCGACAGTGCCCCAGCGGTAAAGCATTGAGCTTCTGCGATAACCACATCTGTCAACGTTGGTAGACGAGAATGCTTTGCTTCTGTGTAAGGCTCCACGCCTTCCGGGTACTTCTCAAACATCTCGTCAACAACGCGCTGAAGTTCGGTACGAATCGCTTCCAGATTGGCTTTCGGCGGACGGTCGTCGTTCAACTGCTGCTGGATCATCGCGTCGCGCAGAACCACGAGGCTGCTGATCGCTTTGGTGATGTGGGAGAGTTGGCTATCGGCATCGATGTCTTCGCCTTCCCACCACTGCATGATGTGACCCGTTGCAGCGTCGACGTAGACCGATGCCTTGACGCCGGAAACCCGGTAGTTGTGCCGGCCGTATTTCGCCGCGCCTTCCAGCATAGCGATGCCGACTTCGGCCATGACAGTCATTGGAATAGTGGCAAACTGGCGCCATTTCTTGATACCGATGCCGTCCTTGGGGTTCGTTTCCTTCGTGCTCATGAGCAGGCCTCCGCAACCATTGCCTCGCGGACGCGATCGTAGGCTTCCCACACACTCTCGTTGTGCACCGGCTGGACGTTGTGCTCAACACCATCGCGCATGCGTACGGTAACGTGCCCGGAGCTATAGTAGCACTGGATGCTCTGGACGTAACGGGGATTGACGCTGGTGGTTTTCGTAATCTCGACGAGCGCCATGGAAATCACCACTTCTTGCCGTTTGCAGCAAGCCTGGCTTCATTCTTGTGATCGGCGCGGACGGCATTGTAAGCTCGCTTTTCAGCAACGGCGCCGTCGACATCGTAGCCGAACTTGGCAGCGTAAGCATCGATCGTAGCAAGGACGCGCGTGATCTCGATGCCGACACGAACGTGCCAGTTCGACTCGATCAGATTGCCGATCCCTGTAATGAGGCGGGTAATTGCAAACAGCGCTTCGGCGCGATTGTCGGTCAGGTCGATCGCAAGCCCTTCCGGATTGACGAGCCTGTATCCGCAGCCGCCAGCAAAATCGAAGAGCCTGATCTTGGCGTCAGCCAGTTCGACTTCCGCCATCTTGCGATTGGGCAGGTGGTCATCCATCAGGTCTTTCCGCTCGCCTTCCATGGCTTCGGAAAGTTCGCTGACAACGAGCATCAGCATTTCGCCCTTGTTCCGATTGAGGCGCTCGCCTGTCGCCGGGTCACGCCACCAGTGGGCATTGGAGGCATGGATTGCGGCAGCGAGGGTGTTTAAGTCTGTCATTTCCAGTTTCTCCTTCTTTTGCGCTTTGCCGTTTGGCGTCCGAGGTGGAAAAAGCCGCAGAATTTGCATTTGTAAGGTTCAGCCTTCGGATATCGCTTGCGCACCGAGGCTACGACTTTCGCGGCGAACCGCTCTTTCCCCTGACACGCCGACTCCCAGTCTTCATCTTCACTTACATTCATATTTCCACCTTAAAAGTGAAAGTCAAGATAAAAGTGAAACGATTGGCCGCAGATCGTCTATCCACGTGACCAAGGGATCGCCGGGCGTCTCGTGGGATCGATTGTGTGATCGTCGAACCATAAAAGACTTGTGGCCGCAATCGTGACCGGAGACGGCGTGGTTGTAGTTGTCTTCGATCCAGACACCGCGCTCGAGGATACCGAGCCACTTCTTTTTGCTTTCGCCGAGCGGCAGGCAAATCACCTGTTCGAAGATGTCGCCGAATATCAGATCGAGGTTGAGCTTCCGCCTGGCGACGATGAGGGGGTTGTCCGAGCAACTGGTCAACACTGTCAGCCTGTGGCCCATCTCCTTGAGCGCTGTGACGTTCTCTACGGCATGCGGGCATGCTTCGAGATACTGGAACTGGGAGCTGTGATTGAAGCCGACGACCATCTCGCGCGACGCTGCCGGCGTCAGGCCGAGCCATCCGCTCATGTCCCACGAATCCGGCAATCCTTCGATAGGACGGTTCTCGACGGCTGAAACAAACCGTCTGAACGCGCCGAGCCAGTCTAAGAGCACGTCGTCGCAATCGAGGATGATGTGAAGGTTTCGGTTCTGGCGATGGAAGTCGATCATGCCTGCAACTCCAGTTGACGGCGGCGCTGGCGGAAGCCGACGAAGTTGCCGTGTTCTTCGCTGTGCTTCCAGCAGGCGGCGGTTTTGAATGCCGGTCGCTCGAAATGATAAGCCAGGTCTTCGAATTCATCAGCCTGCGCGACGTGCTCGAACGGGCTGGCATGGAATGGTTTTGTGTGCAGCTTGTCGTAGATCGCGACGGCGCGGTCGAAGGTCATATCGAAGCCGTCGGTGGTTTTATAGGACGTGCTGGCGCAGCGGGCGACGGAGAGTTTTTGCAGGATCTCGACGCCGATGTTGTGATCCCCACCACTTGCCTCATAGAGGAGATCTTCGTCGAAGCTGGTGATGAACGGCAGATGCCATTTACCAGGATTAAGCGTCTGCACCGTCGACTCGTCTTCAAGGCACTTCCGGATTTCGCGAGCGAGCATCTGGATATGCGGCTCGGCGTCCTTGTGGTCGCGCAATTCGAGGAAGTTGTCCCATTCCGTCGACGACACGAGCACAGTGATATGGAGGAACGGTTCGAGCAGGCGGTTGATGACCTGCTTGTGGTAGCCGGCTGCTTCGAAGGCACGGGCAATACGGATCGCTTCATCACGTGCCCATAGCCATGCCCGTTCGCGCGAAACGCCTCCCGGCACAATGAGACGCAATCGTGCATCACATTCCTGGTCAGCCTGCATACCCTTCTGCGCCGCTCCCCAATGGATGGGCATGGCGGTGTCGGCGAGGATGTCGTCGATCATTTTCTTCACGGGGATAGCGCGACTGCTGGCAGCATTCCGGCTGAACACGCGATGAGTGAGGAATTCGGCATGGATGAACCGAGGGTAGCGCAAGAGAAGCGTCGAGAGCACCTTGTCAGGCGCACTGGCATTACGTGATCGCAGAATAGTCTTGGCGGAGATGGTGGTCATAATTGATGGATTCCTTCTTCGATCAGGACCTCGAGTAGAAAGTCGAACCCGATCTGGTTAAATGCTCTCGCGTTGTCGATTTGGACCCGCCCCGTAGTTGGGTAGTAGTTGACAGTTCTGCACTTGATATGAGTACCCCCGTTGCGGACCACGAACGGAATGCCGAGCCTACCCAGTTTACAAATGACTTCATGCCAATCGTCGACAGGTGTTGACCTCATGTCGGATTCCTAAAGATCGAGCGCGCTGCGCAGCTCGGCGTACTGGTCGGGTGTGAGGCTGATCGTGTACGGACCTTCTTCGACATGGAAAATTTCAGCGGCTTCGAACAACGTCGTCAGCCGGTCCTTGAGGGTTTTTGGCTTTTCGCCGGCATCCAGGTGCTTCGCGGTGGCGCGCTTTTTCCCTTCCGCCTGCGCCTTGTCGACTGCACGCGTCAGATCGCCAGCGGCTTTAACACCGTCGCCGCCGTGCTTCTTCAACGTGGCCATGGCGAGCGTCGCGGCGACTTGGCCTGTGGCCACCAGGTTGGTGACGGCAGCCGGCGCGGCCTGCAGTTCGAGAAGTTCGACGATCCACTGGCGAGCAAGCCCGGTCTTCTGCTGGATGTCTTTTTCCGTCCAGCCGAGGTCGATGAGACGCTTGAAGACGCGCGCCTGTTCGATCGGTGTCAGCGGTTTGCCGGAATTGCGGACGATCTGGCTGAATACACGATCAGCCTCGCTCGAATACCGATCCTCCGTCTGCACCGGTACGCTTTTGATCTCGGCTCCGAGATGCTCGATCGCGTACATGGTGGCGCCGTGGCGGCGATGACCGTCGGAAATGAAAGCCTTGCCATCTTCCGTGTAGACGGTGAGCGGCTGTTTGATGCCGACCTGCGAGATGGATTCCGCCAGCGCCAAGTCTTCGGGATCATCGGCATTGAAGTTGATCGAGCGGCAATTCCAATCGACCTTCACGTTCAGGTCGTGCGGGTCCATGCGGTAGATGTCGGAGCGGCCGACGGCGAGCGATTTGATGACGCCTTGGTTTGATGCAGCGGTCATGCGTGTTTCCTCACACGAGCAGGTCGCCGAGATCGACCGGCTTCGGTTTGACAGGGGGAGAGTCGATCAGGTCATCCAAATCGACGGTCCGCTTAGGGGAAGGTGGCGCGGTGAAGATCCGCCATGTGGCTCCGAAATGCCTGACGCCCCGAGGATCCTCGACGAGCACATTGGTTTCGCCGTAGTGTTTGATCACGACGCCATCGATAGGTTCCAGCCCGTAGGCGTTAAGGTAGGTGACCTTGGTGCCGACCGGCCATAGTGTGTTGGGGCGGTTTTCGGCTGCCATCACAAGACCCCGATCAGTAAAAGGATCCGAAGCGTTGACAGCAGCAGGAACCACGCGGCGAGCCCAAGCGCTGCGCAAACGAGAAAAGCCCTCATCGCGCGTACCTCGATTGCTGGTTTGCCCGTAAACCGGTCTCCTCGACTAAACAACGAATGCTGCCGTCGACGAAGCGTTCGAGAAGCTCGCCACGGAACTCGGACAGAGGTGTGCCAGGGGCGACTTCATCCCGCATTGGAACGGCGGTTTCATGTATCCACTGGCGGTAAGCGGGGTTACGTCTAGAATGGGTGCAAATATCTCGAGCGCTACGAGCGATGTCGGCTTCGGTCATCATGCGTCACCGCCTTCGCTCGGTGCGCACGGCACGTTTTTCCCGCTGCTGAGTATGTAGTCGCGCCATGGCGTCCAACACCATTGCCCATCCCGGTTTTTCAGGAAGCCCCACGCGCGCCCGGAGCTGCCCCGCCACACGAGGGTGTAAATCCGTCCGTTTTCGGTTTGGAGGCCTTGACCGCTTGAGCGTCCGACAACGCGGTGGCAATGGGTCGCAGGTCTGTAATGGAGCCGAAAGGCTCGGACTAGTTGACGGCGAAGGTGATATTGCATGGGGAGCGGGCCGCTCATCCATATCGGCTCGGCTACTTCTTCCACATAACTGGTGAGTGGGAACGTCCAGAAGTCCCACGGGTGGTCGTGGCAGTCGGGGTCGGCGTCGCCGCGATGGAATACGTGAAAGCGCAGTCGCCCGATCCAAACCCGTGTCATGTACGAGGTTCGCCGTTCACCTTCATCGCCATAGATGGTGTGAAAGCCAAGGAAACTATCAGCCATCACACACCGCCTTCTGCGATTTTGACCATCTGTCGACCCATGTTGGTCAAACGGTAACCCGACCCGCAGACCTCACCTTCATCAGTCATCAAACCGCGCACATGCTCGGTGATACCTTTGCGTGCCAATGCGCGGGTGATGCTGCGAGCGGTTTCGTCGTTGTGGATGCCAGCCTCGCTGGATATCCACTTGAAGGTGACAGCGAAGTCGGGGTCGAGGGCATAGAGTGTCACGGCGATGTCCTGCTGGCGCTTTGACAGGGAGGCGAGGTTTGGAACGGACTCCATGTTTCGAAGCAACTCAGGCAGCCCTTCGGCGAGCTTTCCGGCTTCGTGTCGCAGGATCATGCAAAGGGCTTCAAGCTCACAAAGCTGGAACTCGTCTGACAGCCATGCTCGGCCGCCCTTGCTGGTACTGCGTCCTTCGTCCGCACCATTTGCGCGATCGTTCCATACTTCGTAGGCTTGGGAAATGGTGACCTTTTTCATCACGCTTCTCCCCCATCAAACAGATGAAATACGAGGGTGCCGTTCCGCAGAAGAAGTGTCGAAATGAAGCGAGCGTCAGCAAGCGCTGGAAATCCGGTTCCCACGACGTGGATAGTGCGGCGGGTTTTGGGACGACCCGGATCGCATCGATACCAAATCGCAATCTGCCCAGGGTATTGAACGGCGGCGCTGAGGATTTCGGATTGAGCCGGGCAATCGAGTTCTACGCAGTCGGCAATATCTTCGAAATTAATCGTGGCCTTGTGGACGGTAAACATTTTCATCGTCTCCTAAACAGAATTGCACGATAAAAGTGAAATTAAATCGCGTCAACTGTAATTCTCATTAAAAGTGAAATTCTATGCGTTTGAACTGATCTTCTGAGGCCTTTTGACGGGGCAGGCGGGCAACCGCTCAAACTGGGTATTCCAGCCAAGTCCATTCTTTGGATCGGCGATGAACTTGGACATGACGTTCTTGGCGGCATAAGCGCTCGGCGCTGAGACCTCGAATGTCTTGCGACTGCGACCGACGGCAAACCAGAACTGTTTCTGTGGGCTCATCCGAGCGTCCTCTTGACTGTCACATTCAACGTGAACAAAATAGGAACATGAAACACCGTCGCGGCATAAACCTGGTTCCGGATTCCTTTCGGGTGATCTACGAAGGGACGGTGAGTCGTGATCTGTATCCGACGCTCAATGCCTATCCGGAGTGGTACGTGTTCGGAGGCCGATGCTCCCGTTGTGAGCGGGAAGGGTGGCTCGATCGCCGGGAGTTGGTTCGGCGCTTCGGTAACAACGTGTTCCTCAACCAGCTGCGTCCGAAGCTGCGCTGCATGAAGTGCGGGAATAAGGGCAACAACAACTGGATCATCGGGAAGCTGGCGAGGGATTAGTCAACGGCTGGCGACACGGGCCATTAACTCGGGCAAGATGATGTGCCACATCGTGGCGTCGTAGACCGGTTCACCCGGTGCGAATTGCATCGGCGCCATGTGCGACATGTAGAATTTCGCGGTCGCAACCAGGTTCTCGTCTGACAGCGCGCGCATCTCACCTCGTTTCCTGCGTGACCAGTCTTCGTATTGTTGCGCTCGTGCCTGCGCTTCCGGCGTCAGTTTAAAGGTCATCGAGTTTCTTCCGTTCAAATGCGTCTGCCAGCAGAGAGCCTGCGAAATAGGGCCAAACGAGTGATTTCCAGAAACCGTGTTTTTCGGCGAAGCCGTCAGCGATGCCGGCGTAAATAATGCAGAGGAGAACGGAGGTCATCGGCAGGTTCCCCGTAAAACAGACTCCTCGAGAGCGCTGGCTGCGCGGCGGAAATGCCCGCACGCGGTGACGCATTGATGGTCGTCATCCCAAGACGCAGGGATATCGGAAACGACCGCTGCCAACGGTCCCAATGCTTCCCGAAGCAGTTCCACTTCCGCAACGAGATCAGAATGCTCGTAGCACTTTTGCATCGATCGCAGGTCGCCGCCGAACTGAGCATGTGCTTTTAGGACATCAGGATGGAACTTCATTCCCCACTCCTGATGTTGGTGTGTTTGTGGAGAATGCGGGGAGGAATCTCCTCGTGATGTGCTGTTTCCACGTATTGTATCGGACCATCGATTTTATAGACGGTGCCGTAAGACGCAGACTTGTCGCCTTCAATCTCCTTTGTCCTGAGGTAATAGGACAAGATTCTGTATCCGAGGAAACCTGCCAACAGGCCGAGCGGAAACAAAATCTGATTTAAAATCTCGCTCATATCTAGCCCTCCTGCTTTGCGGGTGCTGCGGGGAGAGCGCGCATAATGGCGTCAACAATAGGCTGCAATTCGTTAGATGACCTATTAGCGTTTTCAACGCGGATCATGATGTCATTCACCATCACCGGCTCGCCTTTACGCCATCCGTCCTGCTTCAAGCAGTAGATGAGAACAGAACCGCTATTTGACGCCACCTGCCAACCTTCCGCCACGTCCTGCACCTGTGCGGAGAGGGCGGAAACCATCGTTCGAATTTTGGCGAGGGTTTCCCGGTCCTGCTCGTCGTTAACCAGAACATTGTCCAACTCCGCAAGAATGGCTTTCACAGCCACGGATGGCGCGGTTGGGGCGGCGTAGACTGGGCGATACTCGGTGCCAGGAAGCTTGTCCTCTCTTGGCCCATCGGGGCAATGCTGCCACTGGTCGCCGACCGTCCATCGCGGGTTTCGCCACTGCCAACCCACGGGCTCCGCAGCGGACAGGGCGGCTTCGAGGCGGTCGGCAATGGCCTGCGACATACCGCCACCGATATTCGAGCTAAGAAACGATGGATCGTCAGGGAGATCAAATAGCTTTAGGCGCGCGCCACGCTTCATAAGCTGAATGAGGTTTCGAAGATGATCGTCAACGGTCGTTTCTGATGCTTGCGTTTCGGTGGTCATCATCGTTCCGGTCTCCGCAAATCGGCAATCTGTAGCTTGTTGCGGTTCATAGCGCGCTCCTTTTCCAAAGAACGTTGCCTTCCAAGTCCTCAATGCTGACGACGTGGTCATTCAGCCGGCCGTGGTCCTCAGGTTTGCATTTGTCGCTCGGCTGGATCGGATAGAACCCGCCGTCAGCCGTTCTCATTATCCAGACAGTTGGGAGGAGAGAGGTGAGGGGCTCAAAGCGTCCGTCGTTGAATTCCTCAACCGGCCTCACCCACAAAGAGCCGTCATCAATGCTGCGATAGACTGCGACCTCGCGCATGTCAGCAGATGCGCCGGTATCGTACTCGAACCACTTCTCCGCCTGCATCTTTCCGACGCCGAGCAGCACGTATTCGGTGCCGCGCTTCTTGTGTCGATGAGTTGGGGGAGCCGCTTTGCTGACTTCGACGATGGCCGCTTCGGCTTGAGGTCGATAGGCGTGTGACCATTTCTCCCAAAAGTAATCGCCCATCTCGGATTCATCGAATTGACCGCGCAATTCAGGATCAGCTTTAGCTATCGCTCGCCCCACTCGGTCAACGAGAGTTGTGTTAGATTGTGCTGCTACAGCGCTGTGCTTCAACACCAGCTCGACGATGTCATTCTTGTCGACAGCATAGCGTTCGCCATCAAACCAGCCTGCCAGCAGTTCATCCACGTCTTTCGAGATTTCGTCTCTGTTTGTCATAGTCCACCGTTGATCCTGATTTGAATTTCTTGCTGCTCTCGATCGACCACGCTGGCGCCCAAAAGCCGCCTTCGGCTTTCACGAGCACCTTCTTCGGGATCCAGACCTCGTGGCCGTAATACTGGAAGAGGTATGCTCGGTGCGTCTCGTTGAGGCACGGGCCGAGGCCGCGATAGCCTGCCGGCACCTCGTCGAGTTCTTTCGCTTTGACTTGTTTGTCGGGGATCATCAACGAATCCTATCCCCTGACATCTGCAAGACTGCGGCGGAGATCGGCCAGCCACCGGTTCCGTAGTGCGACACGATGGATTTCGTCGGCGATGTGTGTTTCGTAGTAACTGATGTCGCGAAGCGCTTCTTTTCGTGTTTTTACCAACCATTGGGCTCCGGTAAGTTCGACCGGTGGCTCACCAGCGTATGTGTCAATCGAGATGGTGAGCTGCTGGAGCATGAAATCGCGAATGCCTTCGGCTTCTGTTGTCCAGCCGCGGACCTTTTGCAACATGCTCTCGTAACGAGCGTTACGTTCCTTCCGCTCAGCTTCCCGCTGTTCAAAATTAGCTGTGAGTTCTCTGAAATCATTGGCGGCCCGCGAGTCGCACTGCTCAGGCGTCAGATTTTCCAACACTTTGAGAAGCTCGTGTGCTGCCGTAAGACGTGTCTGATAAAACTCGACTTCCGGCTCAAACTGATCTGGAATTGGCGCATCAAAAGGAGCGTCACGCATCGTAATGCATGCTCCCATACCTCTGGCACATTGGAGAGCGAACTGCTTCAAGGTGGTGATTTCGCCGCTTTCAACGGCAGCAGTGAATCCAGTTGGCATGAAAATTCTCCGTTGAACGAACCTGTTGGGAAACCGGCATCTCTGACCTGCCGGAAACCAAAGAGGCTCATTTCGCCATCCAGCGCTCAAAGCGCCGGCCGACGTAGAAGAGGACGCTGCTCCAGCAGAAACCGAGGATCAGATCGGGAAGATTGTTGAGGAGGGCGATGACCACGGTCAGCTCCCGAAGTTGGAGACGATGCCGCCGCGCGCCTTCATGACCGAGCGGATGAATGTCTTCAGTTCGGCCTGGTCAGCGACAGCGTCCTTGTTGACGTAGACCTTCGCCAGCCATGTCAGCGTCGACTTGTCGGAGAACCAACCCTGCAGGTTCTTCTTGTAGGTCTTGCTCGGGATTTCAGCGTAGGCGTAGAGCGGCTTGCCCTGCGGATCGACAGCATCGTCGAAGTCCCGGTCGTTGACGCCGACCAGTGACAAGCTTTCGCCGTAGAACTCGTCAGCCGATCGAACCAGTGTGTTGCCGAGTGCTGCCGGCACCAACATGCAGGTCGTCTGCTCGTTGCTCACCGAGGATAGTGCAATATCACCGGACTCGTCAGTCTGACGGACCGGAGCATAATCAGCGTCTTCCGAAATGAAGTTCTGCCAGATGAGCCAAGCGCCCGACCCACGTTCGCCGAGTGTAATCGAATACTTCTTCGGGTCGCTCTCGAGGTCGCCTATGTCGTCGACTCCTGAGTTCTTGCCGCAGAGCGCGTGCAGATATTCACGGTGAAGATCGGCGACGGGTACGAACTTGGCAGCATTGGCCGGCTCGGTGCGCTTGAGATAGGCCAGTCCGTCAGGCTGACCAACGAAGGCATCGCATTTGCCCTGAAGGCTGAGCTGGATGTTGCCCCAGGTACCACCCGTGTCTTTGACAACGTCAACGGTCAGGCCTGCTCCTTTCGCTTCGGCGCGGATCATTTCACCCGCTGCGGCATAGGGCTGGTCGGCGGCGCCAGTGCAAAGCGTAAGTGCGGCGGCCGGACTGGTGAACATGCAAGCGAGCGCGAGCGCCGCTCCGATGAAAAGCTTCCTCATGTTGTCTCCTGTTGGGTTGAATTGTCGGTTGGAAGTCATCGTATGCTCCGCACCGGTCTGAGGTTGCGGCCGGTCGCCCCGCGCTTGGCGGGATAGCTGCGGATTGCATGACGAACGGTGGTATGGTCACGACTGCCGAGGTAGGCGCCGATCTCGACAAGGCTCGACGTGGTTCTGCGGACCATCCAATAGCAGCAGGCCTGCCGCACGAGGACGACGTGCCTTTGCATGCGGTCGCTCGTTATCAGGTCGGCAGAAAGCCCTGTACGCCTGCAGAACAGTGCGAGGATGCGTTCCTTCGTCGTCATCAGGCGCGTAGGCTCGACGACGGGTGCGGCCAACTTCGGTTTCGCGGCTATGTTGACGACCTTGGGTGCGCCGTAGATGCGCCGACGGACATCGGCATAGCGCGCCAGCAGCTCCTCGGCTGTTTTTGGTTCAGGGCTCATAGCAGCCCCATGATCGAGGCAGCCGAGGCGACGGAGAGGGTGAGGAGTAACGTCACCGTGCTTTCGATCACCGCGTTGATGCGATCTGCTGCGCCCCGATGACGGTCGAAACAGGCGGTCGCACGTTCGAGAAGTAACTGTGCGTCGCGGACATCGCGTTTAAGGCTCATCACTGATCCCTCTCGAAACGGCCGCTGAGCACGCCAAAGAGGAATGCGGTCAGAGCGCCGGTTGCGAATGCGTAAAGAAGCATGCTCATTTCGAATTCCTCGTAAAACGTGAAAGTCAGGGCGCGAAATTGAGCCGCCCGGCTGCAAGCTGACGAGCAATGCGGCTATTCTGCCTCGTTGACGAATGCGGATACTTTCGACCCGTGCGACGGGTTTTCGGGCGGCTGAAATCGGCTGCCCGGTGCAGTGGAACGACCTGCATGCCGCGCGCCAAGTCGATAGTGGAGCCCAACGAGGCGAGGAGGGCGGTTGCTGCGGAAAAAATCGATCGTCTCATCATGGTCACGTCTCCTTTGAATTTCACGTTTAATGAGCAATATTGCACGATATTGCAGGAAGTCAATCGAGAAGTGAAAATAATTGATATTTCTCCGAGGCCCCGGTATCCCTATTTCTCCGAGGGCAGGGAGACAGGGATGATCAGATTTCTCCGAGGTGCGCTTGTTGTCGCACTTCTCGCAAGTTGCACGTCAACGCCGGGCACCGTGGATGATGTCCACACCGGTATGAAGGGCAAGCACTCCGCTTTCTATTCCGTTCATACAGGCCTTCTGGACAACCTGAACGCAGCGGCAATTATAGGCACTCAGAAAGGTGTTACCAAATACGGGATCGCCGTCCGCTACACGTCAACCGGCGTCGGATGGGCATCCTTCCATGAAGCCTGGTCCTTCGGTGAAAAGTTACCCTATGCTGTAGTACGCGAGCAGTTGGCTGGCTGCGGCGGTGGAAATTGTTCGATCATTGAAGAGGGGTCGATCGAATTGACCAAGGACCAGTTCGAGCAAGCCGCTAAGACAGGTTTCGAATTCAAACTAGTCGGCAAAAACCGCAGCTTTGTGGCTAAAATGCCTGCATCGGTGTTTCAGGAGGCCTTGGCCCAATGATGAGATTTCTCCGAGGGGTTTTTCTGGCAACAGTTGTTTCCACTTCCGCCTTGGCGGCGGAGCCATTCTCGGCATCAGATTTTTCGCCCATGGTCAAATTTTCGGTGGACGGTCCCGCTCATGATCCTGCCTTCCTTTCAAAGATGGCGAACATTCTCGTGAAGTATGGGGCCACCGAGGACGACGCATATGCGACCATTAAAACACTTCTTCCTTTTGATCCGGCAGATATGAGCAACCTCGTACTTGCCTCGGGACTGCTAAGTGCAATGGACCGAACCTCCACGAGAACGGCGTCGCGCCGTGTTGCGAAAGCGTTTTCCGGTGACGTGGATGGCGTGAGGGCGCTGGATGACGAACTGAATTTCTTGACGGCCGACCAGTACACCGAAATGAAAAAACTGGAAGACGCCGGCGCGATACAAGGCGCAAAAAGGTTGGCCCTAGGTCTCTTGGTGAAGAGACTGGAAACAGCTTTCGAGTGATATGTAGATTTCTCCTAGGTGCAGATTTCTCCGAGGGCGTTTTAACGTAGTCGGATACAGGTGTTGTAGAGCGACCGGTTTTTCGCGACGAAATCCGCCATGATATGTGATAACATAACACATGAAATAAAAATTTCACGATAGAGTTGAAATTTATTTTCTTAGATGATAGGGCTTGTAATATGCGCCGATTTGCGTTTCCCTAATCGTGCCGTGACGGAGTCGCGGTGCGGGTTGAGAGCCGCCAAATTGGAGCGCACAAGCGCCTTAGAGAACCGTCTACGGGCGCTTTTTCTATGGTCGGGCGCAATGGGAAGCCGTGAGGCTTGCCGGTACTCCAATTCCGGTCTCTCAACCCGTTGACGCCCGGCCACCACGATTGAGAGCGTGGAACCGGGTTCACCTCAATTGGAGAACTCACTATGCAAAACGTTCTTATCCCTGCAGAGTCCCTCATTGATTTTGACGATGAGCCGCGTCTTCTCGATACCGAATTGGCTTCCCATCTCGAATTCAAACGTTCGTACGATATCCGGGAACTAATCAACCGCAATCGAGAGGAGCTTGGGATGTACGGCCCACTACCCGTACGGCGCGGGCAGTCTAGAGGGCAAGCATTCACGGCCTATTATCTAAACGAAGGGCAGGCGCTTGTAATATGCGCACTATCCCGCACGCCGAAGGCCGCGCAAGTCCGCAAGCTCCTGATTGACGTTTTCATGGCATACCGGCAGGGCAAACTTGTTCACGTCAAAGAACATCGCCGTTCATTGCCGCAACGGCGACGGAATCAAATCCAATTCTCATTTGAGGAGAACTTGGAGACGGTTTACGCCAGCACTCAATCCACCGAAGAACTCATGGCCGGGCTCATGACGCGGCTGCAAAATCTGGAAATAGCGGCCTTTGGCGAACCTCAGAACGCACGGCAGATTGTGCCCACGGGTCACATCAGGGGCTACTAATGGAGACGAGCCTATTGCGAGTCGGCGACGTGTCGAAAGTCACCACGTTATCCCGCGCCGAGATTTACCGTCGCATTCGTGCGGGAACCTTTCCCAAACAAACCCGCATCTCGTGGCGGTTTGCAGTCTGGAAAAGCAGCGACATTGAGAAATGGATTGCTGAAACCACGGACCAATCAAAATAGACTAAGCCCGGCCTTTGAAGCCGGGCTTTTCTTTAACTCATAGCGTTCGATAGCGCCGCAAGCCCATACAACACAAGGCCAATCGACACGGGCATGAAATACCATTTCCCGCGCAAGCGTTCCCATAGACCTGGATCTGGCGCATACGTCGCTTCGCTCGAGACCATTGGCGCGGTTGCAGGCTGAACGACAGGCCGCGACACGCCCACGCTGTGCAGCGGCTTGGAGCCGCGCGACACTGCAACCTTGCAAGCCGGCATAGGAGCGCCGGCAGCATTCGGAACAGACACAATCGCTTGCCCAGTTCCAAGTCCTGCAATGTCGGCAGCCGTGATATTGCCCGGCATGGTATCGGCTGCAGCCTTCAAGGCCTTTTGGTGGACCGGAGTCGCGCCGCGCAAGGCGTGCTGAATCCGCGTCGCCAATTGCCCGCTAATGACGTGCGGCAGGTCCGACGGCGCTTGAGTCACATAAATGAGGCCGACTCCCTTGGATCGAATTAGCCGCGTGATTTGCTCTATCCGCTGCACAATGGCCGGGCTTGCGCCGTCGAAAACCAAATGCGCTTCATCGATCAAAACCATGAGTCCAGGCGCGCCAGCGTCGCCAATCTCGCCAAGGCCGCGATAGAGCGAATCCAGCACATGCGCGACAAATGCACCATAGAGGCCGGGCAGGTGGGTTAGTCCTGAGGCCGCATAGACCGTTATAGCTTTCGTGTCGCGTGGATCATGCCGGGCATTGCCGAACGCCCACGTAGCGCCGCGCTCGAGACGCAACATGGCACGTTGAACGGCAGCAACCGAAACAGGCGATATCAGGCCATAGGAGTCGGAAAGGTTCGCCCGCGTGGCGTCATTCAATAGCTGGCGCAAGTCCTGCAGCGTGGCGACGGCGCGGCCGATATCTTCCGCCCATGCAAGGGCAATCGCCAACGCGCCCGCTTGCGCCTCAGACAGATTAAGGGCACGTGCGATCAAGTCCGCCCCCAAATCATCGATGCGCATTTGCGGGCATATCAGAGTTGAGCCTAGCGACTCCAAGTCGCCTTTCGCGTCCAGCACCAAAACCGGACACGGGCAGCGTTCCGCGATCGCTCCTAGTGTCGTGGTTTTACCCGTGCCCGTAGCGCCAAAAATGCCGACATGGCGCGACAGATACCGATATGGAATCTGTGCGCCTGGTCCGATGGAAAGGGCGTAAGTCATTACCGCCCCCAACGTCTGACTTGCGCGGCAACGTCTCGGCCCTGAATAACAAGGGGTTCGCCTGTCAATTCAACACGAAAAATGGCAACGCAGCGGGTGCCGGAACAATCTGTCTCGGATAGTTCCCAGTTGGACGGGAAAACCGCTTTACCGGTATCCGTCGCTTTCCAGAGACGTTCAGGGTTGTTGCAGGGGAACGCTATTTTCATATCTGACCATGGCAAGGCTATATCTCTGACTCCGTTGGCGTGAAATTCCCGCAACGGCCGGATTGCGCCAGCCGTTCAAGGAACGTCACGCCGTGGCGTAGTCGCTCATGCTTTGGTGAAGGAAGGCGGGCAGGGCGGTTTCATCGCTTGACTCGTCCGCTGCGTCATATTGATCGCGCCATGTGGTGGCGTCGTCGCCCTGCAAAAAGAATTCGCGTCCGTCCGCTTCATTGGTGACGGCATAGGCCAGCCCATTGCCATATGAGGTGATAGCGAAGTTTGCGATATGCCAAGTTACCTGTTTCATGGTTGCCCCTCAATCGGCCATGCCGTCATGGCGTTGATAGTGGTGCGGGTTTTCGGCCATGGCCGAAGGGTCCGAGTCTTCGTTTTCCTCAATCTCGGTTTCAGCCTGGAAATGCAGCGCTGCCCGATTCAATTCGGCGAGAAAGTCCGTTTCGCTTTCCGCGCAATAGTGCATGAGGTTGCAAAGCAGGTCCGATATCGCGTCACCCTCATCAGTGCGGGTTACCCTTATAAAGGCGTCAATTGCTACCCGCGCCCATTCTGCCCGTTGTGTGTTGTCGACTTCCCGAAACATTGTGTAATTCCTCTTTAAACGTGAAACTTTAGGCGTAAATCTGCCCGTCGTCGCCAACGTACAAATCGATGTTGCCGAATTCCTTGCTTGCGGTATCGAGCGCGGTTGCAGCCGGTTCCGGCCAGTCGCCATCCCAAAAGCCTGCACCATGTCCGCAACGCGTTAGCCAAAAATCATGACCTGCCATGGCGGCTTCACGTGCTGCAATCGAGCCTTCAAATTCGCGGGAAAGCGGCGCGCCGTCGCAATGGATATGCTCCTTATTGGCGTCATAGAAACGGGCGCAATCCTGCAGCATGGTTTCGAGTGTGAAGCAAAACACGTCATGGATATCGTGCTCATCTGTGATAACGGGACCTTCCGAGTCGTGGTCGCTGACGCTGGACCATAGCGCCGTGTCGACATAGGAGCGGAAAAAGTGCCATTCGGCGGTGTGACCGGAAACCGGCCTATCGGCGCGCATTGCTTCAAGTGTGCTTGTCATTTTAAATATCCCCTTTTTCAATGATGCGGCGAATATAGGCGGCGAAGTACCGCCCACGACTCCCGTTTGCATTCTTGGGCTGCCGATATTTCACGGAGTCGGCGGCGCGAACGACGGCGTCTTTGCTAGCCGTGCTCATAGCGTGGAAATCTTCGAGCGGGTTGAAACCGAATGTCGACGCCAAAGCCCGCGCTTCCCAGTAAGTGAGACGTGCCATTTTACGCCTCCAGCACGATCATAACGGTTGCAATACCCGTGCCGCTTTCCTTGAAAGCCCCTGCCGGAATGTCCGTTTTGTATCCGCCAAGGTTTTCGAACCAATCGCGGAATTCTTGGGCTTTGCGGTCTTTACGGAAAAACGGACCGGGCGACATGATGGCAACCAATCGGCCGCCCGGTTTGAGGAAATCGAACGCATGTCGGACGTGCGCCATGTCCTGCCCGTTTTCGAAGGGAGGATTCATTAGAACGCGGTCAAAGGTCCGCACGGGTTCAGCTTCGAGAAAGTCGGAACCGGCCAACGAATAGCCTTTGAGCCTCAGAACCTCCCGCAGGCTTTCGTGCCGTTCATATGTCGTAAGACGGGCCATCGGGCAGGCGACTTTAACGCAGTCCAGGATCGCGCCGCTCCCGCCTTCAGGTTCGAGCACGTCGACCGGTTCGCTATGCGGAATCTCAGCAGCTTCGATCATGTTGGAAACAATGGCGACAGGAGTCGGGAAATAACCGGGAATGTTGGCAAACTGCAGGGAATTCACCTTGCGGCGCAACTCTTCCGCTTGCTTCTTTTCCTCCGATTGCCCTTGGATCATAGCCCACAAGGCGAGTGCTTCGGGTGTCGTTATCGCCGGTTTACCCGTGTCGATTCCGGCGTCATAGTAACCGGCATTCGTGCGGTCTATAACAGACGCCATCAGCTCGAACGCTTTCGCCTTGCTTGTCACCTTACTGAGAATAGCCGGAACCGTGCCCGCGTCATGATGAGCGGCAAGAGCGCGTAATGCCTGTTGTGTCCGTTCCAGTCTGTTACCTTCGAGTCGTGCCGAGTCTGCCTCCCGCCGCCGCTTCGGGGTGTTTGTTTGGCGGCTGGCAAATTTATGATCGATGTCACTTTGCAGGCGGTCCGCCATCTCCCGCAGCTTATCACCCATGCCGGGGACCGCGCGCGACGCTGCTTCGCTCGACTCTGCGGCTGGCTGCCCTGTCGCAAATGTTTCCGCTTTAGCGCGATCCTTGAAGGCAAAGCCGCCCGGCGTGCCGTTCCATGGGCGGGAATACCAGCCGCCCAAAAGCTTTGCGGCGTCAAGCAAGCGGCTGAATTCGTCGCGTTCCACGCGGCCGGGCATGATCGCAATGAACATCTGAAAACCCTTTGTCGTGTGCGTGTGCTCTTCGAGCCGCATACCTTTGACGTTGGCGATTTCAGTAGCAGGCGCAACGTTTTCGGCAGGTGTAAAAATGTGCCATTCGGCATAGTCCGGCATGGAGTCCGCGCCGTTATGGAGCCGCAGCTTGCGAACTTGCCAACCGTCAGCATGACGATAGCCCGCCTTAAGATAGTATCCCGCGCCCATAGACCATTTTTCACGGTGTTCAGCCGACTCGGGAGCGTCTGCCAGATGCGCCGTTTCCTCAAACGTGGCGGCAAATTTGCGCATTTCTGGAAACAGGTCACGGGTATGTCGCGAAAATCCGAGAATGACGGTGCGCATGGTTTGCGAGTGGAAATAATCTGTCATGCTATCGGACCGGTCCGCCTGCAGTTCCGCAACGATAACGGCTTGTGCCCACTTGGGAGTCTTTTCACGGGCTTCGGCTTTGAAGGCTGCCCGGCGCTCGGTCGCCTCATCCGCGGCGCGTCGCTGTTCATCTTTGGCCGCGCGTTCGATAGCGCGAATTTCCGTTTTTCGCTCTTCGATGTTTTCTACTTTGGGCAGGTGACTAGCGCGGTCGATGAAAGGCGCGACAATGCCGTCAGACAGGCGGGACACCCTGCCGTTCTCAAAGTAAACTTCATATTCGGTTCGGACTTCCGACATGCCCGCGCCGATGATGAAAATCTTTGACTCGGGTTCGAGCGCCGCGCCGATGAATCCGCGCGTGCCGTAAGGGTCGATAACAGGGGTTCCGATTGCGTAAGTCATATCTCGAATTCCTCTTAAAACGTGAAAATTAGCGCAAAACGACGCAATCGGCGCCTTCGTTGAAAGCAGCCTGAAGGCGTTCATCGCCCGGCCAGAAATAGAGCGAGTCCGCTTCGCCACCTTTGAGGCGTTCCATCCGCTGGAAAATGGTTTCCCGTTGCCGCAATTCCGCTTTGATGGACGAACGCAGCCGGGCTTTCAGGCTATCAGGCAGGGCGCGCAACGTGGCGCATGCACCTTTCATGTCGCGGATAGTCTGGCGAACCGATTCACGGATTGCGGCCAGTTTCTGAAGGCAATCGGCATATTGAGAACCGGCCTGCCATGCGGTCTGATATTCCCGTTCCTTTTCGGCCTCTGACTCTGCAAAGTCATTTGCGGCGCGTGCGGCTTCTTTCTTCGCCGTCTCATGCGCGGCTTCCGCCCAGTAACTGGGGTTCAGCATGGCGGAGGTTTGGTAACACTTGCCGATGTCGCGCAATGCTGAACGCATTTCAGCCACGAAGTCGGACCGGTAAACCGTGGAAAAGTCGACATATGCAGGACCGCCGCAATCTGCCGCGCCATTGTCCTCATTGTCATGGGCGGCCACAAAGCGCGCCTTGCCGCCGCGTCCGGGCAACCGGTAGACGCAACCGCGAATCTTGCCGTCCTGATGCGGGTCTGTGAACCATCCCGTGTGGCGAATGGAGTCGCTGAGAACGTCGCAATATCCGACGAAACGGAGACCCATGGCAGCCGGGTTTTCGATCCACCTGCAGCCGTTGTCCGTGCTGCCGTTGGTGACGGGCTTTGCCCAAGGGCTTGCTGCATAACGGCGTACCGAATTCACAGCATCACGGCGCGCCTTATCAAGGGCAGCAACAGCAAACGTCGTCGGAATACCCTTCAGCCCGTGGCGGGTAGGGTTCCAACGCGAAAGCATGTCCGAACGGTGAAAGCGATACGCCGATAATAATAACTCGTTCATGGTTGAATTCCTCTTTTAAGTTGAAAGTGTGGTTACAGAAAGAGCGGTGCTATGAGCTGGCCAAACTGGAGACCGGCCAACAGGACTGCAGGGAGGGTGAAGGGTAATAAAAGCGGGTGGATCATGGCAGCGCCTAAGCGAAGAATTCAGCCGCCTTGGCAATCTGCCATGCGTCATTCCAAAGGGCCAAATCTGCCACATCTTCGGGATTGGTAAGGAATACCGGATCACGTTCGAAAGTGACTTTGAACGCTTCAAGCATCAGCATGTTAGCGTCACAAAAGTCATGCGTGTGGCATGCGGCAGAGTCGTTGCGGTTCAATTCCAGAACGGAGCGGAAGTCCGCACGGCTCAATTCCTCTTGCACCTTGCTGCCGAATTCGCGGGCTAGGATAATCTTCTCGCCGATTGTGGCGGCAGGTGTCACGACGTGACCACCCAACGCAAGGTCAAAAGCGTCCGCCGCTGCCAAGGCTTCGGCAACAGTTGCGGCCTCTACACAACGATCCACATAGTCACCATTGTCATTATGCGCGCCGACAATCCATGTGCCGTCCTCTGATACATGGTCGCAACCACCTATGTCAGTCATAAGCACTTTCCAGCCGGTTTCACCTACCTGCCGTTCCCATGCGGACGTGCCGCCACCATTGTGACCGACATGGAAATTAGAATCTGCAAATAGCTTGCCCGTATCCGTCAATTCGGCTGCAGCGGCCATTTCATTAAAGCGTGTCCAGAAATCGGTCATTGGTGCGTCTCCGTTTCGTATTCGTTTCGATAATTCCAATCTAAACGTGAAATATGCGAAGTGCAAGAGACATTCACATTAAAAGTGAAAGTTAGTTTGTTCGGCCTAGTTCACGGCTGCCGGATACATTGAGGGCCATTGTTGCCCGCCTTCCTGCTTACATCATCGACGAAACCGTGTCGCTGCGTCTCAATGCGTCTGTGCGTGTGTTGAGCTGTCGTCATTGTCTCTGTGCGTCTCATCGTTACTGCAGCGGAGCAGCGTGTCTCAATGCGTCTCGGTAAGGTGCAAATGGGCTGTATCGCATCATGTGATAGGATCGATTATCGCTAAAAGATCAATTAAAACAATGACATAGTGGCTTTGGGTCCTTCCTGGGGGTGGCGCCGAGGGGGCGGGAGGCACCGACCGCGATTCACGCGCAATTTGAAAATTTCGGCAACGAAACGACTTTTGAGGCGTAATGTTGTAACGTTCAGGCGAGAAAATGGGATAAAATCGATCGATGAAGCGGCTGATACAGTTGGATTTAGACTGTATCGGGCAACTGTATCGGAAATTTCCCTTTAAAATCAATGGTTGATACAGTGAGTCAGTTGATACAGTAGGATTCTATATAGTTGTTTATAGAGAGGTATAATCAGTGCGGAGCACGAACCAGTGGTAAAAGCAAAAAGGGGTAAATAAGGAAAAGATATAGGAATCCGTATGTATTGACTGTATCAACTGTATCAGACGAGATAACATACTGATTTTTAATGCGTATTTGCGATACAGTTGCCCGATACAGTTGCCTTAGCCCCTACTGTATCGGTCGTTTAAGGATGCGATACAGCGCATTTGTCGAGGAAATAGGATACAGCGCATCTCAGCAAAAACCCCGCCGTAGCGGGGTCAAATGCGATAAAATCGAAGTTCGATCCTAATCAATTTCGTCGGGTCGCGTATAAACGCGGCATTTTCCGTATTTTTTATTGATCTCGAGACCTGTCACCATTCCCTTTGATCTGTCCCAACCTACGATCTGCATCGCGCGGCCGATCTTGATCGTTTCGGTATGAGGAACGGAACCGTCGCGTCCCATCATCTCTCGCCATATCTGGGCGATGCAGGTATCTTCGCGGTAGATCTTTGGCAGATCGTCGTCCAGGTCTTCGAATTCGGCCCCTAGCGGAGTGTCCAGCCAGGCGGCAATTTCGCCAGCCAGTGTCTCTTCGGAAGTCTCGACACGACGGCTTTCCTGCATCTCGTGGGCTATCTGAGCAGCTTCGTCCTGCATGTAGAGCGGTAGGGTCGGCAGATAGGCGTATTGCTTCATCATCTGCTGATAAATCGATACCGCTTCCGCCCAAATCTGCATGACGTTGGCGCGGAATTTCAGGTTGTCGATCTGCTTGTCACCGGGGAGGTTGCAGACAATCGGCCAGAAACGCCGGCCACCGGTCTGGTCTCGCAGGTACTCGCGATCATTGGTCGAACCGATGAAAATGCACTGACGGCCGAACTCTTTCGCGCGCTTCTCCCATGCAAGACGAGCCTTGTCGTGCGTGCGGCTGACGAACGCCTTCAGGTCGTTGACCTCTGACCGCTGCATGGCTGAAAGCTCGCCCAATTCGAGGATCCATTTGCCCTGCATCACCTCGATCATCTGCTTCGGATCACCGACATCACCTGTCAGTTCACCGTACCATTGGAGCCCGAGGACCTCGATGAAGGTGGATTTACCCTTACCCTGGACACCTTCAAGAATCGGGACGAAATCGAACTTGTGGCCGGGCTGAAATATGCGCGCCACCGCGCCAACGAGGGTGAGAAGGGCGGCTTGTCGGTTATAGGTGTTGTCCTCGCAGCCGAGATAGTCGACGAACATCGTCTCTGCTCGCGGCACCCCGTCCCATTCAACTGACGTGATGACTTCCTTAACCGGGTGGAACGTCCTTTTGTGGGCGGCCATGTCGATCGCGCCACGTAAGTCGCGGTCGGAGACCTTGATGCCGTAGCCTTGGAGCTGAGTTTTGGTCTCGATCAGCGATCGGATGGCGATATCATGGCTATCGGTCCAGTTGTCGCCGTTCAGCTCGTCCTTCACCTTCCAGATCGAACTGTCCAGATTGACCGGCTCGTAGGCCGCGTCGCGTTTCTTTTTCGCGCGCTTCGGCGAAGCCCGGAGCACCACTTCCTGTGAAAACTCGTTAAAATGGGCGATACCGCGGACGCGGAGGTCGTTTTCGACAATCAGATTGATGTTCGGAAGAGTGGTTTTTAACTCGCCTTCTTCATTGCGATGGAAGCGCTGCATCCAGTTGGGGTCGATCTCGTCGACAATCTCCGCTTTCGCGGGAATTGGGGAGGGCGCGTCGCCTAAGAGGTCGGACAGATCGACGGCAGGCTTGTCAAAGTCAGTTTCGATGTCGAGATCGAGATCCTGTGACATGCGGTTGCTGTTGGCGGCCTGGATCAGCGTGCGGAAGGTGACTGGGTGCGGTTTGCCCTTGAAGGAATTCCACCTGACCTCGGAATATTTGCGGTCGAACTTGGCCGATTGCTCTGACCAGTCGCACCAGGCCTCGAACCCTTCATCTTCGCCACGGAACTGGTGATGGAAGGCCATGCCGACGGTGAGCCAGTAGTCGCGATCCTCGACCCAGTCTTCGGGAAGGTCGTCGAGGATGGCTTGAATTTCCTCATCGTCGATGTCGAGCGGGTCGGCGCGGACGATCGCGAACAGGTCGTCGTCATCAGGTTCCGCTGCAACAGCGCGCGCGCCGCTGATCTTCGCGACCATAAGCTCGGTGAAATCCAGATCAAGCGGGCGTTCCCATCGATACGGTTTCCCGGTGTCGGGGTGGATGGAAGGTGGGATGGCGACTTGGGTGCCCGTGCCCTTGAGGTCGATTTCCCAGTCGTTCTTCTTTACGTCGCGACCCTTCTTTGGATCGAACACCATCTCGAAACCGTCGGATTTGTGCAGCTTTTTGCTGGCGAGCGCCTCGGTCGAGAGGAAATAGATGTGACGGCTTTCGCCTCCTGATCCTGAGATGACCCGTGGCAGGGATTTAGCTGCCGGCATCATTTCGACCAGCGCTGCCCATGCCTCACTCGCTTTTTCAGGCTTGCGAATGTCCAGGTCGATGACATGCAGATACAACCCGTCAATCCGAGACGGTTCGCCGGTTCTAAGACCTACGTTGTTGCCCTGACGGTAGCTGTTTCGAAGCTGCTCGGCCGAGTAGCGCGGTGCGGAGGACCAGTGATCTTCGATCGGCATCTTGTCGCGAGGTCGCAGCCAATGCAGCGCGGCGCCCGCTTCGATGAGAGCGAGGTTTTCGGTGAGCATGGATTACTGTCCCGTTCGATCAGGGGATGGGGAGGAACGGAATCAGGTCATTCTTGGTGAGTCGGTCCTTTTCGTCCGGTCGATCGGCCTTCGCTGAAACTTCGAGAAGCGACTTGATCGCCTTCGGAGATAACTTGTTCTCGTGGAACCAGCGATAAATGGTGAAGCGAGCGTTTTCAGTGGCTTCGCTTAAAAGGCGCGTGTTTACCTTGCCGTCGTGAACATACTCCGACGGCAGCTTATCGCGCAGGAGGCTGTAAAGCTCACCCTCATACAGCTCTTTGGTATTGGCAGGCTGATCCATATTCGAACCCCTAATGAAACATGGAGGCACCTTAGTCGCCTCATTTCTAAATTTCAACATAGGTGAGAAATAATTCCAACAAAGTGTTGCAAGTTGCCCGGTGTCGTGCCATAAAAATCGAAATTACACGAGAGAAGTGTAATTGACCGCCGAACCAATGGAGACATCAATGAGCTTAGAAGCAACCATTTCCGAACTGACTGCTGCCGTCAGCAAGCTGACCGTTATTACCCAGGCACTGCATGATCTGCGCGCCGACGCCATCGAAAAGACCACGGCAGCCGCCGCGACCGGGTCCAAGTCGGCGACGAAGACCAAAGAGGCTGAAAAGCCCGCCGCCGACAAGGGTGCGATCAGCGAGAGCCCCGAGGACCGTGTTAATCCGATCGAGGCGCTGACCGATGCCGCCAGCGACTATATCGGCGCCAGCGATCGCGAAGAAGAGCGCGCTGCCCGTAAGGAGAAGGTCAAGGCGCTTCTCAACCACGAAAAAATCCGCGATCCGAAGGTTGAAGCCGGCAAGGGCCTCTTCAGCACAATCCAGCCCGAAGCTCACGATCTCTTCAAGTCTCAGATCGCGAAGCTCAAGGAAAAGGGCGACATCACGACGCCGAAAAAGGCTGAAGACGACCTCCTGGACTGATCCGGCGCCAACGCTCTCCGACTTCGGTCGGGGGCGTTTCGGCGGGAAGCGCAGAGTAGGACTGCAATGTTCTCCTCCTCCCGACAGAGTGGTCCAGGTTCCCACCGCCTCCCACCTCTGCGCTTCCTCCCCAAACGCCTTTAGGAGAAAGACATGCCTTCCCCCATTATGAAGTATTTCACGTTCGAGCATCTTCGCGACCCGGGTCTCAAGGAGGTCTCGCGTCAATGCGCGTCTCTCGCACGCGCGATGGAAGAAGAACTTCCTGACGGCCCGGAGAAGTCTGCCGGCCTGCGACTCCTGTTGCAGGCAAAGGACTGTTTTGTTCGCTCGAAGATGGATTGACAGTTAGTACGATGGTCAAATTTATCGACATCACCGGTGAGCGTTTTGAGAGGCTTGTTGCCGTTGAACGCGCCGAGAATAATCGCCACGGTCGGGCGCGGTTTGTTTGCCGATGTGACTGTGGCGGTTCCGTGACTGTCGATGCTCAGGCATTACGACGAAACATGGTCAAATCCTGCGGGTGTTTTCGGCGGGAATTTGCAGTCTCACAATTCACAAAACATGGTCTGAAAGGCAGCGCGGAGTATCGCGCCTGGACGCAGATGAAAACCCGCTGCCTTAATCCAAAGAACCGTTTCTACCATCGATATGGTGGTAGAGGGATTACGATCTGCGCCGAGTGGCAAGAGAGCTTCGAAACGTTCTATCGCGATATGGGACCTCGCCCGAGCAAGCGTCACTCGATCGAGCGAAAGGACAACGACGAGGGTTATCGTCCAGGAAACTGCGAGTGGGCGTTGCCTGCTGTCCAAGCAGCTAACCGATCTACAGTCTGCAACATTGAATGCAACGGCATCAGCGACAGCATGGCCGGATGGAGCCGACGTACAGGTATACCTTATACGCGACTTCGCCGACGCTTGCGTGATGGCTGGCCTGTTGGCCGTGCTTTGGAGATACGTCCATGAAGGCGCACGCTCGATTATCACCCTCATCGGCGGATCGGTGGATGACCTGCACGGCTTCGGTCGCGCTGATCGACCATTTGGTCGCCAAGGGTGAGTTGAGCGAAAGCGATCTTGATGAAGATTGCGATGCGCCCGTCGTCGACGATGAGGATGAGCAGGATTATTCGGCCTATGAGGGCGAGACGCTTGACCTGAGCAGGGACTCCACCGCCTATTCGGCCGAAGGGACCGTTATGCATGAGATCAGGGAGCATTGCCTTGATCTTGGATGCGACCCGCATCATTTCGTCGGCGCCACGCTGACAGCCGACGGTCATTCGTTCAAGATTGACGACCATATGGCTGATCGTCTCGTTGCGGGTATCGACTGGATCCGCCAGCACACAAACAATCCGCTCGTTGAGATACGAGTTGACCTGTCGCATTGGCTGCCCGGTCAGTTTGGCACCTGCGACACTGCATTCCTGTACCGAAAGATGCTCGGCGTCAGCGACTACAAGGATGGGGCAGGGGAGCCAGTCGAGGTTGTCGGCACGAGGCAGCTCCGTCTCTACGCCCTCGGCGCTTGGGAGCACCTTGGTCGCCCGCAGGTCGAGGATGTCGTTCTGAATATCGACCAGCCCCGCGCGGGTGGGATGAAGTTTTGGGAAATCACGCTCGCCGAGCTGCTGGAGTTTGGCGAGGAAGTGAAACGGGTGTTCTCGCGGATCGAGCGGGGCGACGTGGAATTCGTTCCGTCGACGAAGGGCTGCCGCTGGTGCCCCGTGCGCAAGACGAAGCGCGGTTGTGCGGCGCGCAATCAGTGGCTCATGCAGATGTTTGGCAGTGCATTGCTCGACCCGAGCGAGCCTGAGCCGAAGTTCACGGACCCCGCGCAGATGCCGCGCGCCCTGCGCTTCTACATCGTCAATCATTCCAAGGCCGCACGTGCCTGGCTCACCGAGCTGCACCAGCAGTCGCTGCAGGCGGCGCTGGATGGCGACCCCGACCCCGGTTCCAAGGCCATCGATGGCGGGCTCGGAAACAGATACTTCACCGCGCCTGCCGAGGCAGAGGCCATTTTGGTCGGGGCACTGGGTGAGAAGGCCTACAAGCCACGCCAACTCATCGGCTTCACGGACATCGACCGGCTCATGAAGCCGGGCAAGCGAAAGAAGGGTATGCCCGAACCGTGGGACGCTCTGCAGGAACTGGTCGACCGACCAGACGGGAAACCGAAACTGGTTCCCGTAGACCACCCAAAGCCGGCGTTAGAGGTCACGCCGATTGCGGATCAATTTGAAGACCTCGACTAACCACAGCCGCTGCAACCGAACTACCGAGAAAAAGGAAACCGACAAATGGCAATCGAAGAAAAATCCGACGGTCGCACCGTCCAGTTGAAGCGCGTTCGTCTGTCCTTCACCGACTCGTTGAAGGAAAAAAAGAAGACGAGCGACGATCCCAACGCGAAGCCGAAACACGGCTTGAATATCATCAATGAAAAGGATTCGCCTCACTATGAGGAGAACCACAAGAAAATCATGGCAGCTATTCGTGCGGCCGGTGAGAAGCAGTGGAAGAATCCCGACGCCTATAAGGATATTCTCGAAGACAATCCGAAGCGGGTTTGCTTCCGCAAAGGCGAGAAGTTCAAGAACAAAGAGGGCAAACCTTACGCTGGTTACGAGGGCAACTACGCCTTCTCGGCGTCTGGTCCTTCGGCAGGGCAGAAACGCCCGAAGCTTCTCGATCGTCGCAAACGTGGTCTGCGCGATCAGGCTTCCGCGGAACAGGTCAAGGCCGACAAGGTGTTTGAGGAGGCTGAAATCCTCGATATCTTCTATGGCGGCGTTTACGCGGACGTGATCGTATCGTTTTTCGGCACGGACAAGGGTTCTCGCGGCATCTTCGCTTCGGCGGAAGCTATCCGCTCTCACGAAGAAGGCGAGCGCATGGGCGGCGGCATCTACGTCGACGCCGACGACTTCGATGATCTTGAAGAAGACGACAGCTTCGATAGCGGCCCGTCGACCTCCTCGGAAAAAGAGACCAAGTCCTCGTCTGACGACGATCTCCTCGACTTCTGATCCAGCGGAACTGGCGGCATTACTGTGTCGCCAGTTTCAACTTTTGAGAGGAATTCCTTGAGCCATGGGTGCGAAGCCGTATGCCCTCTACAATGAAATTGACGAATACGCCGCCGACTGGCTCGAAAACCTTATTGCCCTTGGAGTCATTGCGCCGGGCATTGTCGATCGACGAAGCGTTGAAGATTTGCGTGGGGATGACCTTAGAGGATTTCGACAGGTTCATCTTTTTGCTGGCATCGGAGTTTGGAGTTACGCCTTCCGTCGCGCTGGCGTCTCGGATGACACTGCAATTTGGTCCCTCTCATGTCCCTGCCAACCTTTCTCCGCGGCAGGCAAAGGAGCAGGGGTGGATGACGAGCGGCACCTTTGGCCGCACGCCCACCATCTCATCCGAGAGTGCCGCCCTGCAAAAGTCTATGGCGAGCAGGTTGCAAGCAAGGACGGACTTACTTGGCTCGACATTGTATCGAATGACATGGAAGGATCGGACTACGCCTTTGGGGCGGTTGATACCTGCAGTGCGAGCGTCGGCGCACCGCACATCCGGCAAAGACTCCGGTTCCATGCCTACGATCTACGATCTGCCGCAAGCAGGGTTTCCCTCGCCGAGAGCGTCGGACGCCGGCCGGGGAGCGGATTTGAAACGAAGGGATCACGATTCCCACAATTCCGACTTGGTGACAGTGACATCGCTCGCCGGCCGGCCGACTGCGACAGTCACGAACCACGGCAAGGGCGAGACACCGGAAGCGCGCAAGGCGAAGGGGTTTGGCCTCAATCTGGCGGACGCGGTCAGTCTGTCTGGATGGACGACGACGACGACGACGAGGGACTGGAAGGATTCAGGGGCGGACATCAAGCCTCGATCCGACACGGGGAAAGATCGATTCGACCAACTCCCGCGTCAGGCGAATTTGGCGGGATGGCAGACGCCGACGACGGACAACTTTCGGTCCCGTGGCGGGGATCGCAAAGACGAAATGGGTCCACAGCAACTGATGCAGAATTTGTCGGAACCAGCCCGACTAACGGTTTCTGGCGAGATGCTGATTGGCTCTTTTGCCGGGATGGAAAGTGGCGGCCAGTTGAACCCGGCACATTCCCGCTGGCTCATGGCGCTGCCTCCCGAGTGGGATCAGGCAGCGCCTTTGAAGGCAAGTCGCGCCAAGGAATGCTCAAAGGTTACGGGAACGCCGTCGACGCGGAAGCGACGCGCGTCTTCATCCAAGCCTGTGCCGACTTCTTTGCTCATTTGGATGCTCGCCGCGTGACGGCAGAATTGATCGGAGACCTGCTGTGAGCCGCTTTTACTACGTTCATCCCGAGAGTGGGTGCGCTTTCTCCTCGGAAGTCCCTCCAGAGGTGGTTTTGGCATCCGGAGACGGCCTCTGCATGGAGGTTGACCGGCACGAATATCTGAAAAGCTGCATCGAGTGGGGAATCGAACCCGACCTCGAACCCATCGCCGACCTGCTAGGAGACCTCCTATGAAATTCACCGACCTCATGATCGACCTTGAAACCCTTGGAACCGCCGTGAACGCACCTGTCGTTGCGATCGGCGCCGTTTTCTTCAATCCTGAGACCGGTGAACTCGGCGAGACCTTCGATGCAGCGATCGATGTCGAAGACGCAATGCGCTACGGCAAGGCGTCGGGCTCGACCATTCGCTGGTGGCTCGGGCAGGGCGATGCAGCGCGCCAGAAGGTCGTTCGCGGCAAGCATCCGTCACACCTCGTTTTCACGAAGTTCCATGAGTTCTGTTTGAAGCACGGCGATAACGTGAAGCCGTGGGGCAACGGCGCTTCGTTCGACATCTCGATCCTCGAATATGCGTTCGGACGGATCATTGAGCGCCCCGCTCCGTGGAAATTCTGGAATGTGTGCGACTGCCGGACGATCAAGCGATTGGCTGACGGCATAGTTACTTTCGACGAAAAACTCGAGGGGACCGCACATACAGCTCTCGATGACGCCAAGCATCAGGCGAAATGGGTTTCCGTTTACTGGCAAGGGTTACGTCGTCGTTCACAGGTGCAAACCTCTCTGCCGTCGTCGTCTGCGGGTTGGAGCACTCCGACTAATGCAGCATCGGACTTGCTCGACGGCCTTTGATGTCTCTCCGCACCCGCTCAGCCTTGCGTGCCGGCCAGCAGGCTATTAGCCGCATCGTTCGCACCGAAAAGGCCAAACTGATCATCAGCGGCATGGGCTCTGGCAAGACTGGCGCCACGCTTGATGGATTGACCTACCTGCTGAACCGTTTCGACGTTCAGCACGTCCTTGTCATCGCCCCTCGCTATGTAGCTCTGAACACGTGGCACGACGAGGTTAAGGCGTGGGCGCACACGCAGGCCATCTCCTGCGCTATCGCCGTGGGCGACGCTTCCGAGCGTGCCGCCGCAATCGCGCAGGGTGCCGAGATTACGACCATCAATCCGGAGAACCTGTCATGGTTGGCGAAGCATATTCGCACGGTCGAGAACTGGATTTGGGACACGGTCATCATCGACGAGTCCAGCCGATTCAAGGCAGGTGAAGCGCGAACTAAGGCCACCAAGACCAAGCGTGCTGATGGGACTGTTCGCGCCTCAAAGGGTGGCAACATGACCCGGTTTGGGATCATGACGACGGCGCGCAGAAAGATCGAACGGATTTTCCTTTTGACCGGCACGCCTGCACCGCAGGGTGTTATAGACCTATGGGCGCAGTCATATCTGCTCGACCAAGGGAAAGCCCTCGGCCGCAGCAAGTCCGATTTCGAGAAAGAGTATTTTGACAAAGACCGGTTCACGCATGCCGTGACGATCAAGCCCGGAGCCGAGGAGAAGATCCTTTCGAAGATCGACCATCTCATCGTCACGATCCCGCAGGAGAAAGTGACGGAGGAACCTCAGTTCATTCCGATGCCGGTCGACCTGCCGGCGAAAGCGTTCGAAGAATACAAAGACTTCGAGAGAACGCTTTACACCGAGCCTTACGACGTGGAGGCAGTTTCGAGCGGTGTCCTCGCGAACAAACTCTTGCAATTTGCTAACGGCAGTCTCTACCGCGAAGACCGCAGCGTTGTGGAAATTCATGACGCCAAGCTGGCGGCATTGGAAGAACTCGTCGAAACCGCACACGGCGAGAACCTGCTTATTTTCTACAGCTTCAAATTCGACAAGGATAAAATCAAGACCCGGTATCCTGATGCGGTGGTCGCCAACGACTATAAGGGTGACCTCGTCGGCGACTGGAACAAGGGAAAGATCCGGAAGCTGCTGGCGCATCCAGCGTCGATCGGACATGGTACCAACCTTCAGTACGGTGGGCATATCGCCGCCTGGTATGGTCTGACATTCTCCCTCGAGCTTTGGCAGCAGGCGAACATGCGCCTTCCGCGACCCGGTCAGACGCGCCAAGTCTTGATTTATCCGATAATTGCACGCGGGACATATGATGAAAGAGCGCTCTCAGTCCTTAGCCGCAAGGAATCGACGCAAGACCACATCATTCAAACATTTGCAATGAAACCTTGACTTTCACATTAGATGTGACATTTCATGACGGTGAATCGGGGCGCTTGACGTCTTGATATTCCGTTTTGAAAGGATTCACTGTGAGCGTTCCCTTCCGGACACCTGACAAACAGGTGCATCCTGAGTTTGCCCGTCGAATGGTACAGGCTGCTGACAGCAATTACCAGGTTCCGGCACCCAACGAAGGTCGCCTCCGCTGGTTCTCAGAGCAGTTCGAGCAGCGCGGACACAAGGTTTCCATGGAGACCATCCGGAAGTGGTTCGCCGGCATGACGGTGCCGCGAGCGAAATTGCTCATCCCACTGGCCGAAATTCTCAAGGTTGATGCGGGCTGGCTTGCGGCCGGAACACCTGCGAAGCTCACGGGTGCTCAGCAGCGCGCGAACGTAATGGCCGAGCAGGGCGCTACGAACGTTATCGCCGGCTTCGTTCAGATGGACGGTGGTCAAGCTGCGTTTCCCGGCCCCAACGACCGGGAGGCACGTGATAAGTCGATAGACATGCACGCGATCATCCGCGGGGCGAAATACGATATTACCATCACGACACTTGTTCAGGGGCAATTCAAAGTCCCGGTCTCTGCGGCGGAGAACATCATTCTGGCGGTAGCCCGCGAGCCTACGCCCGGTTTTGGTGTGAAGGTGCTGGAGATCGACTGGGCCCGAGGTCTCGAAGTCGGAAAACTGGAGAACGGCGCGCTCATTCTCGACGACAACCTCGAAAACTGGCGAGAAGTAAAATCGTTCACTGAGAGGCTTTAGGTCCCGATACGTCTCAATACATCAACTGAGAACGTGGTATAATTTTGTGGTTCTGCAATTGTAACCAATTGTTTTCAAACGAAATTAGGTTCCCTCCGGGCCCACCATTTTTCTCATATTTTAGACAAAATAGCGAGATTCCAGGCAGCGGATCCCTATTTTATCGATCATCGCCCTCTTCTGGATTTTTTGTTCCATCCAACAAAAATCCGACCAGCCGGTTAGGCTGATCGGATCATCTAGATTGAGTTTTCAGCTATCGGGTCAGTTACAAACCCGCATACTCTCCGTATGCCAGCCGCCGTCATAAGAATTGGGAACGCGGCGGTCTTCGAACCAGCAGCGCGGCGGGGGCGGCGGTGGCGGTTCGTAGTAGCGGGGGCCGCCGTTGCCGTTGGCGATGGCGCCGCCGATCAGGCCGCCGATGACGCCTGCGGCGAGGCCGCCGGCAATCGCTGCGCCATCATTGTGGCGGCGATGTTCGCGGTAGGGCGGCGGAGGTGGGCCGCCACGGTCATAACCCCGGTCGTAGCGCGGGCGATAGGGATAGTCCTGCGCGGCAGCGGTGCCATAGGATGCAAAAATGCTGCCGGTGGCGACCAGCGCGGCAATAGTGGAAAGAATTATCTTTTTCATCGGGGGCTACTCCATAAGCCTGCTTCGGGAGATAGAGGCTCATTATGCCCGGATGATGGCACGGGACGGGTGAACGGCCTGTGAATATCTCATTTTCAAGCGGTTCATATTTTCCTGATTTCCGACTGCAGGATCGCGGAAGATGCACGCTTTCCGCAATAAAAAAGCCCGGCGGACGGCCGGGCTTCTTGTCGAAATCCTTCGGTCGCGATCAGAACTTCACGCCGAGACCCACTTTCACAGTGTGCTGGTCGACATCGGTGTTGATACCGAAGATGTCCTTGTCGCTATAGTCGTTGTATCGATATTCCAGCCTGCCGAACACGTTGTCGGTGAAGGCATAGTCCAGACCCGCGCCGACGGTATAGCCGTTGAACGTGGTGCTGTCCTTGCCGGCTCCGGGCGTTTCGATGAAGCCGCGTGTCGCGGTCCAGCCAGCGGTGGCATAGAGCAGGGCGTGGTCGAAGGCATAGCCGACGCGGCCGCGAACGGAACCCTGCCAGTCGGTACCGATCTGCACGCCGGCATAGTCATTGTCGTTCCAGTTATAATCGACATCACCTTCGATGCCGAGCACCAGATTATTGTCGAACTGGTAATTGTAACCAACGAAGGCGCCGAGAATGCCGCCATCGAAATTATCCGAGGCGACCGGGCCGCCGGCCGAAAAATCGCCATTTGCCCAGCCCGCGCCGCCTTGAATACCAAGATAGGGGCCAGACCAGGTGAAGACCGGCAGGGTTTCCTGCGCGACCGGAGGTGCGGGCGTTTCGTAGACGGCATCCGCGGCCATTGCGGTGCTGGCCGACAGGGCCAGGAGTGACGTTACGATCAGCGTTTTCATCGGTTTTCTCCCTGAGCTGACTGACATCCATAGCATAGATTAGCTGCTTTTAATATGGGGCGGGGTTCGGCGGTTCCAAGAGGCGCTCGTGTCCTCCCGGCCTTGCTGCCGCCTTTGCCCCGGTTCGCGGCGTTTTATCGCCCCGCCATGCTGTTCTGATGCTGCGAACGCCTTCAGCCGCGTTTGGTTCCCTTTGGTGTTTCGTCAAAGGTCCGGAAAAGTGGTGGGCGGGTGTCACGCTTGGTTGTCTTGACAGCGGGGGACGCGACCATAGAGTTGTGGTTGACCACGGCGGGCCGGTGCTTTGCGCTGCGCCAGAAGCGGCATAAGCTGCGGCTGAGAGTACACCGTCGCGACCTCCCGGTGAGGGGGATCGTTGCGGGCGGAAAGGGCATGGGAGGATGAGTTCACATGAGGCTTTATTTTAGCGGAGGAGGGACGACGTGATTGTCGGAGCCGTTCTCAGCGCCATTCTTCTCCTCACCCTCATTGCGTTTCCGCGGCATCTCAAATCCGTTGTCATCTGCCTGTTGCTGATCTGGACGACCACCGCCGCCTTTGTGATTTATGACTGGCGGCGCGGCAACCAGCGGCTTGACCATATCGTCGCGACCGCCGGCTTCGACGCGGCCTGCCCGGATGCGGCATTGCCAATCCGCCTCAGCTTCCGCAACGACAATAATGTCGCGGTGCAGCGGCTGACCTATACGCTCGAAGGGTTCGAACCGGCCTTCCGCGCCTCGGTCACCTTCGATCCCTATCAGGTGAGCGAAAGACGGATCGAGGCCGGGGAGACGTTCGCGGCCTGCCGTTCCTTCAGGCTGCGCAACAATGAAAGGGTAGAGCCGCAACGTCTGGAATGGCGCGTTACCGTCATATCCGCAGAATTCGACTGAACGGTTCGACTGCTTCCGGCGATCACGGTATTTTGAGAATTTTCACTCCGGTGAGCGGCCGTCGTAAAACCCTTGCATCACAGTTGCTTCGGGCGGAAAGGTCAACTTCCATCGTCCGCGCCGGAACGGGTCGGGATGGTCGCTGACTTGTTTTCGTCCATTTGCGATGCCACTTCCCCCTTCATTCGATTGATGTCGCGGGTTGATGTTTTGCGTATTGTTTTGAAGTTTCTGAAAATAACGGCCATTGGCCTTGTCGCCCTGCCGGTTCTGGCGGGTGCGCATATGGGCATCGGCCAGCTGACCGGAAATTTCCATGAAGTCATTCCCGGCGAACTCTATCGTTCGGCCCAGCCGAGCGGCAAGGACATCGCGGCCTATGCCAAGGCCTATGGCATCAAGACGATCATCAACCTGCGCGATGAAAAGCGTGAAGGCTGGTATGAAGCCGAAAGCCGCGCGGCGAAAAACAATGGCATCCGGCTTGTCGATTATCCGCTGAGTTCAAGCGAAAAGGTCTCGGTGGAGGATTCGGAAACGCTGGCGGCCGTGCTGCGCAATGCGGAAAAGCCTGTTCTCATCCACTGTGAACATGGCGCCAACCGCACCGGGCTTGCCTCCGCCATCTATGTGGCTGCTGTGGCTGGCAAGGGCGAAGCGGCAGCCGAGTTTCAGCTTTCGCCCTATTACGGGCATGTGCCGATCCCCGGAATCGGGCGCTATGAAATGTACCAGTCCTGGGATGATTTCGAGGAAACCATCGGGTTTTGAGGGTTGCTTTATGCTCGACGTCATCCTCGGCCCTGTGCCGAGGATCCAGCCACTTTGCGTCCGATACATAGGCCGCAGATGCTCGGGACAAGCCCGAGCATGACGGCAGAGGGGCTATTGGCCGCAGAGCGCCTTAATAATCCCCGCCGCTTTCCTTGATCACCTTCGTCAGGCTGCCCGTCGCCGGGAAAAGCGGGATGAGGCAGGCCTGGAGCGCATGATAGATATCGCCCTTGCCTGGGAATAGCGTGTGGGCGGGAACCAGATCTTCCGTCAGTTCTTCATGCCAGCCGCCATTGGCATGGTCGATGAAGTTGTTGGCGATGGTGCTCCAGATGCGACGATAGCTGTCTTCGTAGAAGCCATCCGCCGGCAGGTTCTCGTTGAGGAAATGGGCCGCACCCGCCGCCTCGGACATGGGCCACCAGAGCTTTGCCCGCTTGTCGGGATTGTCATTCCAGTCCAGCGTATAAAAGAAGCCGCCCTTTTCCCGGTCCCAGCCCAGCGCCATGGACTGCACGAAGAGGGATTTGGCCGCGACCGGCATCCAGTCGTGGCGGCGTTCGCCCAGTATCCACAATTGCAGGATGAGACGCGCCCATTCCAGCCAGTGGCCGGGGGTGGAGCCGGAGGGGCGGAACATTTCGTTGCCGCGATAGTCCTTGTCCAGCGTCCAGTTGTCGTCGAAATGCTCGGGCACGCGGAAATCCAGCTCGCCGGCGCGGCGACGGATGACGAGATCGGCGATGCGTTCGGCCTTGCTGAGATAGTTATTGTCGCCGGTCACCTCATAGGCGGCCATCAGCGCTTCGGTGAGGTGCATATTGGAGTTCTGGCCGCGATAATTGTCGATGGGCGACCAGTCGCGATTGAATTCCTCGGCGATGGCGCCATGTTTTTCTTCCCAGAAACGACTTTCCAGCACTTCGGTAATATCAGCCAACATCGGGTCGGCCAGCGGGTGGCCGACGGTCTTGGCGGAAGAGGCGGCCAGAAGCACGAAGGCGTGGCCATAACCCTGCTTGGTGGCGTCCACTGGGCCGGCATCGTTCACCTGCCAGAAATAACCACCATGTTCGCCATCGCGGTGCTTGTTCCAGAGATAGGTCATGCCGTGATCGACGATATCGCCGCAGCCCGGCCGGCCAAGCAGGTGGCCGATGGAGAAGCAATGCACCATGCGCGCAGAGGCATGGATGCCGCGCACGGGATCGTTTGCCTGCAGCGGCGCGCCCTTGGCGTCGAGATCGAAGAAACCGCCGGCGGGATTGAGGGCGCGATACTGGAAGAAGTCGAAAAGTCCCTCGGCCTGTTTCACCAGCCACTGGCGGTGCCAGGGCAGGGTATTCCAGTTGCGGCTGTTGTGATCGTCTTCGGGCATTGCGTCCTCCATGCGTTTGCTGCTTCGGCTTATATCCTTGCCGTATAAACCTGTCATCTGTCAGCGATATTTCGTAACGTGACGCAACGACGCAAAGCCATGCCTGTCCCTTGAAGATATATTGACATAAACATATCTTTATGTGACTTGACGACTTGCGATCTTGCAAATCGAAATGAGGAGTGTGCCCGTGTTTGACGATCTGTTTGGCCCTGAAGGGGCAAAGCGCGACGGCGCGGAAATTTTCAAGGCGCTGCGCGAGGCTGCCAGCGAACGCATCCTCATTCTCGACGGTGCCATGGGCACGCAGATCCAGGGTCTGGGTTTTGACGAAGACCATTTTCGCGGCGACCGTTTCATCGGCTGCGCCTGTCACCAGAAGGGCAATAACGACCTTCTGATCCTGACCCAGCCCGACGCCATCGAAGAAATTCACTACCGCTACGCCATGGCGGGTGCGGATATTCTCGAGACCAACACGTTTTCGTCCACACGCATCGCGCAGGCCGATTACGAGATGGAAAATGCGGTCTACGATCTCAACCGCGAAGGGGCGCAGATTGTCCGCCGCGCCGCCCAGCGCGCCGAGCGGGAAGACGGCCGCCGCCGTTTCGTGGCCGGCGCCATCGGCCCGACCAACCGCACGGCCTCTATTTCGCCTGACGTGAACAATCCCGGTTACCGCGCCGTCACCTTCGACGATCTGCGCATTGCCTATGGCGAGCAGATCGACGGCCTGATCGACGGCGGTGCCGATATCATCCTCATCGAGACGATTTTCGATACGCTGAACGCCAAGGCGGCGATATTCGCCTGCGAGGAGCGTTTCGAGGCCAAGGGCATCCGCCTGCCGGTGATGATCTCAGGCACGATTACCGACCTCTCCGGCCGCACGCTTTCCGGTCAGACGCCTTCGGCGTTCTGGAATTCGGTGCGTCACGCCAACCCCTTCACCATCGGCCTGAACTGTGCGCTTGGTGCGGATGCGATGCGTCCGCATCTGCAGGAACTGTCTGACGTCGCCGATACCTTCGTCTGCGCCTATCCCAATGCCGGCCTGCCGAACGAATTCGGTCAGTATGACGAAACGCCTGAGATGATGGCGCGGCAGGTGGAAGGCTTCGTGCGCGACGGTCTCGTCAACATCGTCGGCGGCTGCTGCGGTTCGACGCCCGAGCATATCCGGGCGATTGCCGAAGCGGTCAAGGATTACAAGCCGCGCCCGATTCCCGAGCACAAGCCCTTCATGTCGCTTTCCGGCCTTGAGCCCTTCGTGCTGACCAAGGACATTCCCTTCGTCAATGTCGGCGAACGCACCAACGTCACCGGCTCGGCCAAGTTCCGTAAGCTCATCACCGCTGGCGACTACACGGCGGCTCTCGCCGTTGCCCGTGACCAGGTGGAGAACGGTGCGCAGATCATCGACATCAACATGGATGAAGGCCTGATCGATTCCGAAAAGGCGATGGTGGAGTTTTTGAACCTCATCGCCGCCGAGCCTGACATCGCCCGCGTGCCTGTCATGATCGATAGCTCGAAGTTCGAGATCATCGAAGCCGGCCTGAAATGCGTTCAGGGCAAGCCCATCGTCAACTCGATTTCGCTGAAGGAAGGCGAGGAGAAGTTTCTCCAGCAGGCGCGGCTCGTTCACAATTACGGTGCGGCGGTCGTCGTCATGGCCTTTGACGAGGTCGGGCAGGCCGACACCTATCAGCGCAAGGTGGAAATCTGCTCGCGCGCCTATAAGCTGCTGACCGAAAAGGCCGGCCTGTCACCGGAAGACATCATCTTCGATCCGAACGTTTTTGCGGTGGCGACGGGTATCGAAGAGCACAATAATTACGGCGTTGATTTCATCGAGGCCACCAAGACCATCCGCGAAACCATGCCGCTCACGCATATTTCCGGCGGTGTTTCCAACCTGTCCTTCTCCTTCCGCGGCAACGAGCCGGTGCGTGAGGCGATGCATGCCGTGTTCCTCTACCACGCCATTCAGGTTGGCATGGATATGGGCATCGTCAATGCCGGGCAGCTTGCGGTTTACGACAATATCGATGCGGAACTGCGCGAGGCCTGCGAGGACGTGGTGCTGAACCGCCGCGACGACGCGACGGAGCGTCTGCTCGAGGTGGCTGAGCGTTTCCGCGGCACAGGCGCCAAGGACACCAAGGTGCAGGACCTCTCCTGGCGCGAACTTCCCGTCGAGAAGCGTCTGGAACATGCGCTGGTCAACGGTATCACCGATTTCATCGAGACCGATACGGAAGAGGCGCGCCAGAAGGCGGAGCGTCCGCTGCACGTCATCGAAGGGCCGCTGATGGCCGGCATGAATGTGGTCGGCGACCTCTTCGGTTCGGGCAAGATGTTCCTGCCGCAGGTGGTGAAATCCGCCCGCGTGATGAAACAGGCCGTGGCCGTGCTGCTTCCTTACATGGAAGAGGAAAAACGCCTCAATGGCGGGTCTGAGCGTAGTGCTGCCGGCAAGGTGCTGATGGCAACCGTGAAGGGCGACGTGCACGATATCGGCAAGAACATCGTCGGCGTCGTCCTCGCCTGCAACAATTACGAGATCATCGATCTTGGCGTGATGGTGCCGACGACGAAAATCCTTGAAACGGCTATTGCCGAAAAGGTTGACGTGATCGGCCTTTCGGGCCTCATCACGCCATCGCTGGATGAGATGGTGCATGTGGCGGCTGAAATGGAGCGGCAGGGTTTCGACATTCCGCTTCTGATCGGCGGCGCAACGACGAGCCGCGTGCATACGGCCGTGAAAATTCATCCGCGCTACGAGCAGGGTCAGGCGATCTACGTCACCGATGCTTCGCGCGCGGTCGGCGTCGTGTCGGCACTTCTCTCCGCCGAGCAGAAGCCCGCTTATATCGATGGCATTCGCAGCGAATATGCCAAGGTGGCGGAGGCCCATGCCCGCAACGAGCGCGAAAAGCTGCGCCTGCCGCTTTCCCGTGCCCGGGAGAATGCGCACAAGATCGACTGGTCGAGCTATAGCGCCGTCAAGCCGCAGTTCTTCGGCACCAAGGTGTTCGAAACCTACGATCTTGAGGAGCTTTCCCGTTACATCGACTGGACGCCGTTCTTCCAGACCTGGGAGTTGAAGGGCCGTTTCCCGGCGATCCTCGAGGATGAAAAGCAGGGTGAAGCGGCGCGTCAGCTTTATAGCGATGCGCAGGCCATGCTGAAGAAGATCATCGAGGAGAACTGGTTCCGGCCACGCGCGGTAATCGGGTTCTGGCCCGCCAATGCGGTGGGCGACGATATCAGGCTGTTCACGGATGAGAGCCGCAAGGAAGAGCTTGCGACCTTCTTCACGCTGCGCCAGCAGCTTTCCAAGCGCGACGGTCGTCCCAATGTGGCGCTGTCCGACTTCGTGGCGCCTGTCGATAGCGGCGTTGCCGATTATGTCGGTGGTTTCGTGGTGACGGCGGGTATCGAGGAAGTGGCGATTGCCGAGCGTTTCGAGCGGGCGAATGACGATTATTCGTCCATCCTCGTCAAGGCGCTGGCCGACCGCTTTGCGGAAGCTTTTGCTGAACGCATGCATGAGCGCGTGCGCAAGGAGTTCTGGGGTTATGCGCCGGACGAAGCGTTTGCCGGCGACGAGCTGATCGGCGAGGCCTATGCCGGTATCCGCCCCGCGCCCGGCTATCCGGCCCAGCCCGATCACACCGAAAAGAAGACGCTGTTTGCCCTGCTCGACGCCACCAATGCGGCGGGCGTGGAACTGACGGAGAGCTATGCCATGTGGCCCGGCTCGTCGGTGTCAGGCCTCTATATCGGCCACCCCGAGAGCTATTATTTCGGTGTCGCCAAGGTGGAGCGCGACCAGGTGCTGGATTATGCACGCCGCAAGGATATGCCGGTGGAAGAGGTGGAGCGCTGGCTCGGGCCTGTTCTCAACTACGTGCCGACGAATGCTGCCGAGGAAATCGACAGCGCTGCGTGAGGTTTCACTCATCGTCGTTGAAATAAAAAAGCGCGGGTTTTGCCCGCGCTTTTTTTGTTAACTGTTGAACTTACGACCTTAACGCCGCCAGTTCCTCGATGCCGACATGGCTCTCGATCTCGCTGCCGCGCAGATAGAGGTAGAGGCCGATCGCGAAGGCGAGGATGGCGATGAAGACCAGATACCAGGCATGGGCCATCGGATTGATCGCAAGCGCCGTCGTCACGCCGATCGGCGTCAACCCGCCAAAGACGGCATAGGAGACGTTGTAGGCGAAGGATAGGCCGGAGAAACGGACCGATGCCGGGAAGGCGCGGACCATGACATAGGGCACCGCACCCGCCATGCCGACAGAGAGGCCCATCACGCCATAAAGCACGAACATGGTCTGAAGCGAGGTGCCGGCGTAGCTGTAGAAGGTGAAGGTGGCGATGCCGAAAAAGATGCTCGCGCCCATGAAGAAGAGGCCGGAGCCGATACGGTCGATCAGGGCGCCGGCGATGATGACGCCGAAGATCAGGAACAGCGTGCCGAAGCTGGTGCCGGCGAGCGCCTGCGTCGGGGTGTAGCCATAGAGCTTCTGCAGGAAGGTGGCGGTCATCAGCGTCGTGACGACGATGGCGGCCGACAGAACCCATGTCAGCAGAGCGGAGATGATTACGCCACGCATATGGTGCTTCAGTACCAGCCCGAGCGGCAGCTTGTCCGTCAGCGATTTTGACTTCTTCATCTCCATGAAGATCGGCGTTTCTTCCAGCCAGCGGCGCAGATAAACAGCGATGAGGCCGAAAATGCCGCCGAGCAGGAAGGGAATGCGCCAGGCGTAACCGGCCACGTCTTCCTGTGTGAAGAGCGAGTTGATGGCGAAAGCGATTAGCGAGCCCAGCATGATGCCGAAAGAGAGGCCGGATGTGAGAAAACCGCAGGCAAGCCCGACGCGGCGGAACGGCACGTGTTCGGCAACGAAGGTCCAGGCCCCCGGTACTTCACCGCCGATGGCAGCACCCTGCAGCATGCGCAGGATGATGAGCAGGATGGGGGCGGCGACGCCGATGGTGGCGTAGGTCGGCATCAGCGCCATGCCCAGCGTGGAGAGGGCCATCAGCAGGATCGAGAAGGCAAAGACGCGCTTGCGGCCATAACGGTCGCCATAATGCGCGAGAACGATGCCGCCCAGCGGCCGCACCAGATAACCGGCGGCGAAGATGCCGAAGGTCTGGATCATCACCAGCCAGTCGGGCATTTCCGGCGGGAAAAACAGATGGCCGATGACAGTCGCGAAAAATACGAAAATGATGAAGTCGTAAAATTCGAGCGCACCGCCCAGGGCCGAAAGACCGAGAGTTTTGTAATCCTGGCTGTTGAGTGGCCGGGCTGCTGCCGGTGTGGTGGTGGGAGACATGAAGCTGCTTCTTTTCTAAATTACGTATTACTTATGGGCATGCGGCAAGCGCAGCGCGATTTCAAGCCTTATCGATGTTCAATCGCTCAGGTATTTCGAGGGACGGTCGAGGAAGCGTCGCAGGAAGCTGATGTTCTCCAGCTCGTCATAGAGGCGCTCGGTGACGCCATCCTCATCGAAACAATAAATCGTCGCCTCGGGAATGGCCAAGAGCACCGGTGAATGGGTGGCGATGATCAACTGGCCGCCACTATCGGCGGCGTCACGGATGAGGGCCGCCAGTTCGAGCTGTTTTTGCGGCGAAAGCGGGCTTTCCGGTTCGTCGAGAAAATAGAGGCCGGCGCCATGGACCCGCCGGTGCAGAATGTCGAGAAAACCCTCGCCATGCGACCGCCGGTCTATGGCATTGTTCCTGATGATCCCGCGAAACGTCTCCGGAGTTTCCTCGGGAAAGTCTTCGCCTTTTTTCAGAGCCTTCTCCCGCTCCCAGCGAAAATCGTCCAGCGCCTCCTCATTCTGGCGACGGACATAACCGAGGACATCTTCCGCGCGCAGGAACATGCGAATCTTCGGATATTTCTTACGGGCGAAATAGAAAGACTTCGCCACGGTCTCGGCATGCTGGAGATAGAGGTCGCCGGCCACCTGGCCGTGATTGCCGATGGCATAAGCCGTCATCCCCGCCGCCAGCCCCTCCAGCAGCGTCGATTTGCCGGAGCCGTTATTGCCGGCAAAAAAGGTGATTGGCGTCTTGAATTCGAGGCGTTCCAGATGGCGCAGCGCCGGAACCGAGAAAGGGTAATCATCCCTCCCGCCCGTGCTTTCCTTCATGGTTACGCTGTCGAGAAACAGCATGTCGCAGTCCTTGCCAATATCCATCCTGTGCGGAGGTGGTGAGCCTCGGCGCGTCTTGGAGACCCGAGGTGTGTCAGTAGGACTGCAGTTTAACGTGGTCTGCGGCCTGCGCCAATGGCGCCGGACTGTTCGGTCTCAATTCGGCTTTGCAGGGCTATATTTCTTAGTGTATTATAAAATAATAATTCATAACTTGTAATATAGTATGATTTCATATATACGATTGGATATAATAACTATTGTGTAATTAAAAGACTAAACCAGATATATACTCCGTATTAATACAGTGATGTCAATCGTCATGCATTCTCATTGCTGTTGTGGGGAATGGATGAATTACATTGCACTATTTTCCGCCGTGACCCTTTTTTCCGCGATATTCGCGAGTGGGGCAGAGGCGCGGAAGGTTCGATTATTTGCCATACCCGGATTTGGCGGCGGTGAGACGATCGATCTCGTCTATGATCTGCCGAACACTCCAGCTTTCCTTCGGGACGGGAATGCCCTCGATCTCGGTTATCTGAATGGTAGCACTAGCGGCTATGTTCTGTATAACGGCGACCGTTATACCAAGCTCAGCCATGCGGATATTACGAGCCTGAAGGCGACGCTTGGTTTTGATCCAACGACCAAACACCGCATGGAACGGGCAGCCCGTGACGAGCAGAACAGCCGCTGGGGCTTCGTGATTTTCATCGCCGTGCTCGTGGTCGGCTTTTTTGTGTTCATCCACAAGGGGCTACAGATCATACGGTGGTTTGCGCGGTCACTGACGACACCAGCCGTCACTGACAGTGGCTCGGCGGACGCCGTGTCCGACCCGCTGGAAATTCGCAAGAAACAACTGTTGAACCGCCAATGGAGCGACAGCGAGGCGAATCCCGGCGCACGTGTGCCTGCACCTTCTTCAGGGCAGGCGCCTTCCCGGGCCAGCGCTCCTGTCCGGGCTTTCGGGCGCAGGAACGCCTGAGCCTGACCCGGCTCCGACCGCGAACTGCCGCAGGACCCGGACTATTCGAACCGGTCTATGATGCTGATGCCGCTTTCCCTGAAGCTGTCCATGGCGGGGATGGCGGTTGCGGCCTCGGAAAGCGTAATGTGCCGGCCGATCAGTTTTTCCGGCGCGAGCTTGCCGTTTTCGATCATGGCCAGCATATCCTCGTAACGCCACGCCTGCATGCCGTGGCTGCCGTAGATTTCCAGCTCATGGGCGATCACCCGGGCCATGGGAATGGCGGGCATGGCATGGTCGGCGAGCATGAGGCCCACCTGTACATGACGTCCACGCCGGCGCAGGTTGCTGATGGAGTTGCAGCAGGTCTGCGGGTGGCCAAGGGCATCGACCGAGACATGCGCACCGCCGCCTGTCACCTCGCGCACGGCTTCGGCAACATCGGCAACCGTGCGGCTGTTGATTGTCGCGGTCGCGCCGAGCTGCCGAGCCATCTCAAGCTTGTCTTCGGCGATGTCGATGGCGACGACCTGCGCGCCAAGACCAGCGCCGATCATGATGGCGGAGAGGCCGACGCCGCCGCAGCCATGAACCGCCAGCCATTCGCCGCCCTTCAGGCGTCCCTGATCGGTCACGGCACGAAAGGAGGTGGCGAAACGGCAGCCAAGACCAGCGGCGGTGGCGTAGCTCATCGATTGAGGCAGATGCACGAGGTTCTGGTCGGCATAGTCGATGGCGACATATTCGGCGAAGGAACCCCAATGGGTGAAGCCGGGCTGGAACTGTGCTTCGCAGACCTGCTGGTTGCCGGAACGGCATTCATGGCAATGGCCGCAGCCGGACACGAAAGGAACGGTAACGCGGTCGCCGGTCTTGAAGCGGGTGACGTGTCTGCCGACTGCGGCGATGACGCCGGCAAATTCATGACCGGGAACGTGCGGCAGGCGAATATCCGGGTCATGCCCCATCCAGCCGTGCCAGTCGCTCCGGCACAGGCCCGTCGCTTTCACCGCGATGACGACGCCGCCATCGGTCGGTTCCGGATCGGGCAGGGATGCGACTACCGGGGTTTCGCCGAATCGTTCGTAATAAAGCGCGCGCATCATGGCCTCACATCGTTGGTATGCAGGTTCGAAGTGATACCTGCTCTACCATTTCCAGCAAGGGGGCGGAGCGGTTTTGCATCCGGAAAGGTGGTTCAGTCCTTGATGACCATCAGGTCGCCGGCCGCGAATTTCAGCGTCACCGGCTCACCGACGGCGGGGGGCGCTGTGCCGGGATCGTTGAACATGTCGAAAGACAGGGTCGAGCCGCCAAGATCGAGGCGGGTGCGGATGACGGAGCCGAGGAACTGGCTGGAGGTGACCGTGCCGGAAATGGCGACATCGCCTTTCGCATCACTGCCGAGCGAGCCCGCTTCCGGTCGCAGGGCAAGAGTAATTTTTTCGCCGTTCGCCGCATCGACCGGCTTGTGGAGGGTGATCTGCTGCTCTCCGACACGGATGGTGTTGGAGGAGGAATCCACGATGGTCGCGTCGATGAGGTTGAGCGTACCGACGAAGGAGGCGACGAAGCGGGTCGCGGGCTTGTTGTAAATATCGAAGGGCGTGCCGATCTGGTCGGCGCGGCCGCCATTCATGACGACGATACGGTCAGAAATCGACAGGGCCTCTTCCTGATCGTGGGTCACGAAAATGGTGGTGATGCCGAGTTTCTGCTGAATCTGGCGGATTTCCTCACGCAGTGAGACGCGAATCTTGGCGTCGAGCGCCGAAAGCGGCTCGTCGAGCAGAAGAACTTCCGGCTTCGGGGCCAGAGCGCGGGCAAGCGCCACGCGCTGCTGCTGGCCGCCCGACATCTGATAGGGGTAGCGGTCCGCCAGATGTTCCAGATGGATAAGCTGGAGCATTTCCTTTACGCGCGCATCGATCTCGGCTTTCGGCTTGCCGGCGACTTTGAGCCCGAAGGCGACGTTCTCGTAGACATTCATGTTCGGGAACAGCGCATAGGCCTGAAACACCATGCCGATATTGCGCTGGTTTGGTCTCAGCGTCGTCTGGTCCTTGCCATTGATGACGATCGATCCGCCAGTCGGGATTTCAAAACCGGCGATCATGCGCAGCACGGTGGTCTTGCCGCAGCCCGATGGTCCAAGAAAGGAGACGAACTCGCCCTTTTCGATGGCCATGTTGAAATCATGCACGACCTGCACGGAGCCGAAGGATTTCTTGATATTGCTAAGTGTCAAAAAGCTCATGAAAATCTTGTCCTCAGGCCTTGGGAGGCGCGCCCTTCTGGTAGCGTGAAACGAGTTGGATCAGACCCAGGCAACCCCAGGTGATGCCGAAGGAAATCACGGCAAGGGCCGCGGGTTCATAGGCGCGGTTGGCGCCGAGCAGCTGCATATAGGGGCCGAAGGCCGGGCGGTTCAAAAGGGCCGCCATGGTGAATTCACCGATGACGATGGCGAAGGTCAAAAACGCGCCCGAGAGCACCGCGACCAGAACATTGGGCAGGATGATGCGCGACAGGATGGTCGTCCACCCCGCGCCAAGGCTTTGCGCTGCTTCCGTCAGCGTCGAGACGTCGATGGTCCTGAGACCGGTGTCGACGGCGCGGTACATGTAGGGCAGGGCGAGCGTGGCATATCCGAACATCAGAAGAAGGTTTGTGCCGAAGGTCGTGCCGGTCAGCGGCAGCCAGCTGGAGGTGTTGTAAAGCCTGATGTAACCGAACACGATGACGATGGCAGGAATGACCAGCGGCAGAAGAGTAATGAATTCGATATAGGGCCGCAGGCCCGGCAGTTTCAGACGCACCCAATAGGCCGTTGGCACGACCAGCAGAACGCCGAAGACGATGGTGAACAGCGCCATCACGACGGAATAGCTGAAGGTCTCCTGAAAACGCGGATCGGTAAGCACCTTTGCATAGGCGTCGAAGGAATATTCGCCGCGCCGCATTTTCAGCGAGAAGTTGGTCATGCCGATCAGCGGCAGGGCGAAATAGAGCAGGCCGAAAATCAGCGCGCCCCAGGCGAAGAAACGCTTCATTTCAGCCACCTTTCGCTGCGGGCGCGCAGCCAGATATAAAGTGCATTGGCGATGCCTGTGACGACGATCATGCCGAAGGCAAGCGCATAACCGAGATGCGGATTGCCGAGAACGTCGCCACGGATCTGCGCGAAAAGCAGGATCGGAACGATATTGAGCGAGGAACCGGTGAGCGCGATCGCGGTTGCCACCGCGCCGAAGGCGTTGGCAAACAGCAGCGACATGGTGCCAAGCAACGACGGCAAAAGGATGGGGAAGGCAACCATGCGCCAATATTGCAGGCCGGTTGCACCGAGAATTTCCGCCGCTTCGCGCCATTCGCGCTTCAGGCCATCAAGTGCCGGCGTGATGATGAGGATCATCAGCGGTATCTGGAAGAACAGATAGGTGACGGTGAGGCCCCAGAAAGACAGGATGTTGAAGCCCAAAAGCCTGAGATCAACGCCGACCTGCGTCTTCAGAAAAACGGTAAGCAGGCCGACCGGACCGAGCGTGGCGATGAAGGCAAAGGCGAGCGGCACGCCGGCAAATTGCGAAGCGACGCCGGAAAAGGTGAGAAGCGGGCCGCGGATGCGCTGCGGCAGGCCACCCAGCACCACGGCTGCGGCCACGGCAAAGCCGATCAGGCAGCCGAGCGCTGCCGAGGCAAGGCTGATCTTGATCGAAATCCAGTAAGCGGCAAGGATCGATGAGGTGAAAAGCCCGGCAATGTTTTCCAGCGTGAAGCTGCCATCCGTCTGCTGAAACGCGCCGATGACGATCTTCATCGTCGGCAGGATCAGAAACAGCAGAACAAAAACGGCAAAAGGTACGATCCCTATCCAGTGAAGAGGCAGTTTCCTGCCCGCATCGGATGGTCCGCCGGTGTTGGTCGATGACATGCCTTGTCCCCAAACGCCGCTTTCAAAACGGTCTGTCTATTAAGGTATTCATTATAAAAGAAGCACCCCGGCTTTGATCGGCCGGGGTGCTTTTTCAACAGTTTACTTCACGTTCGCGCCGACGACTTTGTCCCAGCCGCCTGTGACGGCAGCCTTGTTGGCGTCCACTTCCTCGAGCGTCGGGAAGATCGCCTTTTCATAGGCTGCTGCCGGCGGCAGGCTGTCGATCAGTTCCTGCGGAACCTTGCCGGCCTTGACCATGGCGTTGAAGCGGATCGGGTGGCAATAGCCCTTCAGCCAGCCAAGCTGACCGTCGTCGGAGTAGAGATGCTCCATCCAGAGCTTTGCAGCGTTCGGATGCGGTGCGTAGGCGGAAATGCCCTGAACGTACACGCCGGCGAGAACGCCCTTCTCAGGAACGACAACTTCCGTCGGCGGGTTGTCGTTCAGCGTCTTCTTCCAGGAAAGGGCGTTATAGTCCCAGGCGATGATGATCGGGGTCGCACCCTGGGCCAGCGTGCCGGCCTTGCCGATGACCGGAAGGAAGTTGCCCGCCTTGTTGAGGTCGGCGAAATACTTCAGGCCGGCTTCACCGGCTTCCTTGCCAGACTTCGCACCGGTGGAAAGACCGGCGGCGAGAACGCCGAGGATCGCCTGGTTGGAGGCGCGCGGATCGCCGGCAAGCGCTACCTGACCGGAATATTCCGGCTTCTGCAGGTCTGCCCAGTCCTTCGGCGTGTTCTTGACGAGGTCCTTGTTCACGAACATCGACATGACGCCGTAATAGTCGCCGTACCAGTAGCCTTCCGGATCCTTCACATTGTCAGGAATTTCGTCCCAGGTGGAGACCTTGTAAGGCTGCAGCAGGCCTTCGGCCTTCATCTGCGGGCCGAAGGCGAGACCGACGTCAACGACGTCAGGAGCCTGTGGGCCCTTGTTGTCCTTGTTCGCCTTGATGGCTTCGACTTCATCGGCGGAGCCGGCGTCGGGGTTCAGCTCGTTGACGGTGATTTCCGGGTATTTTGCCTTGAAAGCGGCAATCACGTCGCCGTAACCACACCAGTCGTGCGGCAGCGCGACGGTGGTCAACATGCCTTCCTTCTTGGCGGCGGCGATCAGTTCGGCGCTCGGTTCAGCGGCGGCAATCGCGGTGGAGGCGATGACCAGCGCGGTGGTCGTAGCAAGCAGTCGGCGGCAGTGAGAGATCACTTTTTTCTCCTCTTCGTGTTCTCATATTGCGGACGCTGATACGGATTCTCGATGAAGCTAATGTGACGGCCAGATTACAAATTATTTATCCGGATTCCGCCACTTTACACTCGTTTTCCGCCATTATCAGGATTGTATGCCTGTAATTGCGGGAGTTGCCCGTTGTCGTCCGTTAGACCAGATGCGTTCCCCAGCTTGGTGTTTTCCCCTGTTTTATCGTGCTGGTGGCGATGACAGGTATCCAATCAGCGTGCGGCATCCGCGTCAAGTCGTATGCCGGCTATGCAAATTCATGTTCTTTCCGGCCTGCGGAACAGCCGTGTCTGTTCAAACAGGCCTTCCAGCGCGTTCATGCGTTCCTTGGTTTCATCCCAGGTGCCGCTCTGCACCGCCTCGATCAGGGCTTCGACCACGAACAGGGTGACAACGGAGGAATCCCATGCCGAGGGAGCCTCGATCCTGACGCGGAAAATGTGCAGCGCATGGCGCGCCACCGGCGATGTCCATTGATCGGTGAAGAGGATGATCTGCACGCCGTTGGCCTTGGCCACCTCGGCGAGCGTCGTCATGTCGTGCTCGTAGCGTCGGATGTCGAATATGACGAGCACGTCGCCGGCGCTCATGTTCAGCATATATTGCGGCCAGGCGCTGGAATTGGACGACATCAGCGTCGTCTTCGGGCGGATCACCTGCATATGGGTGAAGAAATATTCGGCAATCGCGCCGGTGATGCGCCCACCCACGAAATAGATACTGCGCTTGCGGTCGGAAAGCAGCGCGGCGGCATTGTCGAAGACAGCGGTGTCGAGGTCACTCAGCGTATCGCGCAGATTGCCGGTAATGGCGTCGGCGAAGCGGTTGAGAATGTGCAGGCCGGGCGCATTGGTGGCCCAGCGGTCGTGTTTGGCGACGGGTCCGGAGATCGTTGCTTCCAGTTCCTGATGCAGATGCGCCTGAAATTCCGGATAGCCCTTATAACCGAGTTTCTGCACCATGCGCGCCACCGTTGGCGTCGAAACGCCGGCATTTTCCGCGATCGTGGTGATGCTGCCGAGGCCGGAGACGGGGTAGTTGCCGAGCAGGCTTTCCGCCAGCCGTTTTTCCGAACGGGTCAGCGCGCCGTAATGGGCATGGATGACATCCGACACGGTCGCCGTCGTGCTGCGCAAATTTTTCCCCTTTCCGGTCTTCTGCCGGTGCATGGCTAAAATAAACATCTGTGCCAGCTATCGAGTCAATGGGGAAAATGAAGAGAAAATTTCAAAATTCCATTTGACACTCGCAATAATGTGAAGAATTCTTTTCGTCATTGGCGGAACACGGGGTTTCCGGGTGGGGTTCGTGCATGACGGTGCGTTCACGGTTTTTCACAGAAGCGGAAGGGCAGGCCGTCGGCGTTGAGAATGCGGCGGCGAAAGGCGATGTCCTTCTCGTCTGCGAGCATGCCTCCGCCACCATCCCGCAGAAATACGGCACGTTGGGTCTTTCGCCGGAGGTGCTTTCGAGCCATGCGGCCTGGGATCCGGGCGCTCTCGCCGTTGCCCGGCTGCTTTCTGAAAAATTTGACGCCACGCTCGTCTACCAGCGGTTTTCGCGTCTCGTTTATGATTGTAACCGGCCGCCCGAATCGCCTTCCGCCATGCCGGTGAAAAGCGAGATTTACGATATTCCCGGCAATTTCGAGCTCAGCGAAGCGGAGCGGTTCGCCCGCACGTCAGCGCTTTATGTGCCGTTTCATGATCGGGTGAGCGAGATCATCGCTAAGCGGCAGGCGGATGGCCGCAAGGCGGTTGTGGTAACCATTCACAGTTTCACGCCCGTTTATCACGGCCGGTTCCGCGAGGTTGAGATCGGCATCCTGCACGATAGCGACAGCCGCCTGGCGGATGCGATGCTGGCGGGCGCCGAAGGATCTTCGCTCAGGGTCAATCGCAATGATCCTTATGGCCCGGAAGACGGTGTGACGCATACGCTACGGCTGCATGCGCTGCCGGACGGGCTTTTGAACGTCATGATCGAAATCCGCAACGATCTCATCGCCAATGAAGGAGATCAGGCGGCCATTGCCGGTTTTCTCCATGAGCTCATGGAGAAGGCGCTCTCATCGATTGACGGGTGAGGGAGCAAGGGCTGGCCGATGGTGAAGCACCGGGGCCGGCCATTGAGACGAGACTGCCGCCATTCAATAAAGCCGGAAAGGCGCGAAGCGGCAAGGGAACAGCAAGTGCGTGCGGCAGAGCGAGGGAAGCACCCGCGTGAAGCCGGAAACTGGGGCACAATCGGCCAATAACGGCTGACTGGCTTGTTTTTTTCTTATCAGGAGAGAAGGGCATGGACAGTTCATCATCAGGCGTCAGCTACAAGAAGGCTGATGCATCCTATTTCGAAAAACGCGGACTATCCCGTTATGCGGGCGTGTGGTCACTCTGGTCACTCGGCGTCGGCGCGGTTATTTCTGGCCATTTTTCCGGATGGAATTTCGGCTTTTCCACCGGTGGCTGGGGCGGCATGCTGGTGGCGGGCATCATCATCGCCATCATGTATCTCGGGCTGACATTTTCGATCGCGGAAATGAGCCCGGCCTTGCCGCATACGGGTGCGGCCTATTCCTTCGCCCGCACGGCCATGGGTCCATGGGGCGGGTTCATCACCGGACTTTGCGAGAATGTCGAATATGTGCTGACGCCGGCGGTTGTCGTCACCTTCATCACGGCCTATGTGAACTCCATTCTCGGCCTTGATCCGGCCTATTCACCCTTCGTGTGGATAGCGTTCTATCTGATCTTTCTTGCGCTCAATGTCTTCGGACTTGAGCTTTCCTTCAAGGTCACACTTGTTATCACACTGATTTCGCTCGCCGTTCTGGTGTTCTTCTGGATCAGCGCCATTCCCAATATCGATTTTTCGCGTTTCGCGCTCAATATCGGTGTCGGACCTGATGGCAAGGCGGTGGAGCTGCCGGAAGGTGGCGGTTCCTTCTTCCCCTTCGGTTTCTCGGGCGTTCTCGCCACGCTGCCTTTCGCGGTCTGGCTGTTCCTCGCCATCGAGCAGCTGCCGCTGGCGGCTGAAGAATCGGTCGATCCCAAACGAGACATGCCCAAGGGCATCATTCTCGGCATGGTGACGCTGATGGTCTCGGCCTTCATGATCGTGCTGCTCAACCCATCCCTGCCGGGCGTTGGCGCTTTCCATCTCAGCTCCTCGCTCGAGCCGCTGCTTGATGGTTTCAAGGCGATCTACGGCGATGGCGGCGTGGTGGTACTGGGTCTCGTTGCCTTGACCGGCCTGATCGCCAGCTTCCATACGATCCTTTATGCGCAGGGCCGGCAGATCTATTCGCTGTCGCGTGCGGGTTATTTCCCGACCGTTCTGTCGATCACACACTCCAAATACCGCACACCGTATGTTGCCAATATCTCCGGCGCAATTGTCGGCCTCGCTGTCATGCTTGTCATCTGGTTCTCGCTGGGTGCGGAACAGGGCGGCAGCATCATCGGCAGCGTGCTTTTGAACATGGCAGTGTTCGGCGCGATGTTCTCCTACATCATGCAGGCGATTTCCTTCATTCTGCTGCGGAAAAACCTGCCGCATATCGAGCGGCCGTTCCGCTCGCCCTTCGGCATTCCGGGCGCGGTGCTGACTGTTATCATCGCCATCGTCACGCTGCTTTACCAGATCCAGGATCCAAACTTCACCAAGGGCGTGCTCTGGGTCGCCGTCTGGTTTGCCGTGGCGATCGCCTATTTTGCCTTTGTCGGACGCCATCGCCTCATCCTGTCGCCGGAAGAGGAATTCGCGATGGAGCACAAGCAGGCTGCGGTTACCGCAGCGGCTGCAAAGGCCTGATGCACAAACAAACGGGCGGCCGCATCCCGGCCGCCCGATCGCCACAATAAAAGGGAACGGACAAAAATGACGAGCTACACATTCGACGCGCTTAAAATGGATGTCGCCGAGGGGCGCATCGACACGGTTCTGGCCTGCCTTGTCGACATGCAGGGGCGTCTGATGGGCAAGCGGTTCCAGGCGGAATTCTTCGTCGAAAGCGCCTTTGAGGAAACCCATAGCTGCAACTATGTGCTTGCCACCGACATGGAGATGGAAACCGTTCCCGGTTACAAATCCTCAAGCTGGGAAAAGGGATACGGCGATTATGTGCTGAAGCCCGATCTTTCGACGCTAAGGCGGGTGCCCTGGCTGGAAGGCACGGCGCTGGTGCTGTGCGACGTGCTTGACCATCACACCCATGAAGAAGTGCCGCATTCGCCGCGCGCGCTTCTCAAAAAGCAGGTGGCGCGGCTGGAGGCCATGGGGCTGAAAGCCTATATGGCGACGGAACTGGAGTTCTTCCTGTTCGACCAGACCTTCGATGCGGCGCGCGCCAACGGCTACAAGGGGCTGAACCTCGCCAGCGGTTATAATGAAGACTATCATATCTTCCAGACGACCAAGGAAGAGGATGTCATGCGGGCGCTGCGCAAGGGCTTGCAGGGCGCCGGCATTCCGGTCGAAAATTCCAAGGGCGAAGCATCCGCCGGCCAGGCGGAAATCAACGTTCGTTACGCCGATGCGCTGACCATGGCCGACCGGCACGCCATCATCAAGAACGCCACCAAGGAGATCGCCTGGTCGAAGGGCAAGGCTGTGACCTTCCTTGCGAAGTGGAACTACAATGCCGCCGGCAGTTCCTCGCATATTCATCAGTCGCTGTGGAGCGTCGACGGCAAGACGCCTGCTTTCCTCGACAAGGACGCCAAGCACGGCATGTCGGAGCTGATGCGGCATTATGTTGCCGGGCTTCTCGCTCATGCCAGCGAGATCACCTATTTCCTCGCCCCCTATATCAATTCCTACAAGCGGTTCATGGCCGGCACGTTTGCGCCCACCAAGGCGATCTGGAGCCTCGACAACCGCACGGCGGGATATCGCCTCTGCGGCGAAGGCACCAAGGGCATCCGCATCGAATGCCGCGTCGGCGGCTCCGATCTCAATCCCTATCTCGCCATGGCGGCTTTGCTTGCGGCAGGCATTGACGGCATCGAAAATAAACTCGAACTTGAGCCCGCTTTTGTCGGCGACGCCTATGGCGGCAAGGACGTGCGCGAGATACCCAAGACCCTGCGTGACGCCACCGCCTTTCTGGACGGATCGAAAATGCTGCGAAAGGCCTTCGGCGACGACGTGATCGACCATTATGTCCATGCCGGACGGTGGGAACAGGAAGAATACGACCGCCGCGTGACCGACTGGGAAGTGGCGCGCGGTTTCGAACGAGCCTAATCATTACGGGAAAACATCATGACCATGATCCAGAATATCTCGCCCATCGACGGCTCGGTTTATGCCGAACGGGAGGCGATGTCGCTGGAAGCGGCGCGCGCCGCCGTTTCGAAAGCGCGCAAGGCGCAAAAGGACTGGGCGCGACGTCCGCTTGAGGACCGCGTTCAGCTGGTTCTGAAAGGCGTGGCGCGCCTTAACGAAATGGTGGCCGAAGTTGTGCCGGAGCTGGCGCATATGATGGGCCGTCCGGTTCGTTATGGTGGCGAGTTCAAGGGTTTCAATGAGCGCTCCAACTATGTCGCTTCCATCGCGGCCGATGCGCTGGCACCCCTCGTCATCGAGGAGAGCGGCAATTTCGAACGCCGCATCGAGCGTGAGGCGCATGGCGTGGTCTTCGTCATCGCCCCGTGGAACTACCCCTACATGACGGCGATCAACACCGTCGCGCCTGCCCTGATGGCCGGCAATACGGTTGTTATCAAGCACGCGGCGCAGACGCTGCTGGTCGGCGAGCGCATGGTGCGGGCTTTCGTCGAGGCCGGTGTGCCTGACGATGTCTTCATCAATGTCTTCCTCGACCATGCCACGACCTCGGCGCTGATTTCCGAAGGGCTGTTCAATTTCGTCAACTTCACCGGTTCGGTGGAAGGCGGCCGCGCCATCGAGCGTGCCGCTGCCGGCACTTTCACCGGCCTCGGTCTTGAACTCGGCGGCAAGGACCCCGGTTATGTGATGGAGGACGCCGATCTCGACGCCGCCGTCGATACGCTGATGGATGGCGCCACCTATAATTCCGGGCAATGCTGCTGCGGCATCGAGCGTATCTACGTCAATGAAAACCTCTATGACGAATTCGTCGAGAAGTCCGTCGCCTGGGTGTCCAACTACAAGCTCGGCAATCCGCTGGAACAGGAAACGACGCTCGGGCCGATGGCCAACAAACGTTTCGCCAAGGTGGTGCGCGCGCAGATCGCAGACGCCGTCGCAAAGGGTGCCAAGGCTCTGGTCGATCCGAAGCTTTTCCCCGCCGATGACGGCGAGGGGGCATATGTCGCGCCGCAAATCCTCGTCAATGTCGATCATTCCATGGAGTTCATGACCGAAGAAACCTTCGGCCCCGCGCTTGGCATCATGAAGGTCAAAAATGACGACGAAGCCATCGCGCTGATGAACGACAGCAAATATGGCCTCACCGCCTCGCTCTGGACGCAGGATGCCGCACGCGCCGGGCGGATCGGCCGTGAGATCGAAACCGGAACCGTGTTCATGAACCGCGCCGATTATCTCGATCCCGCCCTTTGCTGGACCGGTGTGAAGGAAACGGGCCGCGGCGGCTCGCTCTCCATTCTCGGCTTCCAGAACCTGACCCGACCGAAATCCTACCATCTGAAGAAAGTCACGAAATGAATATCGTCGCCAACTGGAGCTATCCCACCGCCGTCAAGCTTGGCCGTGGCCGGATCAAGGAACTGGCGGAAGCCTGCAAGACGCTCGGCATCAAAAAGCCGCTGCTCGTGACCGATCGCGGCCTTGCCAACATGGCGATCACCGCACATGCGCTCGACGTGCTGGAAGAGGCTGGCCTTGGCCGGGCGATCTTCGCCGATGTTGATCCGAACCCCAACGAGATCAACATGGAAGCCGGCGTCAAAGCCTATCGCGATGGCGGCCATGACGGCGTCGTCGCCTTCGGCGGCGGTTCGGGCCTCGATCTCGGCAAGACCATCGCCTTCATGGCCGGGCAGACGCGCCCGGTCTGGGATTTCGAGGATATCGGCGACTGGTGGACGCGGGCGGACGCCGCCAAGATCGCGCCGATCGTCGCTGTGCCGACGACGGCGGGCACCGGTTCGGAAGTCGGCCGCGCCAGCGTCATCACCAATTCGCAGACCCATGTGAAAAAGATCATCTTCCATCCGAAGCTGCTGCCCGGCGTCGTCATCTGCGATCCGGAGCTGACGGTCGGCATGCCGAAGGTCATCACGGCGGGAACGGGCATGGATGCCTTTGCCCATTGCCTCGAAGCCTATTCCTCGCCGTTCTTCCATCCGATGAGTGCCGGTGTGGCACTTGAGGGTCTGCGTCTCGTCAAGGAATTCCTGCCGCGCGCCTATAAGGATGGTACTGACATCGAAGCACGCACCAATATGATGGCGGCGGCAGCGATGGGGGCGGTTGCCTTCCAGAAGGGACTTGGCGCCATTCACTCGCTCTCGCATCCGATCGGTGCGGTCTACAACACCCATCACGGCATGACCAATGCTGTTGTCATGCCTGCGGTGCTGCGCTTCAATCGCCCGGCCATCGAAGACAAGATTGCCCGCGCGGCTGCCTATCTCGGCATTTCCGGCGGTTTCGATGGGTTCTATGACTATGTGCTGGAGCTTCGCAAGGAACTCGGCGTGCCTGATAACCTGACCGCCATGGGCATCAAGCCTGATCGCATCGATGAGCTGGCGGCGGAAGCGATCAAGGATCCGAGCTGCGGCGGCAATCCGGTGCCGATGACGCTGGAGAATACCAGGAAACTGTTCGAGGACTGCTTTTAGGGATAGCCTTTATTCGTCAGGCTTGTGAGAGCTCGAGAGGCTTCTCCCCGGCGGGGAGAGGAAATATGCCGCGCCTTCACGCCGTGCGATGTAAGCCCGAAGAGGACGCTGCCAATTATCGACAGCCCGCGATACTCCATCGCGGGCTTTTCGTTGCGCGGCATAACCGTTCTTAGCCTTTTATTAACCCTGTTCGTTAAGATTACGGAAAGCACCATGAATTGCTTCGGTGCGTGAATGAGCATTAAACGGCTCTGATCAATCGGGAATATCATGCCTGTCATTACTTTTGCCAACACCAAGGGCGGCGCGGGAAAAACCACCGCCGTACTGCTTCTGGCAACCGAACTTGCCCGCAGCGGCCACCGTGTGACGGTGCTGGATGCCGATCCGCAATTGTGGATTTCCCGCTGGCACGAATTATCAGGCGAGATCGAAAATCTTTCGGTGATTTCGCATGTGACGATGGCCTCGCTCGAGGGCCATATTCGCGAAAACAAGGCCAACACCGACTGTTTCATCATCGACCTTCCGGGAGCGAAAACGCCGCTTCTGACGATGGCGCTCGGTATTTCCGATCATGTACTGATCCCGGTACAGGGCTCAGCCATGGATGCGCGCGGCGCCGCCGAGGTTCTCGATCATATCGAATTCCTGAACCGCAAGATGGGCAAGGCGATAGCCCATTCCATCGTGCTGACGCGGGTCAATGCCATGGTGGCGACACGCTCCCTACTGCTCGTCAAGATGCTGCTCGCGGAAAAGAACGTCTCGGTTCTCAATACACCGATTGTCGAGAGAGCGGCCTATCGCGATATTTTCGATTACGGCGGCACGCTTCTCTGTCTCGACAAGGACAAGGTCAGCAATATCGACAAGGCCGTGGAGAATGCGAAAGCCTTCGCGACGGAGGTCGTCGGCCTTCTGCCGCAACGGCTTCTGCGGCTCGGCACGCAACCTGCGCGCCTTTTCACCCGCCAGGCCGCCTGAGAGCTGCCCCCAGGGCAGGGCGGCTCCATCCGCCTGCTTAAGGCCAGAGGACATTTTCCGGCTCGTTAAGGCGCATAGCCGCGCAGCTTGTTGTAACGTGCGATCTGTTCCTTGGTCAGCAGCTTCACCGTTTCGAGATGAGCGGCAAGGTGGATGTATCTCAGCCTGGCGCGGCTTTCTTCAATACGGTCGAGCTGCGCGCGCAGTTGATCCGCATCGATTGCGCCGTTACGGAAGCTCGCATCCAGCGCCGCTTCGCCGGCGATCATTTGCCTGCCTTCTGTCGCGGCATCTTTTCGCATGGTTTGAAACAGCTGCTCGACGGCGGCGGTCTGCTCCGCCGTCAGCGCCAGTTCGGTCGCCATCTTTCCGACATGTGAGGGACCCGGCATGCCGTTGAGATCGGCGGCCTTCGCAAAGCCCCATCCACCTCCCTGTTCCAGTTCGGCAATATCCTCGGCCGAGAGGCTTTTGATGGTTCGGCTCTGCTGGCCCGCATAGGGAGACTGGTGGCGATGCTGCTCTTCCGCAATAGTGGAGAGGGGGAGAAAAGCGATGAGAAATACAGGAACCGTGAATTTCATGGGTGCTGTCCGAGCTGTTGCGATCCCCTGAGCTTGCCAGCCGGCCGGTTTGCCGGACATGATAGAAATCATGTCGAGTTCGATTTTTGACCAGCTTCGCCCGAGGGCGTCCATCTCCCGATCCTTTGAAAAAGGTGAATACCTTTTTCATCAGGGCGACCCCATTCACATGCTGGCGCTGGTCGCCGAGGGTTACGTCCACCTGATGCGGTTTCAGGCGGATGGACATAGTGCGGTGTTGCAGCGCGCGGGGCCCCTGGCGATTCTTGCCCAAGCCTCGGTCTTCTCGCAGCAATATCACTGCGACGCCATTGCGATGACGGCAGGGCGCGCATTGTTCGTGCCAATCGGCACGCTGCGGCAATTGCTTGAACGCGAGCCAGCATTCGCGCTGGAATGGATAAGCCATATTTCCGGCGAGCTGAAAAATGTCAGAACGCGTGCGGAAATATTGGCGCTGCGCTCGGTCAGTGCGCGGCTCGATGCATGGATCACCGTCAACGAAGGCAGGCTTCCGCCCAAGGGTCAATGGAAGGGCCTCGCAGCTGAAATAGGCGTTTCTGCCGAGGCGTTGTATCGGGAAATAGCGAGACGCCCGGCTTCATCCGACTAACCGGGCGCAGGCGACAAATTATCTGCTTGATTTGGAAATGATCGTTTCCTATATTGCGGCCATGACCAATATCGCCCAACCCAATTCTCAGGAACAGCGCCATCGCGGCAGGCCACGCGAGTTCGATCTCGATCATGCGCTTGATGGCGCGATCCGTGTCTTTTCCAGACGCGGTTACCACGCCACCTCCGTTGGCGATCTCACCGATGCGATGGAACTGGCGCAGGGCAGTCTTTACAAGGCCTTCAAGGACAAGAAGGCCGTGTTCATCGCCACGATGGAGCGCTACAGGATCGTACAGACCGAGCGTTTCGAGGCAGCGGTGGCCGGTTTCGATACCGGTTACGAGCGCCTTAGGGCAGGCCTGATGTTCTATGCGGAACGGTCGCATGGTGGTGTCGGTTCTGACGGATGTCTGGTGGTTGGTGCTGCTGCCGATCTGGCGGCCCTGGATGACGACATTGCAGTTGTGGTCGAGCGGGCTGTGAAGGCGAGGGAGCGCATCGTCGCCCGTCTCGTTGCCGAAGGGCAGAAGGATGGTTCCGTAGGTTCAAAGGCTGATCCCGATGATCTCGCCCGGGCGATGTTGTGCATGATGTACGGCATGCGCGTGGTGGGAAAGACGGGGCGCAGCCTCAAAGACATGGTGGCCGTGGTGGATATCGCCATGAGGCTTGCCGAGTGATTTTTGTGATTATTTAGGAAACGATTGTTTCCATATTGGAGAAAATGATGACGACGCGTGTAATTGAAGGGGATGATGTTGAGGCAACATCCATTTCCCCGGCTTTGACTTTCCTCTTGGCGACAGCCTGCGGACTGATTGCCGCCAACCTTTATTATGGCCAGCCGCTTGCCGGCATTATCGGGGCGGAACTTGGTCTTTCCGCCGGCGCTACCGGCCTTATCGTGACGCTAACGCAGATCGGTTACGGTATCGGTCTGCTGTTTGTCGTGCCGCTCGGCGATCTCGTTGAAAACCGCAAGCTGGTCGTCAGTTCCGTCGCGATGGCGGTGCTTTCCCTTGTGGGAGCGGCATTCGCGCCGCATGCGGCCCCGTTTCTGATTGCGGCCTTTCTCGTCGGCGTCAGTTCGGTCGCGGTACAGGTCATCGTTCCCTATGCCGCCCATATGGCGCCGCACGCCATTCGCGGCAGGGTCGTCGGCAATGTCATGAGCGGGCTGATGGCCGGCATCATGCTGGCGCGGCCGGTATCCAGCCTCCTGTCGGAAGTGGTGTCATGGCGCGGTGTTTTTCTGACATCTGCGGCAGTCATGGCGCTTCTTGCCGTGGTGCTTTTCCGGCTTCTGCCCACCCGCATGCCCGATGCGCGGCTGAGCTATGGGGCCTTGATGGCCTCGATGGGCCGGCTGGCGCTTCACACGCCGATCCTGCGGCGGCGGGCGATCTATCATGCCTTCCTGTTTGCGGCTTTCAGCCTGTTCTGGACCACGACGCCGCTTTATCTGAGCGGACCGCATTTTAATCTGAGCCAGGGTGAGATTGCGCTCTTTGCACTGGCCGGTGCGGCCGGCACCGTGGCCGCGCCAATCGCCGGGCGGATGGCCGATCGCGGCTGGACGCGTGCGGCCACCTTCTTTGCACTGGTGGCGGTGGCGCTCTCCTTCGCCGTCACCCATCTGGCGCCTGAAGGCTCACATCTGGCGCTCGCCATTCTGGTCGTCGCTGCCATCGTTCTGGATTTCGGCGTCACCACCAATCTGGTGCTCGGCCAGCGGGCGATCTTTACGCTCGGAGCGGAATTCCGCAGCCGCCTGAACGGCATCTACATGGCGACGTTCTTCATGGGCGGTGCGATCGGTTCCGCCGTGGGCGGCTGGGCCTATGCTGTCGGCGAATGGCAGGCCGCCTCGTGGATCGGCTTCGCCTTGCCGGTGGCGGCCCTTCTATATTTCCTGACGGAAAAGCGCGACTGAAACTCCATCAACGAAAAAAGCCCGGCGGACCAAACCGCCGGGCTTTTTCTTTTTTTGTTCCAGTCAATCTATTCCGCGAATTCGACCACCACGCCGGGACGGACCATTTTCGCCAGTTCGGTCGCATCCCAGTTGGTCAGGCGGATACAGCCGTGGCTGTTGGTCTTGCCGATCTTGGACGGTTCCGGCGTGCCGTGAATGCCGTAGGTCGGCTTCGACAGGGCAATCCAGACCGTGCCGACCGGGCCGTTCGGACCCGGCGGGATCTGCAGGATCTTGTCGTTCTGGCCCTGCTTGAAGTTGATCTTCGGATTATAGGTGTAGCCCGGATTGAGCGCGATGCGCTCCACCGTATGCGTGCCGCTCGGCGACGGCGTATCCGTGGAGCCGATGGTGGCGGGATAGGCGGCGATCAGATTGCCGTCCTGACCATAAGCGAAGACCTGTTTGATGCCCTTGTGTGCAACGATACGGGCGACCTGCCCCTTCTTCGTCTCACCCGGATTGACCACCTTGATGATGGTGCCGGGCACGGAGAAATCGATGCCGGGGTTCAGTTCCTTCAGGTAGTTCTCATCCATGTGGAAGCGTTCGGCCAGCGCCTCGGACGTGGAGGTGAAGGAGAGGGCCGGCAATTGTGATTTTGCGGCATAGTCGTCCGGAATGGAGGCGACATAGGGACCGGCGGCGTCGGCGGCGGTAATCGTATAATCCACGATCGGCATGCCGCCGGAGGCGCGAAGCCGCTCCAGAATATCATCGGAGTTGTTCGGATCGAGCTTTTCGCCGGTCATGTCCTGCCAGGCGGCAATCGCCTTGTTGACGTTGTCGCCCATCTTGCCGTCGATGACGCCGGGCGAGATGCCCTCGCGATCAAGGAAGGTCTGCAGCGCGACGATTTCCTGACGCGAGCGGTTGACCGGTGTGGTCACCGGCGTATGCCGCTCAATCAGGTGATCCGGCTGCGGAACGGCGGCCGTGGTGCTCTCGCCGGGCATCGGCTGACCGAGTGGGCCGCTTTCAACCGCGCCGGGCGCGGGAACGGAACCGGTATAGAAATTGTCGTCGGAGCCGTCGCCGCGATATTCGCGGTAATCGCGCACGCTGCCATTGTCCTGATAGCCATAGTCGCGCTGCGGCTCGCGATACTGGCCGCCGGGGGCGGGCGGATAATAGGTGGTGTCGCGCTGGCGTGCCTGCTGACGCTGCTGATAACCGGAGGGCATTTCGGTGGCCAGGAGATTGCCGTACTGGTCGTAAAACACCGTGCGACCCATCGCATCACGGCTGATGACGATATCACCGCGCTCCGGCATGAAGTCGAGCACACGACCGTCCGGAGTGACCAGCATTGTCTGCTGTTGGTCGCCATAACGCTGCTGCGCACCAGCCTGCAGCGGGGCGAAAACCGCCACCAGCGCGACCGTCAGACCCAGAGCTGCGTTAAGAAACTGTTTCACGATTCTGCTATCCCTTGCTTGTTCACCGATAAACACACCGCAATCTTGACCCTATTGTGAAAAAGGTGAATTCGCGGTTAATGCAATCTTAATTTCCGTCACGGTTAGTAGCGTTTCCGTGAACCATGCGTTTTTAGTGCCACAGGGAGGTTATCTTGCGTTCGTTTCAGGCTGGCAGGTCGCCACGCATTTTCCTCGATGAAACCTCCGTTTTCGATATCGGCGCCTGCGTCGTCGATGGCATTGATATCGCGCCCGGCCGCGCCATTCCCGATGATGGCGATGCGCGTATCGACCATTCGCTGGAAGGCTTTCTGTTCACCTGCGGTCCCGACCATATCCGCCATCCCGAACCGATCGACGGCGACGGTGAGGGGCGTCGATATCCGCTGCATGGCTCCTTCTCCTCGCATCCCGCGACGATCATCGTCTTTGATGTTCAGGAGTCCAATGCGCTGGCGCGTGTCGAGGTTCCCGTGAAGCTTGCCGATGGTGGCACAGCGCTGCTGGAACGGACATGGAGCATCGATGGCGAAAGCGGTGAAGTCAGCCTTGATGACAGGATCGTCAATACGTCCGAGCGGCCGATCCCGGTGTTCCTGATGTATCACATGAATGTCGGCGCCCGCCTGTTTGACGATGCCGTGCGGCTCGAAGGCGCGATGCTGGAGGGCGGCGGCCATGGCTGGCGTTTTGGCGAGGAGCCGGGCAATGTTTTCTGTGTCTCTGCTGGAAAAGATGAATGGGCGGAATTGAAGCTTGGGCCGATTGCGGCCATCAGCGGGAAGACGCTGACCGTGCGTTTTCGCACGGACACGCTGCCCTATCTGCAGATGTGGCGTAACCAGCAGGAGCCCGCCAATGTGCTCGGCATCGAGCCGGTTTCGCATCGCTGGGTGGGGCGTAGCCAGCTTGAGGCGGCGGGCGAGTTCAATATTCTTCAGCCGGGCGAAAGCCGTTCCTTCGGCCTGCGCTTTTCCATCCTCTGAGCTGTACCGAATGAAGGCCACGCATCATTGACGCATGGGGTTTGACCGCTTACATCGGATGCGGATTTAAGGATGACAGCCAGCGGCGCGGACGCCGGTTTCAGCGGAGGTATGACATGGATATCAGGCGCATAGACGACGAATATTCGGTAACGGGACAGATCAGCGTTGCTGATCTGGACGAGATCAAGGCGCTCGGCTTCAAGTCGATCGTCTGCCACCGCCCCGACGGCGAAGAAGAGGGCCAGCCGCTTTTTGCCGATATTGCCGAGCGTGCCGAGCAGCTTGGCCTCACCATCATGCATGTGCCTGTTGGACGTTACGGCGTCGACGCCGATGCCGTTACGGGCATGGTGGATGCGCTGGACGAATTGCAGCGCCCGATGCTTGGTTATTGCCGCTCCGGCGCGCGCTCGACGGCGATCTACGAAAAGACCCATCACCTGCGCGGCTGATTTTCCGCGCATCTAGATTTTTAATGCCAATCAACAGGAGTTTTCCATGACCATCAAGCGTATCGAGCCGGGCAAGCGCATGAGCGGCGCCGTCGTTCACGGCAACACCGTTTACCTGGCCGGCCAGGTTGGCGAAGGCACTGGTGTGACCGAGCAGAGCAAGTCGGCTCTCGCTGAAGTCGATCGCCTGCTGGCCGCTGCCGGTTCCGACAAGTCGAAGATCCTGCAGACCATCATCTACCTCTCCGACATGTCCACCTTCGGCGAAATGAACGCCGTCTGGGAAGGCTGGATCGACCCGGCAAACCCGCCGGCCCGCGCCACCAGCGAAGCAGCGCTTGCGACGCCGGACTACAAGGTTGAATTCATCGTGACCGCTGCTCTCTGAGCAACGGTTTGATTTCTGAGAAAAGGCCGGGTTGCGGATTGCAGCCCGGCCTTTTTTGATGGGATGGGGTCAAAAAACTCTCCCCGTCATGCCGGGCTTGACCCGGCATCCAGCCACGCCGCGCCTGCGCCGTAAAAAGAGTCTTCTGCGATCAAAGACTTGATCGCGCTGGACCCGGATCCAGTCCGGGGTGACGGGGCGACATGGCCACAAAATGCCAAGTAGAAGCAATTTCATGGTTTTTGAATCGCTTGCGCCTGTCACCTCACCGGCTAAGCAAGCGCCTTCTCAAATTGCTTCAACGTCGTCACCCGCTCAGCAAACCACAGCCGCGCCAGATCGCTGGCCGAGGCGAGATCGATTCCATCCGGGTCGATGGAGGTGATCGTCCAGCGGCCTGATTTTGCGCCGGCCAGAACGGCAAGCCGGGATGCTTCGCCCTTGATGGCGTTGAGGCGGGTCGCTTCGCTTTCCGCCGCCGCCATCAACTCTTCCGCACCTGATAGATCGGTGCGCAGATCGGCTGGCGTGATGTTGCTGGCGTTGCGGGCCGGGCCGCCATTGATCTGCACGCCCTCTGTCCGCAGCCGGTAAAGCCGCGTATCGGGCAGGGAGAGATAGAGCTTGGCCTTGGGATAACGGGCAATGTAGCGCCCGATGGCGAGTGGAACTTCATCCGGGCCGATTTGTTCCGCCTTGCCCACCAGTGTCAGCCTTGGCAGCGTCAACGCATCGCCCTTGCCGAAGGGGGCGAGTGTCAGCGAGATGCGCGGGTCGGCCTCCATGTTGCGGGCGTGCAGCGTCAGCCCGGCCGCGAAGAAGAACGGCGTGCCATCCGGCTCGATGCCGATATTGGTTGCGGTCGTATAGGGATAACCGCTGACGGGATCGAGAGTGGCGAGCGCTGCCGTGCGGGATGTGTGCAGCACGTCGCGGGCTACGCGCACCGCCTCGAAAGGCGCGCCGGCCGAGGGTTCGATCTTCGCGCCGCGTGGAGTGATGACGGGAGGGGCTGCGTCCGGCATGTCGTATCCTAAGCTGTGAGTCTCAGTCAGGATTTACACCATGCCGGAGCCGTGTCCATCACCAATATCGGAGGGCAATGTCAGGTGCGGGTCCTGATCTGCGTCAGGGTACGTGTCGGCGTGATCGCTTCCGCATCCAGCTTTACTTCGATGATGGCCGGCTTGCCGCTTGCACGGGCCCGTTCGAAGGCGGCGGCGAAGTCTTCGGTCTTTTCCACCGTTTCGCCGTGGCCGCCATAGGCCTTGGCAAAGGCGTTGAAATCCGGATTGACGAGATCGGTGCCGCTGACACGGCCGGGATATTCCCGCTCCTGATGCATGCGGATGGTGCCATAGGTGCCGTTATTGACCAGCACGGTGATGATCGGCAGCCCGTAACGCACGGCGGTGATGAACTCCTGTCCGTGCATCATGAAACAGCCGTCACCTGCAAAGCAGATCACCTCACGCTCCGGGAAAAGGTGCTTCGCGGCAACCGCCGCCGGCAGGCCGTAACCCATCGAGCCTGATGTTGGCGCCGATTGCGTGTTGTAGCGACGGAAACGATGGAAGCGATGCACCCAGGTCGCATAGTTGCCCGCGCCATTGGTAAAGATCGCATCCTCGGGCACATTGGCCTCGATCCAGTCCATGATCGGACCCATCTGCACCGCGCCGGGGCCGGTCTGTGGTGGCGTGGACCAATTCAGATAGGCCGCATGCATGGCGGCGGTGCGGTCCGCCCATGCGGCATTTGCAGAAAGCGTGAGCGAGGAGAGGGCGCTAACGAAATCATCCGGCGCGGCGCAGATTGCCAGATCCGGTCGATAAACGCGGCCAAGTTCTTCCGCTTCCGGATAGATATGGACGAGTTTCTGCGACGGGTAGGGGATGTCGAGCAGCGTATAGCCGGAAGACGGCATTTCGGAGAGGCGGCCGCCGAGCAGAACCACGAGGTCGGATTCCTTGATCTCCTTCGCCAGCGCCGGGTTGATGCCGATGCCGACATCGCCCGCATAGGAGGAGCTCAGATGATCGAACAGCATCTGGCGGCGGAAGGAGCAGCCGACGGGAAGTTTGTGCTTTTCCGCAAAAGCCTTGAAGCCTGCGACGCTTTCCTCGGACCAGCGCGTGCCGCCGATGATGAAGACCGGGCGCTTTGCCTCATCAAGCATTTTTGTGAAGGCGGCCATCTGCGACGGGCCGGGATGTGCCTCGACGGGTGTGTAGGGCTTCGCCTGGGGCGCTTCGACCTCTTCCACCAGCATGTCTTCGGGCAGCGTCAGCACCACCGGGCCGGGGCGGCCGGAGGTTGCGACGGCAAAGGCGCGGGTGACGAATTCGGGAATGCGGCGGGCGTCGTCGATCTCGCCCACCCATTTGGCGAATTCGGTGAAGGCGCGGCGATATTCCACTTCCTGAAAGGCCTCGCGCTCACGCGCTTCGCGCTGCACCTGGCCGATGAAGAGGATCATCGGAATGGAATCCTGCCTTGCGATATGCAGGCCGGCCGAGGCGTTGGTTGCGCCCGGACCGCGGGTCACCATGCAGATGCCGGGTTCGCCGGTCAGCCGGCCCCAGGTGTCGGCCATCATGGCGGCGCCGCCTTCCTGGCGGCAGACCACGGTTTCGATGCCGCTTTCATAAAGCGCATCCAGCACGGCGAGATAGCTTTCGCCCGGAACGCAGGAAACGCGGGAGACGCCATTGGCTTTCAGCGCTTCGACGATCAATTGCCCGCCTGTTCTTTTCATTCCGGCTGCAGTCATGGCGTCGTGGTCCTTTCGATGTTTTCCAGTTCGGCCAGCACCTGCGCCTGATGTTCGCCGAGCTTCGGGCTCGGGCGTTCATAGCGCAGCGGCGTTTGCGACATGATAATCGGTGTGCGGACACCGGGGATGACGGTGCCGTCTTCGGCCTCCAGATCAATGCGAAGACCACGTGCCTGAACCTGTGGATCGGCGAACATTTCCTCGATGGAGTTGATCGGCCCGGCCGGGACGGCGTTCTTTTCGCAGGCGGTCAGAAGATCGCGCTTCTGCCATTTCAAGGTTTCCGTGGACACGATCTGCCGGACTTCTGCTTTATGGGCCACGCGGGCCTTGTTCGTCGCGTAACGTTCGTCATCGGCAATCGCACCGATGCCGAGAATATTGCAGAGGCGGCGGAACTGGCCGTCATTGCCGACCGCGAGGATGAGGAAGCCATCGGCCGTCGGCACCACCTCATAGGGGGAAATATTCGGGTGGGCGTTGCCGAGTCGGACGGGAGGCTTGCCGGAAATCAGGTAATTCATGTTCTGGTTGGCCAGCACGGCCGATTGCACGTCGAGAAGCGCCATGTCGATGTGCTGGCCTTCGCCTGATCGAATGGCGTGGATCAGGGCTGCCTGAATGGCTGACACGGAATAGATGCCGGTAAAGATATCGGCAACCGCAACACCCGCCTTCATCGGCTGTCCGTCGGCTTCGCCCGTGATCGACATGAAGCCGGACATGCCCTGCACGATATAGTCGTATCCGGCGAGATCGGCATAAGGCCCGGTCTGGCCGAAGCCGGTGATGGAGCAATAGATCAGCTTCGGATTGAGCGCCCGCAGGCTCTCGTAATCGAGGCCATATTTGGCAAGCCCGCCGCGCTTGAAATTCTCGATGACGACATCGGCGGTGCGCACCAGCCGGCGCACCAGCTCACAACCCTCGGGCGTCTTCAGATCGGCAACGATGGAGCGTTTGCCGCGATTGGTGGCGTGATAGTAGGCGGCGGAGAGGTTTTCTCCATCGGCATCTTCGACGAAGGGCGGGCCCCATGCGCGGGTATCGTCACCGCCCTCGGGGTTTTCCACCTTGATGACATCAGCGCCCATATCGGCCAGCATCTGCCCTGCCCAGGGACCGGCCAGAACACGCGCCAGCTCGATGACGCGAATGCCTGATAGCGGCGGTTTCCTGTTCGGCATGTCGGTCATCTGTCCCCCGGTATTTGTGTCTGCCGGTTTATAGACCGCTGCTTGCCGCGTCGCATGTGATTTTATCTCATGGACTTATTCCGTTTCGGCAAAGGCCGCCTCAATCGCCGACGACGCGCCCGCACCAGGCGGCGAAATCCGCCGCCACGGCCTGCCAGCCGATCTCGTTCAAGGTCTCGTGCCGCATGCCCTTGTAGATCGTGTGCTCGACATGGCTGAAACCGGCCTCCCGGAAACGCTCCGCCAGCCAGACGATCTCTTGGCCGTCATTGGTGGCGGCGTCCTGATCGCCGCTGACAAGCAGAAGCGGCAAGGCTTTTGGCAGGCGCCCGATGAGTTTCGGTGCGCGAAAGGACATTTGGAAAACATCCTGCCACAGGGAAACACTGGCCTCGAACTGGCAGAGCGGGTCCTCCACATAGGCGTCCACCGCCGCCCTGTCGTGGCTCAGCCAGTCGGCATGGGTGCGCCTTTCCGGCATTCGGGCATTCCATGCGCGGAAGGTTGCCTTCGGCAGAATGGCGCTCGGCACATCCGAGCCTTTCAGCATTTTTTCCAGCCGCAGCAGCACCTGCGCGACACGGCCCATGAGGCCGGGATTGAGATTGGAATTCCAGATCGACAGGCCGTCGAAGGCATCCGGATGGCTGACGGCGGTGTTAAGCGCCACGAGGCCACCCATGGAATGGCCGAACAGGATCACCGGCAGGCCGGGGTGCCTTTCGCCAACCATCCGGCGCATCGCCATGACATCGGCAACGACCTTTTCCGCGCCGTCCTTCCAGCCAAAACGGCCGAGAGGCGCATCTGCCGCTCTCGTGCGGCCATGGCCGCGATGGTCGTGGGCATAGACTTCGAAACCCTGCTTCGACATCACATCCGCGAACCGGCGATAGCGGCCTGCATGGTCAACCAGCCCGTGGCAGATCATCAGCACGCCGCGCGCCGGGGAAAGGGCGGAGGGCTGGTGGCGAAAGGCGATGGATGCGCCGGAGGGGGCTTCCAGTCTCTCAATACGGCTGAAGGCCAAGTCGTCGGTCGTTTCATTCATGATCGCGCCTGTCCTGCCATAACATCCCTTGTCATAATCATGGGGTCATAATCGTGCCAGAGGTTGCCCCAAGGCCCTAATTACCCTACATAGCGGCAAATTTCCCGATACGTACTCTTAAAAATCCGATGTGGAGCATTCGCTACAATGGCACGTCAATTCATCTATCACATGGCCGGGCTGAACAAGGCCTATGGCGCGAAGAAGGTTCTGGAGAACGTTCATCTCTCCTTCTACCCCGACGCCAAGATCGGTATCCTCGGCCCGAACGGCGCCGGTAAGTCGACTGTTTTGAAGATCATGGCCGGTCTCGACAAGGAATATACCGGCGAGGCATGGCTGGCCGAAGGCGCGACGCTTGGTTATCTCGAGCAGGAGCCGAAGCTCGACGAAAACAAGACCGTGATGGAAAACGTCATGGAAGGCGTGGCGAGCAAGACGGCAATCGTCGACCGCTACAACGAATTGATGATGAACTATTCCGACGAAACGGCGGATGAGGGCGCGAAGCTCCAGGACATCATCGACAGCCAGAACCTGTGGGACCTCGAAAACCAGGTCGAAATGGCCATGGACGCCCTGCGTTGCCCGCCCGGTGACTCAGCCGTAACAGGCCTTTCCGGTGGTGAACGCCGCCGCGTGGCGCTGTGCCGCCTGCTGCTGTCGCAGCCGGACCTGCTGCTGCTCGACGAACCGACCAACCACCTTGATGCGGAAACCATTGCGTGGCTTGAAAAGCACCTGCGCGACTATCCCGGCGCCGTGATGATGATCACCCACGACCGCTACTTCCTCGACAACGTCACGGGCTGGATTCTCGAGCTCGACCGCGGCCGCGGCATTCCCTATGAAGGCAACTACTCCGCTTACCTGCAGGCGAAAGCCAAGCGCATGCAGCAGGAAGCCCGCGAAGATGCATCGCGCCAGAAGGCAATCAGCCGCGAAAGCGAGTGGATCGCCTCCAGCCCCAAGGCACGCCAGACGAAATCCAAGGCCCGTATCAAGGCCTATGACGAACTGGTGGAAGCAGCTGAAAACCGCCGTCCCGGCGACGCGCAGATCGTTATTCCGGTTGCCGAGCGTCTTGGCCGCGTTGTCATCGAGGCCGAGAACCTCACCAAGTCCTATGGCGACCGCGTGCTGATCGAAAACCTTTCCTTCAAGCTGCCGCCCGGCGGCATCGTCGGCGTTATCGGTCCGAACGGTGCGGGTAAGTCCACGCTGTTCAAGATGATCACCGGTCAGGAACAGCCGGATAGCGGTTCGGTAACTGTCGGCGAGACGGTTCAGCTCGGTTATGTCGACCAGAGCCGCGATACGCTGGCGGGTGACAAGACCGTCTGGGAGGAAATCTCCGGCGGCAACGACATCATCAAGCTCGGCAAGTTCGAAGTGAACTCGCGCGCCTATTGCGGCGCCTTCAACTTCAAGGGCGGCGATCAGCAGCAGAAGGTCGGCAACCTCTCGGGTGGTCAGCGTAACCGCGTGCACCTCGCCAAGATGCTGAAGGCCGGCGGCAACGTGCTGCTGCTCGACGAACCGACCAACGACCTTGATACGGAAACGCTGGCAGCGCTTGAAGAAGCGCTGGAAGCCTTCGCCGGCTGCGCCGTTATCATCAGCCACGACCGCATGTTCCTCGACCGCCTGGCCACCCACATCCTCGCTTTCGAGGGTGACAGCCATGTGGAATGGTTCGAAGGCAACTTCGAAGACTACGAAAAGGACAAGGTCCGCCGCCTCGGCCCGGAAAGCATCAAGCCCGGCCGCGTGAGCTACAAGCGCCTGACACGCTGATCCTTTCATCATCTCTTCAAGAAAGGCCCGCCGTAAAGCGGGCCTTTTTCCGTGTAATAAGTGGACATGATCGTCTCGCACGACACTTTACGCTTGCATCGAACGCCACATCGACATAAAGATATCTTTATATCTTGATTAGCTTGCGAGGCACGGCAGAGTGACGTTCGGTCTGGACAAATTGGTGGATCTGTTGAAAGCGGCGGGTGAGACGACACGCTTTCGCTTGCTTGCGCTTCTGGCGGCAGGCGATCTGACGGTTACCGATCTTACCGAAATCCTCGGCCAGTCGCAGCCGCGTATCTCCCGTCACCTCAAGCTTTTGACGGAAGAGGGGCTTATCGAGCGTTATCAGGAAGGCGCATGGGCCTATTTCCGTTTGCGGCAGGATGGCGAACCTGCGGGTGTCGTTCGGCAGCTGCTTGGCGCCGCGTCGCCGTCGGATGCCGTTCTCCAGCGTGACAGTGAACGGCTTGCCACTGTCAAGCGGGTGCGGGCGGAGCGGGCGCAGGATTATTTCAGCCGCAATGCTTCCGCCTGGGACGAACTGCGTCGCCTGCATGTCAGTGACGAGGCCGTGGAAGGCGCGCTCCTGAAGCTGGTGGGCACCACGCCTGTCGATTCGCTTCTCGATCTGGGCACCGGTACCGGCCGTATCCTGCAGCTTCTGAGCGGCATCTATCGCCGCGCGATCGGCGTCGATGCCAGCCGTGACATGCTGTCGGTGGCGCGTGCCAATCTCGACAAGGCGGGCGTGGTCAATGCCTCGGTCCGTCATGGCGATATTCTCAATCTGCCGCTGGAAGGACAGGATTTCGATCTGATTGTTATCCATCAGGTCCTGCATTTCCTCGACCAGCCGGAAATCGCGCTTTCGGAAGCCGCGCGCATGCTGCGTCCCGGTGGGCGGCTGATCGTCATCGACCTTGCGCCGCATTCCTTCGAATATCTGCGCGATGAACATGCGCATGTGCGGCTCGGTTTCTCGCATCCGCTGATGGAAGAATGGCTGAAAAAGGCCGGACTTGCTCCGGACCGCGCCGTCGATCTTCATTCTGAAAAAGCGTCTGACGAAGCTCTGGACGTGACGATCTGGGTTGCCCGAGACCAGCGGCTGCTGATGGCAGACGATGTGGTGCAAGAGGCCGTTTTACTTGCTGCCGGGAGGGCATGATATGTTGAGGTCGGAAACCGCACGCCGTGATGGCGATATCCGGTTGTCTTTCGAATTTTTCCCGCCCAAGAATGCCGAGATGGAAACCCAGCTCTGGGAAACGGTTGCCGAGCTGAAGAAGTGGGATCCGGATTTCGTGTCCGTCACCTATGGCGCCGGTGGATCCACAAAAGCGCCGACACTGGATGCGGTGCGCCGCATGATCGGTGACAGCCATCTGTCGACCGCAGCACATCTGACCTGCGTGGATGCCAGCCGTGAGGACGTGCATCAGGTCATAGAAGAGTTCCGTAACGCCGGCGTTCGCCATTTCGTGGCGCTGCGTGGCGATCCCTCCACCGGCATCGGCACGGCTTACCAGCCGCATCCGGAAGGTTACGAGAACGCGGCGGCTCTGGTGAAGGGACTGCGCGAGATCGGCGATTTCGAGATTTCCGTTTCGGCCTATCCGGAAAAACATCCCGAGAGCGCGAGCGATGCCGTTGATATCGATATGCTGAAGCGCAAGGCGGATAATGGCGCGACGCGTGCGCTGACGCAGTTCTTCTTCGATAACGACGTGTTCGAGCGCTATATGGAGCGGGTGACGGCGGCGGGGATCACCATACCGGTGGTTCCGGGCATCATGCCGATCCAGAACCTCACCCAGCTCAAGCGTTTCGCCGGCCGTTGCGGCACCAGCGTTCCCGGTTTCCTGGATGAGCGTTTTGAAGGCTATGACGACGATCTGGAGGGTCGTGCCCGCGTGGCTGCGGAGGTTGCCGCCGAACAGATCGCCGATCTTCAGCGTCGCGGTGTCAATGAGTTCCACCTCTACACCATGAACCGCGCGCCGCTGGTCGACGCTGTGCTTGAAAATCTTGGGCTGGAGCGTCTGCGCCGCAGCGCCGCCTGACTTAAAGCAGCAGAGTACCGACATGAAAAAAGCGCAGGTCCCTCGGGGCCTGCGCTTTTTAAACTCGTGTCATCTACGGTTCTTATCTGCGTTTGGTCTTCACGTCGCGTCAGATGAAAAGCATCATCGCTACGAACAAAAACGCCAAACCGACTGCCAAGGCATTGAGAGATTTTGTAAGTCCCATGGGTGCCTCCTCTTGTTGACAGGTTCGATAATATGACCGTTTTGTGGCGGTTGAAAAGCGGTTTTTGTGATGCAGTGCAGCACGTCGCCAGGCGATATAAAAAAGGATTTTCTGTAATTAATTGAAAATAAAAGATTATTTTCTTATCACGCAGTGCTTCATATGTTTAAAAAAAGTAAATGACCGGGGTGTTATCCCCAGTCATCAGGTCGAGATTAACACTTTATGCCTTGATTCCGGCCGATAGATTAAAGGCCGGAAGGCGCCGTTAAGATTGCTTAAAGCGCCTGCAGAAGTGCGGTAGACGGCCAGCCATCGGCGGGCAGTCCGAGACGCTGCTGCTCCTTCTGGATGGCGACGCGGGTGCCGGAACCGAGAATGCCATCCACCTTGCCGACATTGTGTCCGCGCGCTTCGAGCTTGGTCTGAAGCTCCTTCATCGTCGCGTCATCGAAACCGGGCTCCGGATTGCCCTTGTTGTAAACGGGGGAGCCCATCAGGCGGGTGGCGAAATACGCGGCCGAGGTCGTGTAGATGAACGACTGGTTCCATTCCAGATAGATGTTGAAGTTCGGATAGGTGATGAAGGTCGGTCCCTTGCGCCCCTGCGGCATGATGAGGGCCGCGGGCAGGGTGGCGAAGTTCTTGTTGCCGTCGCGCGGGGTTACGCCCAGCGCGAACCAGTCACCGGCGGTCAGCGGGCCGCCAAGGCCGGACTTTTCCCAGGGCAGGTTTTCCGGCAGCGACACTTCCTGGATCCAGGGTTCGCCCTTCTTGAAACCGAGATGCTGGATGAATTTCGCAGCCGTCAGGATCGCATCCGGGGCGCTGCTCTTGACGTTGATGTGACCGTCGCCATCACCATCGACGCCGAAGGCGATGATGTCCTTGGGCAGCATCTGCACCTGGCCGATTTCACCGGCCCACGCACCGGTGTTGGCAGCGGGATCGAGATCGCCATGCTGGACCATTTCGATCAATGCCAGTAGCTGCGGGCGGAAGAGTTCCGGGCGGCGGCAATCATGCGAAAGGGTCACCAGCGCGTTACGGGTGTTGAAATCGCCCTGCACGGCGCCAAAATCCGTCTCCATGGCCCAGAAGGCGGCGATGACGCCGGCCGGTACACCATATTCACCTTCGGCGCGGGCGAAGGTGGAGGAGAGTTCCTGCAGCTTCTTGCGGCCGATATCCAGACGGGCCTGGCTGACGGTGCGCTGGGAGAATTCCAGGAAGGTCTGGCGGAAGACGCCCTGGGCGCGGTCACGCGAGAGCACTTTCGGATCGATCTGCGCGCCCGCAAGCGCCTTCTGAATAGCATCGGCCGGAATGCCCTTGGCGAGCGCATCGGCTTTCACGCCTTCAAGGAATGCGCCGAGATCGCCGCCGCAGGCAACCTGCTTGGGATCCTCAGGCGAGGCAACGGGCGGGGTGGCGAAGGCGGAGGCGGTGGAAAGAAGCGACAAAGCGGCGGCAAAAACGATGCTGCGCGACCGGAACGTGGGCATGGGAATTTCCTCGATAGGTTGTTAGCCCGCTTTACCCATATGTTTGCGACAAAAAAACGGACCGTGCGATCTGACGTTGCAGAACAACGCCGATTTTTCGAAAGTGTTGCTTCTTGGCCGTCTTATTTGGCCGAAGCAATCCATTTCCGCCAGTTTTTCTCCGTGCCGGCAAAGACATTGATGTCGGTTGGACCGTTTACGCCGGGCACGACGCCGGTTGCCGTATATTGCCAGAAGGCCCATTTGCGATCTTCGTAGATCTTGGCCGGATGGGCGGCAACGGAACGCACCCAGAAATGGTAATCCTTGAACTGACCGACGAGGTTGTCGCGGTGGAAATCAACAGAGGTATAGATGATCGGGCGCTTGCCATAATGGGCCTCGATACGATCAAGGAAACGCTGCATCTCGGTGCGAACGACGCCCGGCGCCGGGCGCGTCTTGCAGGTGGGCGAGGAGGGGTTCCACTCCACGTCGAGAACCGGCGGCAGGGTGACGGCATCCTTTGGCACGTTGCGAATGAACCAGTCCGCCTGGGCATCCGCTGTCGAGCAGAAATAATAGAAATGATAGGGCGCGTGCAGAATATCCGCGGCTGCCGCGCTACGCCAATGGTCGCCGAACTTCGGATCGATGCGGTCCGATCCCTCTGTCGCCTTGATGAAGACGAAGGAAACACCTGACTTGCGGACGGTCTGCCAGTCGACATCACCATTCCATTTGGACACGTCGATGCCGTGCACCTCATGACGGTGCGGGTTGTTCATGCCGAAATCCTGCGGATCGGTATCGGAAAATTTCGGTTTGGAAACGGATGCGGTTTCCAGCAGGTCATAGCTGGTGGAGGTGCAGCCGCCGATCAACAGCAAAGCCGACAATAGTGCCGATAAACGCAGCCGCATTGGAATCCTGATGAAAATGTTGCCCATCCCACGGCAGCAAAATGGCGCGCCGTATCTCCCGATTTATGCATAACATGGTAAACAAACTGATATGGCAAGGGGCAACGTGCTTTTTGCACCCCGCAAGTCGCTGGATTCGAAGCGGTTTGCGGTTTTAACGCCGAAATCTGGCCCGGCAGGAGCCTTGAGGTCGCCCCCCCTTTGGCCCCCAAAGATTCGCACCGCCCCCGGGAATCAGGCGTCGGCCAATATGCGGTGGATTTTCGGCTGCTGCGCTTCAACGACCGGAAGTGTGATGACAGCCCGCCACGCATAGCCCCGGGCGATTTCCTCGAATTCGAGGTTACCGTCAAAACGGCCGGCCATATTGGCCAGAACATAGCGGAGATTGGCGCGGGGCGTAACGTGAAAGCGGGTGAGCCAGGCTTGCAGAAGCGTGCGGAACCAATTCGGCAACTGTTCCTGCTGGCCGAAATCGACAATATGCAGCGAACCGCCTGGTTTTACCGCCGTGAGCGCCTGTTCGATCGCCTTTTCCCAGTCCGGTATCATCGACAGCGCATAGGGGATCATGACGCGGTCGAAGCCTTCGGACTGGCCGAATTCAGAAGCACGGAAGGCGGTGGCATCGGCCACGCGCAGAATGGGGCGTTCCGCCTTGCCGGCGAAATTCTCGGAGGCGGTCAGTAGCATTTCGGCGGAAATGTCGAGGCCAAACAGTTTCGCGTCCGGAAACTTGCGGCTGGCCAGCAGCAGGTTGCGACCGGTGCCGCAGCCCACTTCCAGCAACGTGCCGCCCTTCGGCACGTTGAGGCCGGAAATGGTCCTGTCGCGGCCGAGAAGGTAATATTTGCGGGTTATATCGTAGATATGCCGCTGGTGGCGATACATGCGGTCCATCAGGCTCGCATGCGCGCTGTCTGCAAGGCCCACATTCTCGCCGATGGTTTTCATGCCATAGCCCTCTCGTAAATATGGAAGCCGCCGTAGATGGCCGAGCGGTCCATGGCGTTGAGCTCGTTGGAGCGCTCTTCGAGATAGACCCACTGGTTGCGGATATCAGGGGAAAGCCGACCTTCGATGACGCTCTTTTCGGCGGCGGTGCGAAAGATGATGCGTGCGCCCGAGGCGGCGGTGCGGCTGATCTGCGACCACAATTCGTTGAGCTGCACGTCCGTCATCCAGTCCTGCGCGTCGAGGAGGATGTAGCGGTCGACGGCGCTTGCCGGCTTGCGCGAGAGAAGCTCGGTATAGGTGGCGTGGTGCACTGCGACGCGCGCCGTGTTGTTGCGGATCGTCTCGTAATATTCCGGCTTGAGATAGGCAGGCAGTGCGCCTTCATGCGGCTCCGGGTAACGGCGCGCGAAGGCCTGCCAGGCGAAATAATTGTCGCTGAGCGGGAAGTTGCAGGCGAGCTTTTCGAGCCGCTCCTTCAGCACGGAGGCAACCGTGCCGTCGTCGGAAAGGCTTGCCAGCTCGTCATATTGTCGGGGCGGAATGCCGAGGCCGAAAAGCGAGCTTTTGCGCTTCGTCAGCCAGCGCACTACCGGCTTGTCGAATAGCGGTGCGACCTTGTTGTCGAAAAACTGGCGCTGTTCGTCCAGCGTCCGGGTCTTGGCCATTTCGGTGAGTTTCACGCCATGCAGCCGGGCCATGAGATGGCCGGCGCCGATGAAGCGGCCGAGCAGGCCGGTACGGTAGATGTTCCTGTCGAACACCGAGATGCGGCGGCGGCCGGAAAGGGTGCGCTTCGACCAGTAAGCCTTGGTCGTGGCGTCGAGATGCTCGGCGATGAAGCGGTCATAACCGTGGCTGTTGCTGCGGGTGTTGGCGCGGCCGAAATGGCGCACCACATCCTGATGGGCCGGCAGATGGCGAAACGCGGCAAGCTTCAGCTTGTTCAGCGCGATGTGATGCGGGTTGAGATCAACCACATCGATGCTGGCAGGGTTGCGGGAGAGATAGGCCAGCATGTTGCAGCCGCCTGAGCCGATGGTGACGATGCGGTGGCCTTCGCCAAGCTCCATCGCTTCCATGTCGATCTCAGGGTCTTCCCAGATCTGCGGATAGACGAGGCCGGAAAAGAGGACGCCGAAGAAGCGCTCGGACAATCCGCTTTTTGAGAGCGCCTTGTGCTGGAGCAATGCGGACTTCAGTTTTGTGTTCTTGCTGAAGCCGGTCTTGGGTGCCGCACTTGTCATATGTTCACCTCTCAGTCGATTGAGAGGCGTCTACAGCCGTGACACTACAATTTGATGACAGGGGCTGTGGGCAAAGGCGGGGAATAAAGGAGACGGTGGAAAACCAGCCCTTATCTCGGATTGCCGATAAGCTTCCATTGGATACGGCGTCATCCTCGGGCTGGTCCCGAGGATGACGAAAAAACGTCGCGGCGTTTATTTGGAAAAGCCGCTTAGCTGCACGGCGCTCCCAGCGCCGCCAGAGGCCATCACTTGCGCAGAACGTGCAGCATGCCCTTGCGCTTGGCATCGTAATAATAACCGCGTGCGTAAAGCCGGACGGCATTGTCGCGGTCGTTACCAGCCACAACCCATGCGCCGCGCAGATATTTGACGGCGTATTTGAGATTGGTTTCGGCATCGAAGAGGCCGGAGGCGGGGCCATCGAAGCCCATGGAGCGGGCCGTGGCGTGCCGAATCTGCATCAGGCCGAAATTGCCGCTGCTATAGGCGCCGGGATTGTATCGGCTCTCGCGCTGCACCACGCGGTGAACCAGATCTTCCGGCACATCATACATGGTGGCGTATTTGGTAATAAGGCCGCTCAGCTTTTCGCGTCCAGCCGGCGCGGAATTGAGCGGCGCCGTCATTGATTCGTTCTGCCGGATGGCGGCAAGTGCGGCATTGGTGGGGCCGGCGGCATAAGCCAGAACCGTGCTGTCCGGCTTCGGTAGCGGAATGACTTTGCGTTCCGCCGTCAGTTCGGTGCCGATGGAGGGCGAGCCGGGCGGCGGCGGTGCGGGAGGGAAGCTGCCCTTGATGGCAACCACCTGCGGCAGATCGGCGGCGGCATTGTGGGCAGCCGGCTTGGCCGCCGTTTCGATGGCTGCTGCCGCGGGAGCGGCACCTGTCGGCGCGAGTGCTGCAACGGCGGTGGGTGCGGATGTCGCCCCTGCGGCCTGAGCCACTTCCGTCTGGTGCGGCTGCATCTGGGCGGTGATGGCTGCGGCGGCTGCGATTTCGGACGCCGGCGGCAGGGCCACGCGTCCGCCCTTGACGGCGACGGCAGTGGGAAGTGCTGCTGGCTGGGAAGAGGTTGCGGTTTCGGCGGTCTGCACCGCTGATGCTGCCGAGGTTGCGCCCGCTGCGGCTTCGGCCGTTGCCGGCTGCGTCGATGTTTGCGCAGGAGTGGTAGCGGGATTGACCGTCGCGATCTTCGGGCCGTTAGGCCCTTCCTTCGCGGTATATTCGACGCTTGTGCATGCGCTCAATGCCAGTGCCAGACCCACGGTGGAAGACAGAAGAAGTGCACTTCTTCCGCGGAATTTGCCCGAATTTCGCATGTTGCCGCCTTCGTTATGCCTGTCTTTCGATACCCCCGCGTCGAGCGAAGCAGGCAGTGTCCCGTCGAGCCTTCATTAACCTATTGTAAGGATAGCGGCAAGCCGGGACGTGGCGGCCCGGTTTTTCAGGCTGCGATGCGCCTGTATCCGGCGCTGACAGCGCGGCCGGAAATGAAGTGAGTGCGGTATTTCGGCCGGATTTTCTTGTCGCCCGACATGCGGCGCACCAGCGCGAGCGTCGGGCCTGCAAACAGCGCCTGCGCGGTCAGAATCACAAGCGCCAGAAGCAGGATGGCGGCCTGCGCCATGGCGAGCGTTTCAATTGTGTTGCCTGACGTGGAAACGAATTGTGGCAACAGCGCCAGAAAGAAAGTGAAGTAGCGCGGGCGCAAAGCGGCAATGGCGTAACAATCGCGGAAAATGCCGCTCCAGGATTTGCCCGGCAGATTGTCATTATCGGCATTGGCCGCTTGGGCGGCCGGCGTGGCGAAGGTCCACAACAGAAACAGCATCAGCCAGCCGATGCCGGCCCATTGCACGATTTCCACGAAGGATTGCGGCAGGTAGGCGAGACCGGCCACCGGAATGGCCGAAATCATCATGGCCGTGACGATGCCGAGCGCGCCGCCGACAGCGGAGGCGAAGACCGTCTTTTTGCCGCCGATGGCGGCATAGGAGGCAACAGAGAATACAAGGGGAGAGGGGAGTGCGAACACAACGGCACATGCTGCACAAAAAATCAGCCAGGCCTGTCCAGACATTCTCTTCCTCCTTGCCCTCCCTGTCGCCGTCTTATTTTAGACTATCGTAAAATCAGGCCGCTGTGAACGGCTGACCGACGTGTTCCATCACTTCGGTAAACCATTTTGCAGAGAGGTCGAAATGCTTTCCGCCCTTGATACGCGGAAACTCGATCGTCCGCAATTTGCCATTCTGGTCTTCGTCATGGCCGGTGACGCCGGAGACCTTGTTGAGCGCGCTTTCGACCGCGAGATCGACCATGCCCTGGATGAGGCGCAGATCGTCCCCATTGGCGGCGGCGGAGCGGGCGAAATAGCCTGATTTCTGCACCATGGAGCGTTCAGCACCGATGAGGCTGGCGAACTGCTTCTGGAACCAGCCGCCAACATTGATCGTGTCGATCTTGACGTGGCCGAAGGCGTCGCGCTTGACGGCCTCTCCGGACGCTTCGCGTTCGGCAACGATCGAATCAAGGCCGGCGCCTTCCGACACGAACAGCGTGACATAGCCGTTTTTGTCCATGATTTCCTTCAGGCGCTCGGCTTCCGCCTCGATGTCGAAGGCCATTTCCGGCAGGTAGATGCCGTCGATGTTCTTCATCTGCGTGTTCATCATCAGGCCTTCGACATATTCATTGCCGCTGGTCTTCTGGATATAGGCGCGGGCGGTGGCGGCCGTCAGCCAGCCGCAATGGCGGCCCATGACTTCGTGGATGACGAAGGTCTTCGGTGCAGCGCTCTGCTCGTTGCTGACATTGTCGAAAAAGGAGGCGCCGACTTCGGCGGCCGTCCAGGCGCCGAGCGACTGCTTGATCGGCACCACGTCATTATCCACCGTCTTCGGCAGGCCGACGACGGTGAGGTTATAGCCGTTCGCGCCGAGATAGGCGGCAAGGTCCGCAGCCGTCGTGTTGGTGTCGTCACCGCCGATGGTGTGGAGAATGGTGATGCCGTCGGCCGCCAGCCGGTCAGCGGCGACGCGCAGCGGATTGTCGCCTTCCTTGACCAGACCGCGCTTGGCGCAATCGGCGGCATTGGTGAGCTTGACGCGGCTGTTGCCGATCGGCGAGCCGCCGTAACGGTGCAGCAGATGCGCTTTTTCCCGCATGTCTTTGTTGATTTCGATACGGTCACCCAGAAGCACGCCCTGATAACCCGAGCGGTAAGCGATGATGTCGATCTCGGGCGCAATGTCGCTGTAACGCTCGATCAGGCCGCCCACGGCCGAAGAGAGACAGGGCGCAAGGCCACCCGCGGTCAGCATTGCGACTTTCTGTTTGGCCATCATGGCTCTCCTTTTCACATATACCCAAAGACATGTCTGGCAAATGGATGCGACAGCCGCGTGTAGGTGTAAAGTGAATTTATGAAGAAAAACGCGGATTTCTCGCGGTTTTTCAGCGGCTTGAGCAAAGTGGTGGAATATAATCGTTTCAATCGGCATAGCCGGTGGCCGGCTATCTGCCGTCTGTGGAAAACCGTGGTCCCATCGTCTGCCGCGCTCTTGTTCCTGAAGCAAAACTGTCGCAAAGATGAATAAAAGTTAATGCCGCCGGACCGCTGGACATATTGCATTCGCGGCAATATCCCGTCATGCTTGTCGCATGATGTTCGATTTCGCGTGTCTGCAAATTTCATCCCTGTGGGAACGGCTGCTCGGCGCAATCGGCGACGCGGCAGGCGGTGCACTCGGGCGCGTGGTGGAAGCCATCCGCACCCTTTTCGAAGGTGATCCGGAAACCCGCCGCAAGGTTTCCTTTTCCGTGGCCATCATTGCACTTTCCGCCAAGATGGCGAAGGCCGACGGGGTCGTCAACGATGCCGAGGTTCGCGCTTTCCGGCAGATTTTCGATTTCCCGGAAGAAGAAGCCAAGAACGTCGCTCGTCTTTATAACCTCGCGCGTCAGGACGTTGCAGGTTACGAAGCCTATGCGGAGCGGCTGGCGGGTCTTTGCGGTTCCGGGCACGCCAATTGCGAGATGCTGGAAAGTGTCATCGACGGCCTGTTCCACATCGCCAAGGCCGACGGGCTGATCCACGAGCGGGAACTGGCCTTCCTCGGCCGGATCGCGGAAATCTTCCGTATCACCGAAGATCATTTCGAAACGATCATGGCGCGGCACGTCCACATGGACGGGCGCGACCCTTACCGCGTACTCGGTGTTTCACCTTCGGACGATTTTCTGGATATCCGCAAGCGGTACCGAACGCTGGTTGCCGAACACCATCCCGACAAGCTCATCGCCCGCGGCGTTCCCATGGAATTGCATGCGGCCGCGAATGAGCGTATGGCGGCTCTCAACGCCGCTTATGCGGCCATTGAGAAAGAACGCCGCGTCGCATGAGTGAATGTCTGCCGGATTTTACCCCGGATTTCGGGGGCGCAGCCGTTGCGCCTTCGCCTAATCATGGCGAAAGGCTGGGTGTAGCCGGTCCTGACATCATTCTTCTGCACTATACCGGCATGACGACGGCCGATGGTGCGCTGTCATGGCTCTGCAATCCCGAAAGCCAGGTCTCCAGCCATTATTTCGTCTTCGAGGACGGGCGCGTCATCCAGCTCGTGTCGGAAACCCGCCGTGCCTGGCATGCGGGCAAAAGTACCTGGGCGGGGGACGAAGACATCAATTCCCGCTCTATTGGTGTCGAAATTGCCAATCAGGGCCATCCAGGCGGCCTGCCGGAATTTCCGAAAAAGCAGATCGAAGCCGTCATCGAATTGTGTCGCGATTGCGGCCAGCGCTGGAATATCGCCCCTGAAAGGGTGTTAGCGCATTCGGATGTCGCCCCGATCCGCAAGGTCGATCCGGGTGAAAAATTCCCGTGGGACATCCTGTCGCAGCAAGGTGTCGGCCATTGGGTGGAGCCTGCGCCGATCCGTGGCGGGCGCTTTTTTCAGCGCGGGGACCATGGCCAGCCGGTCGAAGCGCTGCAGTCGATGCTGTCCATTTATGGTTATGGCGTTGAAATAACAGGCGCTTATTGCGAAAAAACCGAAGGCGCCGTGGCTGCTTTCCAGCGGCATTTCCGCCCCGCTCTGGTGGATGGCATCGCGGATTTCTCCACCATTGACACGCTGCACCGGCTGATCGCCAGCCTGCCGAGATTTTCGGGCGCTTAACCGCCGATTCTGGAAAAGCATTCCCGCTTTTCCAGCGTGTTCAAGTCGCTTTTTTTCTTGTGCCACAGTTAATCCGCATTGAGGAAGTTTAAGAACGTCACTGCATGCGGTGTCGTTCTTCAGGGGAACTTACCGTCAATATCAATCAAGGAGACTGGACAGCGGAAGGTCGCGATCGACTTTCCGGGCGCAGACTATTTGTGTCGCTTCATTGTTCCGGTCATCCGATCTGGAGAATTTTTCTACATATGAACAGGGTTGTTGTTGCTGTCGTGGCGGGCGTTGTTATGCTCGCTTCGCAGGCGGGGATTGCTTTTGCCAAAGACGAGGACGTCAAGACCAAAACCGTGACGCTGGAGACCTTCTTCCGCAAGCCCGGTTATCCCATCCCCGAAAAGAGCCTGCCTTCCTCGCTCAGGAACGATTATTCCGATCTGATCGTCAAATATGCCAAGCGTTACGGCGTTCCCACCAATCTGGCGCATGCCGTGGTTTCGGTCGAAAGCAAGTTCAATCCGAAGGCCCGCGGCAGCGCAGGCGAGGTCGGGCTGATGCAGATCAAGCCGGCAACGGCGCGGATGATGGGCTATCGCGGCACCACCAAGGCGCTCTACGATCCCGAGACCAATATTCGCTGGGGCATGCAATATCTGGCGACGGCGCACCAGCTGGGCGGGGGCCAGGTCTGCAGCACGATCCTGCGTTACAATGCCGGCCATGGCGCCACCCGCATGAACCCGGTCTCCAAGCGTTATTGCGGCAAGGTGCAGGCGCTGCTGGCCGGCTGAGGCCGGTTTGCATTGCTTGTTAAATTGCGAAAAGCGATTCCGGTTCGGCCCGGCATGCTGTAGTCAGAAGCAAAGCTGATACGGAGCATGACATGCCGGATTTCAAATATATCGTCGTCGGGGCCGGGATGATGGGAGCGGCCGCGGCGCGGCATCTTTCGGCGCAAACGGATGGCGTGGCGCTGATCGGACCGGGCGAACCCGCCGATCGCAAGACCCATCGAGGTGTGTTTTCAAGTCATTACGATGAGGCGCGCATCACACGCGGGTTTGACGGCGATCCGGTCTGGGCGGAACTGGCGCAACGCTCCATCCGCCGTTATGCGGAGATCGAGGCCAAAAGCGGTATCCGCTTTTTCACTGAAGCAGGCTGCCTTTTCACCGGCAACGGCAAGGGTCTTGCGGGAGATTATGTCTCGCGCGCCCTTTCCTCGGCCGACCGTCTTGATCTCGGCGTAGAGACGCTGGGCCGTGATGTGCTGGTAGACCGGTTTCCGATGTTCTCCCTGCCGGCCGATCACAGCGGTTATTTCGAGGCGCAGAATGCCGGTCACGTCAATCCACGCGCCCTGGTGAAAGCGCAGTGCGCCGTTGCCGAGGTGCAGGGCGCGAAACTGCTGCGTGAGACGGCGGCGCATATTCGCGACACCTCCCATGGCGTGGAGGTTTCGACCCGCGAAGGGGCCGTCCATACCGCCGAAAAGGTCATTGTCGCGGCGGGCGGTTTTACCAACATGGCGGAACTTCTTCCATCGCCGGTCGATATGGCGGCAACGGGCCGTACCATCGTGTTTTTCGAGCTGGATGAGGCGAGGCAGGCCCTGTTCGGTGCGATGCCTTCCACCATCGTGCTCGCGGAAACCGAGGACGACATCGTCTATATCCTGCCGCCGGTGCGTTATCCCGATGGCAATGTCTATCTGAAGATCGGCGGAGAAAGCGAGAAGGGCAGGCTTGAAACGCTCACCGAAGCGGTAGACTGGTTCCACTCGGACGGTACGCCGGGTGAGGTGGAATTTTTGAAAAAGCGGGCGCTATCCCTGATGCCGGAGCTTGCCGGCTGCCCCGTGACCTCCGGCTCCTGTGTCGCCTCCATTACCCGTAGCGGCTATCCCTATATCGGCTATACGCAATCCTCCAATATCGCGGTTCTGACCGGCGGCAATTTCGTCTCCGCCAAGTCTTCGGACGAGATTGGACGGCTGGGTGCTGTGCTGCTTCTGAACGGCCAGCTGACCGAGGATGAATTCGCCGCTGAAATGTCGCCGGTTTTCGTCTGACATTTACGGACGAAGCGGCTAAAAGGTTGCGACGGAAGTGAGCGGGTAAAGAGGGCGGCATGTCGGGACATTTCAAATATATTGTCGTGGGTCGCGGCATGATGGGTGCGGCCGCCGCCCGCCATCTGGCGGAAACGGCGGATGGCGTCGCGCTGATCGGTCCCGGTGAACCTGCCGACATCAAATCGCATCAGGGTGTCTTCGCCAGCCACTATGATGAAGCGCGGATTACCCGCACCATCGATGGTGACGCCGACTGGGCGCTGCTCGCCAATCGCTCGATCGCGCGTTATGCCGATATTGCCGCAAGAAGCGGCGTTGAATTTTATGCACCGGTCGGCTGCCTGATGGTGGGGCCCGAACGGGGCGGCGATAATCCTTTTGTCGATGATGTCCGCACGGCGGCGGCACGGCTTGGCGTTTCCACGGAACTGCTGGACGGGGAAAACCTCGAAAACCGCTTTCCCTATTTCTCCTTCGAGCCGGGTTGTGAGGGAGTGTTCGAGAGGAACAATGCCGGATACGTCAATCCGCGTGCGCTGGTGAAGGCGCAGGCTGTTCTCGCTGAAAAGGCAGGTGTCTCGCTTATCGATGATATCGTCGTCTCGACGCGGGAAGAGGGTGGCCGGGCATCGGTTCAGACGGCCTCGGGCGCGGTTTATACCGCAGACCGGGTGCTGGTGGCGGCCGGCGGCTTCTCGATCATGAAAGATCTTCTGCCGCAGCCGGTGGCGCTTAATGTCTATGCACGCACCGTCGCTTTCTTCGAGATAGACGAGGGTGACCTTGCGCAATATGCGGACATGCCATCGCTGATCTATGAGCCGCGAGAGCCGACAAAACATATCTATCTGCTGCCGCCGGTGCGCTATCCCGATGGCAAATTCTACCTGAAGATCGGCGGCGATCCCGATGACAAGAGGCTGGGCAGCGATCCGGAAATCCGGGAATGGTTCCGCTCCGGCGGACGTGAAAGCGTGCGGGATCATCTCTCTGACATCGTCGGAACGCTGGTGCCTTCCATTGATCTCTCGCGTGTCTCGATGGCCGCCTGCGTCGTCTCCAAAACGGGGAGCGGTTATCCGGCCATCGGTTTCACCGCCTCGTCGCGCATCGCGGTTCTGACCGGCGGCAACGGCACGGCGGCCAAGAGCTCCGATGAGATCGGCCGGCTTGGCGCTGTGCTGCTGCGGGACGGAGAAATCGCCGACGGGGCCTTCTCAACGGATTTCAAACCCGCATTTCTTTAGTCCTTGCCTGCGCTTTTCGGTGGCTTTCGCCCCGGAACATGGTTATGGAGCCCATGCCAGTTGGCCGGGCAGCCGCGCTTTACCAATGTCGAAAGACGGTAAGGTGAGGAAAGTCCGGGCTCCACGGAAATACGGTGCCGGATAACGTCCGGCGGGGGTGACCCCAGGGAAAGTGCCACAGAGAGCAAACCGCCATGCATCGCATGGTAAGGGTGAAAGGGTGGGGTAAGAGCCCACCGCGCTTCTGGTAACAGCGGCGGCAAGGTAAACCCCACCGGGAGCAAGACCGAATAGGGATGACACGGGATGGGCGAAAGCCCGTTCACAGCCGGTTTCCAGGCCCGTCATCCGGGTGGGTTGCGCGAGGCGGCATGCAAATGCCGTCCCAGATGAATGGCTGCCACGTTCCGGGTCAAACCGGGGCCATACAGAACCCGGCTTACAGGCCAACTGGCGAATTTTCCTTTCCGGCACTGAAGTGCAGGTCTCGTGTGGGATTTAGTTATCCCGTTGTTTCATAAAAGAGAAATTGTTGTTTTGCGGCGAATTTTCACGCAGCGAAAGCGCATCGTCGCGCGTCAAGTAAACCATTCGTTAAACTTAACGGCTTATGAATTTCCGATGCGAAGTCGGTATCGTGCCGGCTTCTCCCATTGACGCCCATAGTGTCCCATGATATCCCAAATGCACACCACATTGGGTCGTGTTTTTGACCCGCAATCGCTGAAACGAGTGAGGAGCCTACGAGGGGCTGCTGCAGGGCATGTCGCCCTGGCGCTTGGCGATGTGTCGTGCGTACCGGTGTCGGCTGCGGAGCGGATGGATCGCTTTGCGGCATGCGGTTTTGGCGAGTTGAGTAATGGACCGCTTTTTATCGAACGTGACGAACAGGATCGACGCCAAGGGGCGCGTCTCGGTTCCGTCTCCGTTTCGTTCGGTGCTGGCGAAGCGCGGCATTCAGGAGCTTTATTGTCTCCAGGATTTTGCGTTTCCGGCAATCAGTGTCGGCGGTCCGGATTTGCTGGAGCGCTACGAGCGGCAGATTGCGTCCATGGATGCTTTCTCGCCAGAGGCGAACGCAATGTCGCTGCTGGTTCACGGCGGCGGCGTTTTCATGAAGCTCGACCAGGAAGGTCGATTGATGGTGACGGATTTTGTGCGGGAATTCACCGGCATATCCACCGAGGTCACCTTCGTTGGGCGGGCGGATCATTTTCAGCTTTGGCAACCGGATGCGTTTTTGGCGGCGCAGGCGGAAGCAAGAGCGGGGCGCGGTTTTTCGGCTGCTCGCCCCGCATAGGACGGGGACACGGGATGGCGGCGAATTCTGGCGGACGATCTTCTGATGCCGATGGCGGACCTCAGCGTCACATCCCTGTCCTGCTTCGCGAAGTCATTGCCGCGCTGGAGCCTGCGCCCGGCAAGATCATTCTCGATGGTACTTTCGGCGCCGGCGGTTATAGCCAGGCCATTCTCGATCAGGGCGCCAATGTCATCGCGCTCGACCGCGATCCGACCGCGATCGCTGGCGGCCAGGCCATGGTTGCCGCCAATGGCGGCCGGCTCTCGCTTATTCAGTCTCAGTTTTCCGATCTCGCGAAGCATGCGCCTGAAGGCGGGCTTGACGGCGTCGTTCTCGATATCGGCGTGTCTTCCATGCAGATCGACGAGGCCGAGCGCGGTTTTTCCTTCCAGAAAAACGGCCCCCTCGATATGCGCATGTCCGCTTCCGGCGTCTCGGCGGCCGATGTCGTCAATCGCGCCAAGGTCAGCGATCTGATCCGCATCTTCGGTTTTCTCGGTGAAGAGAAGCAGCCCGGCCGCATTGCCCGCGCCATTGAAAAGAAGAGGGCGGAAGAGCCGTTCCGAACCACCCGTGATCTGGCGGGCCTTATCGAGATCGTCACGCCGCGCAAGGCGAAGGACAAGATCCATCCCGCAACGCGCGTGTTTCAGGCGCTGCGCGTTTTCGTCAATGATGAGCTGGGCGAGCTGGCGCAGGCTTTGTTTGCCGCCGAGCAGGTTTTGAAGCCCGGCGGAAGGCTGGTCGTCGTCACGTTCCATTCGCTGGAAGACCGTATCGTCAAGAAATTCTTCTCCGACCGTTCGGGCAAGGCCGCCGGTTCCCGGCATCTGCCGATGGTGGAGGATAAGCCGGCCATTTTCGAGAACATCGGCAAGCCAATGATCGCCGCCAGCGACGAGGAGGCGGAACTTAATCCGCGGGCTCGCTCGGCCAAGCTTCGCGCTGGCCTGCGCACCACAGCCCCGGCGCGCGCTGCAGATTTCTCGATTTTCGAGCTTCCTGATCTCGCCAGCCTTGAAAAGATGGGAGGCTGATATGCTGCGCACTTTCGATGTCATCTTGATGGGGGTCATGGTCGCTGCGGCTGTGGTGACCTATTCGATCAAGCACAAGGCCGATCTGAAGCTTGAGGAAGTCCGCAAGCTGGAGGCCGAGATCAAGCTTGAAAAGGATACGATCGATCTTTTGAGGGCCGACTGGGCGCTCTTGACGCAGCCGAACCGTCTGCACCGTCTGGTGAATGCCTATCAAACGGAACTCGGTCTTTCGCCGACGCTGCCGACGCAGCTGGCGCAGCCGCGCGAGTTGCCCATGCTGCGCTCGCAATTGCCGCAGCCGCCTGAGCCTGAAGGTATGAGCGTCGAGGATGTCATCGCCGCCGCCGTCAATGGCTCCAAGCCGGGGGCTACCCTCGGTGGCGCTTCGAAGCCCAAATCGCCGCCTGCGGGCCAGATCGCTGTCAACGGCGTTCCGGTGCCCACGCCACGTGCGCGCGTTTCACGTCCGGCACCGGCGCCTGTACCGGTCGCCTCCGCCGCCGCTGGTGATGAAACCGGCGATATGGATGAAACCATAACAGGATCGGTGAACCGCTGATGTCTTTTCTCTCCCGCGTCATGGTTTTGAAGAGCAAGGCTCACTTTTCCGCCAGCACCACCGGTGTCTATACCGACCATGCGGCGTTTGAGGGCGCCCGCAAGAAGCGGGCCGCCCAGGCGAAAAGCCGCGTTGGCCTTCTGATTTTCGGTTTTGTCGCCTTTTATGCCGTCGTGGGCGGCCGTCTCGTGCAATATGGCATGGCGGAACAGGAAACAGTGTCGAGCATCGCGCCCGCAGACCGGCTGATGGCGTCGCGCCCCGATCTTCTTGATCGCAACGGCGAGGTTCTGGCCACCGATATCCGCACCGTCTCGCTGTTTGCCGAACCGCATCGCATCGTCGATATCGACGAGGCCATTGAGAAGCTGCGTACTGTCCTGCCGGATCTCGACCAGCGCGGCACCTATCAGAAGCTTTCTTCCAATTCGCGCTTTCAGTGGCTGCGCCGTCAGCTGACGCCGAAGCAGCAAAGCCAGATTCTTGCGCTCGGTATTCCCGGCGTCGGCTTCCGTCCGGAAAAGCGCCGCTTTTATCCCGGCGGGCCGACCGCTGCGCATGTCGTCGGCCACGTCAACATCGACAACCGTGGCGTTGCCGGCATGGAACGTTACGTCGACAGCCAGGGCCTTGCCGATCTGACGGCGCTCGGCATGACCAGCGACCAGCCGCTGGAACCGGTGAAGCTATCCATCGATCTGCGCGTGCAGTCCATTGTCCGTGAAGTCGTGACCTCGGCCATCACCAAGTTCCAGGCGATCGGCGCTGGCGCGGTGGTTCTGGATGTGCATACCGGCGAAGTGCTCGCCATGGCCTCCGTGCCGGATTACGACCCGAACAACCCGGCCGAAGGTGCCAAGGAAGGCTGGCTCAACCGCATGTCGAACGGCACGTTCGAAATGGGTTCCACCTTCAAGTCCTTCACGATTGCCATGGGTCTCGATTCGGGCCGCGTCCGTCTCGGCGATACTTTCGATGCGCGTTATCCGATCCGCATCGGCGGTTTCACCATCAAGGACTTCCACGGCAAGGGCCGAATGCTTTCGGTGCCGGAAATCTTCCAGTTTTCGTCCAACATCGGCACGGCCAAGATCGCCGACACCGTGGGAACGGAAGGCCACAAGGAATTCCTGACGCGGCTTGGCCTTTTGACCCGCATGCAGACCGAATTGCCTGAAGTGGCGCTGCCGTCGCAGCCGCGCGAATGGAAGAAGATCAACTCCATCACCATTTCCTTCGGCCACGGCGTTTCCACGACGCCGCTGCAGACGGCAGTCGCCGGTGCAGCACTCGTCAATGGCGGCAAACTGATCGAACCGACTTTCCTGCCGCGTACCCGCGAACAGGCCGATCAGGTGGCGAAGCAGGTTTTGAAACCCGGCGCCAGCAAGGACATGCGTTTTCTGTTTGAATGGAATGGTGTCAACGGTTCGGGCCGCAACGCGCGCGTCGATGGTTTCAACGTCGGGGGCAAGACCGGTACGGCCGACAAGGTCGTCAACGGACGTTACGTGCACGACAAGAACTTCAACGCCTTCCTCTCGGCCTTTCCGATGGACGATCCGCAATATGTCGTGCTGTCTTTCATCGATGAGCCGAAGACGGACAAGGGCAACGGCGCAGCGCTTGCCGGCACCTCTGCGGCGCCGATGGTGCGCGATATCATCACCCGCACGGCGGCGGTGCTGGGCGTGAAGCCGAAGTTCGGCAAGGATGGCTCGGCCTTGCTCGTGTCTTATTGATTGTTAGCTTATGATATTCCGGCGATTCGCGCCGGGGGGACAAGACGGACACAGTCGATGAATTTGCGAGATATATCCGGAAATGCGTTTCCGGAATTGAAAGAATTGCTCCTGTCTGAGATCGGGGCGATCGAAATCGGGGGGATCACCGCAGACAGCCGCAAGGCTGCGCCCGGCAGCCTGTTCGTGGCGGTTGCGGGCACCAGGGCGGATGGCGCGGCCTATGTAAAGGACGCGGTTGCCAAGGGTGCGGTTGCTGTCGTTTCCGGACACGCGCTGGAGGCTGATGTGCCGGTGCTTTCCGTCACGGACCCACGCCTTTATCTCTCCCTTGCCGCTTCCCGTTTTTACGGAAAACAGCCGGAAACCATGGTCGCCGTCACCGGCACTGCCGGAAAGACGTCCGTCGCCTCCTTCGTGCGGCAGATATGGGCTTTCGCCGGCCATGCCGCCGCCCAGATCGGCACCACGGGCGTCATCGCTCCCGGCCGCGAGGATTATGGCGCGCTCACCACGCCCGATCCGGTGACGCTGCATGCGCTTCTCGCCGAACTTGCGGCCGAAGGCGTGACCCATGCGGCGATGGAGGCGTCCAGCCATGGTCTTGACCAGCGCCGTCTCGATGGAGTGAAGCTGGCAGCCGCCGGTTTCACCAATCTTGGCCGCGACCACATGGATTATCATCCGACCGTCGAGGACTATATGGCCGCGAAGATGCGGCTCTTCGATACGCTGATGGAGAAGGGCTCTCCCGCAGTGATCTTTGCTGACGATCCGTGGTCGGACCAGGCAATCCGGGCGGCGCGCGAAGCGGGTCTCGATGTGCGCACCGTCGGCCGCAAGGGTGATTATTTGACCTTGAAACGGGTGGAGCACTTCCGTCACAAGCAGATGATCGAAGTGCATCATGACGGCGTGATCCATGAAGTCGACATCCCGCTGGCGGGTGATTTTCAGGTTGCGAATGCTCTCGTCGCTGCAGGTCTCGCCATGTCCACCGGCGTTGCCGCGACAACAGCGCTCAAGGCGCTTGAGAAGCTGATCGGTGCTGCCGGACGTCTGGAGCTTGTCGGCCAGACGGGGAACGGTGCGCTCGCCTATGTGGATTACGCCCACAAGCCGGATGCGCTGGAGAACGTGCTGACCTCGGTCCGGCCTTTCACCTCTGGCCGCATCGTCACCGTCTTCGGCTGCGGCGGCGACCGTGATAAGGGCAAACGCCCGATCATGGGCGAGGTTGCGACGCGGCTTTCCGACATCGTCATCGTCACCGACGACAATCCGCGCTCGGAAGACGCCGCGACGATCCGTTCGGAAGTCATGGCGGCGGCACCCGGCGCATTGGAAATCGGCGACAGGGCGGAGGCGATCCGGCATGCGGTGTCGATGCTGTCGCATGGCGATACGCTGATCGTCGCGGGCAAGGGGCATGAGGAGGGGCAGATCGTCGGTTCCGTGACGCTGCCGTTTTCCGATCATGAACAGGTGCGCGCTGCACTGGCAGGGCTGGAAGGATCGAAAATTTGAGCTGGTTATGGACAGTCGCCGACATGATCGCCATTACGGCAGGACGCCCCGTGGGCAACCTGTCGACCGGAATCACCGGCATTTCCATCGACAGCCGGACTGTCAAAGCCGGCGAGGCCTTTTTCGCCATCAAGGGCGACCGGGTTGACGGCCATGACTATGCGAGTTTTGCCGTCGCCAACGGGGCCAGTCTGCTCGTCGTGGCCGAAGGCAAACTGCCGGCTCTTGGCCGTCTGACGGTGCCGATGATCGTCGTGGAAGATGTTCTTACCGCACTCGGTAAACTCGCCATCGCGGCGCGTGAAAGAACGTCAGCGCGCATCATCGCGGTGACCGGCTCGGTCGGCAAGACGACGACCAAGGAAATGCTGCGGCAGGCCTTGGCCCCATCCGGCCGGGTGCATGCGGCAGTGGCTTCCTTTAACAACCATTGGGGTGTGCCGCTGACGCTGGCGCGCATGCCCGCCGATACGGAATTCGGCGTGTTCGAAATCGGCATGAACCATTCCGGCGAAATCCGGCCGCTGGTGAAGATGGTCCGCCCGCATGTGGCGATCATCACCACGATTGCGCCTGCCCATCTCGGCAATTTCAAGAATATCGAAGAGATCGCCGCAGCCAAGGCCGAGATTTTCGAAGGTTTGGAGGAGGGTGGTTCCGTCATCCTCAACCGCGATAATGCCCAGTTCGAGCAGCTTGAAGAGGCGGCGCAGGAACAGGGCATCGAACATATCCTCACCTTCGGGCAGCACGCCAAGGCGGATTTCCGCCTCGCGGATTTCGAGAGCACGGCGACGGGCTCGACGATCTGGGCGATACTGAACGGCGAAACCAGCGAGTTGCACATCAATATTCCCGGCCGGCACATCGCCGATAACGCCATGGCGGTCCTTGGCGCGGTTGCCGTAACGGGCGCCAATCTCGACCGCGCCTTTGAGGCGCTGGGATCGCTCGAGGCGGTGAAGGGGCGTGGCCAGCGCCACCATCTCTCCATCAATGGCGGCTCCTTCCTGCTGATTGATGAAAGCTACAATGCCAATCCGGCCTCCATGCGCGCCGCGATTGCCGTGCTGGCGGAAACGGAAACGCAGGGTCACGGCCGGCGCGTCGCCGTTCTCGGCGATATGCTGGAGATGGGTGAGTTTTCCGCGCAGCTGCATGAGGAACTGGCCGGGCCGTTGCTCGCAGCCGGTATCGAACATGTGTGGCTTGCGGGCGAGGCAATGGCGGCGCTGCGCGATGCGCTGCCTGATAGCGTGACCGTCATCTGGTTCCCGACGACGGCGGAACTCACCGATTTCGCCCTGCAATGGGTGCAACCGGGAGACGCGCTGATGGTAAAATCGTCACTTGGCCTCGGTTTCGGCAAGATTGTCGCCGCGCTGCTTGACAAGTATCCGGCATTCCCCGAGACGGAACGCCAAGTCTGAAATAGCCTTTTGAAAGGGCAATTATGCTGATCTGGCTCGTCGAACTGTCGGATAAAATTCAAGTCTTCAACCTCTTCCGGTACATCACCTTCCGGGCGGGGGCGGCGATGTTCACCTCTGCGTTGATCGTCTTCCTGTTTGGACCGGCCATCATCAACTCGCTGCGCGTGCGTCAGGGCAAGGGCCAGCCGATCCGTGCCGATGGGCCGCAGACGCATTTCAAGAAGGCCGGCACGCCGACCATGGGCGGGCTGATGATCCTTGCCGGTATCCTCGGCGGTTCGCTGCTCTGGGGCGACCTCTCGAATGTCTATGTCGTTGCCGTTTTGATGGTGACGCTCGGTTTCGGGGCAATCGGCTTTTACGACGATTATCTCAAGGTCACGAAACAGAGCGACAAGGGTTTTTCCGGCAAGGCCCGTCTCGGCATCGAATTCCTGATTGCGGCGATTGCCGTGTTCTTCATGATGAAGATGGCGCTAGCTTCCGCACCGCATGGCGGCACGCTCGGCAGCTCCATCGCCTTTCCCTTCTTCAAGGAACTCGTGATCAATCTCGGTTATTTCTTCGTGCTGTTCGGTGCTTTCGTCATCGTCGGTGCGGGTAACGCGGTGAACCTGACGGATGGTCTCGATGGGCTTGCCATCGTGCCCGTCATGATCGCTGCCGCTACCTTCGGCGTGATCGCCTATCTCGCCGGCAACGCGGTTTTTGCCAATTACCTGCAGATCAATTTCGTGCCTGGCACGGGTGAGCTTGCCGTTATCGTCGGCGCGGTCATCGGCGCGGGCCTCGGCTTCTTGTGGTTCAACGCGCCGCCTGCCGCCATCTTCATGGGCGATACGGGTTCGCTGGCGCTCGGCGGCCTGATCGGCTCGATCGCTGTCGCCACCAAGCACGAGATCGTCATGGTGATTGTCGGTGGTCTCTTCGTGATGGAAACGCTGTCGGTCATCATCCAGGTATTCTGGTTCAAGCGCACCGGCAGGCGCGTTTTCCTGATGGCGCCGATCCATCACCACTTCGAGAAAAAAGGCTGGACGGAAAGCCAGGTGGTGATCCGTTTCTGGATCATCTCCGTGGGCCTTGCGCTGCTCGGCCTCGCCACCCTGAAGCTGAGGTGAGCGATGATCCCGGTCACGTCGTTTAGGGGTAAGAAAGTCGCTCTCTTCGGGCTCGGCGGTTCGGGCCTCGTTACCGCCCGGGCGCTGGTTGCCGGCGGAGCCGATGTCGTTGCTTTCGACGACAATCCCGACAGCGTCGCGAAGGCCGAGGCCGAAGGCATCACCACGGCGGACCTGCACACGATAGACTGGGCCTCGTTTTCTTCCTTTGTGCTGGCGCCCGGCGTGCCGTTGACGCATCCGAAGCCGCACTGGTCGGTCGACCTTGCGAAGGCAGCGGGCGTGGAGATCATCGGTGATATCGAGCTTTTCATCCGCGAGCGGCGCGCCCATGCGCCGGATTGCCCTTTTATCGCCATCACCGGCACCAACGGCAAGTCGACGACGACGGCGCTGATCGCGCATATTCTCAAGGCATCGGGCCGCGATACGCAGCTCGGCGGCAATATCGGCACGGCGGTGCTGAGCCTCGATCCACCGAAGGCGCAGCGCTTTTACGTGGTCGAGTGCTCGTCCTACCAGATCGATCTGGCGCCGACGATCAATCCGACTGCCGGCATTCTGCTTAACCTCACGCCTGACCATCTCGATCGGCATGGCACGATGCAGCATTATGCCGACGTCAAAGAACGGCTGGTGGCGGGCAGCGGCACGGCTATCGTCGGTGTGGATGACAGCCATTCGACGCTGATTGCCGACCGCATCGAGCGTGCCGGCGTGAAGGTCGAGCGCATTTCGAAACGCAATGTTGTTTCCGAAGGTCTTTATGCCGAAGGCAGCCACATCCTGCGGGCGCATGGCGGCACCTTCTCGCTGCTGGTCGATCTCGACGGTATCCAGACTCTTCGTGGAAGCCACAATGCGCAGAATGCGGCGGCCGCAATTGCCGCCTGCCTTGCCGTGGGTGTTTCGGAAGAGGAAATCCGCGCCGGTCTCAAATCCTTCCCCGGCCTCAAACATCGCATGCAGCCGGTCGGCCGGCGCGGCAATGTCACTTTCGTCAACGACAGCAAGGCGACCAATGCCGATGCGGCAGCGCCAGCGCTTTCGAGTTTCGACCGCATTTACTGGATCGCCGGCGGTCTGCCGAAAGCGGGCGGCATTACCAGCCTTTCGCCGCTGTTTCCGCGCATCGCCAAAGCCTATCTGATCGGTGAAGCGGCGGCGGAATTTGCCGCAACGCTTGGCGAGGCCGTGCCATACGAAATATCCGGCACGCTGGACAAAGCGGTGCAGCATGCGGCGGCGGATGCGGAAAAAGATGCGACGGCCGGCAATATCGTGATGTTGTCTCCGGCTTGCGCAAGCTTCGATCAATATAAGAACTTTGAAATCAGAGGTGATTCGTTCGTCGCGCAGGTCGCGGCGCTCGATGGCATGACGATGCTGGTTGACTCTGGAAAAGGGGGCTGAAGGCCATGGTAAGCCGAGTTGATCGAGGTCCGGTCGCGGAATGGTTCTGGACCATCGACCGTTTCTTTCTGGCGGCGTTCATCGCGCTGATGGGCATTGGCCTGATGTTGTCCTTTGCAGCGTCGCCTGCGGTTGCCGAGCGTATCGGTCTCAACAGCTTCTTCTTCGTGGAACGTCAGGCGATGTTCATGGTGCCGTCGCTGGCGATCATGGTCGGCCTTTCCTTCCTGTCACCGCGCCAGGTGCGCCGTGTGGCGGTCATCATGCTGATCGCCTCGCTGCTGATGATGATCTTCGCGCTGTTCTTCGGCATCGAGGTCAAGGGTGCGCGGCGCTGGATTTCCATCGGCACCTTCTCGATCCAGCCGTCGGAATTCATGAAGCCGGCCTTCGTCATCGTCTGCGCATGGCTCTTTGCCGAGCGGGCGCGCCATCCGGAAATTCCGGGCAATCTCTTCGCCATCATCACTTTCGGCATCGTGGCGGCACTCCTGATCGCCCAGCCGGACTTCGGCCAGACAATTCTGACATCCGTGGTCTGGGGCGGCATGTTCTTCATGGCCGGCGTGCCGTGGTTCTGGATCATCATGCTTGGCGGCCTTGGCGTCGGCGGCATTGTGACTGCCTATCTCATGTTGCCGCACGTCGCCGGTCGTATCGACCGGTTCTGGACGGGTGAGGGCGATACGTTTCAGGTCGATACCGCACGCGAAGCGATCATTCGTGGTGACTGGTTCGGTCGCGGACCGGGTGAAGGCATCGTCAAGCGCATCATTCCCGACAGCCATACCGACTTCATCTTCTCGGTGGCGGCGGAAGAATTCGGCATCGTTTTCTGCATGTTCCTCGTTGCGATCTTCGCCTTCATCGTGCTGCGCGGCCTGTCGCACGCCTTCAAGGAGAAGGACGATTTCTGCCGCTTTGCCGTGGCCGGTCTCGTGCTGCAGATCGGCATGCAGTCGATGATCAATATCGGCGTTAATCTCGAGCTGATGCCCGCCAAGGGCATGACGCTACCGCTGATTTCCTATGGTGGTTCGTCGATGATGGCGATCTGCGTGACCGCCGGCTTCCTTCTGGCGCTGACACGCCACAGACCCGAAAAGCGGGCGCAGGAGCGGAGTTTCTTCCGCGTCGGTTCCGGCGTTCCCGCGGAGTAAACGATCATGAGCAAGGGTATTGTTCTTCTTGCCGCCGGGGGAACCGGCGGCCATGTTTTTCCGGCGGAGGCGCTCGCGCATACGCTGAAGGCGCGCGGTTATCAGGTGCATCTCGTCACCGACAGCCGCGCTGAGCGTTATGCCGGCAAGTTCCCGGCGGATGAAATCCATGTGGTGCCGTCTGCCACCATCGGCTCGAAAAACCCGATTTCCGTGGCGCGTTCGCTCTGGAAGCTCTGGGTTGGCCTGCGCGCGGCGCGCCGGCTGGTGGCGAAACTGAAGCCGGTCGCGGTTGTCGGTTTCGGTGGTTATCCCACCGTGCCGCCGCTTCTGGCTTCCACCGGCCTTGGCGTGCCTTCCATCATTCATGAGCAGAATGCAGTGATGGGTCGCGCTAACAAGGCGCTGGCAGGCCGTGTGAAGGCGATCGCCGGCGGCTTCCTGCCGCCCGCCAATGGCCAATATTCCGACAAGACGGTGGCGACCGGCAATCCGGTGCGCCCGGCGGTGCTGGCGGCTTCTGAAATTCCCTATACCCCGTCGCAGACGGGTGAAACTTTTCAGCTTGTCGTGTTCGGCGGCAGCCAGGGCGCGCAGTTCTTTTCGAGCGCGGTGCCTGCGGCTATCTGCCTGCTGAAAGACGAGCAGCGTAAGCGCATCGTCGTCACCCAGCAGGCGCGTCCTGAAGACAAGGACAGCGTCATCGCCTCCTACCAGAAGCTTGGCGTAAAGGCTGACGTTTCGCCCTTCTTCGGCGACATGGCGTCGCGCATCGGCGAGGCCGATCTGGTGATCAGCCGCTCGGGCGCTTCGACGGTATCGGAGCTGTCGGTGATCGGCCGCCCGTCCATTCTCGTGCCTTATCCGCATGCGCTGGATCACGATCAGGCCGCCAATGCGGCAGCACTTTCGGCGGCGGGCGGGGCTAGCGTCATCAAGCAGGCGGAATTGTCGCCGCAGAAGCTCTCCGGCCTCCTGTCCTCGGCGCTTTCGGAACCGGATCGTCTTTCGGCAACGGCAGCGGCGGCCAAGGCAACGGGTAAACCGCATGCGGCGGATGTGCTGGCCGATTTGGTGGAGGCCATTGCTTCCGGCCAGTCCGTACAGGAATTCAAGAAGAAGAATGAAGGAGTTGGGGCATGAAGATGCCGAAAGCCATAGGCCTTGTCCATTTCATCGGCATAGGCGGGATCGGCATGAGCGGCATTGCCGAAGTGCTTCACAATCTCGGCCACCGCGTTCAGGGGTCGGATCAGGCCGACAGCGCCAATGTGCAGCGTCTGCGCGACAAGGGCATCGAGGTGTTCGTCGGCCATACGGCGGACAATCTCGGTGACGCCGAGGTCGTGGTCGTTTCCACCGCCATCAAGAAGAACAATCCGGAACTCATCGCCGCGCGGGAAAAACACCTGCCGATCGTTCGCCGTGCCGAAATGCTGGCCGAGCTGATGCGTTTCCGTAACGCCATCGCCATTGGCGGCACCCACGGCAAGACGACGACCACCTCGATGGTCGCGACCCTGCTGGAAGCCGGCAATCTCGACCCGACCGTCATCAATGGCGGCATCATCAATGCCTATGGCACCAATGCGCGTATGGGCGAGGGCGAGTGGATGGTGGTGGAAGCCGACGAATCCGACGGCACCTTCCTGAAGCTGCCGGCCGACGTGGCCGTCATTACCAATATCGATCCGGAGCATCTGGACCATTACGGCAATTTTGATGCTGTGCGCGCGGCGTTCCGCCAGTTCGTCGAGAACGTGCCGTTCTACGGCTTCGGCGTCATGTGCCTTGACCACCCGGAAGTGCAGGCGCTGGTCGGCCGCATCGAGGATCGCAAGGTCATCACATACGGTGAAAACCCGCAGGCCGACGTGCGTTTTTCGAATGTGCGCATCGATGGCACACGCTCGGTTTTCGACGTGGAAATCCGCCGTCGTCGTACCGGCAAGATATTCTCCTTCAAGGATCTCGTCCTGCCGATGCCCGGCCGACACAATGTTTCGAACGCGACGGCCGCGATTGCCGTCGCCAATCGTCTCGGTATTTCGGAAGCTGACATCAAGAAGGGTCTCGCCTCCTTCGCAGGCGTCAAGCGGCGTTTCACGCTGACGGGCGAAGCCAATGGCGTACAGGTCTTCGACGATTACGGTCATCACCCGGTCGAGATCAAGGCTGTGCTGGCGGCGGCGCGGGAAGCCTGCAATGGCCGTATCATCGCGGTGCATCAGCCGCACCGCTACAGCCGCCTTTCCAGCCTGTTTGACGATTTCGCGCATTGTTTCAACGATGCGGATACGATTCTTCTTGCCCCGGTTTATGCTGCGGGCGAAGATCCGATCGAAGGCGCAAGTTCGGAAGCGCTGGTTTCGGCCATCAAGGCCGCCGGCCATCGTGACGCCCGTTTTCTTGAGAAACGGGAAGATCTCGCCTCAGTGGTTGCAGGCATTGCGAATCCGGGTGATTTCGTGGTTCTCTTGGGGGCTGGAAATATCACGCAATGGGCAGCAGCGCTGCCTTCGGAATTGAAGAGCATATCAGGAAAGTCTGAATGAGACAGGTCGATGGGGTTAAATTGCTGGGGAGGCTCGGCGACGGGGTAAACGAACTGAGGGGACGTCTGACACCGGATGCGCCCATGGACCGCGTGACGTGGTTCAGAGCCGGCGGTCTGGCGGAAGTCATGTTCCAGCCGCACGATACCGATGATCTGATTGCCTTCCTGAAAATTCTGCCGGAAGACGTGCCGCTGACGGTGGTCGGCGTCGGCTCCAACCTTCTGGTGCGCGATGGCGGCATCCCGGGCGTTGTCGTCCGTCTGTCGGCCAAAGGTTTCGGCCAGGTGGAGCTTGCCGGCGAAAACCGCATCAAGGCCGGTGCGATCTGCCCGGACAAGCATATTGCGGCCATGGCCATGGATAACGGCATTGGCGGCTTCCATTTCTATTACGGCATTCCCGGCTCCATCGGCGGTGCGCTGCGTATGAATGCGGGCGCAAACGGCGGTGAGACGCGCGAGCGCGTGGTGGAAGTCTATGCGGTTGACCGTCAGGGCAAACAGCATGTGCTGTCCAATGCCGATATGGGCTACAGCTACCGCCATTCCGGCGCCGACAAGGGCCTGATCTTCACCGGCGCATTGTTCGAGGGTTATCCGGAAGACAAGGCGAAAATCCGCGCCGATATGGACGCCGTGCGTCACCATCGCGAAACAGTTCAGCCGATCCGTGAGCAGACTGGTGGTTCGACCTTCAAGAATCCCGAAGGTCATTCCGCATGGGAACTCATCGATGAGGCGGGCGGCCGCGGTCTGGTCATCGGCGGCGCGCAGATGTCATCACTGCATTGCAATTTCATGATCAATACCGGCCATGCGACCGGCTACGATCTGGAATATCTGGGTGAGACCATCCGCAAGCGCGTGTTCGAGAAGTCGGGTATCCGGCTGGAGTGGGAAATCAAGCGGCTGGGGCTTTTCATGCCGGGCCGTGAGGTGGAGCCTTTTCTGGGAAGCTGAGTTTTTGGCTTCCGATTTTCTTACAGGGGCTTCTCCGTCATATGACCGTTGGCGTTGGCCGTAACGGTCGGTCAATAGTTGTATCTTATAGTTTTTTGACATAAGCGACGAGCGGCATGTTATCTCAGATAGCATGCCGCTCGTCGATCAAAGGGTGTTTGACAAGAATTTTCAGTGATTTGATTTAGGTACTATTGGAGACGGTCTTGGATCTCTGGAGAAAACTGATCGAAATGATGAGTTTTTCGATTGCGACGCCAGAGGGCCGCAGGCGGCTTGAACCTTTGGAATTTTCGTTTCGGGTTGCCTGTGTCACAACGATCCTGGCTCTGCTGATATGTTCCGGCGGTCTGGTTCTCCTGGCGCAGTTCGGGCTGGTGACGGACCTTGTCAACGGTCTTATACTCGGCGTGACCTTGTGTTCCGTCATCGCATTCACGATGACGTGGCTGGTCTGCTGGCTCAATGCCAGGGAAGTGAAGATTCTTGCGCAATCGCACGAGCGTTTTTTGCATCTGAGCCATACCGATGCATTGACTGGCCTCAGCAATCGGCTCGGGCTTTATGCCGGATGCATGAATCTCGGTCAGCATTATTGCGTCGCGTTCCTCGATATCGATCATTTCAAGTCGGTGAACGACAGGTTCAGCCATCTGGCCGGTGACGCGGTGATTTCCAGCGTCGCACAGCGGATACGTGCTTCCTTTGACGCCTCTGCCAAAGTCGCCAGAATAGGCGGCGAGGAATTCGTCGTCGTGCGCGAGACAGGGTCGTCATCGTTTCTGGATGTTTGCGAAAGGCTGCGGGCGAGCATCGAGGCGGTGCCGGTCGACTATCAGGATATGCGGATCGGTGTCACCATATCGATCGGAGTGGCTTTCCGGAAGGACGCCGAAGTCTTTGAAAAAGTCCTGCATAATGCCGATCTTGCGCTTTATCAGGCAAAGGGCGCGGGGCGTAATCGTATCTGCGTGGCGGGCCAGCGGGATATCCGTCAGTCCGTCGCCTAGAGCGTTTCCAGTAAAAGATGCTGAATAGCAAAAGGCCCGTGAAACGCCAGGTTTCGCGGGCCTTCCCATATTCGGAACGCTTGTGTGGCTCAGACTTCGTCCTTGCGGGAAAGCAGAATGCAGGCCAGCGTTATGATGGCGGATACGCAGAGGTAGTAGCCGACATAACCCATGCCGTAATTCACCTGCAGCCATGTGGCGATGTAAGGCGCCAGCGATGCGCCGAAGATGCCGGCCATGTTGAAGGTGATCGACGAGCCGGTGTAGCGCACCCGGGTCGGGAAGGGGGCTGCGAGCGCCGTGCCGATCAGGCCGTAGGTCATGCCCATCAGCATCATGGCAAGGGCCGCGAAGACGAAGATGGAGCCTTCGCTACCGGTCATCAGGCCGGGCAGCAGGAAGGAGAACAGGCCGATCAGCACCGTCGTAATGATCAGAATTTCACGACGGCCGAATTTTTCGGCGAGCTTGCCGGCGATCGGGATGAAGATGCCGAAAACGATGGAGCCGAGAATCTGCACTTCCAGCGCGTCAAGGAACGGGATTTTCAGGACCTTGACGTTATAGGACAGCAGATAGGCGGTGCCGATGTAGAAGAGCACAAAGGTGGCCAGCGCCACGAAGGTGCCGAGCACGAGGCTGCGCTTGTGGTTGCGGAACAGTTCCGCGACCGGAACGGCCACACGTTCTTCCTTCTCGATCGCCTTCTGGAAGTCGGGCGTCTCGGTGATCGACAGGCGAACCCACATGCCGACCGCGATCAGAATGATCGAAGCGACGAAGGGAATGCGCCAGCCCCAGCTGAGCAACGCTTCCTGCGACATGAAGTGCAGCAGGATCCAGAACACGCCGGAGGAGAGGAACAGGCCGACAGGTGCGCCAAGCTGCGGGAACATGCCGTACCAGCTGCGCTTGCCGGGAGGCGCGTTTTCCGTGGCGAGCAGGACGGCGCCGCCCCATTCGCCGCCAAGGCCAAAGCCCTGGCCGAAGCGGCACAGCGCCAGCAACAGCGGTGCAAGGACGCCGGCGGTCTCATAGGAGGGCAGGAGGCCGATCACGACGGTCGATACACCCATGGTCAGTAGCGCGGCGACAAGTGTCGTCTTGCGGCCGACGCGGTCACCATAGTGACCGAAGACCACAGCACCCAGCGGACGGGCAAAAAAGGCGATGGAGAAGGTGGCGAAGGACGCCAGAAGCGCCGTCATCGGGTCATTGTTCGGAAAGAACAAGGCGGGGAACACGAGCACTGCGGCCGTGGCGTAAACGTAAAAATCGAAAAACTCGATGGTCGTGCCGACCAGGCTGGCAGTGAGAACTCGTGCAGGCGAATTTGTCTTTACAGCGTTCGAATTGTCAGCGGTCGGCGATACCGGAGATATCGCGTCGGTCATGGTATTGTTTCCATTTTGGATGATTGCAATGTCATGCCTTGGGAGGCGATGTCTGCGTTAACGCAATTTTTGTTCCTATGGAATGCTAAAAAAGAAATAATGCAAATAATGTGATTGATGAATGCGACAGGCTCGGCTGCGTGCTGCCGGATGCGCTTCGGCGATTGAGAGACTGATTCAGGCTGCGGTTTTAAAACGCTGAAACGCCAGATAATTTTCCCTGGGGAATAATCCCGTCCGTTAACGTTTCGATCTTGCCTTTATCGCGGAGCAGCAGTTGCGCTCGTGCGATTTTATTTCCGATCATTGAAAACCTGCATGTTGCAATCCATGCAACTCTCTGATTCCAAGGAGGGAATCCGGATCGGTGCTGATTCTTTAACGGAACTCGGCACGTTGGGCGCGGTGGTTAACGAAAGTAAACGATTCATTAACCTTAATGGCGTTTAACTGATCTCAAGGGTCATGTGCCAGAATCACCGCTCTTCAAATTCGGTCGGTTCGGAGCGTGGTTCGTAACGGAGAGTTGGTGTCAGAGGTATCGATGGGCGGCAAGCACGTAGCTGTTCTTTTGGGTGGGTTTTCGTCGGAGCGGCCAGTCAGCCTGTCGTCGGGCAATGCCTGCGCGCTCGCGCTTGAGGGCGAGGGCTACAAGGTCACCCGGGTCGATGTGGGGCGCGATGTCGCGGCCGTGCTCGATGAGCTGCGCCCGGATGTCGCCTTTAATGCGCTGCACGGTCCCTTCGGTGAAGACGGCACCATTCAGGGTATTCTCGAATATCTGGCCATTCCCTATACACATTCCGGCGTGCTGGCTTCCGCACTCGCCATGGACAAGGCGCAGGCGAAGAAAGTCGCTGCGGCTGCCGGGGTGCCGGTTGCTGCCGAGCGCGTCATGAACCGCTTCGATTTCACCAGCGAACATCCGCTTGCTCCACCCTATGTGGTGAAGCCGGTGCGTGAAGGTTCGAGCTTCGGCGTTGTCATCGTCAAGGAAGACCAATCGCATCCGCCGCAAATCCTCACTTCGTCGGAATGGCGTTATGGCGATCAGGTGATGGTCGAGCGCTACATCCATGGCCGCGAATTGACCTGCGGCGTGCTCGACGGCGAGGCGCTTGGCGTCACCGAAGTGGTGCCGCTCGGTCACAATTTCTATGATTTTGACGCTAAATACGCTGCTGGTGGCTCGAAACATGTCATTCCGGCAGAAATTTCACCGAAAATTTACCAAAAAATTCAAACACTGGCGGTTATGGCGCATCGGGCGATCGGGTGCCGTGGCGTAAGCCGTTCAGACTTTCGTTACGACGACCGCTTCTCAGAAGATGGCGAAGTTATCTGGCTTGAAGTGAATACGCAGCCGGGCATGACGCCGACCTCCCTGGTGCCGGAAATGGCGGCCCACGCTGGCCGCTCCTTTGGTAACCTTGTCAGCTGGATGGTGGAGGACGCTTCGTGTTTGCGGTGACCGGCAAAAAGTCGACGGCAAAAAAGCGCGAGCAATTCGCAGCGACGGCAAATGCCGACGATCGCATGGTGCTGCCGCGCCCGCTGCGTCGTGTCGTGCGCTTCTGCGTCAGCCTTGCGACCGGACGCATCCATATTCCCGCCCATACCGGCACGATTTCGGCCGTCGCCTTCTACGCGGTGACTGGCCTTTATGGCATGTCGCTCGGCGGCCACACGAATATCGTTACGCAGGCGACGACCTCTGCTGCGGGTTTCGCCGTTGAGGACGTGAAGGTCTCCGGCAATCTGCAGACCTCCGAAATCGATGTCTTCCAGCTTCTCGGCCTTGATGGCAGCACCTCGCTGATTGCACTCGACATCGATGCGGCGCGCCGCAAGCTCGTGCAGCTTCCCTGGGTGGAAGACGTGGATATCCGCAAGGTCTACCCGAAGACGATCGAGGTTCGCCTGAAAGAACGCCAGGCCTTCGGCATCTGGCAGCATGGCTCGGAACTGTCGCTGATCGAAAAGAGCGGCAGCGTCATCGCGCCGCTGCGTGACAATAAATTCGCTTCCCTGCCGCTGTTCGTTGGACGCGACGCGGAAACGGGCGCTGCCGGTTTCGTCGAGCAGCTGGCCGACTGGCCGGAAATCCGCAACCGCGTCCGCGCCTATGTGCGCATTGCCGGTCGCCGCTGGGATCTGCACCTCGACAACGGCATCGTCGTCAAGCTGCCGGAAGAAAACCTGCCGCAGGCGCTGCAATTGCTGGCGCGGCTCGATCTCGAGGAAAAGGTGCTGTCGCGCGATGTCGCCGCCGTCGATCTCCGGCTTGCGGACCGCACCACGATCCAGCTGACCGAGGGCGCCACGGAGCGCCGCCAGGCCGCTGTCGATGCGCGCACCAAGGCTCTCAAGAAGGCGGAGAAGAACACATGAGCTTTTTCGGTTCTTCCCATTTCGGCCTGCCTCGCCTGAAGCCGCTTTCTTCCAAACGCAGCCATATCGTTTCGGTGCTGGACATCGGTTCGACCAAGGTCGTGTGCATGATCGGCCGGCTGACGCCGCGCCAGGAAAGCGAAATCCTGCCCGGCCGCACCCATAAGGTCGAAATCATCGGCATTGGCCACCAGCGTTCGCGTGGCGTGAAATCCGGCGTGATTGCTGATCTTGACGCGTTGGAAGGCGTGATCCGTCTTTCGGTCGATGCGGCCGAGCGTATGGCGGGACTTACCGTCGACAGCCTGATCGTCAATGTTTCGGCTGGAAGACTGGCGAGCGATATCTATACCGCGAGCATTGATCTCGGCGGTCAGGAAGTGGAAGCAAGTGACCTGCGCAAGGTTCTGGTGGCGGCAAGCCAGCAGTCCATGCGTCAGGACCGGGCGATCCTGCATTCTCTGCCGACGGGCTATTCGCTGGATGGCGAGCGCGGCATTCGTGATCCGCTGTCGATGTATGGCGATCTTCTCGGCGTCGATATGCATGTCGTGACTGTCGAACGCACGGCGCTGAAGAACCTCGAGCTTTGCGTCAACCGCGCGCATCTTTCCGTGGAAGGCATGGTGGCGACGCCCTATGCCAGCGGTCTTGCCGCTCTGGTGGACGATGAAGTCGAGCTTGGCTGCGCGGCCATCGACATGGGTGGCGGCACCACGACGATCTCTGTTTTTGCCGAAGGCCGTCTCATTCACACCGACGCAATCGGCCTTGGCGGCCATCACGTCACGACAGATCTTGCACGAGGCCTCTCGACACGAATCGAAGATGCGGAGAGACTGAAGGTGGTGCATGGTTCGGCTTTGCTGAATGGCGCGGATGAGCGCGACATGATTTCGATCCCGCCGATTGGCGAAGATGATCGCGATCAACCATCGCAAGTTTCAAGAGCACTTGTAACCCGCATCGTGCGGGCGCGTATCGAAGAGACGCTGGAATTGATCCGTGATCGTATCCAGAAGTCCGGCTTCAGTCCCATCGTTGGCAAGCGCGTTGTCCTGACCGGCGGCGCAAGCCAGCTGACGGGGCTGCCGGAAACGGCACGGCGCATTCTCGCCCGCAACGTTCGCATCGGCCGCCCCATGGGGGTTGCCGGTCTTCCGGTGGCGGCGAAGGGACCGGCATTTTCAACCGCCTGCGGACTGATGATCTACCCGCAGGTGGCGGACATCGAAATTCATGCGGCGCAAGGCGGAATGTTCTCGCCGTTTGGTAACGGTAGCGGCCGGATAGCCCGGGTGGGGCAATGGCTGAAAGAGAGTTTTTGAGTGGCCTCGTGGCGCAAGTCGGAGGTTTCAGAGTTGAGTTTCAAGAATCGGCCAGCGGGGCGATGCGGCCAGAGAAAGAAGGAATGTTAAAATGACGATACAGCTGCAGAAGCCTGATATCACAGAGCTGAAGCCACGCATCACCGTCTTCGGTGTCGGTGGCGGTGGTGGTAACGCTGTCAACAACATGATCACGGCTGGCCTCCAGGGCGTCGACTTCGTCGTCGCCAACACGGATGCTCAGGCGTTGACCATGACGAAGGCAGACAGGGTCATTCAGCTCGGCGTCAACGTCACCGAAGGCCTCGGCGCCGGCTCCCAGCCGGAAGTCGGCCGCGCGGCTGCTGAAGAGTGCATCGACGAGATCATCGATCACCTGAACGGTACCCACATGTGCTTCGTCACCGCCGGCATGGGCGGCGGCACCGGCACGGGTGCTGCCCCGGTCGTCGCACAGGCTGCGCGCAACAAGGGCATCCTGACGGTCGGCGTCGTCACAAAGCCTTTCCACTTCGAAGGCGGCCGCCGCATGCGTCTTGCCGAACAGGGCATCGAGGAACTGCAGAAGTCCGTCGATACGCTGATCGTCATTCCGAACCAGAACCTTTTCCGTATTGCCAATGACAAGACGACCTTTGCGGACGCCTTCGCCATGGCCGACCAGGTTCTTTACTCCGGCGTTGCCTGCATTACCGATCTGATGGTGAAGGAAGGTCTTATCAACCTCGACTTCGCCGACGTCCGTTCGGTCATGCGCGAAATGGGCCGCGCAATGATGGGCACCGGCGAAGCTTCCGGTCCGGGCCGCGCAATGCAGGCTGCGGAAGCGGCGATCGCTAACCCGCTGCTCGACGAAACCTCGATGAAGGGCGCGCAGGGCCTCCTGATCTCCATCACCGGTGGTCGCGACCTCACCCTCTTCGAAGTCGACGAAGCGGCGACCCGTATCCGCGAAGAAGTCGATCCGGATGCCAACATCATCCTCGGCGCAACCTTCGACGAAGCGCTTGAAGGCCTCATCCGCGTCTCCGTCGTCGCAACCGGCATTGACCGCGTTGCTGGCGTTGGCGAACAGAACATTGCCGAGATGCGCGCCGCAGCTGCTGTTGCCAAGCCGCTTATCCGTCCTTCCGCGGCCGTTGCTCCCGCACCGGCCGCAGTACAGCCTGCAGCAGTCTCGCAGGCACAGAAGGCCGTAGACCCGATCGCCCAGACCATCCGTTCGGCGGAAGCCGAAATGGAACGTGAACTCGGTTTCGCCGCACACCAGCAGCCCGCCCAGGATTTCCGTCCGCAGAGCAAGCTGTTCGCATCTTCCCCGGCTGAAGCACCGGCTGCCCTCCGTCCGGCCCAGCCGGTTCAGCAGGCCGCTCCGGCACCGGTTGCGCAGGCGCCGGTCTATCACGCTCCGGAACAGGTTGCCGCTCAGGCTCCGCGGATGCAGCAGCCGCAGGCTCCTGTCTACCAGGAACCCGCGCCGGTTGCCCGTCAGCCTGAGCCGGTTCGCATGCCGAAGGTCGAAGACTTCCCGCCGGTCGTGAAGGCCGAGCTGGACCACCGCACCCATGCCGCTCCTGCCGCACAGGAAGAGCGTGGCCCGATGGGTCTTCTGAAGCGCATCACCAACTCGCTTGGTCGCCGTGAAGAGGAAGAAGTTCCTTCCGACATGATGGATGCGCCGAGCATGGCTCCGCAGCAGCGCCGCGCACCGCTTTCGCCGGAAGCAAGCCTCTACGCACCGCGTCGTGGCCAGCTTGACGACCACGGCCGTGCAACGCCTGCCTCGTCCAGCCATCACGACGATGACCAGCTGGAAATCCCGGCCTTCCTGCGCCGCCAGTCGAACTAAAGGCGATTCCATAAGCCTCTTGAAACGCCCGGATCACACGATCCGGGCGTTTTGTTTATTTTACGTTGTTAATACTAAATTAATTCGCGTTTTCAATGGCTTACGCATGTAACAATCCGAAACGAACAGTGATTTGTCGTGGCACCTACATGTGCGTATGTATGAGGCTGGGTGAAGGAACAGATTGACTTTTCCGGTCGTTAAAAACCGGCTTGAAAAACTTGAACGGCGCTGGCTGAAGCAGCGCGGTTTGCAAAAAAGGCATAGACGCATGACTATCGGACTGCTCGGATTTCAGACAACTATCGCACATGCTGTTCAGCTTAAAGGCATTGGCGTGCATTCCGGCAATCCGGTCTCGATGACCTTCCAGCCTGCAGAAGCCGGAACGGGCGTCGTCTTTCACCGCCTTCACGATAATGGCAGTGTTACAGAGCTTAAGGCGGTTTCGGCCAATGTCGGCAATACCGATCTGTGCACCGTGCTCGGCCGTTCGCTCTCCCAGTCGGTAGCGACGATCGAGCACGTCATGGCTGCCATCTACGCCATGGGCCTCGACAACCTCGTCGTTGAGGTTGACGGTCCGGAAGCGCCGATCATGGATGGCAGCTCCGCACCTTTCATCGAGGCGATCGAATCTGTTGGCATCAAGAACCTGGGCGTGAAGCGCCGTTACATCCGCGTCACCAAGCCGGTGCGCATCGATTCGGGTGCCTCCTGGGCGGAGTTCCGTCCCTATGACGGCACGCGTTTTGAAGTCGACATCGATTTCGACACGCCGCTGATCGGCAAGCAGTCCTGGAAGGGCGACCTGACGGCGGATACGTTCAAGAATGAACTGTCGCGCGCCCGCACCTTCGGCTTCATGCGTGACGTGGAGCGTCTGTGGGCCGCCGGTTATGCGCTCGGTTCCTCGCTTGAGAACTCGGTCGTCATCTCCGACGACAACAGCGTCATCAACATGGAAGGCCTGCGTTACGCCAAGGACGAATTCGTCCGTCACAAGACGCTGGACGCCGTGGGCGACCTGGCGCTTGCCGGCGCGCAGTTCATCGGCTGTTACCGCTCTTATCGCGGCGGCCACAAGGTCAATGCGAATGCGCTGAAGGCCCTGCTGAGCGACCGCACCGCTTACGAGATCGTCGAGGCTCCGGCTGCCCGCAACCAGATGGTGCGCGCCCGCGAATTCGTTGCGGTCAACATGCCGGAATTCGCACCCTGGTCTGCTTGAGTTCCTTCGCAGGCTATCAATTGACAGAAAAAGCCGCTCCCCTTGGGGCGGCTTTTTCGTGATGCGAACAAGAAGTTGCGTTATATCGTCTGATATTCATGCGATTGCATGGGTCGATGCCATAAAAATGCGTTAATGCGTCATCATTGCGTTGCCCTGCGGATGCTTTTATGGCTAGAACGCCAGTGCAAAGCCGATGCTTATGTATTTGCGCGGGAAGTGGGAACTGTCGAATGAAGCATGTAGGGTCTGGTGCAATGAAGGGTACGATGCGGGGGATCGCCGTTTCGTTGATGTTGGTCGGCGCGAGTGTCGTCGTCACGGCCTGCCAGTCCGATCCGGATATCGACATTACCAAGCTCGGCGTCGAGACCGATCCGCCTGACGTTCTGTACAAGCAGGGGCTTGCCAACATGAACGCCGGCAACATGACGGAGGCCTCACGCAAGTTCGAGGCGATCGACAAGCAATATCCCTTTACCGAATGGGGCCAGAAGGCGCTTGTCATGCAGACCTTCATTGCCACGCGCACCAACAAGAACGATGTGGCCATCACGAACGGCAGCCGCTTCCTGCGGCAATATCCACGCTCGAAGGACGCCGCTTATGTTCAGTACATGATCGGCCTTGCCTATTCGAAGCAGATTTCCGACGTGACGCAGGATCAGCGCGCAGCACAGCGCACCGTCGAGGCGATGAACAAGGTCGTCAATGACTATCCCGATTCGGAATATGTCGCTGACGCGCAGGCCAAGATCCGTTTCGCCCGCGACCAGCTCGCCGGCCGTGAAATGCAGGTCGGTCGTTATTACCTTGAGCGCAAGGAATATCTCGCCGCCGTTTCGCGTTTCCGCATCGTCGTCGAGCAGTACCAGAACACCAACCAGATCGAGGAAGCGCTGGCGCGTCTGACTGAGGCCTATTACGCTATGGGCCTGGTGGATGAAGCACAGACAGCGGCCGCCGTTCTCGGCAACAACTATCCTGATAGCCAATGGTATGCGGATTCCTACAAGCTGCTGAAGGGTCAGGGGCTGGAGCCGCGTGAAAACAAGGGGTCCTGGATTTCGCGCGCCGGCAAGAAGCTTATCGGCGCCTGAGACCGGGGCATAGGCCATGCTGGTCCAGCTCTCGATTCGCGATATCGTTCTGATCGAAAGGCTTGACCTCGGTTTCGAGGCAGGCCTTTCCGTGTTGACGGGCGAGACGGGTGCGGGCAAATCCATTCTTCTCGATAGTCTCTCGCTGGCGCTTGGCGGCCGCGGCGATGGCGGCCTTGTGCGCCACGGTGAAGAAAAGGGGCAGGTTACTGCCACTTTCGAAGTCCCGAACAATCACCCGACCCGGCTTCTCCTGCGCGAAAACGGTCTCGATGACGACGGCGACCTGATTTTCCGCCGGGTGCAATCCTCTGACGGGCGCACCAAGGCCTATATCAACGATCAGGCCATCAGCGTGCAGATGATGCGCCAGCTCGGTCAATTCCTGGTCGAAATCCACGGCCAGCATGATGATCGCGCGCTTGTCGACACCGATGCACACCGGACGCTGCTGGATGCCTTTGCCGGGCTGAGCGATGAGGCTCGCGCTGTTCAGGGCCTCTACCGCACCTGGAAAGATGCTGACCGGGCTCTGAAGACGCACCGCGCCAAGGTGGAGGCGGCGGCGCGCGAGGCGGATTACCTGCGCTCTTCCGTTGAGGAACTGGAAACGCTCTCGCCGCGTGACGGTGAAGAGGAAGAACTGGCCGAGCGCCGGGCGGCGATGCAGAAATCCGAACGCATTGCCGGCGACATCGCTGAGGCCAGCGAGTTTCTGAACGGCAATGCCTCGCCCGTGCCTGTCATTGCATCGATGATGCGCCGGCTCGAGCGCAAGAGCCACGAGGCTCCCGGCCTGCTTGAAGACACCGTGCAATTGCTGGATGCAGCACTGGACAGCCTTTCCAATGCGCAGATGGAAGTGGAAGCGGCATTGCGCCGCACCGAATTCGATCCGCGTGAGCTGGAGCGGGTGGAAGAGCGGCTTTTTGCGCTGCGCGCGGCGGGCCGTAAATATAATGTCGCCGTGCCAGACCTGCCGGCTCTTGCCGAAAAAATGGTGGCCGATCTCGCCGATCTCGATGCCGGTGAAGAAAAACTCGGCAAGCTCGAGGCCAATCTCGGCGTCGTAAAGGCCGATTTTGACCGTGCCGCCCAATCGCTTTCCGACAAACGCCGCAATGCGGCGGAAGCGCTTTCCAACGCTGTCATGGCCGAGCTTCCGGCGCTGAAGCTCGAGCGGGCGCGGTTTACCGTCGAGGTGACCTCCGATCCCGAGCAGGCGACGGCTGACGGTATCGATACGGTGGAGTTTCACGTCCAGACCAATCCGGGCACGCGCCCCGGTCCGATCATGAAGGTGGCCTCGGGCGGCGAACTGTCCCGTTTCCTGCTGGCGTTGAAAGTGGCGCTCGCCGATCGCGGATCGGCGCCGACGCTGGTGTTCGACGAAATCGATACGGGTGTTGGCGGCGCTGTGGCGGATGCCATCGGCCAGCGGCTGCGCCGCCTGTCGAAAACCGTGCAGGTCCTGTCCGTCACCCATGCGCCGCAGGTGGCCGCACGGGCTGCCACTCATCTCCTCATTTCCAAAGGCCCATCCGGCGACGGCAGCGAGCGCATCGCCACGCGCGTGGCCACCATGGAGCCGAAACACCGCACCGAAGAGATCGCCCGCATGCTCGCCGGCGCATCGGTAACGGACGAGGCGAGGGCTGCGGCCGCTCGTCTGCTTGCCGCCAAGGACTGATCGTTCGCGACAATGCCGTTGGAGCGCCTTTCGGCGTTGTGAGTCCAGCGGCAAAACTGTTTTTAATGTTTGTTATTTCGGCTAAAAGCGTTCGGTAATTCCGAAAAGAGGCCGTCATGTCGAAAGACCAGAAATCCGTCGAAAACCTCACCGAGCTTGAAGCCTCTTCCGAGCTCGCATTTCTGGCGGCCGAGCTTGCTCGCCATGACGCCCTTTATCACGGCAAGGACGCGCCGGAGATTTCGGACGCCGATTATGATGCGCTGAAGCGGCGCAACGATGCCATCGAGACGGCTTTTCCAGCGCTGGTGCGGGCCGATAGCCCATCGAAGAAAGTCGGCTTCGCGCCGCTTCCGACCTTTGCGCCAATCGTGCATGCGCGGCCGATGCTGTCGCTCGACAATACGTTTTCGGAAGAGGATCTGCGGGATTTCGTGAGTTCTGTCTATCGCTTCCTCGGGCATCTGCCTGATGATTCCATCGCCTTTACCGCCGAGCCGAAGATCGACGGGCTTTCCATGTCGATCCGCTACGAGAACCGCAGGCTGAAGACCGCGGCGACGCGTGGTGACGGCACGACGGGCGAAAACGTCACCGCCAATATCAGGACCATCAAGGAAATCCCGAACGAGCTGCCTTCGGACGCGCCCGATGTGGTGGAGGTTCGTGGTGAGGTCTATATGGCGAAGAGCGACTTTCTGGCGCTCAATGCGACTATGGAAGCGGAAGGCAAGCAGACCTATGTGAACCCGCGCAACACGGCATCCGGTTCCCTGCGCCAGCTCGACGCCAATGTGACGGCGAAACGCAAACTCAGGTTCTTTGCCTATGCCCTGGGTGAGGTTTCGAATGGCGGCCAGCCGACGCGGATTGCCGATACGCAATACGGCATCGTCGAGAAGTTCAGGGAATGGGGCTTCCCGGTCAATCCGCTGATGAAGCGATTCACCTCCGCCCAGCAATTGCTTGAACATTATAATGAAATCGGCGTTGCGCGGCCCGATCTCGATTATGATATCGACGGTGTGGTCTATAAGGTCGACCGGCTCGACCTTCAGGAGAGACTGGGCTTCCGCTCGCGCAGCCCGCGCTGGGCGACCGCGCATAAATTCCCGGCCGAGCAGGCATTCACGACGGTTGAGAACATTGAAATTCAGGTGGGACGTACCGGCGCCTTGACGCCGGTCGCGCGTCTCACCCCGATCACCGTCGGCGGTGTCGTTGTCACCAATGCGACGCTGCATAATGCCGATTATATCGAAGGTATCGGCAATAGCGGCGAGCGCATCCGCCCGGAGGATCATGATATCCGCATTGGCGACACGGTCATTGTGCAACGCGCCGGCGATGTCATTCCGCAGGTTCTGGATGTGCTGTTGGAGAAGCGCCCGGCCGAGGCGGCGAAATATGCCTTCCCGGAGAAATGTCCGGTTTGCGGTAGCCATGCGGTGCGGGAGCGCAACGAAAAGACCGGCAAGCTCGATTCGGTCACGCGCTGCACCGGCGGTTTCGTCTGCCGGGCGCAGGCCGTAGAGCACCTGAAACATTTCGTCTCGCGCAATGCCTTCGATATCGAAGGGCTTGGCACCAAGCAGATCGACTTCTTCTTCGAAAGCGACGATCCCACCCTGTCGATCAAGACCGCACCGGATATTTTTACGCTGAAGGTTCGGCAGGAGGCGTCTACGCTCACCAAGCTCGAGAATATCGACGGCTTCGGCAAGGTCAGCGTCAGGAAGCTGTTCGATGCCATCGACGCCCGCCGCGAGATCGATCTGCACCGGCTGATCTTCGCGCTCGGTATTCGTCATGTGGGCGAGACCACGGCGAAGCTTCTGGCGCGATCCTATGGCACTTACGAACATTTCGAAGAGAGCATGAAGGCGGCGGCCGATCCGGCGAGCGATGCCTGGGCCGAACTCAACAGCATCGACGGCATTGGCGAGGTGGTGGCCCGCGCCATCATCGAGTTCTACAAGGAACCGCGCAATCTCGATGTCATCGACCGTCTGATACGGGAGCTTCGCCCGAAGGAGGCCGAAAAGCCCTCTACCGAAGGCAGCCCGGTGGCAGGCAAGACGGTTGTGTTTACCGGTTCGCTGGAAAAGTTCACCCGCGATGAGGCTAAGGCCCGGGCCGAAAGCCTCGGCGCCAAGGTTGCGGGTTCCGTCTCGAAAAAGACCGATATTCTGGTCGCAGGACCGGGAGCCGGTTCCAAGCTTGCCAAAGCGGCGGAACTGGGTGTTCAGACCATGGATGAAGACGAGTGGCTGGCGCTGATCGGCGGCTGATGCGCCGTCATGGCAATGTTGTCCTCTGCCGCTAAAGCTTTGCGCCTGAGACGGAGAGCACAGCATGGATGACCGCATCGTCGTCACCACACAGCAGGTCCGGGCGCTGGTCACCAACCAGTTTCCGCAATGGGCCGATCTCGAGGTCCGGCCGGTGGAACTGAGCGGCTGGGACAATCGCAGCTTTCGCCTTGGTGGCGACATGCTGATCCGCATGCCAAGTGCCGCCCGTTATGTTGCGCAGGTGGAAAAGGAGCACCGGTGGCTGCCGGCGCTTACACCGCTCCTGCCTTTTCCGATCCCTGCACCATTGGCGCTGGGGCAGCCGGGAGAAGGCTATCCGTTCTGCTGGTCCGTCTATCGCTGGCTTGAGGGCGAACCTCTCGCACGGCATCTGGAGCGCGTCGATCTTTCGACTGTCGCTATTGATATTGCAGCGTTTTTGAAAACATTGCACGGCGTGGATGCTTCGGATGGCCCACGCGCGGGCGCGCATAACTTTCATCGCGGCGGGTCCCTCTCGGTCTATGACGGGGAGGCGCGGGCCTCGGCAGCACGCCTTGCCGATGAGGTGGATCATGCGCTGGCCATGGAGATCTGGCAGCTGGCGCTTTCCAGCCGCTGGCAGGGGCAGGGTGTCTGGGTGCATGGCGACATTGCCGAGGGCAATCTGCTGGTGCAGAACGGCCGCCTTTCAGCCGTCATCGATTTTGGCAGTTCCGGCGTCGGCGATCCATCTTCCGATCTCATTCTCGCCTGGAATGTGCTCAATGCCGAAAGCCGTGCCGTTTTTCGTCAGGCGCTGGAGCTTGATGATGCCACATGGCAGCGCGGGCGCGGCTGGGCGCTGTGGAAGGCGTTGATCGTGCTGGATGCCGAGCGCGGGCGGAACGAAAGAATGGCCGAATGGTCGCGGCGGACCATTCGGGAAGTGTTTGCGGATCACCTTCTACGCTGAAAGCGCCTATCGAAGTCGTGCCATCACATGGGCATCGACGTATTTTCCATCACGATAGGCATCGTTGCGCAGGGTGCCCTCGCGCTCGAAACCGAATTTCTCGTAGAGCCGGATTGCCGGGAGATTGTCCGTGAAGACGTTGAGCTCGATGCGGCGGATATCGTGCCAGTTATCCGCTGTGTCGATCAGCGCCCCAAGAAGGTGCGACCCCACCCCTTTTCCCGCGAGATCGTCGTGAACGCTGATCGCCAGGTCGGCGATATGGGCCTGTCGTCCTGCCCTGCGAAACAACCCGCCATTGGCGACGATCTTTCCGCGCCATTCGCCTATGATCGAAATATCGTTCGGACCGCGGTTCTCCATTGCCTTTCTGGTCTTTTCCACAGACTGGAAAGGTTGCCGTAGCGTGCCGTGACGGACGCCCGGCAGGTTGAACAGTTCGGTCAGGGCTTCGGCATCATCCAGGCGCGGTGCGCGCAGGAGGATGTCGCGTAACTGGAACTGATCATCTTCATTATCGGCAAATTTCACGTTCTGCATGCCTGTCTCCTTGGGGCGTATGGGAGCAGGCTTGCGAACCCTGCTCTAATGGCAGGGTGGAAATGGATCGCTTAACGCGACGACATACCTTTCCCTGCCGGGTGGCCGGTGATGGTATGGCGACGGGTGGTGTTCTGTTTCGCGATCATGCGCGCAGAATGCTTTTGCCGTGTAGCGCTGTCAAGCCGGTGCGTTGCGCAGCAGGCTTCTGAGTTTCGCCGGCAGCCTGCCGTCGATCGCTGCAAGACCGGCGGCGATCATTGCCATGCCGGCGAAGTGCTTCATTTCCAGTTGCTCGCCGAGCAGCAGCGAACCGAGCAGGATGGCGCTGACGGGGATGAGGAAGGTGACGAGGGCAAGGTTGGTGGCGCCGGCGCTGGCAAGAATACGGAAGAAGATGAGGTAGGCGAGCGCCGTCGACAGCAGGGCGATGCCGATCAGCGCGCCCCAGGTGCCAAGGCTCGGCATGGCGAGTGTCCAAGGCTTATCGATGAGAAGGGCGGCCGGGATCAGCATCAGCGTTGAAGAGGAAATCTGGCCGGTGGCGGTCATCAGTGGCGGCACGCCCATGGCCTTGAAGCGGCGGCCGAAAATGCCGGCAAAGGCATAGGAGACGGCCGCGCCAAGAATGGCGATCTGGCCCCAGAGACCGGATGAGCCGGTAAAGGCGACCGGGCCGATCATGGTCGCCACGCCGGCAAAGCCGATCAGCACGCCAGTGAGCTTGTTGCCGGTCATCTTCTCGTCGGCGGTCAGAAAGTGCGCGACGATGACGGTGAAGAGGGGCGTCGTGGCATTGAGGATCGAGGCAAGCCCGCTGGCAATATGGGTCTGGCCCCAGACAATCAGGCAGAAGGGAATGATGTTATTCAGCAGGCCCATGCCGAAAAACGCACGCCACACCGCCCCTTCGCGCGGCAGGCGAAGGCCCATGATGCGGCAGACGATTAGAAGCGCTGTGGCGGCAAGGGTGACCCGCAGCGTAACGATGGTGACCGGCGGCAATTCCTTGACCGCGACACCGATGAAAAAGAACGATCCGCCCCACAGGAGCGAAAGCGCGACAAGCATCGCCCATTCGCGGGCATCCATCTGTTTCTGTATCGCCATCATCATCTCCCAAAGCATGAGCATCGACATGATCGCAGACGGGACCGCCGCCATCCACCCGATATCGGTTGAGTTTAGCTCAAATCGAAGTTGGATGGCTTTCACTGCATTTCAGGTCTTGTTGCGTCTATTTACTCCCTGTTTTATGGTGTTTTCAAACGATTGTTTCTCGTGCGATAATTGAGGTGAGCTAAATCATGGCAGCCGAACTTCCTTCTCTGAAAGGACTGCAGGCCTTCGAGGCCGCAGCGCGGTATCGCAGCGTCACGCTTGCCTCCAATGAGCTGAATGTCACGCCCGGCGCGGTTAGCCTGCAAATCCGGGAGCTGGAGGCGCGGCTTGGTGTGCAGCTTTTTTCCCGCAAACCGCGCAGCATCCAGCTGACGCGTGAAGGGGAACGTTATTACGGCGCGCTTCGCACGGCCTTCCGGATGATGCGCGAGGCGACGGCGGAACTGACGGCGCGATCTGAGATCACCGTTCTGACGCTCAGCTGCACCCCGACTTTCGCCGTGCAATGGCTAATGCCGCGATTGCCGGCCTTCCAGCAGCAACACCCGCATGTGGATGTCCGCATCAGCGTGACGAACCGGCTGGTGGATTTTTCAAGGGACGACGTCGATCTGGCGGTGCGGCATGGTTTTGGCCGGTATGAAGGGCTTGAGAGTATCCGCTTCATCGATGACAGCACGCTGCCGGTCTGCTCGCCGCAGCTTCTTGAAAAATACGGGCCGCTTCAGGAGGCGGGTGATCTGAAGTCCGTTCCCCTGCTGCATGATGAAAACCGCAATGAATGGCGGCGGTGGCTGGAGGCGGCGGGGGCATCTGATGTCGATGCCACCGGCGGCACCGTCTTCATCGACAGCAACGGCGCGCTGGATGCGGCCAAGGCCGGGCACGGCATTGCGCTGACCCGGCGTTCGCTCGTTTCCCGCGAGCTTGCGGAAGGCGCATTGATCGCCCCCTTCGGCAAGGACATGGCCAGCACGCTTGCCTATTTCCTCGTTTATCCCAGGCGTATGCTCGATAATCCCGATCTGGTGACGCTCATCGACTGGATGCTTTCGGAAGCGCGTTCAGCCGAGGCCGGTTCTCTTTGAGGTCAATCCGGTTTATGCCGGAATGAAACAACGGGAATCACTCTTGAAAACCATCGCCATCGATTTCGAGACCGCCAATGAGGAGCGGGGCAGCGCCTGCTCCGTCGGGCTTGCGTGGATAGAGGGCGGCGAGATCGTTCGCGTCGAGGAGCGTCTCATCCGGCCGAAGGACATGCGGTTTTCGCCCTTCAACATCGCCGTCCACGGGATTCGCCCTGCCGATGTCGAGGACGCGCCGGAATTCCCTGAGGTGATGGAGGAGTTCATCGACGACTTCCACGGTGCGACGATGATCGCCCATAATGCCGCCTTCGATTTCAGTGTCATGCGGGCGTCGTTCGACAAGTACCGGCAGTCCTATCCCGATCTTTCTTATCTGTGCAGCGTCAAGATCGCCCGGCACGTCTGGCCGCAGCTGGAATCGCATAAGCTGAATGTCATTGCCCATCACCTCCAGCTGCGTTTCGTGCACCATAATGCCGCCGAAGATGCCGTTGTCTGCGCGGCAGCGTCGATTGCGGCGGCCAAGGCGCTGCGCGTCACCCATGTTCGCGACCTGCCGGAAAAGATCGGCATGGTCGCAGGCCGTCTCACCTCCACCGGTTACCAGCCCTGCAGCATGAAAAAACGCGCCGTCTCCCGGGTTGCGTAACCGTTCCGCGCACTTATGTTTGAAGCAGCGTAACGGAGAAGATGCGATGACGACGAAAACTCTGTCGGGTTTGTTTGCGGGCTTTCTGACATTGCTTCCGGTCACTGCCGCGCATTCGCAGGTCGTGGGTGAGGTTGGCGTCGACTGGATCGGCAACGACATCGTCATCGAGGCGATTGCCGATCCGAAGATCAAGGGCGTGACCTGCCATGTGACCTATTTCGAGCGCGGCGTGATCGACCGGCTGAAGAACGGCAATTGGTTTGAAGACCCATCCAACAACGCCATTTCCTGTAGCCAGACGGGGCCGGTGGAGATCGGCGATATCGATCTCTCGAAGGGCGGGGAAGAGGTGTTCCGGCAGGGCATGTCGCTGGTCTGGAAGAAGCTGGTCGTCAGCCGCGTCTATGACAAGGCCAATGACACGCTTATCTATCTGGTGCATGCACGGGAGCTGACTGACGGTTCGGCCAAGATGGCGATTTCCACGGTGCCGCTCTATAACCAGCAGGTCACATGGGAAAAGGGCAAGCCGTAAGGCTCGCCCCCTCGCAATTGCGTTATTGATGCCTGGATCAGGCTGCTTCGCGCGCCAGCTCGTCGGCAATGACCGTGTCGAGGTTGAGGAAGCAGACCATGCTCTTTTCCAGCGCGACGATGCCGCGGCAGAAGCTGCGCTGCTCTTCCGGAATGATATCGGGCGCGGGCTGCAGGTCTTCGGAGCGGATGGTCATCATGTCGGAGACCTGCTCCACCAGAAGGCCAACCAGCTTGCCGCCGATATCGGTGACGATGATAGCGGAGCGTTCGGAGGGCTCGGTCATTTTCATGCCAAGGCGGCCGGCCATGTCGATGACGGGAATGACGGCGCCGCGCAGGTTGATGAGGCCGAGAACATAGGGCGGGGTGTGCGGCATCGGGGTAACCGGCGCCCAGCCGCGGATTTCGCGGATCGCCATGATGTCGATGCAGAATTCCTGATCGCTCAGATGGAAGGAAACGATTTCGAGATATGCGCCGGATTGCTTGATGGCGTTGGACATGACGGCAGGTTTCCTCTGATGGCTCTCTAACAGGCCCGCGCAGGATTGAGCTTTATGCGGTAGCCGGATAATGGACCGGGAGACATCATGTCGAGGCTTAAAAACCGCTATGGTCATAATGCACAGCAAGATTTTAAACTTTCCCTAACAATTGCCCCGCGCCTGCCGGCAAAACCCAGTATTTTGGCGGTTTTCGCGCCCACGCAAACAGGTTATGATAGGCATATGAACGCGCTCGTTTCCCATCCGCTGAAGTTTATTCTGGCAAGTCTTGCGGCTGTGGCCTCGCTTGCCATCGTGCTTCTTGCCTTTGACGGCTGGGTGCGGCACGGCACGGATATTTTCCTGTCTACGGTGCAGAGCGGCATCGCCTGGTGCCTCTGACGTTTTTTCGGCTGCGGATTTGTGACAAATCAGCGCGGTCGGCTCAAATACGTCCAGTTGATTTGCCGTCGCCACCGCCTTTCGTTATCTGTCTGCCAGAGCCTGCGATATGCCGCCGGCTTTCGGGGTAGGATTGGAAAATGAGAAATATTCGCATCGTATTGTGGGCTGTCGTGCTCGTTCTCGCCGGTGTCGTCAGCTGGTTGACGATCGAAATGACGAAAACCCGGGAGCAGATGGTGGAGACGGCCTATGGCGTGCCGTTCGAACTGACGGCGCAAACCGGCCAGCCGATTACCGAAAAAGCCTTTCAGGGTAAGCCGACAGCGCTGTTCTTCGGTTTCACCCATTGCCCGGAGGTCTGCCCTACAACCCTGTTCGAGCTGAACGGCTGGATGGAGAAGGTGGACCCGGCCGGCGACAAGCTGCAGGCCTATTTCGTCTCCGTCGATCCCGAGCGCGATACGCCTGAGATCATGCAGCAATATGTCTCCAACGTCTCGAAGCGGATCACCGGCATCACCGGCCCGGCCGACAAGATTGCCGAGACGCTGAAGGGCTACCGCATCTATGCCAAGAAGGTGCCGGTGGACGAGAAGGATCCGAATGGCGATTACACCATGGATCACACGGCGTCCGTCATCCTGCTCGATGCCAATGGCCGCTTTGCGGGGACGATTGCCTATGGGGAAAATCCCGATGTCGCCGAGCAGAAACTTCAGAATCTTCTGAAGGGTACGAAGGTTTAATTACGCGCGGCTTATTGGACTGACTGCGGTTTTGTGGCAAAGGCAGACACAGAACTATTAGCCAGAGAAAGCAGCCCGCCGTGAGCGAAATCCGACTTTACGTCACCACGACCGAAATCCAGGCGGGTGAAATCCTCGATCTCATGTCGGACTATTTCGGCGAGGAGGATGTCGCGATTGCCACCACCGAGGTGGATGAAAAGCGCGATATCTGGGAAGCCTCGGTCTATCTGATGGCTGAACAGGAAGAAGAGTTCCGCGAGCGTGTCAGCGCGCTGCTTGCTCCTGCCTTTCCCGGTCTCGTCATCGAGAAGGAGACCGTTCCTGACGTTGACTGGATCGCCAAGTCGCTCGAGGGGCTGAAGCCGGTCAGGGCAGGGCGCTTCATCGTGTATGGCGCCCATGATCGCGATAAGGTGCAGGCGAACGATCTGGCAATCGAAATCGAGGCGGGGCAGGCTTTCGGTACGGGCCATCATGGCACGACGGCCGGCTGCCTTGAGATGATCGAGGAAGTTCTGCGGGCGAGAACGGTGCGCAATGCGCTGGATCTCGGCACCGGCAGCGGCGTTCTGGCGATTGCTGTACGCAAGATGCGTCCAATTCCCGTGCTTGCAACCGACATCGACCCCATCGCGGTGAAGGTGGCGAAGGAGAATGTGCGGCTGAACGGTATCGTCTCCGGGCTTGCGCTGGAGACCGCGCCGGGTTTCCACTCGGACGCTTTCCGCAAGCATGGCCCGTTCGATCTCATCATTGCCAATATTCTGGCGCGGCCGCTTATCAAGATGGCACCGCAGCTCGTCACGCATCTGGCGCCCGGCGGCACCGTCATCCTGTCGGGCATTCTGGCGTCACAGCGCTGGAAAGTGCTTTCCGCCTATAATGGCGCGCGGCTTTCCCATGTCCGCACGATCTGGCGTAATGGCTGGGTGACGCTGCACCTGCGCAAGGACTGAAGCTTCCCCAGCATCCCTTTCGGGGTAAAAGAAAAGGCGGCGCTTTCGCGCCGCCTGGAAACCCGCGAGCAGATGGGAGGAGTTTGCTCAAGCGGGTCGACGTATTCCTGTTCGGCGCGGCGGAGGGAGGATCTCCGCACCGGACACTATCAGAATACGTAGCTGGACTTTGCCTTGCGACGCAGATCGGCGCGGTTCATGCCGAGCGCTTCCAGCGACTTGTCGTCGAGGTTCAGAAGGGCGGCGTTGACGTGGCGGCTGACCTGACGCTCGCGTGCTTCAACGACGCGATCGAAGGCGGTGCGGAGGAAAGATTTTGCCATTGCTTCAAATCCTTGTTTGCCATGAGAGTGTCTCTCTCTCGCTGTGTTGCCCTGAAGATAAGCGATGTGTTTTTGTTTGGTTAGAGGGGATATCTCAGGGTAGATATGCGTTTTTCGCATGACATATTGCCTTGAGTATTACTTATTTCGCGAAACATGCACAATTTATCGTCGCAATCCCATCTGTCATATATGGCTTGAAACCGGCTTTGTCCGCATGGCATTGTCGTGCCGCGCCAACGGTTTGATGGCGCGATCATACAGTTTTTCTCATGACAGTTCCCGAAAGACGCTCATGTTCCAGACCTTCGAAAACAAATCCGCGCCGCAATTCGGCAAGGCCCGTGTCGAGGCGCTGCGCGCCAGTTTCGACGCCCTCGGCATCGACGGTTTTCTGGTGCCGCGCGCCGATGAATATCAGGGAGAATATGTGCCTGAGTGCGCCGAGCGCCTCTCATGGCTGACCGGCTTTACCGGTTCCGCCGGCATTGCGCTGGTGACGCGCGCGGAGGCGGTGGTTTTTGTCGATGGCCGTTACACAACGCAACTCAAGTCGCAGGTCGATCAATCGATCTTCAGCGGCGGCGATCTGGTTGGCGCGCCGCCCTCCGTCTGGCTGGCCGAACATGCTCCACAGGGTTTCCGGCTCGGCATCGATCCGTGGCTGCACACCGGCGCGGAGTTGAAGCGACTGGAAAAGGTGCTTGCCGGCAAAGGCGGTTCGGTCGTTCTCCTCGAAAAGAACCCGCTTGATGTCCTGTGGCAGGACCGTCCATCCGAGCCGCTGGAGCCCGTCGTTATCCAGCCCGAGGCCTTTACCGGCAAGCTGGCGAAGGAAAAGATCGCCTCGCTGGCGGAAACGGTCTCGGCAAAGGGCGCAGATGCCCTGCTGGTTACCGATCCGTCGTCCATTGCCTGGATTTTCAACGTTCGCGGCAATGACGTGCCGCATACGCCGCATCCGCTCGCGCGCGCCATCATCTATGCGGATGGCAGGGCGGATATTTTTCTCGACAAGCGGAAGACCGGCATTGAGACCGAGGCTTATCTGGCGCAGCTCGCGACACAATTGCCGCCTTCGAAAATCGCCGACCGCCTGCATGCCATTGCCAGCGCTAAAGGTCGCGTCATGGTGGATGCCGATCTGACGCCGGTGGCGCTGACCGGCGCGATTACCGCGGCGGGCGGCACCCTGATCGAGGAGGCTGATCCTGTCCGCTTGCCGCGCGCGCGCAAGAACAAGGCGGAGCTGGCCGGCTCGGCAGCCGCTCATGTGCAGGATGGGGCGGCCATGGTCGAATATCTCTGCTGGCTGGACCGTCAGCAGCCCGGCAGCGTCACCGAAATTGCCGCCGTCAGGGCGCTCGAGGCCGCTCGGGTCAAGGTGGGGCAGGGGCTGCAAAACCCGCTCAAGGACGTATCTTTCGACACGATTTCAGGTGCCGGCGAACATGCCGCCATCATCCATTACCGCGTCACGACGGATACGGACCGCACACTTGCGGATGGGGAGATGTTCCTCGTCGATTCCGGTGCGCAATATGTCAACGGCACCACTGACATCACCCGCACGATTGCGATCGGCGCCGTTCCGGAGGAGCAGAAGCGTTTCTTCACATTGGTGCTGAAAGGCATGATCGGCATCAGCACCGCACGGTTTCCCAAGGGAACGCGTGGTTGCGATCTCGACCCGCTGGCGCGCATCGCGCTCTGGAAAGCGGGAGCGGATTACGCCCATGGCACCGGCCACGGCGTCGGCTCTTATCTTTCGGTGCATGAGGGGCCGCAGCGTATCTCAAGGCTTTCGACGCAGGAACTGCTGTCCGGCATGATCCTGTCGAACGAGCCGGGCTATTACCGGCCCGGCGCTTTTGGCATCCGCATCGAGAACCTCATCTATGTGCGCGAGGCGGAAGAGGTCGCCGGCGGTGACCAGCCGATGTTCTCCTTCGAGACGTTGACATGGTGCCCTATCGACCGCAGGCTGGTGGTCACCGCTCTCTTGACCGACGAAGAACTCGACTGGTTGAACACCTATCACGCCGGGGTTCTGGAGAAGCTTTCTCCCTTGATCACCGACGAGGAGGTTAAGGCGTGGCTCGTTGCCGCAACGAAGCCATTGGAGCGGGTCGCTTAAAGCAGCCCGAAATGCCTGATGGCGATGACGATGGCCCAGCCGACGGCCAGCATCGTCAGGCCGGGAAACCGCAGACAGACCAGAAGTGCTGCCACCATGCCGATCTTCACCTCGTATCCGCCTTCAAAAAAGGCGGGTGCGACGAGCGTGGTCAAAACCGCGACCGGAACGGCGTTCAGTCCCGCCTCCATGCGTGGCGGGATGGATTTCATCCGCGTCATCAGAACATAGCCGCCGATGCGGGTGAGGTAGGTGGCGATGGCGGCGAGCGCGATCAGGATCAGCGTATCGGCGTGCAGCATGTCGCTCATGGCGTTTCCACCCCGTTTTCAGAATTCGATGCGCCGTTCGGTTTTGGCGGATAAAGGACCGCAACGAGAATTCCGGCGACCGCGCCGAGGCTCACATGCCACGGGGAGCCGACGATGTGATAGGCAACCGTTGCGCCAACCGCGCTTGCCAGCATGACAGGGTAGAAATTCTCCCGCTGACGGAAGCTCAGCACCATGCCCATGAAATAGATCGGCAGCAGCACATCGAGGCCAATGGCTTTCGGATCGCCGACCATATTGCCGAGCGATGCGCCGAGAATGGTCATGGCCAGCCACAGCACATAAACGGGCGCGGCAAAGCCCATGTACCAGGAAAAGCCGACCGTGCCGGTATTTTCATATTTCCTGACCGATTCGGCGAATTGCGGATCCACCAGCACGAAGAAACCAGCGGCTTTTTGCAGGAATGACCAGTTCGAGATCATCCGGGCAATGGCGGCCGAATAGAGGATATGGCGAAAATTGACGGCGAAGACGGAAAGAACGATCAGCCAGGGGGCAACCTTCTGGCCGAACAGTTCGATACCAACGAGCTGGCTTGCACCCGCATAGACGGTGCCGCTCATGATCGTGGCTTCGGTGACGCTCAGCCCGTTATCGACTGCGACGGCGCCGAACAGCGCACCGAAGGGGGCGGCGGAGAGGGCGATCGGGAAACCGCTCTTCAATCCCTCGCGAAAATCTGCATTGAACATGTCTGGAAACTCCTTGCCGCCGCTCTATCGCCGTCCCGTCCGGCTGGCAAACGAATTGCATGAATGGATCGATTGATTAACTTGAAGCTTCCGTTACGGTATCGCCCCATATGGCCGGTGCCGGGCCGGCTTCACCGCCGTCTTCTCGTGCACCTCAACAGTCAGACGATGGAAGATCGATGCTGGAAAAGCAGGAAAAGGCCGCGCTGGCCGCACGTATCAGGGATTATCTTGCCCGTGAGACCGAAACCGAGATCGGCCATCTGCAGGCGGAGATCTTCGTCGACTTTCTGGCAGAGGAGCTGGGGCATGTTTTTTATAATGAGGGGCTCAGGGATGCGCATGCCGCGATCCTGAGACGCCTTGAGGATGCAGCAGGCGATATCGACGTTCTGGAGAAACCGAAGCCGCGGTAACGGCACTCTCCTTCCTCATCCCTGTGCTCGTCACAGGGATCCAGCCAGCCCAAGTCCTTGGGCTGGAAAGACTCTCTCGCCGCGCAGACGCGCGTCGGCTGGATTCCTGTGACGGGCACAGGGATGAGGAGAGTGGTAAGCCCAGTGTTCTTCAGTCCCGCAGAATGTCGCGGCTTTTGAGAACGATTGCGCCCTTTTCCCGCATGGTGGTAATCGCGGCCTTGATGCCCTGCGGATCGATGCCGCGGCTGGCATCCTCGATGAAACGCACCTTCACATCAGGCAGCATGTCGAGGGCATCGAGCACCGAAAAGCTGACGCAGTAATCGGTGGCGAGGCCGCAGACGTCGAGTTGCGTGATACCCTGGCGGTTCAGATAGTCGGCCAGTCCCGTCGTCGCGCCCTGATCATTGTCGCGAAAGGCGGAATAGCTGTCGACGGCGGGGTTTTCGCCCTTCTGCTGGATGTAATCGAAGGTTTCCGTCTTGAGATCAGGGTGGAATTCCGCATCCGGTGTACCCTGCACGCAATGGTCCGGCCACATCATCTGCGGTTTGCCGGAGAGTTCGCCCATGTCGAAAGGTTTCTTGCCGGGATGCTGCGAGGCGAAGCTGCCATGATTTTCCGGGTGCCAGTCCTGCGAGGCGACGATGAGATCGTAGCCGCCATTGTCGATCAGGGCATTGGCGATGGGCACGACCCTGTCGCCATCGGCAACGGCCAGATTGCCGCCCGGGCAAAACCCGTTCTGGATATCGATGAGCAGCAGCGCCTTCATGATGTGCCTCCCTTTTGAGGGCAGGATGCCAAGCCGGCTTTGGCGGATCAAGCCCCTTTCGATTTCTCCGGTAAGCATGGGTGTTTCCGGCAGGGGCTTGCCCTGTCGCAGTCCTGCCGCATTTGCAGCAAATTTCCGGCCAAGTCGGAATTTACCTGACAATGCGGCGACGGAAATTTTTAGGCCGATGGCGCTCCTTTAAGGGGTATTTCCCGGGACGATGCAGTGCGGATGCACGCAGTACCCGCGCAAGTCATTGTTTTGCCTTCGCCTTACAATGCGCAGACCTTAACGAAATATTTTTGCAGGGACTCGTAAACACTTTGGTTACCATAATTCGTCATGCTTCGAACCAGTCAATTCCGAAACCGGCGTGGTGTCCGCCCGCTCTTCGGATGTCCCAAAATCCCTCCGGCGTCGGCCGGGTATGCGTGAACGGTTCGAGTAACGAGTATCATGGCGTTTTCTGCTGCGGCCTATAATGGTGCCGGCTTTGCCGGTTCGTCTTCCGCCAAGAGAGGCAAATCCTCTTCGCTCGGACGGATGTCCGCGCTTCTCGGCGGCGGCGTTTTTGCCAGCCTTTTCGCAGTCGCAGCCTTTGCCTCGCTGCATAGCATGGCCGCTGCCTCGCATGGTGTCGGACAGTTTGAAAAGACCCTGGTGACGAGGCTCGATTCGGCTGAAACGGCGATTGTCCGCACGGCCGCGCGAGATATTCACATCCGCAAGTTTTCCCGTTTGAGTGACCATAGCCACGGCCAGCAGAAGGCTGTTCGCCTTGCCGGCATCATGCCCGAGATTGGTGCGAAGGAATTCGGCGAGCGCTTCGGCGCGGCAGCGAACGCGAAAGGGCAGGCGACCGTTAAGGAACTCGCCGCGCTCAAGCCTTCGGCAATCGTCGATTCGGCGCTTGGACGCACCTCCGAGGTCGCCTATCAGAGCGCCGTTCCGCAGCATCCGGCATTTGAAGTGGCGCTGGCGCGGCCGCAGATCGAGGAAGAAGCAAGCAGCCTGCTGCCCGATGATGTGCCGCTGCCGAGTTTCCGGCCTGAAGTCGCGACGGCTCAGGCGGTCGAGCCGTCACCGCGTCCTGCCACACCGTCCAGGGCCGAGGTTGCTTCGGCGCCTGCTTTTGATGCGCCGGTTCCCCTGCGCGCACCTGCGCCGCCCAAGCAGAGCACCGGCGCCATGCTCGCCTTTGCAAAGCCTGATAATCCGATACGCGAGCCGAGCAAGATGGATGCGGTTCCGTGGCCGGATCGCGGCAACGGCACGGCGATCTACGATATTTCCTCCGGTGTCGTGCACATGCCGAACGGCGAGAAGCTGGAAGCGCATTCCGGCATCGGCAAGATGCGCGACAACCCCGATTACGTGCATGTGAGAATGCGCGGTTCGACGCCGCCCTCCAGCTATCGTCTGACGATGCGCGAGGCGCGGTTCCACGGAGTCGAAGCCATTCGTCTGACACCGGAAAGCGGCGTCAACCCGCACGGCCGCGACGGTCTTCTGGCGCACACCTACATGCTGGCAAAACGCGGTGAATCGAACGGCTGCGTTGTGTTCCGCGATTATTCGCGCTTCCTTGCGGCCTTCAAACGCGGCGAAGTCAAGCGCATGGTGGTGGTGCCGAAACTGAACGGTAACCGGCCGACACTTGCCAGCAGCGGCGGTAAAAGCGGCGGCAAGACCCTGATCGGCATGTTCTCGCGAGGCAGCGACTCCTGAGCTTTCTTAAGTTCTACGCATTTTCCGGACGTAAAACCGCTGCGCATTTTTACTGAAAATGCTTTAGCGACTGCGCCGCTGTGTCAGCACCATGCCGGCCAGGATCAACAGAATCCCAAGTGCGCTTGCCCAGATTTTCGGCGGATGATCGCTGAAAAGATCAAGAACCACGCCTGAAACCATTTGGCCGCTGATGACCAGAAGGGCGGTATTGACCGCACCGATGCGCGGTATGAGCCAGCTTCCCGAAGCGATGAAAACGACGCCGATCGGGCCGCCGATAAAGGCGAGCCATGGCGCATCGGCGGCGCCCGGCGGAATGAGGCCGCCGACAATAAGGCCGATGACGGTCAGCACACCAAAACCGACAATGTGGTTCCAGAAGGAGGCGATGAGCGGCGAGTTCGACAGGCTGAGGCGGCCGTTGATCTGGCGGCTCAGCGCCACGAAGACGCCGCCGGCAAAGGCCATGGCGATCCAGAGTATCATGCCGTTCTCCCCACAAGGATGATAAGCGCGCTGCCGCACAGGATCAGCGCCACCGCCGCCATGTCCCGCAGGTCCGGCTTTCTTTTGGGCAGACCGAAGAGGCCGAAAAGATCAGCCAGGAGGCTGAAAATCACCTGTCCGCCAAGCCCAAGCGCAATGGTGCCGGAAAGCGCCAGCGGCGAATTGACGGCGGTGGAGGTGAGGATGACGATGGCGGCACCCACCACCCCGCCGCAATAGGCCCAGAGCGGCGCTTTCGGTTTTGCCGGTGCTGCTGCGTCTTTCTTCGGGCGCATGATGGCGAGATAGATCAGGGCGGCCACCGTGCCGGTTCCATGCGCTGTCCAGGAGGAAAACAGCGCATTGCCGTAATGGGCAAGCTGACCGTTGAAATGCACCATCAATGTCAAAAGGCAACCGCTGGCGAAGGCGGCGGCAAGATGCAGCGGGTTGAGGCGTGGATGCGTCGTGTCTGTCATGGCGGGCCGGAAAGCTGAAGAGGAACCCGAGCTTTAGCCGATATGTGCCTGAAGCGGAATCGAATTGCGCCGCTTTGCTGCTTCACGCGACATTATCCTGTGCGTTGCGGAACAAGCCACCCTGCCGCGCATTATTGCAGCATGAAGAAAACGACGCGCAAACCATTGAACCGGATGACGATTTTCGTCGTTTCGATTTTCCTTATCGCAGCCGTGGTCGCGGCCGTCTATCTTGTCGGGTTCACGCCCGGCGAAGTGTAAGACAGATAATTCAATGACTGGCTGGAGCGGTCTTGCCCTTGCCGCCTCCCATAGCCACCTTCGCCTTCGCCATGACGAAGCGGATGCCGCGCAGCAGGAAACGACTGGTTTCCAGAAAGGCGCGATAGGGCAGTACGGTGAAATAACGCCAGCGCGGGAGGCGGTAGATGCGCAGATTGTTCTGGATCTGGCTTTCTCCGTCCGCATCTTGCGTGGCGCAAAGCGGGGAGATGAACGCCGCCTTGAGGCCCGCGAGATATTCCAGATCGAATGCGATGTCATAGGCGAGCCGCATGGGGATCAGTTTCGATATCCATTTTCCGGCGCGGCGGTTGACGAGATAGGCTCCCGACCCTTTTTCCCGCGTGATCGCAATGGCGAGCGAACGACCATTGGAAAGCGGGCGGAACGGAAATTTCCGGCCATTGCTGACCGTTGTCAGCCTCAGCAGATCCCAGTCGCCGCCGTTCAGCACCGCCTCATCGATGGCGTTGAGAAAATCATCATCGAAGACCACGTCATCCTCAAGGATGAGTGCTATATCGGCGTCGCCTTCCGTGAATTTTTGGGCGCAGGCGACATGGCTGAGATAACAGCCGATTTCCGGCGGCGAGGTGCGGCGGCCATGCATGAGCATGTAGGAAATCTCGCTGAATTCCGGGATCGGGTAATTCAGCTCCCTGCCATTGACGCCGGGGACGCGCTCCGCCTTCAGCCCCATGGCGTCAAGGCGGGCGTTCATATCCGCGAGGCGTTTGGTGGCGCTGTCCATGTTGATCAGGAAAACCGCAAGCTTGCGCTGGCTTTTCGGTAATATATGCAAAGCAGTCCTCACCCGGTTTTCACATCCCCATTGCAACTCCTTTATTGCAACGGCATGACGTGGGCTACGGAAAAAGCGGTCTGCGGGCACTCATAGTTGTCGAATCAAACCTTTTCCACAAATCCATCCAGCACGCGCTTCTGTCCGGCGCGATCGAAGTCGATCGTCAGCTTGTTACCTTCGATGGCGGAAACATTGCCGTTGCCGAATTTGAGGTGGAAAACGCGGTCGCCGACAAAGAATTTCGACGGCTTGTCCGCGACGGATTTCGCCACCAGCTCGCCCTCTATCGTACGGGTGCGCGGGCCACTCTCGCCATAACCGATTCGTTCCACCGCATGGCCGGAGCGGGTGCCCCAATTGTCGCGGGTGGCGTCGCTGCGGTTCTGCTGCGCGCGCTTCCAGCCGGGGGTGGAATAGTTGTTGGTGAAGGGGTCGGCCTTGTCGAAGCGCGACTGGCCGTAGCCGCCGCGTCCGCCATAACCGCCGTAATTGCTGTCGGATGCCGCGACATCCACATGGGCCGACGGCAGTTCATCAAGGAACCGCGAGGGCAGGGTGGATTGCCACAGCCCGTGAATGCGCCGGTTCGAGACGAACCAGATATGGCAGAGCTTCTTGGCGCGTGTGATGCCGACATAGGCGAGGCGGCGTTCTTCCTCCAGACCGGAGCGACCGCCTTCGTCCAGAGCCCGCTGGTGCGGGAACAGGCCTTCCTCCCAGCCGGGCAGGAAGACGGTGTCGAATTCCAGGCCCTTGGCGGAATGCAGCGTCATGATGGAGACGGCATCGAGATTTTCGTTCTGCTCGGCATCCATGACGAGCGCCACATGCTCGAGGAAGCCGCGCATGCTCTCGAAGGCCTCCATCGAGCGGATGAGTTCCTTGAGGTTTTCCAGCCGGCCTGGCGCTTCGGCCGTCTTGTCGGCCTGCCACATGGCGGTATAGCCGCTTTCGTCGAGAATCTGCTCGGCAAGCGTGGTGTGCTCGGTATTTTCCAGGAGACCCTGCCAGCGGCGGAAATCCTGCACCACATCGAACAGCGCCTTGCGGGCCTTCGGTTTCAGCTCGTCGGTCTCGATGATATCGGCGGCTGCCGCCAGCATCGGAATATCACGGGCGCGGGCATAGTCGTGCAGGTTGCGGATGGTCGTATCGCCGAGGCCGCGCTTCGGCGTATTGACGATCCGCTCGAAGGCCAGATCGTCGGCCGGCTGGCAGACGAGGCGGAAATAGGCCATGGCGTCGCGGATTTCGAGGCGCTCATAAAAGCGTGGGCCGCCGATGACGCGATAATTGAGGCCGAGCGTCACGAAACGGTCTTCGAATTCGCGCATCTGGAAGGAGGCGCGAACGAGGATCGCCATGTCGTTCAGCTTGTGGTTCTTGCGCTGAAGCTGTTCGATTTCCTCGCCGACCGCGCGGGCTTCCTCCTCGGAATCCCAGGCGGCATGCACAACGACTTTTTCATCGTCAGGGCTGCTGCGTTCGGTGAACAGCGTCTTGCCGAGACGGCCCTCATTATGGGCGATCAGATGCCCGGCTGCGCCGAGAATATGCTCGGTGGAGCGATAGTTGCGTTCGAGCTTGATGACCTTGGCGCCGGGAAAATCCTTGTCGAAGCGGAGGATATTGTCCACTTCCGCGCCGCGCCAGCCATAGATCGACTGGTCATCGTCACCCACGCAGCAGACGTTCTGCGGCTCGTCCTTGGCGCGCTGCGCGAGAAGCCGCAGCCACATATATTGCGCCGTATTGGTGTCCTGATATTCGTCCACCAGAATGTAACGGAACTTCTGGTGATACTCCTTCAGAATATCCGTGTGGCGGCGGAAGATGCTGATCGGGTGCATCAGAAGATCGCCGAAGTCGCAGGCGTTCAGTGTTTTCAGCCGGTTCTGATAGGCGGTGTAAAGTTCGCGACCCTTGCCATTGGCGAAAGCGCGGCTGTCACCCTCCGGAATATCCGGCGGCGTCAGCCCCTTGTTCTTCCAGCCGTCGATCATGCCGGCAAACTGCTTTGCCGGCCAGCGCTTGTCATCGAGACCTTCGGCCTGAATGAGCTGCTTGATCAGCCGCACCACGTCGTCCGTATCGAGAATGGTGAAATCCGACTTCAGGCCGACGAGTTCGGCATGGCGGCGCAGAAGCTTGACGCCGATGGAGTGGAAGGTGCCAAGCCAGGGCATGCCCTCGACAGCGCCGCCGACCAGAACGCCGATACGTTCCTTCATCTCGCGGGCCGCCTTGTTGGTGAAGGTCACGGCAAGGATCTGGCTGGGATAAGCACGGCCGGTCGCGAGAATATGGGCGATGCGGGTCGTCAGAACGCGGGTCTTGCCGGTGCCGGCGCCCGCAAGGACAAGAACGGGTCCGTCAAGCGTTTCCACGGCGTCGCGCTGTTCCGGGTTGAGGCCGGAAAGATAATCGGGCGCAGCACGCGTCTGATCGCGCGCAGCCATCGCGCGGGCGGCAATGCCGAGCCCGCCGGCGCTTTCCGCGCCTGCATTATTCGTCGCTCTGCGCGGCGTCACGGGTTCTTCATCGAAGAACGGCATATCGTCGAAACTGTTGCTCATGCGGCCCAATGTAGTGATTCGGGATATAAAGGCCAGAACCGCGTTCTGCTTTTATTCCGGTATCATCGGTCAAAACGCCTATTCCAAGGCATTTTTTGCTTCATGCCTGCCTGTCGGCATCAAAAGCGGCATCCACCGGGACTTGCAGCGCCACCGCAAGCTGGTTGGTCTTGGCGGCAAGCGCGATGACCCGCAGGAGATCGGCGTGCTGCTCGCCGGTCATGCCCTTGGCTTTGGCGGCGGCCGTGTGGGAATGGGCGCAATAGGAGCAGCCATTGGTGACGGACACCGCGATGTAAAGCATTTCCTTGACCACGGGGTCGAGCGCCGAAGGTGTCGCCATCACCGCCTTGACCTCGGCCCATGTCTTTTCCAGAAGGTCAGGATCGAAGGCGAGGTAGAGCCACATATTATTGATGAAGCCCGACTTGCGGGTGGTGCGGATGTCGTCAAATACCGCCTTGACGCGCGGATCGGCTTCGGGATTTTGTACTTTCGTTACGGTGCTCATGGCTTCCTCCGGTTCTTTTCCTGTGGGCAGATTACCGCGCTGAAGAATATTTGCGATAAAAATGGCCTTCGTCGTGTGCTCGACGAGAATCCATCACAAATTACAATTACGTAAGAAACGGATTTGTGCGTTGCCTCGTTTTAAACGAGGGGGAATACTGCTGCTGTCCCGAAGCCTGCGCTTTAGGGGCTGCTTTATGCTGCGATGATCAACCGGAGAACTATATGCGGGTCTGGAAACAGGTGGGTGTCAGTCTGGCCGTGGTGGGAGCAGGGCTCTGTCTCTGGGGCTTTTATTCGCCCGAAGCCCGCAATGTGCTCGCCAGCATGGGGCTCGGCAAAACGCCGGCAGGCGCGGTAGAAGTCGCAGCGGCCGGCTCGCCCGCAGGCCAGAATGGTGGTTCGCGGCGCAACGGCAACGCCACCCTGGTGGTGACGGCTCCCGTGAAAAAGGGCACGGTCAATGACCGGCTGAACGCCATCGGCAACGGCCAGGCGATCCAGTCGGTCGTCGTCATGCCGCAGACATCGGGCACGCTTTCAGAAATCCGCACGGCCGCCGGCGCGCGCGTCGTGAAGGGGCAGGTGCTTGCGCGGCTCGATGACGAAGAGCAGGTGATCGAACGCGACAAGGCGCAGGTCGCGCTGCGCAGCGCGATTGAAAAATCCAGTTCCTACAAGAACCTGAAATCCGTCTCCCGCCTCGATGTGATGGATGCGCAGATTGCCGAGGAGTCCGCCAAGCTGGCGCTCAGCACCGCCGAACTCAATCTCAGGCGCCGCGACATCGTCGCGCCGATTGAGGGTGTGGCCGGTATCGTCGCCGCCAATATCGGCGACAACGTTACCACGCAGTCAACCATCGTCAGCATCGACGACCGGTCGGAAATTCTCGTCAATTTCTGGGCGCCCGAGCGGTTTGCAACCGTGATCAAGGTCGGAATGCCGGTGGAGGCGACCTCCATTTCGCGTCCCGGCGAAAACTTCAAGGGTGAAATCGAAGCTGTCGACAACCGTGTCGATGAAGCAAGCCGCACGATCCGCATCCGGGCGAAGTTCGGTAACGAGAAGGACGAGCTGAGGGCCGGCATGTCCTTCGGCGTCACCATGCGTTTTGCCGGGGAGACCTATGCTTCGGTCGATCCTCTGGCCGTGCAGTGGGATGCGGAAGGCTCCTATGTCTGGCGCGTCACCGACAACAAATCGAACAAGGTTCGGGTGCAGATCGTGCAGCGCAACCCTGATGCGGTTCTCGTCAAGGCGGAGCTGGCGGAAGGCGAGCCTGTCGTGATCGAGGGCCTTCAGCGCGTGCGTGAAGGCGGTGCTGTCCGCGTCGGCGAACAGCCGAAACCGGAGGAGGTCGCCAGCCAATGACGCAGTCGCCTTCCGGTCAGGATTCCAAGCTCGCTTTTACCGCATTGTTCGTGCGCCGGCCTATTCTGGCGGCGGTCCTCAACACGCTGCTGGTCGTGGCTGGTCTCGCCGCTCTGGTTGGCGTCGAGGTGCGCGAATTGCCCGACGTCGACCGGCCGTCGATCAGCGTCAGGACCACCTATGAAGGTGCTGCACCTGAGACGATCGACCAGGAAGTGACGCAGACCATCGAAGGTGCGGTGGCGCGTGTCAGCGGCATCAAATCCATCGCTTCCAACTCGCAATTCGGCACCAGCCGCGTGACGATGGAATTTGGCGACAATGTCGACATGGCCGTTGCGGCCAACGATGTGCGTGACGCTATTGGCCGCGTCACCAATCAGCTGCCCGATGATGCCGACGAGCCGCAGATCATCAAGGCGGATTCCGACAGCCAGCCGATCATGCGCCTTGCCGTCACCTCGTCGACGCTCAGCATGGAAGATCTGACCAAGCTGGTGGATGACGAGATCATCGACCGTCTGGCTGCTGTCGACGGCGTTGCCGATGTCGAGCTTTATGGCGATCAGGAAAAGGTTTTTCGCGTCGATCTCAATCAGGCAGCACTCGCCAGCCGTGGTCTGACCGTGACCGATGTTTCCAACGCGCTCGCCAGCGCGGCACTCGACGTGCCGGCGGGGTCGCTGAAAAGCACGACGCAGGACATTGTCGTGCGCGCCACGGCGAGCCTGACGAAGCCCGAGGATTTTTCCAACCTTCTCATTAAGAACAATATCCGCCTTCGCGACGTGGCAACCGTCATGCTCGGTGCGGATGACGAATCCACCTCGCTGCGCTCCAATGGCGTGCAGGGTGTCGGTCTTGGTGTCATCCGTCAGGCGCAGTCCAACACGCTCAATATTTCCACCGGCGTGAAGGCCGCCGTCGATGCCATGTCGGCCAATCTGCCAGAAGGCACACGCATCGTCGTCACCAGTGATGACGCCGTCTTCATCGAAGGCGCGCTGCACGAGGTCGAACTGGCGCTCGGTCTTTCGGCGATCATCGTCGTCGTCGTGCTTTATCTCTTCCTGCGCGACTGGCGCGCCACCCTCATTCCGGCGATCACCATGCCGGTGGCGCTGATCGGCACCATTGTCGCCATCTACATGGTCGGCTTTTCGGTCAATATTCTGACGCTGCTCGCCATCGTTCTTGCGACCGGTCTGGTGGTCGATGACGCCATCGTGGTGCTGGAAAATATCGTGCGCCGCCGGGCGGAAGGCATGGGGCCGCGCGCCGCTGCCGTTCTCGGCACGCAGGAAGTCTTCTTCGCGGTCATCGCAACGACGGCAACGCTAGCCGCCGTCTTCATTCCGCTCTCCTTCCTGCCGGGCCAGCTTGGCGGCCTGTTCCGCGAATTCGGTTTCGTGCTGGCCTTCGCCGTGGGCTTGTCCTCCATCGTGGCGCTGACGCTCTGCCCGATGCTGGCTTCCCGCATGCTGAAGGAGGGGTTGAAGGAACAGACGGGACCGCTCGCCTGGTTTGGCAATGTCTTTGCCTCCACCTACAAGTCGACGCTTTCCGCCTGCCTGAACAATCCGCTGATCGTCATTATCGTGGCGCTGATCTTTTCGGGTCTGTCGTGGATTGCCTTCGGCATGATCCAGAACGAGCTGACGCCGCGCGAGGACCGTGCCTCGATCATGATGCGGGTTACCGCGCCGCAGGGCGTCAGCCTTGAATATACCCGCGACCAGCTGCAGCGCATCGAGGAAAATCTGCAACCGCTGCGCGACAGCGGGGAAATCCGCAATATCTATTCCATCACGGGCATGAACGGTTCCTCCAATACCGGTTTCATGGTGCTGACGCTCGCCCCTTGGGCCGATCGCGAGCGCACCCAGAATCAGATCGCCGCTGACGTCACGTCCGCCGCCAACAAGGTGCCGGCGCTGCGCGGCAGTGCGATGCAGCCGAACAGCCTGCGTATTCGTGGCGCCGGCAACGGTTTGCAGATGGCGATGGTCGGCAGCAACTATGCGGCGCTGACGGCGGCGACGCAGAAACTGCTGCTTTCCATGGAGGAAAGCGGCCTGTTCGATACGCCGCGTTTCGACAATGAGCCCAATCAGGCGCAGCTTTCCGTTTCCATCGACCGCGAGCGCGCCTCCGATCTCGGCATCGATATCACCGGGCTGTCACGCGCCATGCAGTCGCTGCTGGAAGGACGCTCGGTCGTTGACGTTTTCGTGGATGGCGATGCAATCCCGGTGCGGCTCCTGTCCTCCACCCGGCCGATCAATGATCCGACCGATCTTGAAAATGTCTTCCTGAAAACGGGCGACGGCAAGATCGTGCCGATGTCGGTCATTGCTTCGCTGAAGGAAAATGCGGTCGCGCCGCAGCTCAATCGCGAGCAGCAGCTTCCCTCCGTCGGCTTCACGGCCAATCTGAAGGACGGTGTTTCGCTCGGTCAGGCGCTGGAGAAGGTGAACGAGCTTTCGCAATCCGTCCTGCCGCCCGGCGCCCGTCTGCTGCCGCTCGGCGAGGCGGCGACGCTTGAGGAGAACTCCAGCGGCATGTTGCTGACCTTCGGTTTTGCCATTGCCATCATCTTCCTCGTGCTGGCCGCGCAGTTCGAAAGCGTGTTGAGTTCGGTCATCATCATGACGACGGTGCCGCTCGGCCTTGCCTGCGCCGTCATCGCGCTGCTGGTCACCGGATCGAGCCTCAACGTCTATAGTCAGATCGGTCTTGTGCTGCTTGTTGGCGTGATGGCCAAGAACGGCATCCTGATCGTGGAATTCGCCAATCATCTGCGCGATCAGGGCGCGACCGTACGGGAAGCCATTGAAAAGGCCACCAGCATCCGCCTGCGTCCTGTCATGATGACGATGATCGCCACCATTCTCGGCGGTGTGCCGCTGGTGCTGGCGCAGGGCGCGGGCGCGGAAGCGCGCATCGCGCTCGGCTGGGTCATTGTCGGCGGTCTCGGTTTCGCGACGCTGGTGACGCTTTATATCACGCCGGTCTCCTATCTGCTCATCGCCCGCTTTGCCAAGCCGCAGGCGGATGAGGAAATCCGCCTCCATCGCGAGCTTGAACTTGCCGCCCGCCGCAAGGCGCTGGAGGAGGACAAGCCGTTGCTCGCAGCGGAATAGGACGGAATTTCGTAACGGATCGAATCCGTTACGGGCAGATGTTGCGGTGGAGATGGATGATGGCGCTGAAAGACGTTGTTGCGGGTGAGCGGAATGAAGAGGGCATTGCGTCTGCGCTCGCGGTGCTGAAGCAGCAGTTGGGTGACAAGGTCCAGACGGGCCAGGCGTTCCGCGAGCAGCATGGCCACACCACCACCTATTTGACCCTGCAGGCGCCGGATGGCGTGGTTTTTGCCGAAAGCGCCGATGATGTGAAGGCCGTGGTGAAGGCTTGCGCCCAATACAAGGTTCCGGTCATTCCCTTCGGAACGGGGTCTTCGCTTGAAGGGCAGGTCAATGCGCCCAACGGCGGAATCTGCATCGATTTCAGCCGGATGAATCGCATCATTGAGGTGAATGCCGAAGATCTTGACGTGACGGTGGAGCCGGGCGTGACGCGTGAGGACCTCAACGTCTATCTGCGCGATACCGGCCTGTTCTTCCCGATCGATCCGGGCGCCAATGCCTCGATCGGCGGCATGGCCTCGACGCGGGCCTCAGGCACCAATGCCGTTCGTTATGGCACGATGAAAGACAATGTGCTTGCCGTTACGGCTGTTGTCGCCAATGGCGAGGAAATCCGCACCGCTCGCCGCGCCCGCAAGTCCTCCGCCGGTTACGACCTGACGCGGCTTTTCGTGGGGGCCGAGGCGACGCTCGGCGTCATCACGTCCGTGACGCTGCGGCTTCAGGGCATTCCGGAAAAGATCGCCGGCGGTGTCTGCACCTTCGACACGATCAAGGCGGCCTGCGATGCCGTCATCATGACGATCCAGATGGGCGTTCCGGTTGCCCGCATCGAATTGCTTGACGAGGTGCAGGTGCGGGCGTGCAACGCCTATTCCGGCCTGAACTACGCGGAGAAGCCGACGCTTTTCGTGGAGTTCCACGGGACCGAGGAGACGGCGGCTCTGCAATCGCAGCAGTTTGCCGAGATCGCGGCGGAATGCGGCGGCGTCGACTTCCGCTGGACGAGCGATGCCGCCGAGCGCAACAAGCTCTGGAAAGCGCGTCATGACGCCTATTGGGCGTCGCGGGCGCTCGCACCGCATCTCGATGGGTTGTCCACCGATGTCTGCGTGCCGATTTCGCGCCTCGCTGACTGCGTGGTGGAAACGCAGCGGGATATTGAGGAGAACGGTTTTCTCGCGCCGATCGTCGGTCATGCGGGCGACGGGAACTTCCACGTCCTTATTCTGTTTGATGGCAAGGATGCCGAAAGCGTCGCGAAAACCGAAGCCTTTGTCGCCCGTCTCAACCGCCGCGCCATTGCTATGGACGGCACCTGCTCCGGCGAACACGGCATCGGCCAGGGCAAGATGAGTTTTCTTGCCGAAGAGGCCGGCAATGCACTGGATGTGATGCGCGCCATCAAAACGTCGCTCGATCCGGATAATATCTTCAATCCGGGCAAGTTGTTCCGGCTTGTCTGATCATCCTCACAATTGATTGGTACAAAAGGCTGCTTGCCGTTAAGGCAGAAAAGAATAGGTTTGCAGCGTTCGCGAAGGGAGATGCAGGTCAGTGCTCGGGCGTATTCTGGTTTTTCTGGGCGGACTGCTGGCCGTGGTGCTGTTCTCGGCGCTGCTTATTCCCTATTTCGTCGACTGGACGGATTTCCGCCGCGATTTTGAAGACCAGGCGAGCCGTATTCTCGGCAAGAAGGTGGTTGTGCATGGCCGCGTTGAGGCCCGCATCCTGCCTTTCCCCTCGGTAACGCTGCATGATGTGCGCGCCGGAACGGATGCGGATGGATCGCCGCTCATTCAGGTCGCGCGTTTTTCCATGGATGCCGAGCTTGCGCCTTTCCTTTCGGGCGAGGCCCGCATCTTCGACATGCGCATCGAGGAGCCCAAGGCGAAGATCAGGCTGCTGAAAGATGGCACGCTGGACTGGATGCGCGGCAGCCGGGCGGAAATTCCCGCCCGCACCGTGGTTCTGGAAAGCGTGCAGATCGAAGGCGGGCAGATCGAATTCATCGACGAGCAATCCGGCCGCAATCGCGTGGTGACCGGTCTCAACGCCGACATGTCCGCCAATTCGCTGGCCGGGCCGTGGAAGGCCGAAGGGCGCGCCGCCATTGACGGGCATCCGGGGTCGTTCTCGCTCTCCAGCAGCGAGCCGGATTATGCCGCCGGCCGCATGGGCCTCAGGGTCCGCGTGGTGCCTGACGAACATCCGGTCGAGGTCGATCTCGATGGTGCGATTGCTGCAACGGCGGGAAAGCCCGCTTATAGCGGTTCTTTCTCCTTCAGTTTCCGTGAGGATGAAAAGCAGAAGCAGCAGGCGGGCCAATCGCTGTTTTCTTCGCCGCGCACCCGCGGCAGTTTTGAACTGACCAATGAAAGCGTGCGTATCCCGAGTTACCGCATGGAACTCGGCGGCAGCGAAAATCCCTATGTCGTGACGGGCGAGGCGACGCTCGATACCGGCGCCAAGCCAGAGTTCCTGCTGACGGCCGACGGCCAGCAGATAGATGTCGCCCGCTTCGCGCCGCCTGTCGTGCAAACGGGCAAGACCTCACGCCAGCCCACCGCCTCGGTTCGCCAGCGCATTGAAGCCTTTGCGGCCATGGTGGCCCGCATCCCGGTTCCGCCGGTGCCGGGCAAAGCGAGCATCAGCCTTCCCGCACTCGTTTCCGACGATACGACCATCCGCGACATCCGGCTGGATGTGCGCCCGGAAGGCAGTGGCTGGCAGGTGGTGAATGCCGTGGCGACGCTGCCGGGCAGGACCCAGCTTGAAGCCAAGGGATCGCTGACGCTGCTTGGCGGCCCCGCTTTCAACGGCAATCTGCTGCTCGCCTCCAACCAGCCTTCGGGGCTGGCGAACTGGCTTTCCGGTTCCGTCGATCCGGCGATCCGCCAGCTCAATGCCGCCGGTTTTTCCGCCGATGTTTCACTGACGACGCTCAATCAGCGTTTCGACAATCTGGAGCTTGCGATCGGCGATGCCTCGCTGAAGGGCGAGCTGGAGCGGCGTTCCGACGGCAAGACTTCCAATCTCTCCATTGATCTGTCGGGCAACGAAATCGATCTCGATGCGCTGAGGGCGCTCGGCAGTCTGGCGCTTGGCGATCAGGTCGGCAGTTCCGTCCTCGACCACCGCATTACCGCAAAATTCAAGGCCGACCGGTTCAACATGGCCGGTGTGACCGCCAATCACGTCGAAACCGCCTTCACCATGGCCGGCGGGATTCTCTCGCTTGAAAACATGACGGCCGGCGATATTGCCGGCGCGGAGGTGAAGGCCAGAGGGCAATTGCAGGGTTCGCTGCTGAATTATTCCGGCAAGGGCACGGTGAACCTGCATGCTGCGGACATGCAGCCTTTCTTCACCATGCTGCAGCAGAAATTGCCAAACCATCCATTCCTCAGCCGTCTGGCGGCGAGCGCGCCATGGTACGCCAATTCCGACCTTGCCATGGATGTTTCCGTCAACAGCGAAAATGGCGGGGCCAATGTCGCCGTCTCCGGCACCGTCAATGGCAGCCGGCTCTCGGCCGTTGCCAAGATGCCAGATTTCCTGTCGATCACCGATGATACGGCCATGTCGCTGGAAGCCGTCCTGAAGAACCAGTCGACCGCAATCCTGTTCGGGCAGGCGGGGCTTGATCCGCTGCCTTTTGATGCGGATGGCGAAGGACTTCTCTCGGTCAAGCTCAACGGCACGCTCGGCTCACCCGCCCAGACGGAGCTGCGCTTCTCGACGGAACGGACGCATTTTTCGATGAACGGTTCCTTTGCCGTTTCGGCCGCCAATTTCGGCGAGGGCAGCGCCGATGTGGCGCTCGAAAGCGCTGACATCGAGCCATACCTCATCATGAACGCTGTCGGTCTGCCGCAGCTTGGCGGCGGCATGGCGCTGAAGGCCAATGCGAAAGTGGCGGTGGACGGGCAAAAGATCGCACTTTCCTCGATCGGCGGGCAGGCGGGCGGAAACCCTTTCTCGGGCAATCTGACATTCCAGCGTGCCACGCCCCATCCTGTAGACGGTGATCTCTCCGTCAGAACCGTCGAACTCGCCTGGCTGGGGGATGCGATCTATGGGCCGGTGATCGACCCGGAAACCGGAGCGCTCAATGCCAAGCCTCTGGCCATGCCAGCCTTCCCGCAGCTCAAGGCTTCGCTCGCCTTGAAAGCGGAAAGCTTCGAGGCCGGTCCCTTTGGTACCGTCACCGGTGTTTCGGCCAGGGTCACGCATGATGCGGGCAGTCTGTCGCTCGATGACGTTGCCGGCACCTTCATGGGCGGTAAGCTGACGGGGCGGCTTGCCATGTCGACGGGCGAAGGTGCGGGCATTTTCCGCACCAAGATCGCGGTGACCGATGCCAATCCGGAGCCGATCCTTTGGGCCAATGCCAACGGGCCGGTTGCGACAGGTCGGGTGGCCGTTGACCTGACGGCCGAATCGACGGGCAAAAGTGTCGGTGAGATGCTGAAATCAGCGGGTGGATCGGGTGAAATTAGGGCCAGCGGGCTTGTGCTGAAGGGACTTAATCCCGGTGCCTTCCCGCCGATCCTGCAGGCGGCTGATGGTTTGCAGCAGCCGATCGACGCGCCCAAGGTGCGGCCGCTGGTGGACCAGAGCCTGTGGCAGGGTGAAATCGGGCTTGGCGATGTGGCCTTGCCGTTCTCGCTGAATGGCGGCGCGCTTCATTTCCAGAATCTGCGTGCGGGGATCGATCCCGTAACGCTGACGGCCGACGCGACGGTTGATCTTGCGGCTTCGACCGTGAATGGCGACCTCGATCTTCTGTTCAATCCCGGTACCGAAACGGTCGCAGGGGCCGAGCCATCGGTGCGTCTCAACTATAACGGTCCGCTTGCCGCGCCGGCTTTGACGACCGATGTTTCAGCGCTCAGCAATTACCTGTCGCTCAGGGCTTTCGAAAAGGAACGCCGCCGGGTGGAGGCCATGCAGGCGAGTGTTCTTGAAAAGCAGCGCCTGCGCCGCGAAGTCGCGCTTTATCGCTCTCAGGCGGCCGAGCGGCAGGCCGAGAAGGAGCGGGCGGAGGCGGAAGCCAAGGCCAAGGCTGACGAAGAGGCGCGTCTGAAGGCGGCAGCCGAAGAACGTCTGCGCCAGGAAAAGGAACAGCAGGAGCGGTTGCAACAACAGCAGCAGGAACAGGGGCAACAGCCGGTACCCGAGCGGCAATCCGCGCCGGTTCTGGTGGTGCCTCCGACGGAAAACGCCATCCGGCAACTGGCGCCGGAAAACGCTCCTGCCACGCCGTAAGCTTGCGGGCAGGGTAAGGCTGATCGGCCTTCATATTGCGAAAGTGCGGAAACCTGTCCCGGAACGTTGCATCATCCTCGAGCATGAGCCGAGAATCTCACGGCAAACTCGTTCCCTAACGGGGGGAGCCCCGGAACGCCTCGTGGTGGATGGGAAAGGTCTGGAAACAGTATTTGAAAGCAAGGCTACGCAATACGGGAAATGCCTTGCAGCGCAGACTAGGCCGCTAATGTTTAATGAATGCTTTCACGGCGTTACGAGTTTTCGGCAGTAATTTTTGTAGTCTAGGACGACAAATCCGGATAGAGGCATCGCAGGTCGTGATCGATTGCGTGTCTTTACCGTACGTCAGAAAATCTCAGCGGTTTTTCAGCCAGTTCAGCACATAAACCCGCAGCGACGAGGACAGATTGCTGTCGGCGGCGCGGTTGTCATCTATTTCGGCAAGCAGGGCCGCGAAACTGATCTTGCGTCTGTCCGCAATGATTTTCAGCTCGTCCCAGAAGGCGTCCTCGAGTGAAATGCTGGTGCGGTGGCCGTGCAACGTCGCGGAGTGCTTGCGGATCATCAGATCGGTCTCCGGTGGATCCGGTTGGAGGTCTGAATCATATCTCCCCAGCAAGTCCCTGTTTTGCGATTCTTTTCCGATAGTCCCGAAATTCGCGCGGTCTGTCGGCTTGTCAGTCTTTGCCGACCGCGTCATCGGGTTTTTCGAGCCGCCCCTGATCGAGCGCCTTTTCGGCTTTTTCGTTCAGGGCTGATGTGAGATTTTTTTCCGCCTTGCCGCGGCCGAAGGACAGGCGGTTCTGCTCCGCCTGCTTTTCTTTTTCGCTACGGGCTTTCTGTTTCCGAAACTGACGTAGATTGACGATATCGGCCGCCATGGGGATATGTCTCCTCGGATCTCGTACGCTCGGGGTAAGCCGTTATTGCTTCTTGCGGAAGGCATCCAGCGAAACGACCGAGCCTTCCTTCTTTTCCTCGCCGGCCTTGGGCGTTTCGGAAGCGGCAGCCGGCTTCGGCTCATGGGAAACGGGATAAGCGGTGATTTCGGCTTCTTCCATCTCTTCTTCTTCGGCCAGAGGCACGTCGAATTCGAGTTCGAAATTGACGGAAGGATCGTAGAAACCTCTGATGGCATTATAGGGAATGACCAGCTTTTCCGGCGTATCAGAGAAGGAGAGGCCGATTTCAAAGCCGGTTTCGGTTACTTTGAGGTCCCAGAACTGGTGCTGGATGACGATGGTCATCTGTTCGGCATATTTCGCCTTGAGGTGCTGGGAAATCCGCACGCCCGGCGCGCCGGTCAGGAATGTAATGAAGAAATGGTGGTCGCCGGGCAGGCGGCTGGTTGCGGCCACTTCACCCAAAACCTTACGAATAACGCCGCGAAGGGCATCCTGTGCGAGAATGTCGTAACGGATATGATCCTGCCCCATGCGGTCCTGTCTTTCCCTTATTCGAACGTCTTTTCATGTGCGGCGCGGCTCGCGCGCCAAGGACGCTGTAACACTTTGAATCTTCGCGTAATCCTTGAGCCGGGATCATTTCCGATCCTGACGCTCACGCGTTGCCCAAGTATACGCAATGTCCTGAACGGCAGCAACGGAAAAGCCTACGCCGTTCGCAAGTCAGCTATCATATAATCAATTCAGGCAAAATGGAGAAGGTGGAGGTTTCTGTTGCCAGGTACCTCCGAACCCCGCCTCACGGGGCTAACCGTGAGGACTTAGAGCGGAATTCCCGCACCGCCATTAGGCAGCGAGAGCATATTCCTTAGCGTTGTTGTCATTTGCAACTACACTTGTGACCCGATAACGGCGGTATCATGCCGAGCAAAAGTTCGATCTTTACGCCCTTGTCGATCCTATTTCGCCCCCATCAAAAGCCGGCCTTCATCTTGAAAAGCCCGCCGGTTTTTGGTGGAGGCGCCGGGTACCGCCCCCGGGTCCAATAGGTTTATTACACCGACCGTTTATCGCCATAGCCGGGTTGCCCCGGCAAGGCTCATATAGGCGTTTCGCCCGCCCGAGAAAAGGGGGGTGATGACAATTCCATGAAAAGGTTTCGTGATTGCGGCCCGCACTTTAGACAATTCTTGACGACGAGGGATTGCTGTCCCATTCTCCCTGCAACCGGTCACCAGAAGCAACACCGGGCCGGGGACACACGAAGGAGTGGACATGACTGACTATCTCGCAGATGTGAAGAAATACGACGCAGCAGCCGACGAAGCCGTTGTCGGCAAGATCGTCAAGCATCTCGGCATTGCCCTGCGCAACCGGGATTCCTCGCTGGTGTCCGCTTCCGATCCGGAAGAGCTTGCGCGCGTGAAGGCGAGCTGGTGCGGCAAGAAGCTCGGCGTTACCGACGGTGCAGCCGATCAGGCGATCGATGCTGTCGCCAAGGCCATGGCCGCGGACCGCTCCAAGTCGCGCGTGACTTTCTACTATCTGGTCGCCAAGGAACTGGGTAAGCTTCAGTCGCTTTGATTTGATCCGGGGATAAGCCCGCATTAGGTGATTGGTTCTGCCGCCCTGTGCTATTATATTCCCTCGATATCAGGGAATCGGCGGCAGAACGCATGAAACAATATCTCGATCTTCTCCGGCATGTCATGGAAACCGGCTCCGACCGTGGAGACCGCACCGGCACGGGCACGCGCTCGGTTTTCGGTTACCAGATGCGTTTCGACCTTGCGCAAGGTTTTCCGGTTCTTACCACCAAGAAGCTGCATCTGCGCTCGATCATCCATGAACTCCTGTGGTTCCTGAGGGGCGATACCAATATTGCCTATCTCAAGGAAAATGGCGTTTCCATCTGGGATGAATGGGCTGACGAGAATGGCGATCTCGGCCCCGTCTATGGTGCACAGTGGCGCTCCTGGCCGGCGCCTGACGGTCGCCATATCGACCAGATCGCGCTTCTGATCGAGGCCCTGAAAACCAATCCCAATTCCCGTCGCCACATCGTTTCGGCCTGGAACCCCGCGCTGGTGGACGAGATGGCGTTGCCGCCCTGCCATTGCCTGTTCCAGTTCTATGTTTCCGACGGCAAGCTCTCCTGCCAGCTTTACCAGCGCTCGGCGGATATTTTCCTCGGCGTGCCGTTCAATATCGCCTCCTATGCGCTCCTGACGCTGATGGTGGCGCAGGTGACGGGGCTGAAGCCCGGCGATTTCGTCCATACGCTCGGCGATGCGCATATCTATGCCAACCATTTCGAACAGGCGCAGCTGCAGATGACGCGCACACCCAAGGCCTTGCCGACGATGCGCCTCAACCCTGATGTGAAGGACCTTTTCGGCTTTAAGTTCGAAGACTTTACGCTTGAGAACTACGAGGCCGATTCAAGCATCAAGGCGCCGATCGCGGTATGAGTGAGCCGCGCGTCACCATCATCGTCGCGGTGTCCGAAAACGGCGTCATCGGCCGCGACCTCGACATGCCGTGGAAGCTTTCCACTGACCTCAAGCGCTTCAAGGCGATGACGATGGGCAAGCCGCTCATCATGGGCCGCAAGACATTTTTATCCGTCGGCGAGCGCCCCCTGCCGGGCCGTCCGCATATCATCGTCAGCCGCAATGCCGACTACCGGCCTGAAGGTGTGGATGTCGTCTCGTCGCTGGACGAGGCCATGAAGCTTGCAAAAACCAAGGCTGCGGAACTGGGTGTGGATGAGGTTTTCGTGGCCGGCGGCGGCGAGATTTACCGTCAGGCCATGCCCTTTGCCGATCAACTTTCCGTCACCCATGTGGCGGTAAAGCTGGATGGAGACACTTTTTTTCCGGAAATCGATCCCGGCGTTTTTGAGAAAACCGAGGAAACCCCCGCTCCCGCAGGGGAAAGGGACAATTATCCCGTTCTGTTCACCACTTATGTGCGCAGAGCCGCGTCAAAGTGAACTATTTACCCCGATTGGGTATTTAGTTACCACCTCTGCGTTGAAACGGACGCTTCTCCTTCTTATAACGGGTCGATATTCCCGCCGCACGCGAGCAATCGCTTTCGAACGGAATCGGGAGAGGCTTTTATAAAGAGGTATTGATGCCCTGGAGCAATCAGAATGGCGGCGGCGGCCCTTGGGGCGGCGGCGGTGGAGGAAACAACCAGGGCGGCGGTGGCGGCCCATGGGGGCAGGGGCCTAACCGGCCTCGCGGCGGTGGCGGCGGCAATGGCGGCCCTCCTGATCTGGAAGAGATCATCCGGCGCAGCCAGGACCGTTTCAGGAATGTCCTGCCGGGCGGCTTCAACGGCGGCGCGGTTGCGATCGTTGTTCTCGTCGTTCTGGTTTTCCTCGGCATCCAGTCCATCTACACCGTCCAGCCGGACGAGCGCGGCGTGGAGCTGCGTTTCGGGCGTCCGAAGGATGAAATTTCGATGCCGGGCCTGCATTTCCATCTGTGGCCGATCGAGACGGTGGAAATCGTCAAGGTGACCGAGCAGCAGCAGAATATCGGTTCGCGCGCTTCGTCGTCTTCAGCGAGCGGCGTGATGCTGACCGGCGACCAGAACATCGTCAACGTGCAGTTCTCGGTGCTCTATACGGTCTCCGATCCGAAATCCTACCTCTTCAACGTCGACAGCCCGGCTGAAACCCTGCAGCAGGTTTCCGAAAGCGCCATGCGCGAAGTCGTCGGCCGTCGTCCGGCACAGGACATCTTCCGCGATAACCGTCAGGCGATCGCAGCGGATGTGCGCACCATCATCCAGTCCACGATGGACGGTTATGGCGCCGGCATCTCCATCAATGCGGTGGCTATTGAAGACGCGGCGCCGCCGCGCGAAGTGGCCGACGCCTTCGATGAAGTGCAGCGCGCCGAACAGGACGAAGACCGCTTCGTTCAGGAAGCCAACCAATACGCCAACCAGAAGCTCGGTGCCGCCCGCGGTCAGGCCGCGCAGATCCTCGAAGAAGCGAACGCCTACAAGTCGCGTGTCGTCAACGAGGCACAGGGTGAAGCGCAGCGTTTCATCTCCATCTACGACCAGTATCGCACCGCGCCTGATGTAACCCGTCAGCGCATGTTCCTGGAAACGATGGAACAGGTCCTGAAGGGCTCCAACAAGGTCATCATCGACGAAAAACAGGGTGTGGTGCCTTATCTGCCTCTGAACGAGATCATGCGCGGCAATCCGGGCGCGGCACAGCAGGGAGGCAACTAATATGGGCAACCGTCTTACGGCCATTCTCGTCGGCCTCGCCGTCGTGCTTTTCCTCGGTTATTCGTCGATCTTCGTCGTCAACGAGCGCCAGCAGGCCATCGTCGTTCGCTTCGGTGAAATCCAGGATGTCAAAACCGCGCCGGGCCTCTATTTCAAGCTGCCCTTCGCCTTCATGGACGCCGACCGCGTACAATATGTCGAAAACCGCGCGCTGCGCTTTGATCACGACAATATCCGTGTTCAGGTCTCCGGCGGCAAGTTCTACGAGGTTGATGCCTTCGTGGTCTATCGCATCACGGATGCACGCCGCTTCCGGCAGACGGTCTCGGGTGACCAGATGTCGGCGGAATCGCGCCTGCGTACCCGTCTCGACGCATCGCTGCGCCGGGTCTACGGTCTGCGTGGCTTCGAATCCGCGCTCTCGGATGCACGTGCATCGATGATGCAGGAAGTGCGTGACGATCTGCGTCCCGATGCGGAATCACTCGGCATCAGCATCGTTGACGTGCGCATTCGCCGTACCGACCTGACGCAGGAAGTCTCGCAGCAGACCTTCGAGCGCATGAAGTCGGAACGTCTGGCCGAGGCCGAACTGATCCGCGCCCGTGGTAACGAAGAAGCGCAGCGTCGCCGCGCTATCGCCGACCGTCAGGTCGTGGAATTCGAATCCGACGCGCGTCGTCAGTCCGAAGTGCTGCGCGGTGAAGGCGATGCGGAGCGTAACAAGGTGTTCGGTGAAGCTTTCCAGCGCGACCCGAGCTTCTTCGAGTTCTATCGCTCGATGGCCGCCTATTCCAGCTCACTGAGCGGAACAGGCACGACGCTGGTTCTGTCTCCGGACTCTACCTTCTTCCGTTATTTCAACAACATCGACGGTGTGCCTTCCGCGGCGCCTGCCGCACCTGCGCCGGCGCCGGCGAACTGATAACGGATAAAATGATTTTGGAGGGCCGGTTTTTACCGGCCCTTTCTTTTTGGTCCGTTTTCGTGCCAAAGCTGTGACTACGGGCAAGGCGTCCCCCGCCTGTTCACGAAAAGGTATTTTTACACTTCATCATTCCGCCTTATGCTTTGCCGATATATGCAGGGCAGGACTATTTGAAACGCGAGGACGCTTATGGCCGTGACCCTTCTTTCGCCTTTTCGCAGCAGCATCGCCGCAATCGCGGGCATCGCGCTTGTGGCGGGTAGCCTTACGGCACCGGTTGCGGCATTGGCGCAGAGCCATGGGCCGGAATCGGTGGCTGATCTTGCTGAGCCGCTTCTCGACGCGGTGGTGAATATTTCCACCTCGCAGAACGTCAAGACCGACGGCAAGGGCCCGGTTCCGCCGAAACTGCCGGAGGGTTCGCCCTTCCAGGAATTCTTCAAGGATTATTTCGACAGCCAGAAGCCGGAAGGCGGTGAAAAGGTCAATTCGCTGGGGTCCGGTTTCGTGATCGACCCGGCCGGTTACGTCGTCACCAACAACCACGTCATCGAGGGTGCCGACGCCATCGAGGTGATTTTCCCTAACGGTTCGAAGCTCAAGGCGACGCTGGTTGGCACCGATACGAAAACCGACCTTTCCGTCTTGAAGGTGGAGCCGAAAACGCCGTTGAAGGCCGTCAAGTTCGGTGATTCGCGCAGCATGCGCATCGGCGACTGGGTGATGGCCATCGGCAATCCCTTCGGCCTTGGTGGATCGCTGACGGTCGGTGTTATTTCCGCGCGCGGGCGTAATATCAATGCCGGCCCCTATGACAATTTCATCCAGACGGATGCGGCCATCAACAAGGGCAATTCCGGCGGTCCGCTCTTCAACATGAAGGGCGAGGTGATCGGCATCAATACGGCGATCATTTCGCCGAGCGGCGGTTCGATCGGTATCGGATTCGCCGTGCCGACGGAGCTTGCCCAGAATATCGTCCAGCAGCTCATCGAATTCGGTGAGACGCGCCGCGGCTGGCTGGGTGTTCGTGTCCAGCCCGTCACCGACGATGTGGCGGCAAGCCTCGGCATGGATAGCGCCAAGGGTGCGCTTATCTCCGGCGTCGCCAAGGGCGGACCGGTGGAAAATGGCCCGATCCAGGCCGGCGATGTCGTGCTGAAATTCGACGGCAAGGATATTCACGAGATGCGCGACCTTTTGCGGATCGTGGCGGAAAGCCCTGTCGGCAAGGACGTCGATGTGGTGATCCTGCGTGATGGCAAGGAGGAGACCGTCAAGGTCAAGCTCGGCCAGTTGCAGGATGCGACGGATGAGAAGGCCTCGGCCGAGGACCAACAGAGCGAAGACGGCGATGGCGGTGTGGTCGTACCGGAAGACGATGGCGGCACCGACGATCAGGCGCAGGACCAGACGCCGGAAGTGCGTGAAGCACCGCAGAGCGTGCTCGGCATGAATCTCGTGGTGCTGAGCAACGAGCTGCGCACCGAAAAGGGCATTGCCGAAAGCGTGGAAGGCGTGCTTGTCGCCAGCGTCGATCCGGGCTCGCCCGCCGAACAGAAGGGCATGAAGGCCGGCGATATCATCGTCGAGGTCGGGCAGGACTTCATGGAGGTTCCGGGCGATGTGCTGGTGCGCGTCAACGGCCTGAAATCCGAAGGCCGCAAGAATGCGCATATGATGGTGGCGGATGCCCAGGGCAATCTGCGCGTCGTGGCGCTGCCGCTGGAATAAACGCCTTTCGTCCGATCCGTCAGGAATCGGGTGGTTGTCATTCCGGCCGCTCTCTAATCCTTGGGCTCCATTAAACGGAGGCCAAGGATATGAAATTGCTTGAAAACAAGGTTGCCATCATCACCGGTGCGTCATCCGGCATCGGCCGGGCGACGGCGATGCTGTTTGCCGCTCACGGCGCGGCGGTCGTTCTCAATGCGCGCGGCGAAAAGGCGCTGCAGGAGGTTGCCGCCGACATTCGTGAGACCGGCGGCCGCGTCCACGCGGTTGCGGGTGATGCCGGTCTTGCCGAAACCCATTCCCGACTGGCAGAGGCGGCCGTGAGCGTGTTCGGTGGCCTCGATATCGCCGTCAATAATGCCGGTGCGGTGGGGGCCATGAAGCCGCTGGCGGAGATTTCGCCTGCGGAATGGGATGATGTACTCAACGTCAATCTTACCTCCGCTTTTCTGGGAGCGCGTTACCAGATACCGCTGATGTTGACGCGTGGCGGCGGCTCCATCGTCTTCACCTCAAGCTTCGTCGGCACCAGCGTCGGCATACCGGGCATGGCGGCTTATGGGGCGGCGAAGGCGGCGTTGATGGGGCTGGTGAAAGGCATTACCGCCGATTATGCCATCAGCGGTATTCGTGCCAATGCGCTGCTGCCCGGCGGGGTTGATACACCGGCAGCCGGCGATGCGGCGCAGAAGGAATGGGCCGCTGGCCTGCATGCGATGAAACGTATCGCTGAGCCGCAGGAAATCGCGCAGGCAGCGCTTTTCCTCGCTAGCCCCATGGCGAGCTTCGTCGCCGGAGCGGCGTTGTTTGCCGATGGCGGCAATGCGGCCGTGAAGTGATGTTCGGGCTTGGCGGGCAGGGTCTTATCGCGCCCGCCACTCCTCCAGCGTCAACGCATAGGTCACATGCGGGCGCAGATGCGGATGCGTCTCTTCCGGCACGCGCGGATGGTCGAAATCGCGTGAAGGATCACGCTTGAGGCCGATGCGCTCCATCACCCGCGTTGAACGCTGGTTGTTGTGCACGGCGAAGGAGACGATTTCCGGCGTCTCCTTTTCATCGAAGGCCATGACGAGCAGCGATTGCGCCGCTTCCGTGACATAGCCGTGGCCCCAGAAGCGGGTGGCGAGCCGCCAGCCGATTTCCATGGTTCCGAGCGGGAAGGGCGGGTCGAGATTCATGACGGGGGAAATGCCGCAGAAGCCCATGACTTCGCCGGTCTCGCGCAATTCCATGGCGTAGAAGCCGTAACCGCTGCCGCGGATCATGCCGTTGATGGTTTCCAGCACGGCGTCCGCTTCCGCATGGCTGCGGCGGAAGGGAAAAAACTCCATGACCTTTTCGTCGGCGTTGATTTCGCGGAACAGGTCACGGTCGCTCTCCTTCCACTCGCGCAGAATGAGTCTCTGTGTCTCTCGGATGATCATGGAGTGACAAAATCCGTCTTGCGGTAGCCCTGGATGTATAGAAGCGCGGTCAGATCACCATGGTCGATGCGCATCTGCGCCTCGGCTGCCACGGCCGGCTTGGCATGCAGGGCCACGCCCGCGCCGGCCAGATGCAGCATGCCGAGATCGTTGGCGCCATCGCCGACTGCCATTGCCTCTTCCGGCGAAATGCCGAGCTTTGCTGCAATATCGTTCAGCGCATCCACCTTGGCCTGTTTACCGAGGATGGGTTCGGCAACGGTGCCATCAAGTTCGCCATTGGTTTCACCCAGCAGATTGGCGCGGTCCTCGTCGAAACCGAGCATCGCGGAGACGCGGCCGGTGAAGACGGTGAAGCCGCCGGACACGAGGGCGGTGTAATAACCCTTGGCCTTCATGGTGGCGATCAGTTCCTTGCCGCCCGGGGTCAGCGTGATGCGCTTTTCGATGACGTCATCGATGACAGAGACCGGCAGGCCCTTCAGCAGCGCCACACGCTCACGCAAAGCAGGTTCGAAAGCGATCTCGCCATTCATGGCGCGGGCGGTGATGGCTGAGACCTTGTCCTTCAACCCGACTTCGGCCGCCAGTTCGTCGATGCATTCCTGGCCGATCATGGTCGAATCCATGTCGGCGATCAGAAGCTTCTTGCGCCGCTGATCCTGTTCCTGGATGACGATATCGATCGGTTTTCCGGCAAGCGCGGCTGCAATCGCGCTGCGTGCCTGTTCGATGGCAGCGCCGGAGGGCAGGGCGATATCGCAGGCAATGCCATCGGCCAGCCAGTAGAGGCCCGATGCGTTGACGGCCTTCGCGGCCGCTTCGCCGAGGGCCGGTGTCAGAACAGGATTTGACGGATTGGCGATAAGCGTGGCAACGAGAGCCATGATGAAAAACCTTGATGAGAATTTTGATGCGATCCTGATAACCGGCCCGACGGCAAGCGGCAAGTCCGCGCTTGCGCTTCGTTTGGCGCGGGAGCGGGACGGCGTCGTCATCAATGCCGACAGCATGCAGGTTTATGACACGCTACGGGTGTTGACCGCCCGGCCATCCGAAGACGAGATGGAGGGCGTTCCGCATCTGCTCTACGGCCATGTGCCGGCGAGCAGTCTCTATTCAACGGGTGAATGGCTGCGGGACATCTCTGCCCTACTTTCGGATTTACGGGCGCAGGGGCGTTTCCCCGTCATCGTCGGCGGCACGGGGCTTTATTTCAAGGCATTGACGGGCGGCCTCTCCGACATGCCCAACATTCCAGAAGACATCCGCGAGAGATTGCGCGCCCGGCTGGTCGAGGAGGGAGCGGCGGTCCTTCATGCGGAACTCGCCGGCCGTGATCCGGCCATGGCGGACACGCTCCAGCCGGGGGACGGGCAGCGTATCGTCCGGGCGCTTGAAGTGCTTGAGGCGACGGGGAAATCGATCCGGGATTTCCAGCAGGCCCGGGGCCCTATGATTATCGACCCCGACCGGGCGCAGAAATTCGTCGTCCTGCCGGAAAGGCCGGTGCTGCATGATCGCATCAATCGTCGTTTTGAGGCGATGATGGAGAGCGGCGCGGTGGAGGAGGTACAGGCGCTTCTCGCGCTCAATCTTCCGCCTGATGCAACGGCAATGAAGGCGATCGGCGTTGCCCAGATCGCCGATATGCTGGCCGGGCGCATGGGCGAGGCGGAGGTTATCGAAAAATCGGCGGCCGCGACCCGCCAATATGCCAAACGGCAGATGACCTGGTTCCGCAACCAGATGGGAGACGACTGGACACGCATCCAGCCGTGAAGGGGCTCAGTCTTTCCGGTAGAGGCTGCCGAGCGGCTTCTTCAGGAGGCTCTCGCGGAGCGAAGGGCGTGCATCGCCGGGCGGCGGGCCATTTTGCGCCTGCATCTGGAAACTGGCTTTGCGCAATTCGTTGACGGCGCCAGAGGCGGTATCGGGTGCCGCCGGATTTGGTGATGCAGGGAGCGTGCGGCCAGGCAGCATGTCCGGGCGATAGGGTTCATATCCCTCCGTTGCAGCTGTGCCCAGTTCCTGCTTCCAGCTATCGACCTCATCCGTTGACCGGTTCGGTGCTGCCGGTTCCGGCAGATCGGAAAAGGCCGCTTCAACGCTTTGCTGGAAGCCGGTGATAACGGGTTTTGCCGTGGCGCGCATGCGGGTGACGATGCTGTTCAGATCAACCGTATCAGGGGTTTCGTGGTTCACATGGCTGGTGATGCCGCTCGCCTTCGGCAATTTGGCCGTGACGACGCGGTCAAAACGCATGCGCATCGGTACATTGACGGCCTCGCCAAAAGCAATGGCCTCACCATTGCCGATGGACGACAGAAAACTGGTGGTCGATGTCGATGCGTTCGGTACCGCTGAAAGGATGATCTTCTGGTCGATCTCGTTCGAGAGCCGCATGGCGAAAACGGTCGAGCATTGCGACAGGATGGTCTGATCCAGCTCACTCGGCCGCTGGCTGATGACGCCGAGCGAAATGCCGTATTTGCGGCCCTCCTTGGCGATCTGGGCGATGGATTGGCGGGTGGGGAAAAAGCCGCGCTCGGGGTCGGCAGGCACATAACGGTGCGCTTCCTCGCAGACGACAAGCATATGCAGCGATCCGCGCGCCAGCACCGCCAGTTCGAAGGACATGCGGCAGAGGACCGAAACCACCGAGTTCACCACTTCTGAGGGAATGCCTGACAGCTGGAATACCGAAATCGGCTTTCCTTCCCCGGGAATACGGAAAATATGCGCCACCGTTTCCAGAATGGTGTCGCTGATCGTATTGCTGGAGAACATGAAGTTGTAGCGCGTATCGTTGATGGCCGAGAGGATGCGGCCTTTCAGCGTGCGCAATGCGGGTTTTTCGCCGCGTCCTTCCAGCCGTCCGATACGCTCGTCGATGAGGGCGAGAAGATCGGCCATGCGGTAGGGTACCGGCGTATCGGGTGTGATCGCGCTCTTGTCGGAGGTGCGGCGGACGGCGGAACCTTCGGTGCCGCGAAACGCCTTCTTCGCTTCGGGAATGATGTCGCGGAGGACATCCATTTCTTCCGGCACCGGCTTGCGACCGCGGAAGATGACCTCGGCAAATTCTTCAAGCCGCATCAGCCAGAAGGGCAGGTCCAGCGTATCCGTATCGATGACGACGGAATGATCGGGAAAAGCGGCCGCGAATTCATTGTGTGGATCGAGAATGAGGACACGCAGTTTCGGGTCGGTCTCGATCGCCTTGTTCAGAAGCAGCGAAACGGCGGTGGTCTTGCCCACACCCGTCGAACCGACGACGGCGAAATGTTTGGCAAGCATCTGCGGAATGCTGATGGCGGCGCCGATCGTATCGTCCTGTGTCAGCCTGCCGATCACGCAGGCGTCACGCTTGCCGCTGTCGTAGATCTTCGAGAGGTCGCTGGTGCGGATGCGGTGCGCCACCGCGCCGAGATAGGGGTAACGCGAGATGCCGGTGGAAAAGCGTTCGCTGCCGTCCTCGGTGCGGTAAACTTCGCCCACGAGTTCAACGTCGATCAGCAGCCTGTTCGGTCTGTCCGCTGCCCAATAGTCCTCGCCCGTGCGCATGGCGAAGACGAGGGCCGCGACACGGCTCGTGCCCATTTCGATCGAGATCAGGCGTCCGACAGACCAGAGCTGCGACACATCGGTGGTGCCCGGTTCGGTTTCGGCGGCAATGGTGGCGTGTGCGCCGTTACAGGCGATGACGCGGCCGAGCATGCGGTTCGCCGGCTGCTGGCCGGACCGCCGTTCGTTTTCGTCCATGCGGGACGCGTTATGAAACGTGTCGTTATTCACATTTTTTCCCGGTACATGCGATATCGCGGTGGTTCGGGCAGTATCTGCGCTCTTGATATTAAAATATTATGCTTAACAACAGGTGTACCGACTGCGTTCGAAAATTTCGCGGAAGTCTGCTTGCGGGTAATAAAAGAAGGCGGTGGCGATTTTTTCCTGCAATATGCGTTGACGGCTGGGGCTTTTGTGGCTAACACTCCGGCCCATGAAAAATCTTAACGTACTTATCGTGGTGGGACGGCGCATGGGCAGGATGGTGTAACCATCCGGCGAAAGCACCCATGCGCTGAACGAGGCTCCTCTAGGGGCCTTTTTTTATGTCTTCAAACAGGCCCTCGGGCTCCTCGATATCCAAAGCCAAAGCGGGATGGAAACAGGCAATGACGGATAAGGACAATACGGAAAACAGCAATCGCATGACAGGTGCGGAGATCGTTCTGCAGGCGCTGAAGGATAACGGCGTCGAGCACATCTTCGGTTACCCCGGCGGTGCCGTGCTTCCGATCTATGACGAGATTTTCCAGCAGGAAGACATCCAGCACATTCTCGTGCGCCACGAGCAGGGCGCCGGCCATGCGGCCGAAGGTTATGCCCGCTCCACCGGCAAGGTCGGCGTCATGCTCGTCACGTCAGGCCCCGGCGCGACGAATGCGGTCACCCCGCTGCAGGATGCGCTGATGGATTCCATCCCGCTCGTCTGCCTTTCCGGCCAGGTTCCGACATCGCTGATCGGTTCCGATGCGTTTCAGGAATGCGACACCGTCGGCATCACGCGCCCCTGCACCAAGCACAACTGGCTGGTGAAGGACGTCAACGAACTGGCGGGCATCATCCATGAAGCCTTTCGCATCGCGCAGACGGGTCGTCCCGGACCTGTTGTTGTCGATATTCCGAAGGACATCCAGTTCGCCACCGGCACCTACACGCCGCCTTCCGCCGCCATCCAGCATGAGAGCTACAAGCCGAAGGTCCAGGGCGACCTCAATGCCATTCATGCGGCCATCGAGCTGATGTCGAAGGCGAAGAAGCCGGTTTTCTACACCGGCGGCGGCGTCATCAATTCCGGCCCGGAGGCCACCCGTCTGCTGCGTGAACTGGTAGAGCTGACCGGTTTCCCGATCACCTCGACCCTGATGGGTCTCGGCGCCTATCCGGCATCGGGCAAGAACTGGCTCGGCATGCTGGGCATGCACGGTTCCTACGAAGCCAATATGACGATGCATGATTGTGATGTCATGGTCTGCGTCGGCGCGCGTTTCGACGACCGAATTACCGGCCGCATCAACGCGTTTTCGCCGAATTCCAAGAAGATCCACATCGATATCGACCCATCGTCGATCAACAAGACGGTTCGCGTCGACGTGCCTGTTATCGGCGATGTCGGCCATGTTCTGGAAGATATGGTCCGCCTGTGGCGCGCCTTGCCGAAGAAACCGGAAAAGGCGCAGACCGCCGACTGGTGGGCGCAGATCGAGCGCTGGCGTGCCCGCAACTCCTTCGCCTACAAGAACTCCAACGATGTCATCATGCCTCAATATGCGTTGCAGCGGCTTTATGAGGCTTCGAAGGGGCGTGACACCTACATTACGACAGAAGTCGGGCAGCATCAGATGTGGGCGGCGCAGTTCTTCGGCTTCGAGGAGCCGAACCACTGGATGACGTCAGGTGGTCTCGGCACCATGGGTTACGGCCTGCCGGCAGCCATCGGCGTTCAGGTTGCACACCCGGAAGCGCTTGTCATTGATATCGCCGGTGACGCCTCGATCCAGATGTGCATTCAGGAAATGTCCTGCGCCATCCAGTACGGTCTGCCGGTGAAGATCTTCATCCTCAACAACCAGTACATGGGCATGGTGCGCCAATGGCAGCAGCTGCTGCATGGCAACCGCCTGTCCAACTCCTATACCGAAGCGATGCCTGACTTCGTCAAGCTTGCGGAAGCCTATGGAGCGGTCGGCATGTATTGCGATGATCCTAGGGAACTGGACGAGAAGATCGCCGAGATGATCGCGGTCAACAAGCCGGTTATCTTCGATTGCCGCGTTGCCAATCTTGCCAATTGCTTCCCGATGATCCCGTCTGGTAAGGCTCATAACGAGATGCTGTTGCCGGATGAGGCGACGGATGAAGCTGTTGCCAACGCCATTGACGCCAAGGGCCGTCAGCTAGTCTGAGCCGGGAGAGGAAAAGGACATGAACGCACACCTACAGCCCACCGGCTCCGCCTATTTCATCCAGAAGGAAACGGCTGCCGTCGAAAATCATACGCTGTCGGTTCTCGTCAGCAACGAGCCGGGTGTTCTCGCCCGGGTCATCGGCCTGTTTTCCGGCCGTGGCTACAACATCGAAAGCCTGACGGTTTCCGAGACCGAACATGAGGCGCATCTATCGCGCATCACCATCGTCACGCGCGGTACCCCCATCGTGCTGGAGCAGATCAAGGCGCAGCTGGAACGTATCGTGCCCGTGCACCGGGTTCTCGATCTCACCGTTCGTGCCCGCGAACTGGGGCAGGAGCGGCCTATCGAGCGCGAAGTGGCGCTCATCAAGGTCGCCGGCACGGGTGAAGTGCGCGCTGAAGCCCTGCGCCTTGCGGATGCGTTTCAGGCCAAGGTGGTGGATGCGACTGTCGAGCATTTCATCTTCGAAATCACCGGCAAGTCATCGAAGATCGACCAGTTCGTGGCCATCATCAAGCCGCTCGGCCTGATCGAAATCTGCCGCACCGGTATTGCTGCGATGAATCGCGGTTCGCAGGGAATGTAATCTCCGTATTTGGAGCAGATGCTGAAATATAAGCCCGCGGTTCGCCGCGGGTTTTTTTATGGCGTTGTTCCGCTCGATCCAACATTCAACCGTATGGTTGACTTTCTGGATCGGCAGTCTATATTCAACAACATGGTTGAATTATCTGCTTCACATCTCGACACCGTCTTTCATGCTCTTGGCGATGCCACGCGACGCACGATGCTGCGTGATCTGTCCCGCGGCGAGCGCACGGTAAGCCAGCTGGCCCAGCCGTTCGACATATCGCTCGCTGCGGCTTCAAAGCACATCAAGGCTCTGGAAAATGCGGGTCTTATCCGCCGCGAGGTGAGGGGGCGCACCCATGTCTGCCGCCTTTCGCCGGAACGGTTGGCGGAAGCGCATGAATGGCTGGATTTCTACCGGCAGTTCTGGGGCAGTCGCCTCGATATTCTTGAGCAGATGCTCAGGGAGGATGATCAGGGAAAAATCCCTGCAGATGGAGGAAATGACAATGGCTGATATTGCAATGCCTGACGCCTATGGCCGTCTCGTCGAGCCGACGACCCTGAAGATCGAACGGCTGCTGCCGGGACCGATCGACCGGGTCTGGGCCTATCTGACACAAAGCGAACTTCGCCGCCGCTGGCTGGCATCCGGTGAAATGCGGCTTGCGCCGGATGCACCGTTCGAACTGGTGTGGCGCAACGATGAGCTTTCCGATCCGCCCGGCCGGCGCCCGGAAGGCTTTTCCGAAGAAGACCGTATGGCTTCCCGCATCATTACCGTGGTTCCACCGCACCGTCTCGTCTTTAGTTGGGGCGAAGGTGGCGAGGTCTCGATCGAACTTCAGGCTCTTGGCAAGGATGTGCTGCTGACGCTGGTTCATCGCCGGCTGGCCGACAGGAGGACGAGGCTTGACGTCAGCGCTGGCTGGCATGTGCATCTCGACATTCTCGCCGCCCGTCTTCAGGAGAAGGAGCCGGGGCCGTTCTGGGATACATGGCTGGGACTGAAAGAAGAATATGAGCGGCGTATACCGTAACGGAGCGGTGCTTTTTGGACACAACGGCGCGGCTTTCCGCGCCGTTTTTTTCAAGTGCGGCCTGCCGTGGCGGTGGCACAATTGCTTTGCTCACATTCCGATTCAACTACCTGATCGACAGATTCCGGACAGTCTCTTAACGTACTGTTATATCAAAGCATTTCCAGCGCGGTTCTGCGCGTCGGTGGCGGGAAGGCGGCATCGAGCGCCGCCCAGTCTTCATCGGTTATTTCAAGATCCGTCGCACCGCGGTTTTCCTCGACCCGCGCGATGCTGGCGGATTTCGGAATGGCGATGACGCCGTCCCTTTCCAGCAGAAAGGCGAGCGCCAGCTGGGCCGGGGTTGCCTGATAGGCCTTGGCGATGCGGATGAGTTCATGGTTCTTCAAAATGCGGCCCTGTTCGATGGGGGAATAGGCCATCAGCGGCACGCCATGCTCCTGGCACCACGGCAGCAGCGAAAACTCCGGCCCGCGTCGGGACAGGTTGTAGAGCACCTGATTGGCGGAGCAGTTCTTGCCGTCAGGAACCGCGAAAAGCTCCTCCATGTCGTCGCTGTCGAAATTGGAGACGCCCCAGTCGCCGATCTTGCCGTCGCTCTTCAGCCTTTCGAAAGCGGCTACGGTTTCCGCAAGCGGGTGCTCGCCGCGCCAGTGCAGCAGATAGAGATTGATGTGGTCGGTGCCGAGCCTTGCAAGACTGCGCTCGCAGGCTTCCGCCGTGCCTTTGGCGCTGGCGTTCCAGGGATAGACCTTGCTGACCAGAAACACCTCGTCGCGACGGCCGGCGATTGCCGCGCCGACCACTTCCTCCGATCTGCCGTCCGCATACATTTCCGCCGTGTCGACCAGCGTCATGCCGAGATCGATCGCCTTGCGGATGCTTTCGACCTCCTGCGGCGCGGATGATCGCGTCTCCCCCATGTTCCAGGTGCCGAGGCCAAGGGCCGGAACCTCTTTTCCTGATGGCAGGGTGACGGAAGGAATGTCGTCATACATGGGTTCGCTCCAGCGATTGGTGATTGGACAATAGCCCTTTGTTCCGACTTCTCAAACCCGGCATGGAAAGTATTGATCCATCAAAAAAATTGACCGCGCCCATCGATCCGGCGGGGTGGCTTGATGATGGTCCGACGGATAGGGTTTCTGCTCAAGGAGAAATCATGACTGCCGAAACCTTTGTCGCGCTGGTGCTGTTTGCCTTCACCACCTCCATCACGCCAGGCCCGAACAATATGATGCTGTTTGCGTCAGGGGTGAACTTCGGTTTCCGCCGTACCATCCCGCACATGCTGGGCATCGGCGCGGGGTTCCTGTCGCTGCTGATCGGGGTCGGCTTCGGTCTCGGCGCATTGCTGCATTCGGTGCCCGTTCTTTACACCGGCCTGAAATTCGCAGGTGGTCTATATCTCGTCTGGATTGCATGGAAGATCGGTACTTCCCGCAGCCTTAGCGAAGGTTCTGCCGCGTCGGCGCCGATGAGTTTCATTGCAGCCGCCGCCTTTCAGTGGGTCAATCCCAAGGCCTGGGTGATGGCGGTGACGGCGATGGCGACCTATACGGATGAGCGGCAATATTTCTTCACCGTTCTTGTCGTCGGCGTGGCCTTCGCTGCGGTCAATCTTCCCAGCGTTTCGACCTGGGCCGGCTTCGGCTCCGCCTTGCGCGACTGGCTCGCTGTGCCGGTTCGGCTCAAATGGTTCAATATCACCATGGCCGTGCTTCTCGTCATCAGCCTCTGGCCGATGTTGAAATAGCAGCCCTCACGTCGGAAACTGCCGGTAACATTCCTCGGCGATCGCCTGCACTTCGTCGCGCGTCAGTTCGGCGGATACGGCGTAACCCAGTTCGTTGTCGATCCAGTAGAAGGTCTCGATGCCGTCGGCGCTGGCCATGCGGAAGCTGGTGGTGCGGTTTTCCTCGTTGTGGCCGATCAGCACCGTCACCCTGCGGCCGGTCTTGTCCTGATACATCAGCATCGCGCCCGGCTTGCCGCTGACGGGAATAAGGCGCCCGCCGACGAGGTCATATCCGATCTTCGAGAGATCGGGGATGGTGAAGGGGTAGCCGAGCCGCTTGCCGAGCCATGTCGCGAGATGCTGCTGCTCTCCGGCGCCGACTTCAACGGGATGGCGCACCTCGCTCGCATAGATGAGATAGGCCGATTTCGCCTGTGCCGGAATATCCGTCGTCAGCGACGCCAGAGTCACGTCCTGCGGCGTGGAAAAAGACGGCGGCAGAAGCCTGCCGGCCGCAGCACCCGCCACGAAGATCAAAAGGGCGGCCGCTGTTTGCAGGAGAACCGGTTTTACCCGCCATGCGCGCTCCCTCTTTTGCGGGCTGAGCATCGATGCGTCATGCGGATGTGCAGCGGCATAGGAGGCGAAGGCATTGCGCAGAATATCGGCCTGTTTTCTCCATTCCTCCACGCGGGCCTGCTCTTCCGGCCTTTCCGCCAGCCAGGCCTCGACAGCCGCGCGGTCGTCGTCGGAAAGAAGTCCGTCGACATAGGCGTGCAGGTCGTCTTCGGTTATGGCGTCGGGCCGTTTCATCGTGGTCTCCGCAGGGGTATGATATTATCCGCCGCCAGGTGCTGGCGAAGGGTTTCGCGGGCGCGGGACAGTCTGGACATGACGGTGCCGAGCGGGATCGATAGTGTCTCGGCCGCCTCCTGATAGCTGTAGCCCTCCACCGTCACCAGCATCAGCACCGCGCGCATGTCGGGCGAAAGAAGGGCGAGCGCGCCGTGCAGGCGGTCATTCTCCAGCGTGTCGGAGAGCGTCTCCGCGCCGGCGATGGTCTCATGGCCGTCGAGGCTTTCGGACGGGTGACGTTTCTCGGCGCGGTGGCGGTTACGATAAAGATTCGTCATTATCGTGTAAGCCCATGTTTTTAAACCTGTTCCGCGCCATTGCCTTTGATTGGCCAGCGCCTTTTCCACGCAGTCCTGCAAGAGGTCCTCGCCATCGGCGTCAGAACGGGAAAGGCTGCGGGAATAACGGCGCAGCATGGGTATCAGCGCCAGCATCTCCGTTTCGAAGCTGCCGGCTGCGGGGGAATGGTTCCCCCGCTTTTCGCCATTCATGCCATCAGGGTTTTGCGGCATCCCATACACCGTTCACACCATCACCGGTGGCATCGCCCTTCTTGGTATCCTTGACCCAGTAATAAAGCGGCATGCCATCCTTTGCCCACTGCATCTTGCCATCCTTGCGCTTCACGAGGGAATAGGCGCCCTCGGCCTTGTCGCTGGCGGCTGCGAAAAACGGCGGCCAGTTTACCGCGCATTTGTCATAACAATTGGATACGCCCTTCTTGTCATTCTTGAAAGTGTAGAGCGTCATGCCTTTTTCGCCGGCAAGAACATTGCCTTTTTCGGTCTTGACCGTTTCGACCGCAGGGGCCGCATAGGCCGTTCCGGCAAAAGCCAGAACGAGGGCGGGAACGATAAAGCGGATCTTCATGGACATATCCTCCGTGGTTCGGGCGGCCTCTGCCGCCAGCACATCAAGAGACACCGCAAGCTGACGGATTATTCCCTGTCTCGGCGCATTTTTAAACTTATCCATTGAGCTAAGTGTTTTGATGTGATAGTTAGCCTTATGGAAAACTATTCAGATGCGCTCGATGATATCTTCCAGTCTCTTGCCGATCCGACCCGCAGGGCGGTGATCCTGAGGCTGGGCGGCGGGGAGGCGAGCATCGGAACGCTGGCCGAACCCTTCGACATGGCCCTGCCATCCTTCATGAAACATATCCGCCAGCTGGAAGAGGCGGGGCTGATCGTGACGCGCAAGCAGGGGCGTGTCCGGTTCTGCTCCCTGGAGAAGCAGCGGTTCTCCATGCTCGATGGCTGGCTTTCGCAACAGCGCGCCATCTGGGAAGGCCGCACCGACCGGCTCGAACAGTTTGTCATGGCACAACAGGACAGGATGTCCAGCAAAGGGGAGAATGACCGATGACCGAGACTTTCAATCCCGATCTCGACCTGAAGATTTCACGCATCATAAGGGCGCCGCGCCGGCTCGTCTGGAATGCCTGGACGGACAGAACCAGTCTTGAACAATGGTGGGTGCCGCATCCCGGCCAATGCCGTGTCGATAAAATGGAGCTTCATCCCGGCGGCGCCTTCGAAACGCGGTATAGCGAGGATGGCGCGGCCTTCGGTCCGCATGTCAAAGGATGTTTTCTGGCGGTGGATCATGAGGAGCGTCTGGTTTTCACCGATGCGCTGACCGCGGGTTTTCGCCCCTCCGCCCAGCCGTTCCTCACGGCCGTGATGACGTTTCGCGATCATCCCGACGGCATGGAATATGTGGCTTACGCCATGCACAACAATCTTGAGGATCGCAACAGGCACGCGGAGATGGGGTTCTTCGACGGCTGGAATACGGTTGCGGAGCAATTGGCGGCACTCGTCGAGAAGCAGGCGGCCCATTGAGGCCGTCATTCTCGTCAGGCGATTCATCTTTCGTTCTTTTTCTGTTGCGCACCACGCTCGAATCCTGCGATGAGGGCGCATGTTATTTTCACCGCAACAGGACGAAGCGCTCAAGGCTGTTTCCCGCTGGCTGAAGGAAGGCCGCACACCGGTTTTCCGGCTGTTCGGTTATGCCGGAACGGGCAAGACGACGCTTGCCAAGCATTTCGCGGAAAATGTCGATGGCGAGGTGCTGTTTGCGGCCTTCACCGGTAAGGCGGCGCAGGTGCTGCGTTCGCGTGGTGCAACCAATGCCCGCACCATCCATTCGCTGATCTACCGCCCGCGCGGTGAAGAAACTGTCGAAGACGAGGAAACCGGCAAGACCTCGATTGCGCCGATGTTCTCCATCAACCGCCAGAGCCCGCTCGCCAAGGCGGCGCTCATCATCATCGATGAATGTTCGATGGTGGACGAGCAGCTCGGCAAGGACCTGATGAGCTTCGGCACGCCGATCCTCGTGCTCGGCGATCCCGGCCAGCTGCCGCCGGTTTCGGGCGGCGGCTTCTTTACCGAGCAGGAGCCGGATTATCTGCTCTCGGAGATTCATCGGCAGGCCAAGGACAATCCGATCATCCATCTTGCCATGGATGTGCGGGAAGGCCGGGAAATCATGCGCGGCGATTATGGTTCCGCGCAGGTGATTTCCAAGTCGGAGGTGACGCAGTCGCTGGTGCTCGATGCCGATCAGGTACTCGTCGGCACCAACCGTACCCGCCGTCGCTATAATCAGCGGCTTCGCGAGCTGAAGGGTTTTACCGCCGATTACCCGCAATCCGGCGACAAGCTGGTCTGCCTCCGGAATGATCCCGCCAAGGGCCTGCTGAACGGCTCGCTCTGGCAGGTGATGAGTTCTTCGCGCGAAACGGTGAAGCCCGGCATCAACCTGATGATCCGGCCCGAAGACGACGATATGGATCGCGGTGCGGCCAAGATCAAATTGCTGAAGGCGGCCTTCGAGGATGTGGAGACGGAAATTCCGTGGTCCACGCGCAAGCGTTATGACGAGTTCGATTTCGGCTATGCGCTGACCGTGCACAAGGCGCAGGGTTCGCAGTGGAATAACGTGGTTCTCTTCGACGAGAGCTATGCCTTCCGGGACTCGCGCGAGAGGTGGCTCTACACCGCCATCACCCGTGCGGCAGAGACCCTGACAATCGTTCGCTGATCGTGATCAGGCGCGGATGACGCCGAGAAGAACCGCCTTGGCGACCGCCTGAAAACGGTTGCTGGCATTGAACTTGCCGATGATCTTTGCCTCGAGAACATTGAGATCGGTGCCCGAAAGACCAAGGGCGCGGGCGAGGCGCACCGGCGCATAACCCTCCGCCATCAGTTCCAGACATTTTCGCTCGGTGTCGGTAAGGGCGATGTCCTTTGCCGGCGCCCGTTCCGCGCCATCCATGCCGTCCGCTTCCGCGTCGGCGACCAGCAACTCCTCGATCTGCTGGGCCTGGCGCTGAAGGGTGGAAAGCTCGGCCGTCAATTCCCGCTTCCGCTGCCGCAGCGCGGCGTGGAATATGTCGTCCGCCTCGCCCTGCGAGAGCGAACGGACGAATTTTTCCATGATCTCGGTAATGGCGGCGACGGAAATACCCACTTCGCGGCAGACGTTGATGACCGCCATGCGCTGGACGTTGCGGTGGGTATAGACCCGCATCTGGCCGATGCGCCTGGAGGTCAGCAGCGCCTTTTCCTCGTAGAAATGCAGCGTCCGGTGAGTTACCCCGAAGATATTGGCCATGTCGGCGATGGGGACGGGTTCTGCGGGCAGGGAGGAGGGCAGGCTTACATCCGGTAGAAAGCTGCTGATCCTTAGATTGGGTTTGTCCTCATCGCCGTGACTTTCGAACGGCATCCGGCCATCCTGCATTGTCTCCCCCTTCGCGCTCTTTGACAGTGTGCCTGCCTTTTTAAAGGTGTCCGTTGCTTGTTCCCCCAAGACGGACATGTTTTCCGATCAAGACCTCATGCCAAACGCTACATCAGAACCGTAACGTGTATTGCCTGTTTTCGTTCCCGCAATAATAAAAAATTTGCCGGCCTCCTTGCGATTGGCCTCAACCTGCGTGAAACAGGATGTCAATTCCGAACCGGAGCCCGATGCCATGCCCGCAAAACTTTCTGTCAATCTGAACGCAATTGCCATGTTACGCAACCGTCGCGATCTTCCGTGGCCGGATGTCGCGCATTTCGGGCATATTGCATTGGAGGCGGGGGCAAGCGGGCTGACTGTACACCCGCGGCCGGACCAGCGCCATATCCGCTTTTCCGATCTGCCGGTGCTGCGTGCGCTGATCGACGACCGTTTCCCCGCTGCGGAATTCAACATCGAAGGTTATCCGACCGAGGATTTCCTCGTCCTTTGTGAACAGACGCAGCCGGAGCAGGTAACACTGGTGCCTGACGACCCGTCGCAGGCGACGTCCGACCATGGTTGGGATTTCCGCAAGCATGGCGTTTTCCTGAAAGAGGTGGTGGGACGCCTGAAGGCTGGCGGCATGCGCGTCTCGCTTTTTGCCGATGGCGATGGCGAGCGCGAGCCGGTGCAGCTGGCGGCCGAAACGGGGGCGGCGCGCATCGAACTCTACACCGGCCCCTATGGCGGCTGCTTTGACGATCCACAAAAGGGCGATGCGCTTCTTGAAAAGCTTGGACAGACGGCGGACCATGCGAGAGCGCTCGGGCTTGCCGTCAATGCCGGCCATGACCTGACTGTCGAAAACCTGCCAAAGCTGATGAAACGTATCCCTTATCTGGCCGAGGTTTCCATCGGTCACGGGCTGACGGCGGATGCGCTGGAATATGGCATGGCTGAAACAGTCCGGCGTTTTTGCCGTGCCTGCGGTCAGGCTATTTCATAACCGAAGTCAATTTTTTTGCCTATAGTTAGCTGGCGCATGCTCCGTGCGCGAGCTTTTGAAGGCAGAGACATATGCAAGAACATCATGTTGTCGTCGTGGGTGGAGGCTTCGGCGGTTTGCAACTGGTACACGGGCTGGAGGGGGCCCCTGTCCGTATTACATTGATAGATCGTCGTAATCATCACCTGTTCCAGCCATTGCTTTATCAGGTTGCGACGACGGCTCTCGCGACATCCGAAATCGCCTGGCCGATCCGCCATCTCTATCGTGACCGCAAGGAGGTCACGACCCTGCTTGCGGAGGTGAATGGCATAGATCGGGCCGCGCGGACCGTGCATTTGAGTTCGGGTCAGGTGATCGGCTTCGATACGCTGGTGCTGGCCACCGGCGCGCGCCACGCCTATTTTGGCCGTGACGAGTGGGAGCGCTCCGCCCCCGGCCTCAAGACGCTTGAAGATGCAACGACAATCCGCCGCCGCCTGCTGCTGGCCTTCGAACGGGCCGAGCTCGCCACCAGTGAAGATGAGCGGCAGGCGCTGCTGACCTTCGTCATCATCGGGGCGGGCCCGACGGGCGTGGAAATGGCAGGCATGATCGCTGAGCTGGCCCACAAGGCGCTGCCGCCGGAATTCCGCAATGTGGATACCCGAAAGACCCGGGTGTTGCTCGTAGAGGCCGGCCCTCGCGTCCTGCCGGTCTTCACGGAAGACCTGTCAGCCTATGCCAAAGAGGCGCTCGAAAAGCTCGGCGTCGAGGTTCTGCTCGGAACACCCGTGACGGCCTGCAGCGACGAGGGTGTAACGGTGGGCGAGACCTATTATCCTTGCCGCACCGTGGTCTGGGCCGCCGGGGTGCAGGCATCACCCGCCGCGAAGTGGCTCAATGCCGCTGCCGACAGGGCAGGACGCGCCATCGTCGGGCCGCATCTCAATCTGGAAGACGACGGCAATATCTTCGTCATCGGTGATACGGCCGCTGTCAATCAGGAAAACGGCAAACCGGTGCCGGGCATCGCGCCTGCGGCAAAGCAGCAGGGCGCTTATGTGGCGAAGGTCATCAAGGCGCGGCTTTCCGGCCAGCCGTTACCATCACCGTTCCGCTACAGCCACCAGGGCAATCTGGCGACCATAGGCAAACGTGCGGCGGTGATCGATTTCGGCCGGTTCAAGCTCAAGGGCGTGCTGGCATGGTGGATCTGGGGGCTTGCCCATATCTACTTCCTGATTGGAACGCGGTCGCGGCTGGCGGTGGCGTGGAGCTGGCTGTGGATCTATCTGAGCGGCCAGCACAGTGCGCGGCTGATTACCCAGAAAGAGACGCTGAAGGATGAGGCGTGAGGCGCAGGCGGAAAGGGCGGGGAGCCCGCGCCGCTTCTTGTCCTTAGGGTGACAACCTCTCCGTCGTCCTGCTCGGGCCTGTCCCGATCATCTGCACAAGGCCGAGGATGACTTGCGTGGAAGGAGAGGTTTGCCCCAATCAAAAGGCGGGGAGCAATTGCTCCCCGCCTTTTTTAAATCACGACATCGATTTGACGTCCATCAAGCGTCGAGCGATGCCATGTCGATGACGAAGCGATAACGCACGTCGCTATTCAGCACGCGCTCATAGGCTTCGTTGACGTCCTGGATGTTGATCGTCTCGATCTCCGAGACGATGTTGTGCTCGCCGCAGAAATCCAGCATGTCTTGGGTTTCCTTGATCGAACCGATCATCGAACCCGACAGGTTCTTCGCGCCGATGATGAGCGAGAAGGCGTGAACCGGGATCGCATGTTCCGGCGCACCGACCACGACCATGCTGCCCTTGGGCTTCAGGAGGCCGAGATAGGCGTTCCAGTCGATGGCGACGCCAGCCGTGCAGATGATCAGGTCGAAGGTGCCGGCCAGCTTCTCGAAGGTCGAGGCGTCGCTGGTGGCGTAATAGTCCTTCGCGCCGAGCTTCAGGCCGTCTTCCTTCTTCGACAGTGTCTGGGAAAGAACGGTGACATCCGCGCCCATGGCCGCACCGAGCTTGACGCCCATGTGGCCAAGGCCGCCCATGCCGACAATCGCGACCTTCTGGCCGGGACCGGCGTTCCAGCGGCGCAGCGGCGAATAAAGCGTGATGCCGGCGCAGAGAAGCGGTGCGGAAGCATCGAGCGGCAGGTTGTCCGGGATCGACAGGACATAACCTTCCTTGACGACGATCGAGTCGGAATAACCGCCATGGGTGGCTGTCTTCGTGAAGGGATCGACGTCGTTATAGGTCTGGACGAGGCCGGGCATGTAGTGTTCGTTGTCGAGATCGCGGGTGGTGCAGCCGACGCAGGAATCGACGAAGCAGCCGACGCCGACGTGGTCGCCGACCTTGAACTTCGTGACCTTGGAGCCGACGGCTTTCACGACACCGGCAATCTCATGGCCGGGAACGATCGGATAGACGGCGTTCTTCCACTCGTTGCGGACGGTGTGGATGTCCGAGTGGCAGATGCCGGCATATTTGATGTCGATGACGACGTCGTCATCGTTCGGCTCGCGGCGTTCGAAGGTGAACGGGGTAAGCGGCTTTGACGCGTCGGTCGCAGCGTAACCTCTTGCTATAGCCATCTGAATATCCTTTCGGGGGTGGGGAAGTGACGGCGGAATATGCGACGGAAGCTTGGGAAGGCGTTAGAGCGATCCTCCAGCCTTTTTGCACGATCCTGCAAAAATATGCGGGCGTGCTCTTTGCGCGGGCCGGGAGGCTTTCTAGATAAATGACATCCGCTGCATTTCCTCCTTCAGTTAAGGGAATTCCCCTATGTCCTTGCCGTTTAATCTCTATCAGGAGATCGCCTCCATCGCCGCGCGATATGCCACAAGCGACGGCGAGGTGCAGACGGCGATCGAATCTCTCGGCATCAGCCGACGCACGACGCCCAGCGCGCCGTGCCACGGCAGCTACCGCCCCTGTTTCGCACTGGTGATCCAGGGATCGAAAAGCGTCCAGCTGGGAACGGACACCATCAATTACGGTGCGGGCGACTATCTCCTGACATCGCTTGACCTGCCGGTTGCCTGGCGCGTGGTGGAGGCGAGCAAGGAGGTTCCGCATTTTTGCATCGCGCTTGCGATCGATAGTGAAAAGCTGCTCGATCTCATGCGGCGCGTGCCTATCGACCCGCCTGCGGAGCCGGCGAACGCGCAGCGCGGCATCGTCGTCAATGCCGCCACGCCGGAGCTGCTCGATGCGGCCATCCGGCTGATGCGCCTGCTCGACCGCCCGGCGGACATTGCGGCAATGGCGCCGCTGATCGAGCAGGAAATCCTCTACCGCATCCTGACCGGTCCGGCGGGTGGGCAGCTGATGAACATCATCGCGGCCGGCAGTCACGGCAACCGGATCGCCCGCGCCATTGCCTGGCTGCGCGAGAATTTCGCGCGCCAGCTGCGCGTCGAGGATCTTGCGGAGCATATCGGCATGAGCGTGTCCTCCTTCCATCATCATTTCAAAACGATCACGGCCATGACGCCGGTTCAGTACCAGAAGCAATTGCGCCTGCATGAGGCGCGCCGGCTGATGCTGCTGGAGCGGCTGGATGCGGGCACTGCCGGACATCGCGTCGGTTACCAGAGCCCTTCGCAGTTCAGCCGTGAATATAGCCGCTTCTACGGGCTGTCGCCGTCGCGTGATGTCGATGCCTCGCGTGAAATTGTGGCGGGGTAGAAGGGACTGTCCATTCATAGCGGGTCGATGGCGCGTCGGACTTACCCCCCTCTGCCCTGCCGGGCATCTCCCCCACAAGGAGGGAGATCGGCAAGCGGCTTTGGCGTCGCTTAATTCTCTACCATTGCGATGGGCGAAGCTTAGCCGCATATCGATCTCCCCACCTGTGGGGGAGATGCCCGGCAGGGCAGAGGGGGGTAAGTCCCACGCGCCATCGGACACGCTACGAACGCATAACCCCCTGGAGCCCCCCGCTCCCATTCACACTGCGCAACAGCGCGTCAATTTTCGTCCTCCTCTCAAGAATCCGCTTGACCGGACAGCTGCCTCCGCTTAAATGGCGCTCGAACCGTACCGTACGGTACATTAATCGAGCCCCTGGAGTGGAAAAGACTTGGCTTCCGACCCGATCACAGCGCAGGAATTTTCGCCGCGCCAGAACGCCGTTCTGGATCAGGCATTGCGTCTATTGGTCGAGGGCGGCGAGAAAGCGCTCACCACATCCGGTCTGGCGCGTGCGGCCAACTGTTCCAAGGAAAGCCTCTACAAGTGGTTCGGTGATCGCGATGGCCTGCTGGCAGCAATGATCACCTTTCAGCAAAGCAAGGTCCGCACCTTCGAAAAGGCGGGCGACCGCGTGTCTGCGCCGCAGCTTGCCGATCACCTCGAGGTTTTCGCGCATGATCTGCTTGATGTGCTGGCGGGCGACGTGTCGCTGGCGCTCAACCGTCTGGCGATAGGGCAGGCGAGCCGTGACGGTTCGAAGCTCGGCGATCTGCTCCTGGAACGCGGCCGTCGCCAGATCGACCGCCGCGCCCGCGGGCTGATCGAGGCGGGTCGCCGTTCGGGTTACCTGCGTTTCGATGATGCCGAGGAGGCATATCGCAGTTTTTACGGTCTCATCGTTTCGGATCTGCATGTGCGCATGCTGCTGGGCGAGGCGCCGGACAAGGATTTTTCCGCCCGGGCGAAGAAGGCGGTCGTCGCCTTTCTGACCCTCTACGGCACGGAAAAGGTACATTCGGAACTCAGCGGCAAACCCGCCTGAGATTCCGGTTCAGACAACTGAGAGACAAGCATTAGGGAAGGACCATAAAATGCGCGTTTATTATGATCGTGATGCCGATCTCAATCTCATCAAGTCCAAGAATGTCGTCATCGTCGGTTACGGCTCCCAGGGCCGCGCCCATGCGCTGAACCTCAAGGATTCCGGCGCCAAGAACGTCGTCATCGCTCTGAAGGCCGGTTCGCCGACCGTCAAGAAGGCCGAAGCCGACGGCTTCAAGGTCATGACCGTTGCCGAAGCCGCCAAGTGGGGCGACCTCCTGATGATGGCAACGCCGGACGAACTCCAGGCTGACATCTACAAGGCCGACATCGCCGGCAACATCCGTGATGGCGCAGCGATCGCTTTCGCACACGGCCTCAACGTTCACTTCGGCCTCATCGAGCCGAAGGCATCGCTCGACGTCGTCATGATCGCACCGAAGGGCCCCGGCCACACGGTTCGCGGCGAATACCAGAAGGGCGGCGGCGTTCCCTGCCTCGTTGCCGTTCACCAGAACGCTTCGGGCAATGCGCTTGAACTCGCTCTCTCCTACGCCTGCGGCGTTGGCGGCGGCCGTTCGGGCATCATCGAAACCAACTTCAAGGAAGAGTGCGAAACCGACCTCTTCGGCGAACAGGTCGTTCTCTGCGGCGGTCTCGTCGAACTCATCCGCGCTGGTTTCGAAACCCTGGTCGAAGCCGGTTACGCACCGGAAATGGCCTATTTCGAGTGCCTGCACGAAGTGAAGCTGATCGTTGACCTGATCTATGAAGGCGGCATCGCCAACATGAATTACTCGATCTCCAACACGGCCGAGTGGGGCGAATACGTCACCGGTCCGCGCATCATCACTGCCGACACCAAGGCTGAAATGAAGCGCGTTCTGCACGACATCCAGACCGGCAAGTTCACCTCCGAGTGGATGCAGGAATGGAAGGCTGGCGGCGCACGCTTCAAGGGCATTCGTCGCAACAACGACGCCCACCAGATCGAAGAAGTCGGCGCAAAGCTGCGCGGCATGATGCCCTGGATCGGCAAGAACAAGCTGGTCGACAAGGCTGTCAACTAAGCTTCATTGCTGGTGGAAGATTGGAAGGCCGGGGCGAAAGCTCCGGCCTTTTCTGTATTGTCCGGCTGAGAGGGCTCCCGGTCACACGATCGCGTCGTCTTCCTCGATAACCACCGAAACCGGGAAGTGATCGGAAAATCCGCCGAGATTGACGTTTTTGACCGCATCGCCTTTCGAAAGACCGAAGCGGATCGGTCCCTCGTTCTTGCTATGGCTGACCATGGCGGCAATCGCTTCGATTTTCGCGGTTTCCTCGTGCACCTTGAAGCCGCTGCTGCCGCTCAGAAGTGATCGGGAGACGAGGATCTGATCGAAGATATTGGCATCTCCGTTAAAATAGAGCGTGCCGTAGATCGTTCTTGCCGTGCCGACGGAATCCACCACCGGCTGGCGCAGATAATTCCAGGTGAGATTGTAGAACATGGCCGATTGCGAGCTTTCGACATCGTCGCGCTCGCGGGTGGAATTGGCGTGATAGCGCAGCGATGCATCGGAAGGGTCGTCGTTGAAATCGCCGAAAGCGATGACGGCGATGTCGTTGCCTTTCTCTTCCCTGATCCGCTGGTGCCAGTAACCCAGCGTTTCACCGGCGGTCATGCGAAAACCGGCGCTTTCCACCGCGCCGCCCGAGCGCGACGGCCAGTGATTGGAGAGCGCGATAAGCTGGCGGCCGCCCCTGGTGATGAAGGTGCATTGGGTAATGTCGCGTGTGCCGGTGCGGCGCATCACGAAATGGCTGAAAATCTCGTTTTCGTTGATCAGCAGCTTTTTGCTGTCGTAGATGAAGGCGGTGTCGATGCCGCGCTGGTCCTTGCTGGAATCGGCGTGCACGACGCGATAGGCGCGGGCGGGCATGAGGTCGTTCAGATGTTCCGCCAGCGTCTCCAGCACGAAACGGTTCTCGACTTCGCACACACCGAGCAGATCCGGTCCCGCACCGCCGATCTGACTTATGATCAGACCGAGCTGCCTGACCTTGGTCCTGAACAGGTCCTCTGTCCAGCCTTTCAGATCGTTCTTCAGCCGCTCGGCAATCCACGGCTCGCGCGCCGGATAGCCCTCCGGCGCAAACAGGTTTTCGACATTCCAGAACGCCAGGACATATTGGGTCATGATCCGCACACCTCCGGTTGGTTTTTCAAGCCTAGTGGAAGTTTTTGCCACAACAACTTGAAATTGTCATGAAGGCCGGCGGCTGGCGAATTTTCCCGTTCCCGGCCTTATTCGGCCGGCGGAATGACACCCTTCGTCAGCAGGAAGCAGCCATAGAACCGGGTTTCGCCTGTTGTGATGACGCAATAGGCCTGTTTGGCTTTTTCGTAGAAGGCGAAGCGTTCGATGCCGTACATAGGGGCCGATTTTCCTTCCGCCGCGTCGATTTCCTTCTGCACCTCGGCCTGCACCGGCTCCAGCTGATCGGGCGCGCCCATCACTTCCATGCGACCGACCGAGGGCTGCAGCGGCGTGTCGAGCGGCAGGACGGACAGGATGGCTTTCATGGCACGGGCTGCAGAGACATTGTCGATATGCAGCACCTTGCCGACAGTCGTCTGGCGGGCAACCGAATCGGAAGGGAAGTTGGTGTCGGAGATCACCAGCGTATCGCCGTGACCCATGGCGCGCAGCGCGTGCAGAACGTCGGCGTTCAGCGCCGGGTCGATATTTTTCAGCATGTCGTCAAACTCCCATGATGCTTTCGCCGCGTTGCGGCGCGCGCGCAATCCAGCCGGAAAACCATGTCGCGTCAATCGCAAAGGTGTGATTGTGAAGCTTTGCGCAAGGGTGTATTTGGCTTTGTCCGCAAAATCGGGCCTCAAGAGGGGCCGGTTGCGGACAATGTGCAGGGAGGCAGAAATAATTCGAAAAACTGATAAGTCAGTATTGCTGACGTATCGACATTTCTGTAAAGATGCACGCATAAAAACGACACAAGAGGAAACGTACCCATGCTTGATTGGGAACAAATTTTCGCCACGCGCTCTTCGCGCATGAAAGCATCTGAAATTCGCGAACTGCTGAAGCTGCTCGAGCAGCCCGATATCATCTCCTTTGCCGGCGGCATTCCGGACCCGGCTCTTTTCCCCGCAGAGGAATTCCAGCAGGCTTACGCGGAAATTTTTTCCGGCGCGCAGGTCAATGCAGCGCTGCAATATTCGGTGAGCGAAGGTTACAAGCCGCTGCGCGAATGGCTGGCCGGCGAGATGGACAAGATCGGCATCGAATGCACTGCCGATAACGTCTTCATCGTTTCCGGTTCGCAGCAGGGTCTCGATTATCTCGGCAAGCTGTTCCTGTCGCCGAAGGATACGGCGCTGGTCACCTGGCCGACCTATCTCGGCGCCCTTTCCGCCTTCAACGCCTATGAGCCGAATTACGACCAGCTGAACCCCGGCGGCAACCGCACGCCCGAGGCATACCGCGAAACCGCGGCCAAGCTCGGCGGCGCGGTGAAGTTCGCTTATCTCTCGGCCGATTTCTCCAATCCGACCGGGGAAACCGTCGATCTGGCCGGCCGCGAAAAGGTTCTGGCGCTGGCCGACGAGCTTGATATCGCCGTCATCGAAGACGCCGCTTACCAGTCGCTGCGTTACGATGGCGAGGCTGTTCCGCCGATCATGGCGCTCGATATCGCCCGCTCGGGCGGCATCGAGAATACCCGCACCATCTATTGCGGCAGTTTCTCCAAGACGCTCGCACCCGGCCTTCGCGTCGGCTACATCGTCGCGTCTGCGCCTGTTATCCGCAAGCTGGTGCTGATGAAGCAGGCCGCCGACCTGCATTCCTCTACAATCAACCAGATCGCCATCGAACGGGTCGCCTCGCGCGGCTTCGACAAACAGGTTGCCAAGATCAAGGCTGCTTACAGCGCCCGCCGTGATGCGATGCTGGCCGCACTCGACAAATATATGCCGAAGGGCACGCGCTGGACGAAGCCGGAAGGTGGCATGTTCATCTGGGTGACCCTACCGGAAGGCATGGATGGGGCCGCACTGCTGGCAAAGTCCATCGCTACGGAAAAGGTCGCCTTCGTTCCTGGCCGCGCTTTCTTCGCGGATGGTTCCGGCACGAATACGCTGCGTATCAGCTTCTCCTGCGCTAACGAGGCGATGATCGAGGAAGGCATGAAGCGGCTTGGGCGGTTGATCGCGACCGCGCAGGCAACTACGGGCGAGGTGGTTCCGGCGATTTGAGTGACTTTCCGGCAGTTACAGAGGTTGCGGCTTCACCCCCCCTCTGCCCTGCCGGGCATCTCCCCCTCAAGGGGGGAGATCGATTTGCGGCAAGGTTTCGCCTATCTCAACGCTTTAGAATGAAGTGGCAGGCGAGCGTCTTGCCGATCTCCCCCCTTGAGGGGGAGATGCCCGGCAGGGCAGAGGGGGGCAAGCCGCAAGCGCCAAGGAGCATTGTTACTCTCAATCCCGACGAACCCTAGGGATTACACCTCTAAAATCCTGCCTGTCACATACATGTTATGCAATCATGTTTTAGCGGTCCCACCGAACAACAGGGACTGGACCCATGAAAACGCTGCTCTCCGCTTTCACCGCCATCGTATCGCTCGGCTTCATCGCCACAGCCGCCAATGCCGCCGATCTGGTGCTTTATACCAGCCAGCCGAACGAGGACGCGCAGGCGACCGTTGATGGTTTCAAGGCCGCCAATCCGGGTCTCGAAGTTGAATGGGTGCGTGACGGGACGCCGAAGATCATGGCCAAGCTGATGGCCGAGATCAATGCCGGCAATCCGGTTGCCGACGTGCTGCTGATCGCCGACACGGTAACGCTGGAGCGCATGAAGCAGGCCGGCCAGCTTCTGGCTCACAAGTCCCCTGAAGCCAAGAATATCGATGCCTCGCTCTATGATGCGGATGGCTTCTATTATTCCACCAAGCTCATCACGACAGGCATCATGTATAATACCGCTGCCGCGATGAAGCCGACCAGCTGGAAGGATCTGGCGAAGGCGGAAGCCAAGGGTCTCGTGACGATGCCGAGCCCGCTGACCTCGGGTGCCGCGCTGATCCATGCGCAGACGATCGCCGCCGTTAAGGACCTCGGCTGGGATTATTACAAGCAGCTGAAGGCCAATGAAGCCATTGCCGGCGGCGGCAACGGCGCGGTCCTGAAGTCCGTCGCATCGGGCGAAAAGGCCTATGGCGTGGTCGTCGACTACATGCCGATCCGCGAAAAGGCCAAGGGCGCGCCGGTCGAGTTCGTCTTCCCGGAAGAGGGCGTTTCTGCTGTCACCGAGCCGGTCGCGATCATCAAGGGCACCAAGCACGAGGAAGCGGCGAAGAAGTTCGTTGACTACGTGCTTTCCGAAAAGGGCCAGCAGGGCTTCGTCAAGCTCGGTTACATTCCCGCGCGCGCCGACGCCGGCATGCCGGAAGGTTTCCCGGCCCGCGACAAGCTCAAGGTTCTGCCGCTCAACGCCGCCGATGCGTTGAAGAACTCCGAACAGGACCTGAAGACCTTCTCCGATATCTTCGGCTCTAAGGGCTGATAAAGCGGAATGACCCGTTCCAATGCCTATGGAAGCAGCCAGCCGCGCTGGCTGTTTCCTTTTGTGGTCAGCGTTGTTTTTGCGCTGAGCGCCCTGCCGCTCGGGCGGCTCGCCTATACCGGCATCATTTCGTCACTCAATGGTGACATATGGCGACTTCTGGCCGATCCGGCCCTGTGGGATGCGGCGCTGAACACGCTTTCCACCTCGTTTTTCGGCATGCTGATTTCGCTTGGCATCGGCGGTGCCTTTGCGCTTTCGCTGACGCTCTGCGACATACGCGGCAAGTCGATCTTGAGCTTCCTGTTCATGCTGCCGATGATGATCCCGCCGCAGGTGACGGCGCTGTCGTGGATCGGCATGACCGGCCCGTCGAGCACGCTGTTGAAGGCCATCGGCCTTGCGCCGGCAATGGGTTCGCCGCAGCCGCTTTATTCCACTGCCGGCATCGCGCTGTTGCTCGGCGTGCAGCATGCGCCGCTCGTCTATCTGTCGCTGCGCGCGGGCCTGCTGGCCTTGCCACAGGATGGTATCGAGGCCGCCAAGCTCTCGGGTGCTGCACCGCGCCGTGTGTTGTTCGATATTATCCTGCCGCTTTCGACACCGGGATTGATCGCCGGGGCGGCGATTTCCTTCGTGTCCAATGTCGGCAATTTCGGCATTCCGGCGATCCTCGGCATTCCCGCCTCGATCTTTACCCTGCCGACGCTGATCTATAGCCGTTTCGCCAGTTTCGGCACCAGCACCTTCGGCGATATCGCCATTCTCTCCACCATGATCGCCATCATTTCCGTGGCCGGGCTTGCTTTGCAGGAACGGGCGATGAAGGGCAGGGACTATCGCATCATCGGCCTTTCCGGCAAGGCGGCGACTTTTGGGCTGGCGCGGTGGCGGGTGCCGGCGGAGCTTGCCCTGTGGCTCGTGTTGTTCTTCATGCTGGTGGCGCCGCTTGCGGCACTGGTGGCAAGTTCGCTCGCGCCCGCCTATGGCGTGCCGCTCAGCCTCAAGACCGCGACACTGCATGCCTATGAGGAACTGCTTTACCGGCAGAGCGTGACCCGCACGGCCTTCCGTAATTCGCTGTTTCTGGCGACTGCCACATCACTTTGCCTGCTGGCGGTGACGGTGCTGACGGCCTACTTCCTCGTGCGCGGCAAGAGCCGCTTCATGTTCCTGCTCTCGGCGCTGGTGGATATTCCCTATGCGCTTCCGGGCGTGGTTATTTCCGTTTCCTTCGTGCTGCTTTTCGCGGCCCCGATCCCGCTCCTCGGCGTGACGCTCTACGGCACGATCTGGATCATCCTGCTCGCCTATTTCTCCTCCTTCTTTGCGGTCAGCCTGAAACCGATGGTCAGCGCCTTCCTGCAATTCGATCCATCGCTGGAAGAGGCGGCGCGGCTGTCCGGCGCGGGTTTCTGGCGGCGGCTCAAGGATATAATCCTGCCGCTGGTCGGGCCGGCGGCAGGCGCTTCCGTCATTCTCGTTTTCCTGATCGCCTGCAATGAACTGACGGTCTCGGCGCTGCTGTGGTCGGCTGGCACACAGACGCTCGGTGTCCTCATCTACAACCTCGATGACAGCGGCAGCTTCGATCTCGCGTCGGCGCTTTCGGTGCTCGTTGTCATCATGGTGATTTTTCTCATGCTGCTGCTCGAAATTCTGGGGCGCTATCTGCCGAAAGGAGTCGTCCCGTGGCGAAATTGATTCTCAACCGCCTGTCGAAAAGTTTTGGTGCGGGGTCGAAGCCCGCCGTTGACGATGTGTCGCTGACGGTGCGTGATGGCGGTTTCCTGGCGCTGCTCGGACCTTCCGGTTGCGGCAAGACGACGGTGCTGCGCATGATCGCCGGGTTCGAACAGCCGACTGATGGTTCCATCCTGCTCGGCGAGCGGGTGCTGGCCGATGCCGGCAGCATGGTGCCGCCGGAGCGGCGCAACATGGCGATGGTGTTCCAGTCCTATGCGCTGTGGCCGCATATGTCGGTCGCCGACAATGCCGGTTATCCCTTGAAGGTGCGCGGCATTTCGGGGGAGAAATATCGCGAGAAGGTGCGACAGGCGCTGGCCGCCGTTCGCCTCGAAAGCTTTGCCGATCGCCGCCCCGCCGAATTGTCCGGCGGGCAGCGGCAGCGTGTGGCGCTCGCCCGCTGCCTCGTCACCGAGCCCGATGTGGTGCTGCTTGACGAACCGCTCGCCAATCTCGACCGCCATCTGCGGCAGGAGATGGAGGAGACCTTCCGCGAGTTTCACGCACGCTCCGGCGCGACGATGATCTATGTCACCCATGACCAGGCCGAAGCCATGGCGCTCGCAACTGATGTCGCGGTCATGTCGCATGGCAAGCTGCTGCAGGTCGCGCCGCCGGCGGAGCTTTATGCTCGGCCGGAGGGCAGGCTTGTCGGTTCTCTGGTGGGGCAGGGGGCGATCCTGACGGTGCCCTTGCGGGAAGGCCCTTCGCGGGATCTCGACTGGCCGGGGCTTCGTGCGACGATGGAGAGCGGAGCAGCGTCGCAGATGGATATTCTGGTGCGGCCGCAGGATGTGGTGCGGGATTCTGAGGGGATTACCTGCACCGTCACCTCGGTTCTTTACGAGGGCGAGCGTTATGCCCTGCGTCTCGATCTGCCGGACGGGCAGGCGATCAGGGCCTATTCACGGGAAGCGGTTGCGATCGGTGATCGGTTGCCGGTCGCCATTCGTGCAGCGTGGCGGCTTTAGCCTGAAAATGACGTCTCCTCATCCCTGTGCTTGTCACAGGGATCCAGCCAGCCCAAGTCTTTGGGCTGAAAGGACTCTCCCCGCCGCGCGGACGCGCATCGGCCGGATTCCTGTGACAAGCACAGGGATGAGGATGGATGATGTACTGGCGCACGGAGTCCTGACGGCACCTCTGTGGGCCAATCTGGTCAAACGCGATGTGTTTCAGGCTACTGGCGATGCGGTGCGACACCGGCTAAGGTTTCCCCGCAGCAATAGGATTGATTCATGTCGCTTCGACTTGCCACCTTCAATATCGAAAATCTCCTCACCCGTTTCGATTTCACCGGCTTTCGCAACCAGACGCGGCGCGACAGGGCGATCCAGCTTTTCGATATCAGGGATGAGGCAACCTATCAGGCGCTGGAAAGCGCGCGGATGGTCTCGTCCACCGACGATACGCGGCAGCTTTCGGCGCTCGCCATCGCCGATGCGGATGCCGACATTCTCTGTCTGCAGGAAGTCGACAACATGGCTGCGCTGCAGGCCTTCGAATATGGCTATCTCTACCGCATGGTCGGTAATGGCTACCTGCAGAAATATCTGGTCGAGGGTAATGATAGTCGCGGTATCGATGTCGCCGTCGTCATGCGCGAGGAAACGCGGGACGGCGACAAGATCGAGGTGGTCGATATCAAGAGCCATGCGGCGCTGACCTATCGCAATCTCGATCTCTTCAATCCTGCGCTGGCCGCCACAAACCAGATCGATGACAAGATTTTCAAACGGGATTGTCTGGAAATCGATTTGAGGATCGGCGGCAAACCGCTGACGCTCTACGTCACGCATTTCAAATCCATGACCAATTCCCGCGATCCGGTCGATGCGCGGCTTGCCACCATGCCGATCCGCGAGGCGGAGGCCATGGCCGTTCGCCGCATCATTGAAAACCGTTGGTGTGTCGGCAATAGCCGCAACAAGAACTTCGCGATCTGCGGTGATATGAACGACTATCAGGAGCGTATTGCGATTTCCGGCGACCGGCGCAGCGGCTACAGCTTTGCGCCGATCGAGGAGGAGCGCAGCGCGCTTGATGTTTTTACGGCCGATGATTTCGTGGTCAATCCGATGATGCGCCGTGACGTCATGGACCGCTGGACGCTTTATCATTCCCGCGGCCCTCAGGAGCAGCATCTGTGCCAGCTCGACTATATCTGGCTTTCGCCGCGTCTGGCGGAGACGAACGCCACGCATGTGCCCGAAATCATTCGCAATGGACAGCCTTTCCGGACGGTATTCCCGCCGGGGCAGGAGGTCGAACGTTATCCGCGCACCGGTTGGGATCGTCCGAAGGCTTCCGATCATTGCCCCGTGGTCATGACGCTGGATCTGATCTAGGCGAGGCGAAACCTGCCGCCGGCAATGTCGCTCAGCCGTTCGCGACCTTGGGGAAATAGGTTGCCCAGACCCGGTTGCGGCCCGCGCGCTTGGCCTCGTAAAGCCGGTCGTCGGCAATGGCGATCAACTCGTCCCAGCTGTTGATCGCACGTGCTTCCTGCCAGACCACGCCGAAACTTGCCGTCAGGGACAGGCCGCTCTGCTCATCGATGATCTGGGCCTCGATCAGGCGGCGAAGGCGGTCGGCGGTGGCCGTCGCCGTGGCGTGGCTGACATCCTGCAGCACAACGACGAATTCCTCACCGCCATATCGGGCAAGAATGTCGTCCTTGCGCAATGCGCCCTTCAAAAGGCTCGCCGTTTTCTGCAGCGCGAGGTCGCCCATGGCGTGGCCGTATCGGTCGTTGATCGACTTGAAGTGGTCGATATCGACAATCATCACGCCCAGCGCCGGACATTGCTCGTTGCCGCTGAGGATGGTGCGAACGGCCTTTTCCAGTGCGCGGCGATTGAAGACGCCCGTCAGGGCGTCGGTTTCGGAGAGCTTGCGCAGCTGCTCGGCCAGCGCTCGCTGCTGGTCCTCCATTTCTCCTTTCTGGCGAAGCTGTTCGCGCAGGAAATCAAGTTCCTGGAACATCTTCTTCACTTCCGGAGCGACGCCATCCTTATAGTGTGCCTCGGAAAGATCGCCTGCCGCTATCGCGGCGATCTGCGTCCGGACGGACTGCATGGGCTGGAACAGCGCTGTCTTGTAGACCGATGTGAGGCGAAGCAGGACCAGAACCGCAATGAAGGCGATTAACAGAGACGCTGCGCCATAGATGAGCGCTTCCTGCTTCTTCTTTTCGATTCTCGCCCGGGTTTCGGCAAGAATGAGGTCACGCAGCTTGTCCGACGACCGCATGCCCTGAATGTAGCTTTCGGAAAACTCACGCACGCTTGGGCGCGCAGACGGCACGACGATGGCAATCGTATTCTGCGCATAGCGAAGCGCCTGACCGAAATAATAGGCCTCAAACTCACGAAATGCGGTGTCCAGACGCGGGGTCGAGAGATAGGCGGCCGTATAGTTCCACAATGATGACTTCACCAGCATCAGGCTTTGCATCTCGGTGTCGAACTTTGCGCGATAGCTTAACCTGTCCTGCCGGTTTGCCTGCATGCTCATGATGACATAGGAACCGAGGCGGCCGATCCTGTCGCGCATCACGCCGGCGGTGCCGGTCATGGCGATGTCGATCGCCACGTCAGGCGTCTTTGTTATGATGGCGCGCGCAGCCCTGCCGCGAAGCAGGTTGACACTGTCCGCCGCCTTGAACATCGACTGAATGGCGTTGGCCATGGCGCTGTAGCTGCGTGCTTCAGGCGAAAGGGCAGCAACGTCGTCCACCGCCTCTCGCGAATCCGCCAGCTTCTGGCGGGTTTCGGCAAGCGATTTCGCCAAGCCGGGTTGCGCTTTAATTTCCTCGGCGAAGGAGGTCTCGACCTGGGATAACTTGTCGTCCGTCGCCTTGCGCGCCGCGGCGAGGGCTTCGACCAGGCTTGCGTCCACGGCAGACGACGCCATCAGATTGTTGGCAGGACCGCGCTCTGCCGAAACCAGCCAGGCGGACTGGAGCGCGGTTTCAAAGCGGCCAAGCTGCTGCGCATTCGTCCGGTAACGCAGATAGTTGGAGACGCTGGGCAGCGCGGCAAGGGTAGCCAGCAGGATGGAGCTTACGGCAATGATGATCGTGCCTGTCAGCTGGATTTTCTGTATGCTCGCGCGCATCTGATGCGTTATTCTCGCTGGAATGGTTATGGTTCATGGCCATTCTATCTCCGCCGCGTAAATACTTCGCTTATTTTATGGGCCTTCTGCTTTAATAGTGATCATGCGGACAAGCGGGCCGTCGCGGTGTGGAAAAGCAACCGACTGACGGCCTGCCGACAGTTTTTGCTTTACACCAAGTCAGAATCTGATAGTTGGCAAGGCACTGGCTTGCCCTTGTAGCTCAGTTGGTAGAGCACCTGATTTGTAATCAGGGGGTCACGAGTTCGAACCTTGTCGGGGGCACCAGTAAAATCAATCATTTATCGAAAAGATCGGTTGTCGACTATGTCCTGGGGTAACGCTCCGGGTAACGGGTAATGGTTTTGGCCGTTAGGGTCACTCGTTGTTACGGCTTCTCGGCGCTCCCACCACTCCGTTCGTATTCCTCAACATCAGATATCTTGATGCGAATGAGCTTGTCACCAAGCTTGAACGCGGGCAATTCGCCTCTCTTGATCATGTTGCGAACGTGCCGCTCAGAGCACTGCCAGCGGTCGGCTAATTTCGCGGGTGTCAGTACTCTCCCGGGTCCCTCATTAGTCATCACAGCCTCCGAACCAGCCATCCATGAGCGTTAGAGATTGCACTAACAGCCTCTCAATGCAAACCGAGCTAACGCAAGCCTGTGGCCTTTGCTGCTTCGACCCTTTTGCGATAATCAACGAGGTCCCTCCACGCTTTCGCGCCCTTTTCCGTTAAGAAAATCTCATCGTCCTTGAACCTCCCGCTTTCGGTCGGCGTCACCCCGATAAGACCGCGTTGGACAAGCTTGTTTCGCGTTCCCTCTCCAAAGCCTTTGATGGTATCGCACCGAAATTTAGTGCCAGCGGGTTTCCGGGCAAGCTTTTTGATCACAGTTTCTTCTCTGTAATTGAGAGCAATGTCGGCAGGCGGCCTGCCAATGAGCAACTGAATACGTTCGTGAACACGCTCTTGCTCGGCAGCATCTATTTCTGCGTCAACTTCGTTGTCCTCTTGCCACGCACGCAGAACTGCGTCCGATTGCGCGGAAGGCTCGACTGACCGAACGATAACAGCCCATCCTTCATCGTTGACGTAGTAGCGCCGGCTTACTGAAAAGAGCTCTTGATCCAGAAATTTGAGGGCCAAAGTATCGCCCACATTCGGACAAGTGCCAAAATTTTCGAGCGGATAGTCCAGAAGAAAATTGAGATTGCTTCCGTCTGTCGTCTGATAGACGCGAACTCGGACGTCCCGTTTTGCGCTCATGCCTGTGTCATACAGCAGAACCGTCGCACCAATCAATTCGTCGTTTAGGATGCCATGGCTTCGCGAGGCCTTCAGATATGAGAACCTGCCCAACTTCCCGCCCGTCAGGGAGATAGATATTCACAAGTGGCCGGCGACTTTGCGTCCGGTCCCTCGCGCCGCTGTCCTCGATGCGAGGCACGCCGTCCAACAGTAGTTCTTTCAGTCTGGCTTTCGCCTTTAGCGCAAGATCCCGCTCAAACTCGCATTTTGCGCGGCTCCCCATCTCGGGAGTATCCACGCCAGACTTGAACGGCACCCCGCCGCCCAGCAGACGCATGTTCTGGCCGTCGCATTTGACAGTGTCGCCGTCGATCACGATCAGCGAGGCGCAAACAATTCCGTTTCTCGCTGCCGCCGGGAGACCGGTTATAGCTGCAAGAGCTCCGGCAATGACGCCGAGCGTCAGCAAACTTCGGATCGGCATATATTTCCCAGACTGACGTGTCACTGCTCGTCTGGCTCTTTCCCCTCGTCTTTCTCGGCCGGAGAAGCGTACGGGTAAAAAGATATTACTCCATCCCAGGACGCGTTCATAGTGAAGGGGTGGGGGCTTTTAGCGAGATAGTCGTTGATGGTTTCTAGGTATTTGTCATCCTCTTCGGTCGTTCCGAAGCCGTTGATTGACGCCAAAAACCGCGCAAGCTCGTCAATGTTGATGGTTGGGGCCGGATAAAGCTTTTCAAGTGAATCGATGATCTCAGAGTTCATCGATCTGTTGTTCCGCTCAGCTGCCGTCTTGATCCGTTCGCGCAGCCCGTCGGGCATGCGCAGGAGGAACTTGTCTAGTTCATCGTTAGGTTTTTTCGTCTGCATAGCCATATCCAAATCCTTACTATCGTTCCGATATAAAAGAAATGATATCGAACCGATATAGCCAGTTGACAACGAATGATATCGAAGCGATATTAACCTTAACGGAGAGGTTAAGATGAAAGAAGACGCAAAGTTACTCTGCCGCCTTCCGCAGGACGTGAAAGGCTTCTTGGAAAGTCAGTCTGAAAAATACGGAAGCTCAATGAACAGCGAAGTTGTTCGCAGCATCAGGGAGCGGATGGACAGGGTGACAGAGGAAATTCCGGCTACGGCCGGTAAATAACGACAGCGGATCAAGGGAGAAAGTTTGGCGACCCGATCCCGGTAACCCGCTGCCATCAACATCACGACACAAAAGGATTTGCCCCAATGAGCAATCAAGGGAATAGCACAACTGCGCCCGCAGTTTCAACAGCATCGAGCAACGAGACGGACCCCGTGTTGGCGGCCGTTCAGGCGTACCGTGTCGGTACCAAAGCTTTCGAAGCTATCCCGAGCTGGGATCACCATAAGCACGGCGGCGAAGAGGCGGTTATCGAAAAGACCTATGGGCCGCCCATGCGGGTTCTCAATGATTGGGACACGCCTTGCAGGACAAGAGAAGGTGCAATTGCCGCCCTTCAGCACGCGCTTGAAGAAGGCGATGCGTTCTCTTGCTCCGACAGCCTTACCTCGATGACGCGCGCCGCGCTGAGTTTTCTGGAAGATCAGGAAAAAGAACTGCCCGTTGACCGTGTCGAGCGCCTGGCACGCGAGCTTTCCGAAGCTCTCTCGCATTGGGTCAACGGCCAGTTCATGGCGATGGTTTATCCAACTGGCGATATCCGGGGCTTTTGGTTTCGCACTATTTCCCGCGACGAGCGAGGAGATGAAGCCGATCCGATTATCAGCGTCATCAACCAGTATTACGCTGGCATCGTGGCGTTTCGGGCAATCCCAGAGGAAGTATGGCCGGATCTGGGCGGCGAAAATGCTGTCTGCCAATCCACTTACGGCGCAGCGATGGATGAGCTTGATAATTGGAGGCAGCCCTGCACTTCTCGTGAGGGAGCTATCGCGGCTCTGAAGTTCGCCCAAAAGGAAAGCGAAGACTATTACACTGAACCGAGCGTGAAAAGCATGATCGCCGCTGTCCTAACCTATCTGGAAGGAGCGGCAGCATGACCTCACAACATCCTACGGGGGCTCCCTCCACCAATCACGGAAAAGCCGAACTGCTTCGTGCTTACGACCATCTTTGCAACGCAGCGAGCCTTTCCCTTGCGCTTGAGATGGCGATTGGCCGTGTGACGGACGAACAGCAGCGCGCCGCCCTCGAAGCTTTAGCGGGCCAAGTCGTTGATCGCCTCGAAGACATTAAAGCTGCGATGGAAAGGATACGCGTATGAACCGCCGTACCTTCATCAAGGCCGCGGTCATTGCCGCCTCAACGCCGACCGTCACAGCGTTTGCTGATACGGCCGACCATGTAACGCTCTCACGCCTCATCGAGCTTCACACCCTGGCTTATGAGGCTGACAGCGCCGTATGGGGTATACTCTATGATCTTGACCCGTCTGGCCTTTGTATGGCGGGGCAGCCAACGGACGAGTTTCTTGCGCAAAAGCAGCGGTGCGAAGATTCAAAGACCGTTGTCGAGCGCATGGAGGCAGCAATATTTGCCTACCATCTTTCGGGCTTCAATGACGTTCTGACGCTCACGCGATGGGTTCATGAGCGGCTGGATGATTGCAAGTGCTATTTCTATGAAGATGAAAGCACAGTTCACGCCATCTTCTTGCAAATCGCCAGAACGACGGCGGCCGCATGATGTTTCACCGCGGCGGCTCCCTGTCTGACAAAGCCTTGATACCCGCAAGCCGTGCGCGGATTTCCTCCAGGTTATCCGCGTCGGTCTCTTCGAGTGCGCTCAATGTCTCCTGTAGCTCGGCAGCGCGCCTCGATACCGTGACTTGGGCAACAGCCCGTGCGGCTCTCGTCGCGAGATCCGACGACGCGGCAGAGATATCAGCCATCAGTTCGGCCAACACCTTGAATGCTCTGGTTTGCATCGCGAGCCTGTCGGGCTCGGGGAGGGCGTCTATTCTCGCCTTGTATCCCGCAATCTCCCGCGCCGCGCGGCGCCGTAAGTTGAGCAGCCGATGGCTTTGCTCTTCGATGTGGTCTTTTTGCGCCGAAGCATTCAGGCCGATGTTGACCAGCCGGCGGATCGCTTCAGCCTTTGAAGAAAGGCCGATTTCGGCCGCCCACTGCTCGATTGCGTCGGCTTCCGCGTCCGTCACCATCAACTGGAATCGGTTTGACTTATTGTCGCGAGGCATAAGGAAAATAATCCTTTTTCTTAGCTATGAGTTTTTCCCCATGTTTTTTTGTATTTCTTGGGGAAAGCTGGGAAATCGTGAGTGGGTAACGGCCCCCATTTGTTCTTTTATTTGTTCTAACATGCTATGTTGGCTCAGTTTTAGGACTTCACCCCTTGGAAGGAGCTTCGGGTAATGGAGTACATGACAGCCTCTCAAATCAAGGAGAGATATCAGGTTACTGACATGACGTTGTGGCGCTGGCTTCGAAAAGAAAGCCTCAGGTTTCCGCAACCGATCGTGATCAACCGGCGCAGGCTTTTCAAGCGCGAAGAAGTGGAAGCCTGGGAAAAACAGCAAGCAAAGGGGGTCGCATGAAGACCCTCGAACAAGGAAGGCAGCAGGGGTCACAGTTTGGCGACCAAACCCCCGCCGCCGGAAGTGAAATCGCGGTTTCCCGCGCCCATCCCCAACATCAACAGCGAGGAACGCTGATGACAGCTTCAGGTAAAGCACAGCAGACAATTCGAGTCCAGATTCTGGATGATAATAATGAGCCGGTAGGTTTTCCGGTCACACTCCGCGGACGCGAGCGGTGGACTATGGAACGCCTCATAGCAGCTGGCGCTGCCGGCATTTCTTCGCTCGACAACATTGGGCCCAGAACATCGCACTACATTTTCAAGCTTCGCGGTTATGGGTTCGCCATTGAAACCCAGTACGAGGCACACAGCGGTGACTTCCCCGGTCATCATGCTCGTTATTTCAACAGAAGCAATGTCTCAATCGTCGCAGAAGCGGGGAGGGCGGCAGCTTGACCTCACCGATAGAGCGCGCCGCCATGTGGCTTAGCGAGCAGAAAGAGCCGCCGCAGCAGGTAATCCACCTGTTGCGGCAGAAGTTCGGGATCACGGCTGTTGAGGCTGCGCAGGCTTGCACGCTGGCGGCGCAGTATCGTCAAAACCGGAGGGCATTCGGTTGAAGGCAAAAAAGAGCAAGCCAGCAGAGAAAAAAAACGAAAGCAGCTTTGCTACGTGGAAGTTTACCCTTGAGAACACGGTTAGTTCCGATCCTCTAGCTGATGGCTCATGCCTTCAGATTGTGCGCTCCTATCTCGATTTCATGAGCGCGCCGAGCGATACCCCATATCGCTCGCTTATTGACCTTCAGGTAGACACCGGCCTTGCGGAAAATACGATCATCCAGAAACGCCGCAAGATTGAAGAGCTTGGCTACTTCGTTGAGGCGGGAAAAACAAGCGACGGCGCCACGCGCTACAGAATCGTCAACGCCCGTGAAAATATCGTTCTCGATCATAAGACGATTATGCGCGAAACTCTCCGTCGTCTCGACGCAGAGAAGAAAGAGAAGTTCAGGCTCAAACGTCGCAACCTCAATGTGTCCCCCTCAGAAAATGAGGGCCACATGTCCCCCTCAAAAAGTGAGGTACTGAAAGGCTCTGAGACCCTCAGAAATTGCGGGGACAGCCCCTCAGAAATTGAGGGTAATTACGTAGATAATTACGCAGAGTCTTATAGCTATGAAGAGAGAGATAACCTTTATAGGCCCTCTTCTTCGTTCAAACCGTCCTCTTATGGGCTGAAAAGCGACGAAGAAAACACCCCGCTGCCGATCCCTGCGGATGATGCAGAGGCGGAATCGATGATGGACGCAATCTGCGATGGCCGGGACGTACCGTTGATACTGCGGAAGCGGCTGAAAAGCATGTTGAGCGGCGGCGTCCTAACCCCACGCATGGCGAATAACATCCTTGGTCCTCGGCAGGAGGTCGCAGCATGACGCAACTCGACTTGTTTGTGTGGGCCGAAAATCGGCCATCCACCGTGATTGATAGCCGTTGGCGCTTTGAGCGGAAGGTTGAAGCCCTTGTTCGGGATATGCTTGACGGGCGCATGCCTCCGCAGATTGAGGGACAGTTGATCACGCCAACGTTCAAGAGAGAGCGGAGCGTAGCGTGATGGTAAAACCTGGAACAGGCAAGCACCGGAAGGATTTCAGCCCGTCGCGTTTTGCGGCTGGCATTCATATTTTTGGCGACGGCGCGGCAATTCCAAACCCTGGCGCAGGCGGGTGGGGCGTTGTGATCTACGAGGACGGGGCAGAGATTGCCACTGGCCGTGGCGGCGATCCCGAAACCACTAACAACCAGATGGAACTTGTCGGGCTTCTGAACGCAATCGAGAAAGCCAAGGCGCTGGCCGGCAATCCTGCGGTGACAATCTGGAGCGATAGCCAGTATTGCGTCAAAGGCTGCAACGAATGGATGCCAGGATGGAAGGCCAAAGGCTGGTTTCGGGCTGGTGAGAACGCCGAGCCGAAAAACCGCGTCGTGATGAACGTGGAACTCTGGAAGGCGATTGACGAGGCGCTTTCCACCGCAGCCGGCAACATTTCAATCCGGTGGGTGAAGGGCCATTGCGGCGTTGCAGGAAACGCGCGCGCTGATCAGCTGGCGGAACAAGGGAGACAGGAGGCAATAGACCGGTCGCTGGACAACAGTATTTTGGGGAGAACGGTACGCGAACGCAGAAGTATTTTCGAATATGATGTATAATCGTTCGCGAGTAAGATCGGAGCATTATTCATGAATGATTCGGCGTTGCATTCCTTCCCAATATTCGATGAGAGACCGACTACGGAATACATTGATAGGTGGCGGCAGTTTATTTCCGAGACCGGCGTACCCGAGGATTTTGAGGGTGTGTCCACGAGCAAACCCAATCGATCCGCTAACGTTATCCTTCTATCAGATGAGATACGGGTTCCGACTGCCATGCGGCCCGGAGGAGCAAGGGTTCCGTGTCCCTTGTGTTCACCTACTGCTCCCAAATTTGGGACGGGCCGAATGGCGTATTTCCCTGACGACAGAGCTACGCGATTTATCGGTCATAGATGCGCGAAGCACTACCTCGGCGACAACTATGTCGAAGCGGAGAGGATTTTTAGGATCGAGGCAAAGTGTGCCGAGATAATCGCACTTTGGCCCAAGCTGCAGTCAAGAGCGACAGAGATCGATGCTATCGTCAACCGGATATACGGGAAGGCGCGTAAGCTTACCGAGTTGAGGAATATCATCGACATTCAAGCGCCGGGCTTCGCGTCGTTTCTGTATAATGACCTAGTTGCTAAAGGGATGCTCATTTCAACGTCCAGAGATGTTCGCGCTCAGTCTCACAAGGTGTTGGGCATGGAGTTTTTTTCAAGCGATTTCGAGCCTGAGACGGCGGCCGCGAAACTGCTGCGCGTCCGGACCGACGTCCGCCGTGCACTGCCAAGTTGGAGTATTTCAGACGGCGAGGGGGAGGCATCTAGAGAAATCGTTAAGAGGGGTAGCTCGGCGATCAGAAGGTTAAGGGAACTTCCGGCCCTTCGGGATCTGATAGCGAACTCTGCGGATTTCTTCGCCGCTCGGAATTTAAGGGCATTGGAACAGTGGCGTGCGACCGGTGCTTCTCCATTCTCTAGCCTGACCTTCAAGATAGACGGGGAACGGATCGAAACATTTGCTGAGAGTTATGCTGGTCGATACAACTGGTCGGTCATCTTCCCAAAAGACCTTATTGCGCATCTACCGACAAGGGACGAGATTGACGCTTTAGGCTTGCTGGAGGTGATCAATTGAGTACAAGCGCTCCGCAGTCCAGGCCGCAAAACAATTTAGAAACTTGGTATGCGGTTCGCGTTGCGCCCGGCGCTCAACGCATGGCAAAAGGTTTGAGGACTGCTCCGGGGGAGCGGATCGGAGAGACCCTTCTCGAACGCGAGTGCCGGGAATCGGGTATTTCGGTGTTCATGCCGTCGTTTTGGACGGTGGTTCGCCATCAGCGAACAAACAAGCTCATCGAGAAACGTTTCCCCCTATTTTTGGGATACGCTTTTGTAAAGATCGAAGAGGAGCGTTTTGCTCTGGCTCGCGAGATGAAGTCGATCAGTTATTTTCTGCGTGGGGGCGGACGTTATGGTCTTGCCTCGTTTTCTGATGCAAAGATGCTGGAATTGTATCTCGCCGATCTGGAGGCGAAAGAACTCCATGTAACAATGAGAAGGAACGGGGAAGCCGATGTCCGGAAAGAACGCAGGGCAATTCTCGGCCGGCAGCTTGGATCGATCTTCCCGAAAGGCCGCCGCAAGAAGGTTCCTATCAGGATGATGGCCGCCGCTGCGATGAACAGTTTGACGCCAAAGGCGAAAGAGCGTTGCGCCTCAATTTTGGAAGAACTGGAAAATCTGGATAAGGTCGAGGCGGAATCTTGCAAAAATCCAGCAAATCCATTAACTTCAGCAGCGTGATTTGGGTGTTGCAGTCGGACCTTCTTCGGAAGATGATCAATTCGACGGCCCAGTGCGGGAAGGTCCGATTCCGCGCCTAAGGAAAAATGCATCCAAAATTCTCTTTATGCTTGAAAAGTAGAGATGGCATCCGTTCAGCCGCGGCTCATAACTACGGCTACCTTTGTTTCTATGTTTTGCCTAACGAGGGCCGGATGCTCTCTTTAGCTGGTTATGGCCAGCCAAACTGGATTCTTCATCGCTCTTTATGGAGCAACGCAGCCACGCGCTGATTCATGACGTCTCGGATGCCGAAGATGGCGCTGGATCGCAGCGCGTTACCCAAGTGCATCATTGTTTGAACTGCTACTCGTGGCACCTGTCCGAGGATCAATTCCCCGTCGTTCGATACGAGAGGACCTGAGTATAGAACCCCTACAAGCAGAAGCCTTTCTTTTCCCATCGAATAGACGTTTTTTTCACGGTCGAGATATCCGTCCCTATCGAAAATGAATACTGGAGACCCGGAAGATCCGGGGAAACATGCCATATCAACCATAAACTCCGGCTTGCCGTTGTAGCACTTAGACAACGCGGATGCTGTGATGCCTCGACGCACTATTGGGAGGTTGTTAGCCTCATCCGATATTCCCCTTGGGCAGCCAATCATCGTCACGGTCTCGATCGCGTCAAAATATTGCCATTGGTCTCCCCGCGGGATGAGGTCTAATTCAAGCGGCGCAAAAAAAAGAGGCGTGCCGGCCTCACGGGCCTCAAGCACCATGGATGTGAACAATACTGCGCACAAATCTATGTCGGGAGAAGGGTGATAAATCACGTAATGCTCATCGACTGGAATGGTACACGAGACAAATTTACCTGAGGGAGCATCATCTTCGGCAATGTGGCAGACTGCGGTAACCGCGGTTGCGTCCTCTAAAACATGTTTGTTTGTTAATATTGCAACTGTTTCGTAATCTTCATCGAGATGAAATCTCATAAAAAAACCGGTGCCCGTGGACGTGGCCGCCCCATTCGCGGAGCTTGTAAGTTTAATCGTTGAATACAGAAGCTGTTCCGCTGGAGTTAACTGCATCGCGCCCTCAAAAAACTACGACTGGAAACAATCACGAGGTGACGGATTCGGCAACAGTCTCCGAGCATCGCGGAATACTCCAAGGTTCTGGGTTATCGCATCGCCGCTTTCCCCACCCCACGGCCACCACCGAGCAAGAGCGGGACAGGGCGCCAATCGCACGCCATACCTTGTCATCCTTTAACTATCTTCTCGATACTCTCAGCTGACAGGGACCGCCCTCCGAACCCAACCTTGTGCATCTCTGCGTCATATGCTGGGAGCATTTTCCGATAAGAAGGAAGGCTAGTCTGGGAGTGAGAGTTCAAAGACCGGCCCTTGAATTCTGAAAAGCGATCCATGTTGTTTATCAGGAATGATGCCACACTATGATGTTTGTCGTGGTTAGCATCGAATCCTGAGAACGTGAGATCATATGGATACACATTCGCTGCCAACTTGGTTTGATCGGCTGCGGGCAGCTTCTTTACGCTGTGCTCGATGTATGACCACATTGAGAGGATATCGGCTGTTTCTTTTACAATAGCCTCGTCAGTCTCTTCAGTGGCTATTCCAGGATACTCCCACGAAAGAGCCCATGAGTGACCGTTGAATATAGCGGATCGGATAAAGTCGAGGTCAATCTCCTGCTTGCCGTCCTTTTGATCCGCCAATGCCAGTAGAATAAGCTTTTCGCCATCAGACAGTTTCATCGTTTTGCCTTCTCGTTGGTGACATCGAATTTGTAGCGAGACAGGGAGATAATTCTGTCGAGCGCTTCATCTACTTTTGGTGGGATGCCATCTTCACCCGCAGCTTCGGCCGCAATGTCGTGGATGAGGTCTAGCACACTATCTAACTGCTCTGCGGTGGGGCGCTCAATGCCCATGGCTCTCTCCTAGAGTTGTAGAGGAGATAGAATAAAACCACGACGGCAAAGATTCGCAAAGGGCGCACACATCAATCCGCAGGTGGCCCCGATTTGCAGAAAACCATGCGCTGTCCGCTCGACGGGCTCACCTCCCGGCATATGGGGCGCAAAGCAAGACAAACCGGAATTCACTCACGAAGGCTTCGAAACTTTATGGCAGGAACCACAAAATTTACCGAAGAGATAGGAGACGCCATCTGTGAGCGTATAGCGCTTGGGGAAAGCGTTCGCTCTATCTGCGACGACGAAGCAATGCCTTCCATGTCCACGGTCTTTAAGTGGCTGCGTGACAATGAAGCATTCTCGCAGCAATACGCGCACGCGCGCGAGGTTCAAGCTGACGCCCTCTTTGACGATATCATTGATATTGCCGACGACGGGCGGAACGACTGGATGGAGAAGCGGAACGCCGATGGTGAAAGCATTGGCTGGCAGGAGAACGGCGAGGCGCTGCGCAGGTCGCAATTGCGGATCGATGCCCGCAAGTGGATGGCCGGGAAACTCAGGCCGAAGATTTATGGCGACAAGCTTGACGTTGGTCTAACCGCGACGGTCGATTTCGTCGTCAATGCCAAGCCAATGACCGAAGAAGAGTGGCAGAAGCAACATGGGGCAAATCCAGCTTAGACGCGTTGCGTGGTCGCCGCAGGAAGGCCCACAGAGCGCGCTGGTTGATTGCCCGTACCGTGAGATATTCTTCGGCGGCGCGCGCGGTGGCGGCAAGACTGACGGCGTTCTCGGCAAGTATGCCATCAAGGCCGCGATTTACGGGTCAGCCTTTAATGCGCTGTTCTGCCGGCGTGAACTGCCGATGCTCGATGACGCGATTGACCGCAGCAAAGAGATATATGGCAAGATTGGCGCCGGCTGGAACGATCAGAAGAAGACATGGACATTTCCGGGTGGTGGCCGCCTTCGTTTTCGGCCGCTGGAGCGAGTACAGGACGCCGACAAATATCAGGGTCAGAACGTCTCGGACGCGTGCATAGAAGAGGCTGGTCTTTATCCGGACAGCAAGCCGATTGATCGCCTGTTTGGCGTGCTTCGATCGGCACGAGGCGTGCCAACGCAGCTTATCCTCACGGGCAACCCCGGCGGCGCTGGGCAGCACTGGATTAAACAGCGTTACATCGATCAGGCACCGCAGGGCATGGTTCCGCTGTCCCGGCTGCTGCCGAATGGAAAAACACACCGTTACGTCTACATCCCGTCGCGGGTGCAGGATAACAAGCTGCTGCTGGAGAACGACCCGGAGTATATCAACAACTTGTATCTGGTTGGCTCAGAGCAGCTTGTGAAAGCTTGGCTGTCAGGTGATTGGAACGCTGTCGAAGGCGCGTTCTTCGACTGCTGGAATAGCTCTAAGCATGTCATCCGGCCGTTCGCTATCCCGCAGGACTGGACGCGGTTCCGTTCGATGGACTGGGGCTCGGCGCATCCGTTCTCGGTCGGCTGGTGGGCGATAGTGAGCGATGATTACCGGACTGAAAACGGGGTTCTTCCTCGTGGATCAATCATTCGCTACCGGGAATGGTACGGATGCAAGGAAGGCGAAGCGAACGTTGGCCTGAAGCTAACCGCCGAGGAGGTGGGTATCGGCATTGCGACCCGAGAGGGCGCCGAGTTCAACGACGCTCAGAAGATGATCAAGCCGCCAACAGAGCCTATTGCTTACGGGGTTCTCGATCCTGCCGTGTTCGGAGAAGATGGCGGACCATCTATCTATGAGCGCCTTTCCCGCGCGACAGATTTCAAGGTGGTTTTCAGACCGGCTGACAATAAGCGCGTGCCAGCACATGGAGCGATGGGCGGCTGGGACCAGATGCGCGGGCGAATGAAGGGCGATGGCGACAGACCGGGCCTCTACGTGTTTTCGACGTGCAAGGACTTCATTCGAACCGTGCCGTTGCTCCAGCACGACCCGAACAGGGCCGAAGATCTGGACACGACCAGTGAAGACCATATCGCTGACGAGGCACGCTATGCCTGCATGTCACGGCCATATGTGGTCATCAAGGACACAAAGAAAGACGACAATGCGCAGCGCGACTGGTTCGAAGAGCCGGAAGACGATGACGATTCCCCAGATTGGAAAGTAGCCTGATGGAAGACATTCAGTTTCATGGATGGCTCATCGACATGTTCACGGACGCCGAAGACGGGTCTGACAAGTCGAGGAAGGGCGCGGAAAAGTACATCGACTATTACAACAATCGGCAGTGGACCGAGCGCGAAGCCGAAATCCTTCGCAAGCGTGGCCAGCCGGTAGTGTCTTTCAACCTGATCCGCAACAAGATCGATTACCTGCAGGGGCTGGAGCGGCAGCAGCGCACACAGCCGCGGGCATTGCCGCGCACGCCGATGCACGAGCAAGATTCGCAGGCCGTTACGGACTCGCTGCGCTATGTCTGCGACGATCAGGGATACTCGGACATCAAGTCGCTGGTATGGGGAGATATGCTCAAGGCCGGCTGGGGTGGTGTCGAGATCACGGTGCGCATGAAGCGCTCGTCGCTGCTGTCGTCAACGGCGATGTCGCAGCCTGATTATGATGTGAAGCTTACGCGCTGTGCGTGGGATCGCATGTTCTGGGATCCGCATAGCTCGGAAGACGACTTTTCGGACGCCAGCTATCTTGGGCTCATCATCTGGATGGATCGGGAAGAGGCTGTAAGGCGGTACGGTGACGGCGCGGCCGCTGTTTTCGATGAAACTGTGTCGATTGCGACGACGGGCGAGACATACGACGACAAGCCGAAGTTCTCATGGGTGCACAGCGCGCGCCGCAAGCGTATCCGCGTCATTCAGATGTATTTCATCGGCCAGGATGGCCAGTGGAGCTATGCCGAGTTCACCAAGGGCGGCATTCTTCGCGATGGGCCGTCGCCGTGGCTGGACGAGGATGGTGAGCGAGAACATCCCTATGCCTGGCGCTCGTCGTATACCGATCGCGACAATGGCCGTTACGGGCCAATCCGCGATCTGGTCGATCCTCAGGACGAGATCAACAAGCGCCGGTCGAAGAAGCTGCACCTTGATACGTCGCGTCAGACGTTCGGCAACGACGCCTACAATTCGAATGTGAAGGAAAACAAAAGGCAGCTTCAGAAGGGTGACGGCCACATCACGCTGACTGGTCCTGCCAAGTTTGGTGAAGACTTCGGTATCATCCCGACCAATGACCAGTCGCAAGGACACATGCAGTTGCTTGAGCAGGCGATGGCGGTCTTTGAGGTCATGGGGCCGAACGCGGCAATGCAAGGGAAGCAGGCAGGCCAACAGTCGGGCCGTGCCATCATCGCCCAGCAGCAAGGCGGTCAAACGCAGATGGGCTTGCTCACCGATGCACTGCGTCAGATGGACATGGATGCATACCGCAAGATGTGGAACCGCATTCGTCAGTTCTGGACTGGTGAGCGCTGGATTCGGGTCACCGACGACATGCGCAATCTTCGGTGGGTTGGCCTGAATACCAACCCGCTGTCAATGCCGCCTGGTGCGGTACCAGAAGGCGCAAACGTTTCGATGATGCAAGGCAAGCTGGCTGAAGTGGACATCGATATCATCCTTGACGATGCGCCGGCCGTCGGTGCGCTGATGGACGAGCAGTTTAGCCTGATCGTTGACCTGAAGCGGATGGACACCAAGGGCGAAATTCCGTTCAAGGCGGTTATTGCCGCGGCGCCGAACCTTCGATCCAAGGGCGAATTGCTCAAGGCGATTGGCGATGCTGAGCAACAGCCGCCGAATCCGATGGCGATAGCCGGAGCGGAGGCTGAAGTGGCCACACAGCAGGCCACAGCCAAGCTGAGAAACGCACAAGCGGAAAAAGCGATGGCAGATGCTCGACAGACGATGACGCCCTCTGACGGCGGCTCTGGAGTATCCGAGATCGATTTCGCAAAAGCGGGTGCCGAAATCCGAAATACGGAGGCCAGCACGCAGAAGATCATGGCGGAGACTGATCAGACCCGCCTTGAAACGACCCTGGCAGGGCTTGGCCCGGTTCCATGGTCATTCATACCCGGTGCCGGGGCAAACGGGCAGCCGGTCGCAGGCCGTTAATCTGCATGGTGGTGCCGACCTGAACGGGCAACGAACCGGTGCCGGGTTTTACGGGCAATCGTAATCTTCACGAACGAGGAACAAACTGTGACTGAGCAATCGCTGGACGACATCATGTCGGGCCGGGGCGCTTCTGCGTCTTCGGATTCCCAGACAGACAACAACGCTGCAAATGCTGCCACAGCCGCCGCCGCTCCCTCGGGACAGACGACGGAACAGGGGCAGCAGCGAGATGGTCAAGGCCGTTTCGCTGGCAAGGAACAGGCAACGGCACAGGGTCAGGCTGATAACGCCGCCGCCCAGCAGCCGGGGCACGTTCCCATTCAGGCACTCGACGCCGAGCGCGGCAAGCGCAAGGAGACCGAAGAGCGCTATGAAAAGAAGCTGAAGGAACTGGAAGACAGGATCGCAAGTCTTTCCAATCCGCAGCAGGCCACGCAGCAAGCCCAGCCAGTCGCACCACCTGAAATTTTCGAAGACCCTGACGGCTACATTCGTCACCAACTGACGCCGGTACAACAGCAAATGATGGACATGCGGGAATTCGTTTCCGAGAACATGGCCACCACTGCTTATGGCGCAGATGCTGTCAATGAAGCCAAGCAGGCAATCGAACAGGTTGCGGCGACACCTGAAGGTCAGCGCGTCATTGCCGAGATGCTTCAATCTCAGCACCCGTATGACGCCCTGATGAAGTGGCACAAGAAGCAGAAGGCCATGGCCGAAGTAGGCGATGATCCTGAAGCTTACTTCCAGCGCCGTCTTCAGGAAATGCAGGCCGCCCAGCAGCAGCGGTAATCCCCCCGCCGAATAACGGGCTTCAAAAGTAGAATTTTCTCGGGCTTA